>NZ_CALNWX010000013.1:0-123274 GCF_940807095.1 Chryseobacterium sp. Marseille-Q3244 | reverse complement strand
GATATTGGCGGCTTTGATGAAAATTTTTTTCTATATTATGAAGAAACAGATTTACAGAAAAGATTGGTAAATCTTGGATATAAAAATTATATTTTAACAACCACAAAAATTATACATTTAGAAGGTGGTAGTGATTTGGGGGCAACTGTTTCTAATTTCAAAAGAACTGTAATACACCAAAGCAGAAACCGATACTTAAAAAAGCACGATAGAGAAAACTACTATAAGTATATTTTCCTGGATTTTTTTGCAACATTCGGAAGACTAGCGAATAAGCAATATACAACCAAAGAAAAGTTTGCTTTCCTAAAAGCAAATTTTAAATCTTATTTTTAATGAAAAAAAGCACTGTTTTTATTGATTCAAATTCAATTGGAAATTTTCACGAAGTTTTCAATGCCGCTTTTTTTAAAATTTTAGAAGCAAGATTTGAAAAAATTATATATTTATCTTCAGAGTCCAGTTATGAAAATTTAAAGAAGATTCTGGTAAGCAATAATATTAGCTACAATTCCGGTAAAGTAGAATTTAAAAAGGTTAAGATACTGGAAGGAAAAAAATCATATCATATTTTTTTACGAAAAATTTATGCGGGTTTTTTACTGTTCTTCCTGCTGTTAAGATACAGAAATAAAGATATTGTTCTAGCAAATTTAAATGAATTTGGAACTTTATATTTCAATCTTCTTTCCAATCTTTTTAAGATCAATCTTACAATAGTTGCTCATGGTGAATTGGAGTACTTAATTCAGAATGTACCTAAAAATAAACCGATCTTTGTGTATAAGAAACTTCTTCAAAGGTTTTTTAACAGTAAGATCTCAGATAATATTAAGATTATTGCACTAGGAAAATCAATTCGTGAAAAGCTTATTGAATTATATCCTAAAAATAGTGGAGCCTTTGTGAGTATGGAGCATCCATACTTTTTTAAGGATGTATCTGCTGAAAAACAGTCTTCATTACCAATAAAAATGGGAATTGTAGGTGCCGTAGGAGAAAATAAAGGAATGCTTAAATTTATTAAGCTCTCCGAAAGTTTGAAAGATCTTATTATGGAGAAGAAATTGGAATTATATGTGATTGGCAGACATGGTTATCATACAGAAGATTTTCCATTGATTAATTTTATAGCAAAAGCGGATACCATAATACCCACGAATGAATATAATGAAGCAATTAAAGGATTGAACGCTATACTGTTTTTTTATGATCAAAACCAGTATCAGTTAACTGCCAGTGGAGCAATTTTTGATGCAGTCAATCACGAAAAACCGGTAATCGCTATTAAAAATAAGTACTTCAATCATATTTGTTCATATGGAGAAATAGGATATTTATGTGAAGATACTGATGAAATGGAAAGTATTATCAGAAAGGTTATCAAGCATGAAATCAGTTTAGAAACAATAAAAGATTTCAAAGAATTAAAAAGCATTTTTAATTGGAAAAATATTAATTATCCAATTAAGGCTGTTTAGAAAATGAATGTCACAATATGTATTTATATATAATTTTTGGATTAATTAGTTTGCTGTCCTTTTCCGAAATGAATTTTGGGAAAAAGTTTGGGAAAATAGCTGTAATTCCTATAATTTCAGTGTTCTATCTGCTGTCATTTTTGAGATGGGAAAGAGGAACAGACTGGGCTGCATATAAATTTATCTTCGAAAATATTGCAAGTAACGAATACTTGCAAATGATGTATGAGTTTTTGTTTATAAAACTTAATACACTTATTTATTCTACTACAGGAGATTATTCTGTGCTATTATTTTTTGAGGCCTCAATCATTTTTTCTTGCTTTTTTTATGTCATAAGAAAGTATTCTGAAGCACCAGTATTTTCAGTTTTGGTTTGGTTTAGTGTATCGCTTGCCAGTGTGTTTTTTGTAAGACAGGCAATTGCTGTTTCAATCTGTGTTTTAGCCTTACATTTTATCATTCAAAGGAAATTATATCTGTTTTTATTGACGGTATTTATTGCGATGCTTTTTCATAAATCCGCATTAATCTTTTTCCCTGCTTATTGGATATATAACCTTAATCTTTCAAGAAAACAGATTATAATTGTCTTAATTGGTAGCTTTGCTTTAACATCTGTTGCCGGTTCATTACTTACTACCATAGGAAGCAGTGGCTTGGGATCTCTGTCGGAAAGGAGTAACGTTTATATGGAAGCAGGAACAGATGAAGCTTTTGGATCTGGTTATTCACCTATGGAGACCATGATCAGAGGGGTCTCCTACAGACTTTTCCTGATTTTAATTTTCATCGTTTTTTTATTTAAAAATTATGAGAATGCACAATTCAGAGGAATATTTAATCTGTATCTTATGAGTGTGGTACTGTTTATTCTATTTGTCCCTATTTCTGTTGCTTTAATTCGTTTTTCAGGATATTATGAAATATTTCAAATCTTCCTGTACCCGATATTAATTTTACAGACCAAAAACAAAATAGTCAAAAACTTAGTGTTGCTGTTGTTGATTGTCTATTTAGCATTCAAGTTTTATGGCGTTATTTTCGCATACAAAGATTTGTATATTCCTTATAAATCTATTTTTAATAAAGAATTACCAGTTGAAGTTGGATAATATAAATTGAACACATAATTACTTAGTGTATGAAAAATATCGGTTTAATCATTTTGCTTTTTAATATTACATTTTGTTTTTCTCAAGATATTAAGTATGTGTCGATTAATGATGCTGTACAAAATAGTAAGAATATTAATACAACAGACAAAGTATTTCTCCTGGATGAGAATGTGAATGAAGTTTTTGCTTTTGAGAAATATAATGGGCAACTTCCTAAAAACTATAAAGCAGACCAGGTTATCTTTATCAATATAAAAGGACAGGTATATAAAAGAAGTTTCTCTGGGAATGTGAATGCAAAATGGTTTGGAAGCAAGGGAGATGGTAAAAATGATGATGTTACAGGTATTCAGAAAGCAATAGATTATCTTGCAGCTTTTGAAGGTGGAACTTTATTTATTCCAAAAGGAATCTATAAAACAAGTAAAGCAATTGAAGTAAAAGATCCTTTTATCAGTATTACCGGAGAAGGAATTAATGCAACAGTTATCAACTGTTTAGCTGATGGAATCAGACTGTCACCTTATAAAGATGTTTCAAGTGCTAAAGTAAGTGAATTAAGCATCAAAGGAACCAATAAAGCAGCTACGGCAGGTCTTATACTTAATAATTCAAATTTTTATTTTCTTGAAAAACTGAGGATTTCAAACTTTGATATTGGAATTAAAGGAGCTACATCTGTAAATAATAAAATACGCGATTTCTATATTGGTGCATGTAGAAAAGGAATTGTTTTTGAAAATGGAAGTTATTTTACTTCAATTACAGATGGAATAATTACAAATTGCTCAGAAATAGGAATAGAAGAAAAGGGCTCAAGACTGATGATCCAGAGAGTGGATATTGAGCAGATTGGTACCCCAAGAAATAAAGGATATGCAGAAGGAGGAATCGCTATTTTATGTGGTGCATCCACAGAAGTTAGAGATTGCCATATTGAAACAACTGAAATAGGATTTGGTTTAAATGGTTCTGGTAATGTTATTATAGACAATTGCTATCTTGGCTCAGGAAAATATGGTGTAAAGCAAATTAATAATGATGTAATTAATGGAAATTATTCCTTCAATAATATGCGATTTGTTAATTTTGAAACTGATTTCTATATTCCCAAAACATCCATCTACAATATTTCTGAAGGATGTATGGCATATACAAGTCAGGGGAACCAGAAAAATCTTAAAATAGTTGCAGCTAAAGAGCTAGGTATTTTTAAAAAATTAAAATACAATGCAGCCAGGAATTATGAGATAGAGTCAAATGTAAACACAATTTTGAATAATAATGTTATTAATTGATGCTTTGTATATTAACAATGGCGGGGGGAAAGTTCTTCTTGATTATTTAGTTCAGAAGTTAGTGGATCATAAATTGGAAGTTTTTTATCTCTTTGATGAAAGATGTTCAAATGATTTTGGCTACATTCCATCTGATCGAAAGCAGTATTTAAAAGCATCCTTATCTAACAGACATACGTTTTATAAGAATAATTCTCAAAAGTTTACTAAAGTATTCTGTTTTGGAAATTTACCTCCAACGATTCGGTTAAATATACCAGTTTACACCTATCTTCAACAGAAATTATTTCTTACTATTCCGAAAGAATTTAATATTTCCCAAAGATTATTGTTTAGAGTAAAATCCCTTATTTTTTCTAAATTTTTGAAGAATACAAATTTTCTTTTAGTGCAAAGCAATTTGATGAAAGAAAGCTTTTTGAAAAAATATACATTTAACGCTGATAATGTAGTAACACTGCCATTTTATCCAAACGAGGATTTAATAAATAAAGAAGATCAGAGGGAAGCTGATTCATATATTTATGTAAGTGCAGGAGCTCCACATAAAAATCATATCCGGTTGTTAAATGCATTTTGCAAATTTTATGATGAAACAAAAAGAGGGAAATTATATATAACAGTGGACCTTGGCACATTTATTTCTCTGGGAGAATTCATTCAAGAGAAAATAAACCAAGGATATCCTATCGTTAATTTAGGATTTGTTAAAAGAGAACAGTTAATAGAACGATATAATAAAACCGAGTATTTAGTTTTTCCATCTTTGGAAGAAAGCTTTGGGCTAGGTATTGTAGAAGCTATAGAATGTGGCTGTAAAGTGATTGGTGCTAATTTACCTTATATGTTTCAGGTATGCGAACCAAGTGTTACTTTTGATCCTTTTGAAGAAAAAAGTATTTATCTCGCATTGGTAGAAAGTATAAAAAATAACGTACATTCAACACAGCAAATCATTAAAAATGAAATAAATCAATTGATTAAATTATTAAATTAAGACATGCAAATAAAAGATAAAATACTATTAATCACAGGTGGAACAGGTTCTTTTGGAACAGCTGTTTTGAATCGTTTTTTACAAACAGACCACTTTAAAGAAATTCGTATTTTTTCTCGTGATGAGAAGAAACAAGATGATATGCGAAATCTTTATAAGGATGATAAAATTAAATACTATATCGGTGACGTACGCGATTATAGTTCGGTAGAACCAGCGACACGAGGTGTAGACTATATTTTTCATGCTGCTGCTTTAAAGCAAGTTCCTTCATGTGAATTTTTTCCGATGCAAGCGGTAAAAACCAATGTGGAAGGTACCCAAAATGTAATTCGGGCAGCTGCGGCCAACAAGGTTCAGAAAGTGATATGTCTTTCTACAGACAAAGCGGCTTATCCAATTAATGCCATGGGTATTTCTAAAGCAATGATGGAAAAAGTTGCAGTTGCTGAGGCCAGAAACCTTACCGATACTGTAGTTTGCTTAACACGTTATGGCAATGTGATGGCATCCCGGGGATCAGTTATTCCTTTGTTTTTAAATCAAATTCAAAAAGGGCAGCCTATTACGATAACAGATCCTAATATGTCAAGATTTTTCATGTCATTGGAAGATGCCGTTGATTTGGTTTTATTTGCTTTTGAAAATGGAAATCCGGGAGATTTATTTGTAAACAAAGCACCAGCAGGAAGCATTGGAGATTTGGCTCAGGCATTAATCGAAATGACAGGAAAAGAAGTTCCTGTTAAAATTATTGGAACACGTCACGGAGAAAAACTATATGAAACGCTTTGTACCCGTGAAGAAATGACTAAAGCAGAAGATATGGGAGACTTTTATCGTATTCCAGCTGATAATCGAGACCTAAATTATGCTAAGTATTTTTCGGAAGGTGAAGAAGATGTTTCTAAAATAGAAGATTACCATTCTCATAACACAGAACAGCAAGGAGTTGAAGGGCTTAAAAAATTAATTTCTAAACTACCGCTTATTCGAAAAGAAATTTTTGGAGAAGACGTTATGCAATATCCATATTAATTAGATTTAAAATTCGAGAAATTATGACTCTGGCTGGTAAAAAACATGAAGATGAGAGAGGAATTATCACTTTCAATAATGAATTTGATGCTTCAGAAGTTAAACGTATTTATACCATAGAGAATCATTCTACAGAGTTTATAAGAGGCTGGCAAGGCCATAAAATAGAGCAACGTTGGTTTGCTTGTATGAAAGGGGAGTTTGAAGTGTCAGTGATCCAAATTGATGACTTTACTCAGCCTTCAAAAGATTTAATGATTACGAAATATCAGTTAGATTGCGAATCCTTAACTTATCTGCATATTCCAGCAGGGTATATAACTGCAATTCAAGCAAAAAAAGAAGGAAGTAAATTACTGGTTTTAGCAGATTATGCCTTGGGCGAAATCCAAGACGAATACCGATTCTCATTAGATTACTTTAAAAATTAACTATGAAAAAAGTAGGAATTACTGGACAAAAAGGTTTCGTTGGAAGCCATCTATACAATACTTTGGGATTATTTCCAGAAGAATTTGAAACGGTTGATTTTCAAAAAGAATTCTTTGAAGACGACGATAAATTGGATGAATTCACTAAAAAATGTGATGTAATTGTACATTTAGCAGCGATGAATCGTCATGATTCTGAGCAAGTGATTTATGAGACAAATGTTGCATTGTCAAATAAGCTGGTTGCATCGTTAAAAAGAACCCATTCTAAAGCTCATGTTTTGATTTCGTCTTCTACACAGGAAGAACGAGATAATCTGTATGGAAGATCAAAACGTGAGGGCCGCGAAGCCATTGTAAACTGGGCCAATGAAAATGGAGGGAAAGTAACCGGTTTGATTATTCCAAATGTTTTTGGAGCCTTTGGAAAACCTTTTTATAATTCATTTGTTGCTACTTTTTGTTATCAATTGACACATGGCGAAATGCCAACAATAGTAAATGACGGTGAAGTTAAATTGATTTATGTTCAGGAATTGGTCATGAATATTATTAACGAAATTCGATCAGAAAAAAGTGAACCGGAATTATTTATAGAGCCAACTTCAACTAAAAAAGTTTCAGAAGTATTAGCTTTATTGAATGACTATAAAGTAAAATATTTTGATGGTGGAGAGATCCCAGTCCTGAAAGATAAATTCGAACATAATTTGTTCAACACTTATCGTTCTTATATGGATTATAAAACTCATTTTCCAGTTAAATTCACACAACATACAGATCCGAGAGGTGCATTTGTAGAAGTAATTCGTTTAGGAATTGGTGGACAATGTTCTTTCTCAACTACAGTTCCGGATATTACCAGAGGAAATCATTACCACACTCGTAAAATTGAAAGATTTGCCGTAATTAAGGGTAAAGCTTTAATTCAATTAAGAAAAATTGATACGAATGAAGTCTTAGACTTTTATTTAGATGGAACAGAGCCTGCTTATGTAGATATGCCGATTTGGTATACCCATAATATCAAAAACATCGGAAACGAAGATTTGTATACAATTTTCTGGATTGATGAGCCTTTCAACCCGGAAGATGCAGATACCTATTTTGAAACTGTTTAATAGCTAAACATAAAAATGAAAAAATTAAAAGTAATGACGGTCGTTGGGACACGTCCAGAAATTATTAGATTATCAAGAGTATTATCAGCTTTGGATGCATCCGAAGCTGTTGAACATATTATCGTCCATACAGGACAAAACTATGATTACGAACTTAACCAAATTTTCTTTGAAGATTTAGGTCTTCGTAAACCTGATTTCTTTTTAGAGGCAGCTGGTAAGACCGCAACTGAAACGGTAGGAAATATCTTAATTAAAATTGATCCGCTTTTGGAAGAGTTGAAACCCGATGCTTTCTTAGTTTTAGGGGATACTAACTCTTGTCTTTGTGCAATTCCTGCTAAAAAAAGACATATTCCAATTTTCCACATGGAAGCAGGAAATAGATGTTTTGACCAAAGAGTTCCTGAAGAAACCAATCGTAAAATTGTAGATCATACTGCAGACATCAATCTTACTTACTCTGATATTGCCCGTGAATATCTGTTAAGAGAGGGGCTTCCGGCAGATAGAATTATCAAAACCGGTTCGCCGATGTTTGAAGTTTTAAATCATTATTTACCTGAAATTAAAGCTTCTAATGTTTTAGAAAAATTAAACCTTGAAAAAGGTAAATTCTTTGTAGTATCATCCCATCGTGAAGAGAATATCAATTCTGAAAAGAATTTCCGTGGATTAATGACATCTCTTAACGCTATTGCAGAAAAATATCAATACCCGATTATTGTTTCTACACACCCTAGAACACAAAATATGATTAACAAGATGCAAATTGAAATGCGTCCTGAAATTCAGTTTTTAAAACCTCTAGGTTTCCACGATTATAATGCATTGCAAATGAATGCTTATGCATGTCTATCAGACTCAGGAACCATTTCTGAAGAGTCATCAATCTTAAATTTCAGAGCTTTAAATATTCGCCAGGCACATGAGCGTCCGGAAGCGATGGAAGAAGCATCTGTAATGATGGTTGGTTTGTCTCCAGAAAGAATTATGCAGGGATTAGTTCAGGTATTGCAGCAAAAAGTAGATGAAGAAAGAAACTTCAGACCCGTAGCAGATTACTCGATGCCAAATGTTTCAGAAAAAGTAGTAAGAATTATTATTTCTTACACAGATTATATCAAAAGAACGGTTTGGTCCGAAGAAATTTAAGATAATATGAATGTTGTTTTTCTCACGTTAGCCAGTATAGATTCGGTTGAACAGCGGGGTATCTATCAGGACCTGTTGCGGAAGTTCAGAGATGAAGGTCATGACGTTACCATTGTTACCCCTGTAGAAAGACGTCAGAAAATTTCTACGAATTTTAAACAGAAAGAAGGAGTTTCAATACTTCAGGTTAAAACATTCAATATCCAAAAAACGAATATTGTTGAAAAAGGTATTGGTACTTTGGCAATTGAATTTCAGTTTTTGTCAGCCATAAAAAAGTATCTGGCTCATAAAAAATTTGACTTGGTGTTGTATTCAACACCTCCTATTACGTTCGCAAAAGTAATTGAATTTATAAAAAAGCGGGATCATGCTTATAGCTATCTGTTATTAAAGGATATTTTTCCTCAAAACGCAGTAGATATGGCGATGTTGAAAGAAGGTGGTTTTATTCATAAACAATTTTTAAAAAAAGAAAAAAAACTTTACCAGATTTCTGATACCATAGGATGTATGTCCCCTGCAAATGTCAGTTTTGTATTAACACATAATCCGGAAGTAAACCCGAAAAAAGTAGAGGTGAATCCGAATACCATTGAGCCTATAAAGTTCAGTTATTCAGATGAAGAGAAAAAAGCAATTCGTGAAAAATACAATATTCCTGCAGACAGGAAAGTATTTGTTTACGGTGGTAACTTGGGCAAACCTCAAGGCTTGGATTTTCTGTTAGAAACAATTGAAGTAACAACAAATGAAGAAGCTTTTTTTCTGATTGTTGGTGGTGGGACAGAATTTGCAAGAATGAAAGAATGGTTTGATGCAAAACAACCTAAAAATGCTAAACTTTTACAAAGCCTTCCTAAAGAAGATTATGATAGAATGTTAGCAGCATGTGATATTGGATTGATATTCTTGGATAAAAGATTTTTAATTCCTAATTTTCCTTCACGCTTGTTATCTTATTTAGAAATGAAGATGCCTGTACTGGTCGCAACTGATCCGAATACAGACATTGGAGATATTGTAGAAGAGAATGAATGCGGATATAAAGTATTATCGGGAGACCAGGAATCTATGCAAAATTGTTTAAACAAACTGTTAAATGAAGATTTGTCTGTTTTAGGAAATAATGCTGAAAAACTGCTTCTTAATAAATATACTGTTGATAAATCTTATTTTTTGATATTTAGCAAATTAAAATAATGTATAAAAATTTTTTCAAACGTTTTATTGATTTTTTTACTGCGTTAATTGGACTAATACTGCTTTCTCCAATTTTTATAATCGTTACTATTGGGTTGTATTTTGCTAATGACGGTAAGCCTTTCTTTTTTCAACTTCGCCCAGGAATGAATGAGCGCATCTTTAAGATCATAAAATTCAAAACAATGAATGATAAAAAAGATGCCAATGGTGATTTATTACAAGATGCTGATCGGCTAACAGGAATTGGTGCTTTTGTACGGAAAACGTCTTTGGACGAAATTCCACAATTAATAAATGTTCTAAAAGGAGACATGGCATTAATAGGACCAAGACCGTTGCTTCCTGAATATTTAGGATTATATAACGATCATCATAAAAGAAGACATGAAGTCCGTCCGGGTATTACAGGATTAGCACAGGTTAAAGGTCGTAATCAAATGAAATTCTCAGAGCGTTTTAATAATGATGTTTATTATGTTGATCACGTATCATTAAAATTAGACTTAGAAATAATATTAATGACTATAAAGTCTGTGCTTTTTAAATCTTCAACAATAGTTCATGGTCAAACAGTGGATGAAGTTGATGATTTAGGAATAAGTAAAAATCTTAGTAAGAATAATTTCAAAAAATAGCAATATGAATATTAAAGGTAACAAGGTTGTTTTAAGAGCAATAGAAGACAAAGATTTAGAATTACTTCACAAATGGTCTAATGATCCCGAAATTAATTATAAGCTTGGCGGATGGCATTTTCCTTCTAGTATGCAGGATCAACAAAAGTGGTTTAACAACTTTAATCTTAATTCCAATAATCAACGTTTTGCTATTGATACAGAAGAATTTGGATTAATAGGTATGGTCAATATTGTCGACATTAATTGGAAAGATAGACGTGCTTCTACTGGAATGTTATTGGGTGATAAAGATATGAGAGGTAAGGGATATGGTGTAGATACTGTGATGACCATGAATAAATACGCCTTTGAAGAACTTGGTTTAATGAGACTTGATACAACTATTATTGCAAATAATGAACCTTCCATAGGAGTTTATACAAAAAAATGTGGATGGGTTATTGAAGGAACTAAAAAGAATGCATACTTTAGAAAGAATCAGTGGTGGGATGAGCTGATAGTGGGAATAACCAGAGATGATTATTTTGATCTGATAAAAAATAAATAATTATTGGCAAAAATAGATATGTATAAAGAATTTGGCTCCGGTTTTCATTATATACATTCTCAAAATAAAAGTGAAAATTTTTTTGAGAAAAATGATAATTACCATCTGTATTTTTCCGGAAGGGTAGCTCTATATAACTTACTTAAATTCGGAATAAAGACGTATAACTGGAATAAAGTAGGTTTCCCCAGTTATTATTGCCATGAAGTAGTCGGTTTTTTTGCTAATCTGGATATCGAGATTTTGTATTATGATTATAACCCGGAGGCAAATAACAAAGTAATTTGGGAAGATGATTCCCAAAGTGTAATTGTTAATGTTTTGTATTTTGGACAAATTAAAGCTGATTTAACACACTTACGCAATACAGTCATCATTGATGACCTGACACATGATTTAGCAGGTTTCAATAAGTCAACTGCAGATTATTGTTTTGCATCTCTCCGTAAACAGTTGCCGTTAGGAATAGGGGGAATGTGTAAGTATAAACATGGTGAAAATATTGATACAGATCCTGATTATACCACTTTAGCTGAAAAAACATATATAAAAGTTTTATCAGCTATGTTTTTAAAAGAAGAGTATCTACTTAACAATTTAGAAAATAATGATTTATATAGAAGATACTATTTAGAAGCGGAAGATACTTTTAAAGATCCTCTGACTGATTCGCTCATGCCGTCGCAGGCAGAATTAATACTTTCAACATTTCCGGTTGAAGAAATTTTGAGAAAAACGGGAGATAATATTAGCTTAGGAGCTGGCTTAATTAAAAAATCAAGTAAATTTGAAGTTATTCCGAGCCGTTTCTGTTTATTATTAATATTTAAAGATCCAAATAATAGGAATCAGCTCAGACAGTTCTTAATTGATAATAAAGTTTTTCCTGCTGTGTTATGGCCTAATCAGCTTAATAGTAAAGATATAGATCTTGAATCCAGAATTTTAAATATTCATATGGATTTTAGATACTCCGAACAGGAAATAGAATATATAGCAAATAAAGTAAATAGTTTTTTTGAAAATGTATAGATTTGAAGTTATAGATAAATTGCAACCTGAATGGAATCAAATTGTAAAAGCATCCTCTGCTTATGATTTTCACCATACTGCATTTTATCATACAATAGATAATGGTTTTGATAGCAAATTGTTTGTAGCATATGAAGATGATGTATTTGTAGCATTACCATTAGTAATAAGACCTATTGAAGAAACAGGTTTTTATGATTGTACTTCAGTGTATGGTTATGCGGGTCCTATTTCTAACATAAAAGATTTTAATTTCAGTTCAGATCTTAAAGAATTTTTCAAAAAAGAATTTGATAGATACTGTATAGAAAATTCAATTGTTTGTGCATTTTCAAGATTACATCCTTTAATTGACCAAGATCATTTTTTTGAAAATTTTGGAAAAATACTTAATGTTAATAAGACAATTTCAATAGATCTGACACTTCCAATTGATCAACAACGAGCATTATATGGAAAGTCAAATAAGTCACAAATAAATCAATTGCGAAGAAATGGCTTCACCGTTGAAGAAGCTAAAACCAGTGCTGATTTTGATGCTTTTGTTGAAATTTATTATGAAACAATGCACAGAGTAAATGCACTACCAAGTTATTTTTTTACAAAAGAATATTTTCATGCTTTTCTAAATAATAATGATTTTGATAGTAAATTACTTTTGGCTAAGCATGAGGGCAAAATAGTAGCTGGAGGTATTTTCACGATGACCAATAATATTATGCAGTACCATTTATCAGGTACTACGGGAGAATATCTTCGAAATACACCAATGAAGCTACTGTTAGATGAAGCCAGACTTTTAGGGAATGAATATAAAATGGCTGCTTTACATTTAGGTGGAGGGGCAGGAGGTAGTGATGAAGACTCTCTTTTCTTATTTAAAGCCAGCTTTTCAAAGACACAATGTATGTTTAAGGTTTGGCAATACATCATTGATTTAGAAACATATAATAAGCTTTCCGAATCGGTAACAGATAAAAATAGTGGGTTTTTCCCTTTATATAGAAGTAAAAATTAAAAACAGATGTCAGAAAAAATATGGTTATCCTCACCCCATATGGGAGGAACAGAATTAAAATATATTCACGAAGCATTTGATGCAAACTGGGTGGCTCCACTTGGACCTAATGTTAATGGATTTGAAGAAGATTTAGAGAATTTTTTAAATGCAGAGGTAAAAGTAGCGGCATTATCTGCGGGAACTGCTGCAATTCATTTGGCTTTAATTGAATTGGGTGTTGGGTATGGAGACGAAGTTATTTGTCAATCCATGACCTTTTCTGCAACAGCAAATCCTATTGCATATCAAGGGGCAATTCCCATTTTTGTAGATTCAGAAACTGAAACCTGGAACCTTTGTCCAAAAGCATTGGAAGAAGCCATACAAGACAGAATTGCAAAAGGGAAAACTCCTAAAGCTATTTTAGCGGTTCATTTATATGGAATGCCTTATAAAGTGGATGAAGTTTCTGCTATTGCCGAAAAATATAATATTCCTGTCATTGAAGATGCTGCTGAAGCATTAGGTTCAACTTACAAAGGAAAAGCAGCCGGAACTTTCGGACGTTTTGGAGTATTATCCTTCAATGGAAATAAAATTATTACCACTTCCGGAGGTGGAGCATTAGTTTGCCGTTCTCAGGAAGATAAAGATAAAGCGGTTTTTTTATCAACTCAGGCACGAGATAATGCACCTCATTATCAACACTCACATATCGGTTACAATTACAGAATGTCGAATATAACGGCAGGTATTGGGAGAGGACAAATGGAAGTTCTGTCAAGTCGTGTTGATGCACGTAGAGCAATGCATGAATTTTACAAAGATTTATTCGCTACCATTGATGGAGTAACTGTTTTTTCTGAACCAGATGCTGATTATTACTCTAACCATTGGCTTTCCGCCATCGTCGTAGATCCTGAAGTTACAGGAAAAACCCGTGAAGAGCTTCGTTTAGCTTTCCTTGAAGATAATATTGAATCCAGACCTTTGTGGAAGCCAATGCACCTTCAGCCGGTTTTTGCCAATGCACCTTATTATGGGGGAAAAGTAGCAGAAGAATTATTTGATAACGGATTATGTTTACCTTCAGGTTCTAATTTATCTGATGAAGATAGAGTAAGAATATCAAATGTCATAAAAACATTCTTCGGATCTTAATTTTTAGAAATAAATGAATCAGTATACATATTGGAAAACTGTTTTTGATTTTATCCTTGCGATAATGTTGACTGTTTTTCTGATACCACTGCTGATTATTTTATTCATTATTGCTAGTTTAGATACATCTTCCAATGGTGTTTTTTTTCAAAAACGAGTTGGTCAGTATGGAAAAACTTTTACGATTTTTAAGTTTAAAACCATTCATGGGAAAAAAAGGACCTGTTCAAAAACAGGGCAAATTCTCAGAAAATTAAAACTGGATGAACTTCCCCAATTGTTCAATATTTTAAAAGGAGATATGAGTTTTGTGGGGCCGAGACCCGATATTGAAGGATATTATGATAAACTTAAAGGCGTAGATAGAAAGGTACTGGAATTAAAACCTGGGTTGACATGTGAAGCCAGTATTGTATACAGGGATGAAGAAAATATTCTTAAGATGCAGAAAGATCCGTTGCAATATAATGATGAAGTATTATTTCCACATAAAGTAAGAATGAATCTGGATTATCTGGAAAATATATCTTTCAGCAATGATATCAAAATCCTATTGAGAACCCTAATAACTATTTTAAAATAAAATTTTCTGACTATTATGAAAATTAAAGAAACTCCACTTAAAGATTGTTACATTATAGAACCTACTATTTTCGAAGACGATAGAGGGTATTTTTTTGAAAAGTTCAACGAGAAAAAGTTTGAAGAACTTACAGGAATGAACGGACATTTTGTTCAGGACAACATTTCCAAGTCTTCTTATGGCGTTCTAAGAGGGCTTCATCTTCAAAAAGGCGAACATGCCCAGGCCAAATTAGTATCATGCCTTGAAGGAAGTGTATGGGATGTAGCAGTTGATCTTAGAGAAGATTCTCCAACTTTTGGCCAATGGTTTGGAATTGAACTTTCTGCGGAAAACAAATTACAGCTTTATGTACCAAGAGGTTTTGGACATGGTTTTTCCGTATTGAGTACCCATGCAGTATTCTCTTATAAATGTGATAACTTTTATAATAAAGAGTCTGAAGGAAGTGTGAAATATAACGATGCTGATCTTGATATAGATTGGAAAATTGATGAAAAAGATGCTTTGCTTTCAGATAAGGACCAGAATGCCCCTGGCTTTAAAGAAAAAAACTTTTAAAGTATAATACTGAGAACCACTTTTTTAAAGTGGTTTTTATTTTTGTAAGCCTAACTCTTTAATATTTTGTATCTTTGCAGACTCAAAATCAAAAAGATGCGTACAAAATCTGTAGGGAAGAAAAAAATCAATGTAGTTACACTTGGATGTTCCAAAAATGTATATGACTCTGAAGTATTAATGAGCCAGTTGAAAGCCAATGGGAAGGAAGTGGTTCATGAAGATCGCGGAGATATTGTGGTTATTAATACCTGCGGATTTATTGATAATGCTAAAGAAGAATCAATCAATACCATTCTAGATTATGTAGAGGCTAAAAACAGAGGTGAAGTAGAAAAAGTATTCGTTACAGGATGTCTTTCCGAAAGATATAAACCGGATTTGGTAAAAGAAATTCCTGATGTAGATCAGTATTTTGGTACAAGAGATCTTCCTTTATTATTAAAGCATCTTGGAGCAGACTATAAGCATGAATTAGTAGGAGAGCGATTAACGACTACACCAAAACATTATGCATACCTAAAAATTTCAGAAGGATGTGACAGGCCATGTTCTTTCTGTGCAATTCCTTTGATGAGAGGTGGGCACGTTTCCACTCCAATTGAAAAGTTAGTTTCTGAAGCTCAAAAACTTGCGAAAAAAGGAACGAAAGAATTAATTCTTATTGCTCAGGACCTTACTTATTATGGGTTGGATATTTACAAAAAAAGAGCATTGGGAGACTTACTGAAAGAATTGGTAAAAGTAGAAGGAGTAGAATGGATTCGTCTTCATTATGCTTTCCCAAGCGGTTTTCCTGAAGATGTTTTGGATATCATCCGTGAAGAACCTAAAGTTTGTAATTATATAGATATTCCTCTTCAGCATATCAATTCTGATTTGTTGAAATCTATGAAAAGAGGAACTACCCATGAAAAGACTGATGCTCTTTTAGGAAAATTCAGAGAGAAAGTTCCTGATATGGCAATCAGAACAACCCTGATTGTAGGATATCCGGGAGAAACTGAAGAAAGATTCCAGGAACTTAAAGATTGGGTAAGAGAACAGAAATTTGACAGATTGGGATGCTTCACTTATTCTCATGAAGAAAATACCGGTGCTTATGTATTGGAAGATGATATTCCACAGGAAGTAAAAGAAGCAAGGGTAGAAGAGATCATGGAACTGCAATCTCAGATTTCATGGGAAAAGAACCAGGAAAAAGTGGGGAAAGTGTTCAGATGTATGTTTGATCGTAAGGAAGGAAACTACTTTATTGGAAGAACAGAATATGATTCTCCGGATGTAGATAATACCGTTTTGGTGTCAGCTGAGGATACGTATATTTCCATTGGAGAATTCGCAGATGTGAAGATTACTTCGGCTGAAGAATTTGACCTATATGGTGAATTAATATAAAAATATAAACCATTATTAATCAGAACGAAAAGTTTTGTATTTTGAAGAATAAAATATGAAATATTAATTAAATTTAACAAAAAATAATTCATATTAATGTTTTTATATAGTTGATTTTCAATATTTTGTTGATTTGTGTATTAAGAATTTTTAATTTTCTTTTATAAAGTATGAAAATTAGAAAATTATGTCTTAAATTTGCGCCATAAGCAATGTTTTTAAATCATGTGCTATCAATAAGTTATTTGTTAAAATTGGCTAAAATTTACAAAAAAATGTTTTTGTAAATTGTATTAGTATAATATAATAATCGCAAGTTGGTATTCATTTTCCTTTTGGAAATATTGATGAAAAATAATGTAATTAAAATCTTTAAAAACTTATGAAAAAATTTTTATTAACAGCGACGATGCTCGTTGCCTTTACGGCTCTTTCAAAGGCTCAGCAGGGGCGAGTGGGGATTAACACAACCACACCTGCCGCGACTTTAGATGTAGTAGCTAGTACCGGATGCTACTAGACCTGATGCCTTATTAGTCCCTCGTCTATCAAGAGCTGATCTTGAAGCCAAAACTGCAGCTTATGCTAATGGTAATGCTACTGCGGCGAGTGCTCAAAATGGAGCGCTTGTATTTATTAACGCACTAGGAGGTACAGGAACTGGTAAAACAGTTAATGTTACAGCTAATGGATTTTATTATTATGATGGTACAAATGGGAATAACGTTTGGAAACCTGTAGGTGGTGGTGGAACTCAAAGATACGAAGGTATTGTAGGGACTACTGCATCTGTTACCGGTGCTGCTTATACAGTTGCTAATAGTGACTTCCTTATTGTAACAGCTGCTGCTGCAGGAGTTACAATAACATTACCTGCTGCTGATGCTACAAATGCAGGTAGAGTAGTGGTAATCTCGAATCAGAATACATCAGCAACTACGGTTACTGTAATATCTGCAAATGGTGTTGCACTTGCAGGTACTGCTACTGTTCTACAATTTAGAGGAAAACAATTTGTGTCTGATGGTACAAAATGGGTTTCAATATCGTATAACTAATATTTAAAAATCCAATACAATGAAAAAAATAGTATTATTTAGCATATTTTGTTTCCTTTCATCTAATTTATCCCATGCTCAGATTGCAACTAACCAGCAACCTGTTTCTACAGTTACAGATGAGAATGTATTCTTGGACGCAAGTTCAAATTTCGATCCAAGTGCCAATTCATCTAATACAAATGGTAAAGGGTTAGTATATCCAAGAACTAATCTTACTACATGGGTATTTAAAACAGACAATGTGGATGGAATCAATTTTCCTACAGGTTTTGATGGAATGATTGTTTACAATACAGGAACAGGGAACACGTTAACAGGGACTAATAATCCAACTGTTGCTTCTGCTGTAACTCCAGGTTTTTATTATTTCTCTAACCCTATAGTAGCAGGTACTGCTACAGGGAGTGCTGCTGTTTCAACAGGAAGATGGTTGCCAATAGGATCAAGCCCAAGAGTGAATATCGCTACTGCTGAAACAACTACAAATACAGCAATCAACGGAAATCAGATATATGCTAAGAGAGGAACCTTCACCACGAGTGGAACTTCTACAGCTCCTACAGCCTATTCAAACCAGGCTGCAATTGCAAGCCCGGGAAGCCTTTATAGAATAACAATTTATCAGTCAGGAACAAATAATGTATACTCAAACAGTGTATATTCATATGCCGCTGATGGTTCTTTTGTAACAGGGTCACCAAGTATGTCTGTAGTTTATCCTGCAGGAACATATAACTATACTGTAGAGTATACAAAAACAAACAATTAATTTTTGATTAATTATAACTTATAGAAGCCGATGATTTAATTTTCATCGGTTTTTTTATTTAATCCGCCCAAATGTTATCAGAATATTTTATGACCGTGTCGAATTGAAAGAGCATAAAAGTATTTTATTGCAAATTAAAACCAGCAGCTAGTTCGTTGGTTTTTATCCTTTGATAACGTTTTATTTAGAATACCTCTCATGTTAATTAGATAAGAATCAGAACAAGATATCATTTAAAATAAATCCTGGTTAAAATTAAAAGAATAAGAAAAATTGATTCTAATTTGATTTTTTGGTATTTAAGTATGTTATGAATTAATTACTGATATATAGGATACTTAGATTGTTTACGTTTCAAGAGATAGGTTTCGTAATGGAGAAGATTTGATAATGGCCTTTTAAAACCAATTAAAAATGAATTGGAAAGAAATACTGTATTAAATATAATTTGATGCTTTTTAGGGATAAGATTTTCATATGAAATAGATGAAGCATATTGTATATACATATAAGAGACTTGTTTACTTTTCTTGCAAAAAGTTTTTTCATCTGATTCTTAACCCTTATTTTTGAAAGAGAATTACCAAGAGAAGTTGATCTTTTAAATAAATAATGAATAAAAATAGGATATGATTTGAGGTAATAATTAATTAACCTTAAATTTTGAACCTAATATTGCTGTTAAAATAATTCCTTAGAATTAAAATTTGTCACGTTAGAGCTATTCTATCAGCTATTTTATGCTGTAGAGACTCTTAACATTTTTAGTCTTTCAAAAATTAGTTTTATACATTTAATTAATATTTTACGTTTTTGTAAGTTATTGGTTATTAATTATTTGTGTTTTGGTTTTATTTGAATTATGCATAAATTAGTTAATTAAATTAACATTTAACTCATTTTTTTAACACTTTTTAACAATGGTCTTTAAAATCTCTATTCATAGGAGGTTGCAGGGTTAGTTAACATTTAATTTAGATTTTATTAACAGTTTTTAACAATTGAAATAGGGAGTTAATGAGATTCCTGATACTTTTGCCCTGTCAAAACCAATAAAAGTTCAAAATGATGAAAAGATTCATTCTCGTAATCATAATGATGATTTCAACCTTAGGTGTTTACTCATTTACAAGTAATGCCTTAGATGCGAAAAAAACAAGTTATGCATCGTACTACCACGATAAATTTAACGGTAGAAAAACTGCTAGCGGAGAAATCTTTGATAACTCAAAGTTTACTGCAGCAAACAGAACGCTTCCATTTGGAACAAATGTTAAGGTAACAAACCTTAAAAATGGGAAAGAGGTAATAGTAAGGATTAATGATAGAGGACCTTTCCATTCATCAAGATCTTTAGACATGTCTAAAGCAGCGTTCGATGAGATCGGAGATATCAACCATGGTACAATTCCGGTCGAATATGAAATTGTCGATTAATTTTATGATTTAAATTAAAAAAAGCCAGCTGATTTCAGCTGGCTTTTGTGTTGATAGATATGGAGGTATATTATACATCCAGTTCCAATAAGGCGGGACAATGATCTGAATGTACTGCCTCTTTTAGAATAGCAGCCCGGGTAAGTTTATTCTTTAAACTGTAAGAAGTGAAATTATAATCCAGTCTCCAGCCTTTATTTCTTTCCCTTGAATTTTGTCTGTAGCTCCACCATGTATAATTATCAGGCTCATTGTTGAAAAATCTGAAACTGTCAATCAATTCACATTCATTGATGAAATCGGTCATCCACTCTCTTTCCATAGGAAGAAATCCAGAAACGTTTTTTAAGCCAACAGGATTGTGAATATCAATCGCCTCGTGGCAGATATTAAAATCTCCTGATATAATAAGATTGGGAATCTCCTTTTTTAGGTTTTTGATATAAGTAAGAAAATCATGGCAGAACTGCATCTTGAAATCAAGTCTTTCAATATTCGATGCAGAAGGTACGTATACTGAAATCGCAGAGAATCCATCAAAATCAGCACGGATGACTCTTCCTTCATTATCGTAACTTTCAATACCGCAACCATATTCCACATGATTAGGTTTTACTTTGGAGGCAATTCCTACACCACTGTAGCCTTTTCTTACTGCTGAATGCCAATAGCTGTGGTATCCTAATTTCTCAAGACTTTCGATGTCTATCTGGTCGTTTCCGGCTTTGCTTTCCTGAATACAGATTATATCCGGATCTGCAGCTGTAAGCCAACCCAAGAAATCTTTGGTAAACGCGGCTCTGATTCCATTGACATTGTATGTAATTAATTTCATTAGTTTTCTATAAATATTTTAAAATTTTCGTTGTATTTCGAGGGAATAAATTCGGTAATGTCATAATCCGCTATTTGATGGATATGGAAAGGATCATCTTTGATAATCTGCTCAACCTCATTTTTAGAAGCAGCTCTGCATATAATAATTCCCCCGGTTCTTGGCTCTTTTCTTCCCGAAGCAATAAAAAACCCTAAGTCATAATGTTTTTGAAGAAAGGAATTATGTTCCGGAATATAGCGCTCCACATTTTCAATAGGTACTTTATACGTAAGTGAAATAATGAACATTTTTTATTTTTTTACGAAGATAGGAACTCTTACAGACTATAAAAAAAGAAGCGGGAAAAATCAATTGATTTTTCCCGCTTTAAACCCAAAATTAAATAAACTATGAAAAAAACTACTTGGGTTCTAAAATGCTGATAGGAATGATACATTCTTCCAATGAGATTCCACCGTGTTGGTAGGTTTCTTTATAGTAATTTACAAAATGATTGTAGTTCTTAGGATAAGCAAGGAATATATTGTTTTTAGCAAAAATATATTTTGAACTTAAATTTCCTTTTGGAAGGAAAAGTTTTTCCGGATTGGTAATCGCCCAAACATCACTGTCATCATACGTTAAGCTTTTACCTGTTTTATATCGGATATTAGTAGAGGTTTCTCTGTCACCCACTACTTTGCTTGGTTTTTTAACATAAACTGTTCCGTGGTCAGTGGTAATCACTAACTTATAACCGTTTTCAGCTGCTGTTTTAATAATCTTCAATAAAGAAGAATTTTCAAACCAATTAAGCGTTAAAGAACGGAAAGTTTTATCATCACGGATAAGCTGGTCTACAATATGATTATCGGTCTTAGCGTGAGAAAGAATATCAATAAAGTTGTAAACAATCACCAAAAGATCATTGTTCTTGTGCTGATTGAAATCATCGTAGATCTTTCTTTCAAAATCAGCGTTCAATACTTTAAGGTATTTCATAGACTTGGATCCAAGACCTATTCTCTTCATCTGATCTTCCAGGAAGTCACGTTCAAACTCATTTTTGTTTCCTTCTTCATTGTCATTAAACCATTTATCAGGGAAACGTTTTTCAATTTCCGATGGCATCAGACCTGCAAAGAAGGAATTTCTTGCATATTGTGTAGCAGTTGGAAGGATACTGTAATAATAATCTTCCGAAATTTTATTGTAATATTTTGTAAATAATGGCTCAACCACTTTCCATTGATCGTAACGAAGGTTATCAACCATTAATAAAAGAACTTTTTCTTTTTCAACCTCAGGCTTTACTTTTTCCTTAAAAAGGGTATGGCTCATCAGGGGTTTATCAGAATCAGTAAGCCAGTCTGCATAATTTTTTTCAATAAACTTGGCAAACTGAATATTAGCTTCCTCCTTTTGAGATTGTAGAAGATCCGCAAATTCATTATCTGCCACTTTATCGAACTTGATTTCCCAGCTTAGTATCTTTTTATAATATTCAGCCCAGTCCTGGTAGGTTCTTAAATAAGAAAGTTCCATAGAAAGGTTTCTGAATTCTTGTTGGTATTGTAAAATAGTTTTTTGTTCTACAAGATTTTCCTGCTGAAGGTTCTTTTTTAATGAAAGTAAGATCTGGTTAGGATTGACAGGTTTTAGGATGTAATCTGCAATTTGGGAACCGATAGCCTCTTCCATGATGTGTTCCTCTTCACTTTTGGTTACCATTACTATTTTTAAGGAGTTGTCTTTTTCCTTAATCATAGGAATTGCTTCCAGCCCGGAAATACCAGGCATATTTTCATCAATAAGCGTTAGGGCAAATTTCTCTGAATCCATAAGTTCCAAAGCCTCATTTACATTGTTAACAGGGGTTACCTGATAACCTTTCTTTTCTAAAAATACGATATGAGGTTTAAGTAAATCTATTTCATCATCGATCCATAATATCTTTTCTGACATAATTTATTTTTTACATGGTTATTGTATCAAAATGTTGACCAAATCCTTTTAAAATCTCACAAAATAGGAAGTTTAAAAGTTAAATATTAGTTAAATGGAAATGGCCTATCACACTTCCTGTTTCTGTATGAGTTAATTCTTATTTTTTATATATAGCAAAGCCCTTTCCAAAACTTCATCTTTGCCGTTTTTGAGCCCTTCTGCAGTTGGTTTTACCAGGATATCCGGAATAATTCCTATCCTTTGGGTTTCTCTGCCATCCGGATAGTAGGCTCCAAGGCCGGTAAAGCAAGTATCCAGGTCTGCAATTTTAAACTTGATAATATCTCCATTAGCACCGGAAGTATTGCTGCCGATCACTTTAGACTTTGGATGCTTCTTGAACATCATTGTGGTAGTCTCCGCCTGACTTTGGGTATTTTCGTCTACCAAAACGATTACATTTCCTTTATAATAATCGGGATTCTTGCGGCCAATATTGTTCTTTCTGCTATAAAATTTACCAGGATAATTTGTTTCCGGGAAGTTGAACTGATAATAAGTGGTGGATTGGGGGAGTAGCAGTTCACTTAGAGGGATGATGGTAAGCTTGGGATAATTTCTAAGATCAAAAATGATTGATTCCGCAGATTTTAGGTTTCTGTACATTTCACTCACATCATCTTTAGCAAGGATTCCCATATGGACGTAGCCTGTTTTTTTTTCCTCATCCAGGAACTCCCATTTTTGAGGAGCCGGAACTTTCTTGATAATAATATCTTTAATAAAATAAGTTTTAGCAATTACCTCCATATTCTGTCCGTTTCTTTCTAGTTTAACGGAAAGCGAATCGCTACTACTGAAAAGAAGTTTACTTTTTACCTTATTTACTTTTCCCCAGGAGTTGGAGGCAGGAATGTATTTTCCGAGGCTGTTGACCATTTGAGGAATTGTTTTTCCATTTACATCATAAATAACATCACCAATATTGAATGGCGTTTTTTCATGAAATCGATTGTCGTTAATCTTTGTAATAACTAATTTCCCTTCTGCATAGGAATATTCTACCGGAAGTTTTCTGTTTCCATATTGATGAAGACTAATTAATGGTGAAAAAAGAAAGGCATGGGAGTCATCAGTCTTTGTCACCAGTTCAGCCAAAGTCAATTGATAATCCTGGTCATTATTAATCGTAAGAAATTTTGGAAT
Organism: Chryseobacterium sp. Marseille-Q3244; assembly: GCF_940807095.1. Lineage (NCBI taxonomy): Bacteria > Pseudomonadati > Bacteroidota > Flavobacteriia > Flavobacteriales > Weeksellaceae > Chryseobacterium > Chryseobacterium sp. Marseille-Q3244. Next base: position 99,272 of record NZ_CALNWX010000013.1, on the reverse strand, counting down.
CATTTCGGTAAGAACATCATTCCAGTTTTGATCCGTTTCATATTTATAAGGAAAAAAATACTCCACGTAATTCCAATATCTGAACAGCTCTAATAAACTGATCTGTTTGGAAGTGAATTTTGATCCATAAGAATTTTCATTTCTGAAAAATATTTTTCTCCCTCCTTTTCCTATATAATGATTGTTACCGATGTTACGGTTGTTTTCAATATAATGAAGTTTCTGAGACGTGGCTTGAGTGAATATATCTGAATTCTTGATCCAGCTCAGATCAAAGTTTTTCAGGAAATATGTTTTATCAGTTTCTTGTAGACATTCTGTACACTCATTGATCTTTCCAAGACTTTCAATCCAACGGGAATATAAATCGTTCAACGCTGCTTTGTCATTGATTCTTTCAAGTTCATTAATTTTTTTGAAAAGTTGCAGATCCCAATTCAGATTTCCTTTTGCTACTTGAGGGTGATAATATTTTAGAAATCCCCAAACTCTGCAAAGGGATTCCAGTTTTTGATTTTCAGATAAAACCTGTGCGGAAAAATGAAGACTTAAAAATAAAAAAATGAAAAGAAAACGTTTTCTCATCAAAAGAATTGAGTTTTCTCAAAGATAAGTGATTAAGGCAAGAACCGCAAAGGTTTTTTGATGAATATGGGAAAAGGTAAGGAAGCGTGAACCAGAAGAGGGAAGTTAATAGAGGTTCGTTATGATAACAAGTCTGTACCTATCATTTATTCTCAAAATGAATTGGCATTCACGGCTTGTTGTGAACAATAACTTCCCTCTTCCTGTTTCCAGCCTTTTAATACTAATTTAATCATCCTTCAAATTAAAAATCCCTAACTTTGTTTATTCATACAGACGTTCCAATGCAGAATAAGCTAAAAATTATCAACGATCCTGTTCATGGATTTATCAAGATTCCTCACGAAATTTTATTTGATATTATTGAACATCCCTATTTTCAAAGATTGAGAAGGATTGGGCAAACCGGTCTTTTAAATCTGATTTTTCCAGGTGCTACACATACAAGGTTTCATCATGCATTGGGTGCGATGCATTTGATGTTTACTGCTTTGGAAACCTTAAAGCAGAAAGGGGTTAAGATTTCTGAAGAAGAGGAAAAAGGAGCGATGTTGGCTATTTTAATGCATGATATCGGACACGGACCGTTTTCCCATGCTTTGGAGAGTATGCTGATGGATGACTGGCATCATGAAAAACTTTCTTTATTGCTGATGAATAAACTGAACGAAGAATTTAATGGTCAGCTATCCATGGCTATTGAAATGTTTCAGGGACAATATCATAGGAAGTTTTTTAACCAGCTGATTTCATCTCAATTGGACGTGGACAGATTAGATTATCTGAAAAGAGATAGCTTTTTTACAGGCGTATCTGAAGGGAATATTAATACCCAGAGAATTATTTCCATGATGAATGTGTGTGAAGAAGGAGAACTGGTTATTGATGCAAAAGGAATTTATTCTATAGAAAACTTTTTAACGGCCAGAATGTTTATGTACTGGCAGGTATATTATCATAAAACCTCAGCCTTAGCTGAATTCCTGTTGGTAAAGATTCTTGAAAGAGCAAAATATCTGATTTCTCAGGGGATTGAACTTCCAGCAACAGAAAATCTGAAATATTTTTTGTACCGTGGAAAGAGTGCAGCAACAGATGAAGATATAGAAAGATTTACAAGATTAGATGATAATGATGTGATTCAGGCTATGAAAGAATGGCAGAATTCTGATGATTTTGTTTTATCCTATTGGTGTAAAAGTGTTATTCAGAGAAACCTTCCGAAGACTATTATTTCATCACACCCTTTTAATGAGAAGATTATTGAAGAAAAAACAAAAATCACCAATGATTTTTTTGGAATTGATAACGGGAAAGAATTGGTTTATGAGATCAAAAGGAAACTTTTACCTTACGATACTGAAAAGCAGCCGATTTATTTATTGCAGAAAAATGGTAAAAGAATGAAACTACACGAATCAGAAGATCAGCTTTTATCAGGGTTGATGGTAAATAAAACAACACGCTATATCCTTATGTTTCCAAGAGATATCTCTCGCTTGGATTCTTAAATAATATTAAAATTGAATATCTGAAATCAAAAAATGTTTGCAAATTATAGAATTTCTTATCTTTGCAGAATATGGAATTCACAGCTTCGCAAATTGCAAGTTTTATTGACGGAAAAATAATAGGTGATGAGAACGCACTTATTACAGGGGTTTCTCCAATTGAAAATGGAGAATCAGGACATCTTTCTTTTATAGCACAAGATCGATTTTCTCATTTTTTAGATACCTCAAAATGCTCCGTAATCATCGTTTCGGAAAAACTTCTGAACGAAAATAGTTATAACCCAACCTTAATTGTAGTAAAAGATGCCTATCTATCTTTTCAGATTCTGATGAATTTATATCAGGAGATGAGAGGAAGAAAAGAAGGTATTGAAGATGGTTCATCCATCCATGATTCAGCTGTGATAGGTGATCAAGTGTATATAGGAGCGTTTACATATGTTTCTGAGAAAGCTAAGATCGGGGATAGATCACAAATTTATCCACATGTATATATTGGTAAAGGAGTAAAAATTGGTAAAAACTGTAAAATAGACAGTGGTGCCAGAATTTACGATTACTGTATTATTGGGGACAATTGTGTTATTCATTCCAATACAGTAGTAGGAGGAGATGGTTTTGGGTTTCAGCCCACTGCTGAAGGCTTCAAAAAAATTCCACAGCTAGGAAACGTAATCATAGAAGATGATGTAGAAATTGGTTCAAACTGTAGTATTGACAGAGCAACAATAGGTTCTACCATCATTGGAAAAGGGACAAAAATTGATAATCTGATCCAGATTGCCCATAATGTGAAAATAGGACAGAATAATGTCATTGCAGCACAAGCTGGAATTGCAGGTTCTACTACCATCGGAGACTGGAATCAAATTGGAGGTCAGGTAGGAGTTGTCGGACATATCAAAATCGGAAACCAAGTGAAAATTCAGGCCCAAAGTGGTGTGAATTCAAGTGTTAACGATAGAGAAACTTTATATGGTTCACCGGCAATCAGCTATAATGACTATTTAAGAAGCTATGTTCATTTCAGAAATTTCCCTGAAATAGTTAACAGAATAAATAATCTTGAGAATAACTCAAAAGATAATACTAATGAGTGATATGCAAAAAACGCTTCAGGAAGAAGTAACCCTTTCTGGAATAGGCCTTCATACTGGTAAAGAAGTAAAACTTACCATCAAACCCGCAAAAGAAAACACGGGATTTGTATTTGTAAGAACCGATTTAGAGGGACACCCTCAGGTTGAAGCTGATGTTAATTATGTAGTAGCAACAGAAAGAGGTACAACATTAGAAAAGCTTGGCGTAAAAATTACTACCTGTGAGCACCTTTTGGCAGCTTTAGTAGGTTGTGATATAGACAATGCAGTGTTGGAAATGGACGCATCTGAGCCTCCTATTTTAGATGGATCATCAAAGTATTTTGTAGAAGCTATCGAAAGTGTAGGAGTTGTAGATCAGAATGTGGCCAGAGAATATTTGGTTGTAAAAGAAGTGCTTACTTACAGTGATCCGGCTACAGGTTCGGAAATCACAATTATTCCTTCAGATACTTACGAAGTAACTACCATGGTAGATTTTGGGACTAAAGTGTTAGGAACTCAAAATGCTACCCTTAAAAATATTTCCGAGTTTAAAGACGAAATCTCTTCTGCAAGAACATTCAGTTTCTTACATGAATTGGAAATGCTTTTAGACCACGGATTGATCAAAGGAGGAGATATCTCCAATGCGATCGTTTATGTAGATAAGGATTTAACTCCGGAAACTACAGAAAAATTGAAAAAAGCCTTTGGTAAAGATAATGTATCCATCAGACCCAACGGTATTCTTGATAATCTTAACCTAAACTATCCTAACGAAGCGGCAAGACACAAATTACTGGATGTAATTGGTGATTTAGCTTTGGCAGGGGTAAAAATTAAAGGTAAGGTTATTGCTAACAAACCTGGACATTTTGTAAATACTCAATTTGCAAAAAAATTAAACCGTCAGTGGAAATTGCAGAAAAAGAAAAACGTTCCGGATTTTGACTTAACAAAAGAACCGGTATTCGATATCAACGGAATCATGAAGCTAATGCCTCACAGACCTCCGTTCTTATTAATTGATAAAGTTCTAGAACTTTCAGACTCTCATGTAGTAGGATTGAAAAATGTAACAATGAATGAACCTTTCTTCGTTGGTCATTTCCCTAAAGAGCCAGTAATGCCTGGAGTTCTTCAGGTTGAAGCTTTAGCTCAGACAGGTGGTATTCTAGTTTTAGCAAGTGTTCCTGATCCAGAAAACTATTCTACCTATTTTATCAAGATTGATAAAGTGAAATTCAAGAGAAAAGTAATTCCGGGAGATACACTTATATTTAAAATTGAATTAATAGAACCTATCAGAAGAGGTATTGTGCACATGCAGGGGTACGGATATGTAGGAGATACAGTGGCAGTAGAAGCAGAGCTTATGGCTCAAGTTGCAAAAAATAAAGTTGATTAAATGATTCATCAGTTAGCAGCCGTAGATAAACGTGCGAAAATCAGCAAAAATGTAATCGTAGAACCATTTACTACAATTGCAGGGGACGTAGAAATTGGAGAAGGAACATGGATTGGTCCAAATGTTACCATCATGGATGGAGCAAGAATAGGGAAGGATTGTAAAATTTTTCCCGGGACTGTAATTTCTGCTATTCCTCAGGACTTAAAGTTCGATGGTGAAGATACACGAACCATTATTGGAGATAATACTACTTTAAGGGAATGTGTAACAATAAATAGAGGAACAAAAGCTTTAGGGTATACCAAAGTAGGAAGCAACTGTCTTATTATGGCTACTTCCCACGTTGCGCATGACTGTATCATAGGAGATAATGTAATTATTGCCAATGGTTGCGGTATTGCAGGACATGTTGAGATCGGAGACTTTACTGTAATGGGAGGATTATCTGCTGTTCAGCAGTTTGGTAAGATCGGAAAACATACGATGATTTCCGGAGGGTCTTTGATCAGAAAAGACGTTCCACCTTATGTAAAAGTAGCAAGAGATCCTATTTCCTATGCTGGTATTAACTCGGTAGGGCTTAGAAGAAGAGGTTTTTCCAATGAGAAAATTTTTGAAATTCAAAAGATTTACAGAGCTATTTTCCAAATGAAGATGAACGTTTCCCAAGCATTAGCTTATATTGAAAAAGAAATGCTTCCAACGGCAGAAAGAGATGAGATTCTTCAATTTATCCAGAACTCACCAAGAGGTATTGTGAAAGGATACGGTACAGGAAAAGACAGCAACTAAAAGTGCTAAAAATTAAGTAAAAAAAGATAATATATATTAATGGCAACAAGTAACGATATCAGAAAAGGTCTTTGCATCGAATTCAGCAATGATATTTTTAAAGTAATTGAGTTCCTTCACGTAAAACCAGGAAAAGGTCCTGCATTTGTAAGAACAAAATTAAAATCTGTGACAAATGGAAAAGTATTAGATAATACATTCTCTGCAGGTCACAAAATTGAAGAAGTAAAAGTAATCACAAGAAAGTTCCAGTATCTTTATGATGATGAGAACGGATTCCACTTCATGAATAACGATGATTTTTCTCAGTTATATTTAAATAAAGATATGATTGAAAACTCAAACTTGATGAAAGCAGGTGAAGAAGTAACAATCATTTTGAAAGAAGCTGATGAAACTCCGCTTTCTGCTGAACTTCCACAATCAGTATATCTGGATGTCATTGAAGCTGATCCGGGTGTAAAAGGAAACACTGCAACCAATGCTCTTAAAAACGCAATCGTTGAAACAGGAGCAAGAGTAATGGTGCCGTTGTTCATTGAACCGGGAGACAAAATTAAAGTGAGCACTGAAGACGGCAGCTACTTAGAAAGAGTAAAAGAATAAATAAAATTTACATAAATTCGGTTTGCATTAGCACTCCGAATTTTGTTTTATAAGAAAATCTATTGTTATGAGATTCCATTCTCCACAAAAGCTTAAAACGATTGCAGATTTAATAGGCTCAAAATTTATTGGCCCTGAAGACTTTGAAGTATTGGGAACCAATGAAATTCACATGGTAAAACCTGGTGATATCGTTTTTGTGAATCATCCTAAATATTATGACAAGGCACTAAATTCTGCTGCAACTATCATTTTAATTGATAAAGAAGTAGATTGTCCCGAAGGTAAAGCACTTCTTGTTTCTGAAGATCCTTTCAGAGACTTTAATAAGATCAATACCCACTTTACAAGAATTTACAACTTTACAGAACAACTTCATGATGTGGAAATTGGGGAAGGAACAAAAATTCACTCCTCTGCAGTCATTGGAAACAATGTGAAGATTGGAAAAAATACCTTAATTTTCCCAAATGTTGTGATCGGTGACAGAACTGTTATCGGAGATAATGTAATCATTCAGTCTAATACAGTATTAGGAGGTGATGCCTTCTATTACAGAAAATTAAATGGGAATTTTGACCGCTTAATTTCTGTAGGAAATGTAGTGATTGAAAATAATGTGGAAATAGGTAATGGATGTACCATTGATAGAGGGGTTACAGATTCTACTATCATTGGTGAAGGTTCAGTGTTGGATAATCAGATTCAGATAGGACATGATACTGTAATCGGGAAAAAATGTCTGATAGCCTCTCAGGTTGGAATTGCCGGCTGTTGTATCATTGGAGATGAAGTAACTTTATGGGGACAAGTGGGAATTGCTTCCGGGAATAAAATCGAGAGCGGATCTGTGCTTTTAGGGAAAACCGGAGTGAACAGAGACCTTGAAAAAGGAACCTATATCGGCATGTTTGCAGAAGATTTCAAAACTTATCTGAAAAAAGAAGTAAAGCTGAGAAATCTCAAATAAACAATTCCAAAGGTTTTGTCCAAAATCAAAGAAATTTGAGTAAATTTGTGAGCATTAATAAAATAATAAATAAATTAAAACAACAATAAAATGTCAATTTTAGTAAACAAAGATTCTAAAGTAATTGTACAAGGATTTACAGGGAACGAAGGAACTTTCCACGCTGGTCAGATGATTGAATACGGAACAAATGTAGTAGGTGGTGTTACTCCAGGAAAAGGAGGAAGCGAGCACTTAGGAAAACCGGTATTCAACACAGTAGCTGACGCTGTTGAAAAAGCAGGAGCAAACGTAAGTATTATTTTCGTACCACCGGCATTCGCAGCAGACGCTATCATGGAAGCTGCTGAAGCAGGGATCAAAGTAATTGTATGTATTACTGAAGGTATTCCTGTAGCTGATATGGTAAAAGTAAAATCTTACATCGCTGACAGAGACTGCAGATTAATCGGACCAAACTGCCCTGGAATCATTACTTCTGAAGAAGCTAAAATTGGTATTATGCCAGGTTTCGTTTTCAAAAAAGGGAAAGTAGGTATCGTTTCAAAATCAGGAACCCTTACTTACGAAGCTGCTGATCAGGTAGTAAGAGCAGGTTACGGTATTTCTACAGCAATCGGTATTGGTGGTGACCCAATTATCGGAACAACTACAAAAGAAGCTCTTGAATTATTCATCAACGACCCTGAAACTGAAGCTGTTGTAATGATTGGTGAAATCGGTGGAGGACTTGAAGCAGAAGCTGCTAGATGGTATAAAGCTAGTGGATCTACTAAGCCAGTTGTAGGATTTATCGCTGGACAAACAGCTCCAAAAGGAAGAACAATGGGACACGCTGGTGCTATCGTAGGAGGTGCAGAAGATACAGCTCAGGCAAAGATGGAAATCATGAGAGAGAATGGTATCAACGTTGTTGATTCTCCTGCAGATATCGGTGCTACTGTAGCGAAAATTCTAGGATAATATAAAAACCAAACAATATGAAAAAACTTTTATTAGCCTCAGCTTTAACCCTTTCCACTTTATCCTTTGCACAAGTGCAATGGAAAAATACAAGATTCGGGGTTACAGCGGGATTAAACTATTCAAGAGTTTCAAATGCCCATAATCCTTCAGGCCCAAGATACGCCTTTCAAGGTGGAGCTTTGGCTTTAATTCCCGTAGGAAAAACAAACCAGTTTTATATCCAACCTGAAGTTCTATACTACGGGGCAGGAGAAACTGGGAAAGATAGTGACGCTAAGAATGCGAGTGGTTATAACGCAGTATATGCTAATAACTATTTGAGTGTACCTCTTTATTTCAAAGGGTACTTTTCAGAATCAGAATCTGAGTTCTTTGGATTTTTAGGACCTAGATTTAACTTTTTGCTCAATCAAAATGTTAAAGATGCTCCTGCAACCAGACCTTATTATTATCCGGATGGAAGTGATCCTTCACAACCTCCTGGTGTAAATGGAAAAGCAAATAGCTTTAACTGGGGGATAGGATTTGGTGTAGGATATAGCTATAAGAGACAACTTGAAGTAGCTGTAAAATATGACTTAGGTCTTTCAGATACTTACCCGAATCTTGGAAAAGAAAAAGGTGGTTCTGACAAGAAAAAATCTGAACAGGTGATCGCTCTTACCTTAAACTACATATTCAAATAAACTATTTATTCAGAATATATAAAAATCCCGGAAATAACTTTCCGGGATTTTTTATGCCATATACTAGTAAACTGGCCAGTCAGATAGTAAATGAAACCATTGTATTCTATGATGTGAAAGTTTTAGCTAAAACCAGGATTATTTATTTTAGAAATAAAAAAGAGCAAATTCGCTTGTTGCAAATTTGCCCTTTAAATTTTCAAAGTTTTTATCCTGGGAATTAACCTTTAATCCATTTCCAAAGCTCTTTTAAAGTAGCCTTATTTCCATACATCAGAATTCCTACACGATAGATTTTTCCAGCAAGGAATATCATAAAGACGGTGGTAGCCAATAATAGCACAATAGATAAGGCAATTTGCCATGCCGGAACTCCGAACGGTATTCTGGCAATCATCGCCACCGGTGAAGTAAATGGAATAATAGATAACCAGAAGCCCATTGGACCGTCAGGATTGTTCATTAATGAAAAACTTCCATACATTCCCAGAGTTAATGGTAAAATTGCAAATAAAGTGAATTGTTGTGTTTCTGTTTCATTATCTACCGCAGAACCAATGGCTGCATAAATGGAACTGTAAAATATATATCCTAAAAGGAAGAAAACAATAAATACAAAAATAATCAATGGGAAGTTAAGCTCCAGTAAGCTGTGGGAAATTTGGGTAGCAAGCTGTGTCATATCAAGTTTACTTGCCATTTGTTCATTGGCACCGGGAACGTTTTGTTGAAGTGGAGAGAATCCCGTATTTAAAACCAAAGCTCCGATCACAGACATGGTAATCCAGATCAAAAACTGGGTAAGAGCAACCAATGTTACTCCAAGGATTTTACCCATCATCAGTTCAAAAGGTTTTACAGAAGAAATAATGATCTCTACAACACGGTTGTTCTTTTCTTCCAGTACACTTCGCATTACTCTTACTCCGTAGATAATAATGAACATAAAGGTAACATACATCAGAACCATACTAAGTCCGGATTTAACACCAAAAGTAAGGTCAGAATCTTCCTTGTTGTTATCTGCAACATTAATCGTTTTCAGGCTGAAACTCTTATCAAGATCATTCAGCTGAGTTTCCTGGATTCCTAATTGCTTGATTTTTTCTTTTTTAACAACATTACTTATATCAGAAACAATTTTCTGTTTGGTGTCAAAGCCCATTTTACTGTTGATAACCAATCTTGCTCCTGATTCAAGCTCTTCATAATTTTGCCCTTTTAATTCAGGTAAAATTAAGATCCCGTCTAGAGATTCATTTCCTTTTAAATTATTGATCTTGGATTTTTCATCTGCTGCAGAAACAAATACATAGTTCAGTTTATCGTTAGATTTCAACTGATTCGTGAATAAACCACTTTTGTCAACAACCTCAATAATACTGTGCGATTCATTGGCCTTAAACATTAATCCGATTACTGCACCAAAGGCAATAATCATAACAGGTGCCAATAAAGTCAATATGATAAAGGATTTTTTCTTAACCTGCGTAAGAAACTCCCTCTTTGTAATTAAAAAAATATTTTTCATAAAATTAAGAATGGTTACTTACAGCGTTAATAAACACTTCATTCATACTAGGAATTCTTTCGTCAAATGATCTTACTTTTCCTACCTGCACAAGGTCAAGAAGGATATTATTTTGATCCGATTCATTTTTCAGATCAAAAGAAACGAGACTGTTCTCATTGGAAAAGTTGAAAAGTTCATATTTGTTCCTGAAGGTCTCTAATTGTTCACTATTCACTTCAGAAAGGGTAATTCCAAAAATATTTTTCTTGAATTTCTCTCTAACGTCAAAAACCCTTCCATCAATGATTTTCTTGGAGTTGTTAATCAGTGCCACATAATCACACATTTCCTCCACACTTTCCATTCTGTGGGTAGAAAGAATGATGGTCGTTCCGTTATTTTTCAAATCAATGATCTGATCTTTGATGAGATTGGCATTTACAGGATCGAAACCTGAGAAAGGTTCATCAAGGATTAAAAGATGAGGCCGGTGAAGTACGGTTACCACAAATTGAATCTTTTGTGCCATTCCTTTAGACAGTTCGGAAAGTTTTTTCTTCCACCATTGGTCGATGTTCAGTTTTTCAAACCATTTTTTCGCTTCATTCAGAGCATCATTCTTGCTCATTCCCTTTAGTTCTCCAAAGTACAGGATTTGATCACCTACACTCATATTTTTGTATAGACCTCTTTCTTCAGGCATATAACCGATATCTTTGATGTGGTTTGGATTCAGTTTTTCTCCATTGATTAAGATCTCTCCGGAGTCTGCCTGGGTAATCTGGTTAATGATACGAATGAATGAAGTTTTTCCGGCTCCGTTGGGTCCTAAAAGCCCGTAAATACTTCCTTTAGGAACATGGATGCTGAAATCATCCAATGCGACCTTTTTTCCGGTATTATAGGTCTTTTTAATATGTTCAGCTCTTAGCATTAAGTTGTTTTTTTACAATTAGTAGAAAAAAGTCCTTAAAGTTACGTAAATATTAAAAGAGATTGCTATAAAAGAAAAAATCCTGATGATTATCAGGATCTTAATTTATTGTTTCACGATTTGAGTAACTTTCTGCGTGTTGTCGCTCAAAATATAACGAATCAGATATTTTCCGGGTTTTAATTTTTCAATATTAATCTCTCCGGAGTTCATATTGACTGTATAATTGGCAACTTGCATACCCAAAATAGAATAAAAAGTCACACTTTTGATTCTCAAAGAAGAATCTTTTGCCTTAATGATAAGGAAATCCTTTGCAGGATTTGGATAGGCAAGCAAAACACCATCATCTGCCTTCTGAGTGATGGAACCCGGCTCTCTAAGCTGAGCTTGTAAATTGTTGGAAAATCCAACAAAAGCGCCTACAAATAAAAATAAAAGTAAAAATTTTTTCATCAAATTTATAATTTCTCGAATATATATAACAAATATAACAAATTCTATAATTTCATACAATAGTTTTTTGTATAACTTATAGTAAATTTGTAAAAACTTATTCAAAAAGTATTCCAAAATGATACATTCAAGAAATAGAAGACTTAGAGTTAATGAATCTATCAGAAGTTTGGTAAGAGAAAATGTGCTTACAACTGATGATTTTGTAATGCCGATCTTCGTAATGGAGGGCGAAAACATGCAGGAACCGATCCCGTCGATGCCGGGAATTTTCAGGCGAAGCATAGATTTAACAGTAAAAGAATGTAAGGAATTATTTTCTTTGGGCGTAAAAGCTGTCAATTTGTACATGAAGGTGTCCGAAAATCTAAAAGATAATACAGGAAAAGAAGCATGGAACAAAAACGGATTGATGCAGAATACAATCAAAGCGATCAAAGATGCTGTTCCAGGGATGGTGGTAATGCCTGATGTTGCTTTAGATCCTTATTCAATCTACGGACACGACGGAATTATTGAAAACGGAAAAATCTTAAATGATGCTACCAACGAGGCATTAGCAAGAATGTCAGTATCTCATGCAGAAGCAGGAGCAGACCTTGTGGCGCCAAGTGATATGATGGATGGCAGAGTTCAGGTAATTCGTGAAGCATTGGAAGAAAGTGGATTCACAGATGTTGGTATCGTAAGTTACGCTGCAAAATATGCAAGTTCTTTCTATGGACCTTTCAGAAGCGCTTTAGACAGTGCTCCTAAAGAAAATGTTGAAATTCCGAAAGATAAAAAGACTTATCAGATGGATTTCCACAATACTCGTGAAGCTTTGAACGAAGTATTTAAAGATATTGATGAAGGAGCAGATGTTATCATGATTAAACCAGGTCTTCCTTATTTGGATATCGTTTCTAAAGTACGTGAAGCCATTGATCTTCCAATTGCTGTTTATAACGTAAGCGGTGAATATGCGATGGTGAAAGCAGCGGTTCAGAACGGTTGGTTGGATAACGACAAAACGATCATTGAAAGTCTTACTTGTTTCAAAAGAGCAGGTGCAGATATGATCTTTACTTATTTTGCTAAGGAAGCAGCGATGATTTTAAACAAATAAAAGAAATTCAAATATCTTTTAAAATAGACTGTCAGTAAGGCAGTCTATTTTTTTGTAAGCTTTCAAAAAATATTTTCGAAATAATTCTTTATATAGAGAATATTCTTATATTAGAATTCTAAAAATTAAAATAATTATTATGAAAAATTTAAAGAAGATCGAAAGAAACCAATTGAAAGGAATTAAAGGAGGAGAAGTAATCATTGATGACCCAAATTGCGGGACATTATGTAAAGGTATTTGGCACCCATGCACAATCAATCATGTAGCTTGTCCTGATTAATTGACATACATACAAAAAAGAGATTGCTTCATCAGCAATCTCTTTTTTGTATAATGTAGCTTTTTATCCAAAACATGCTTTATAATCACGATGTCCTTCACGAATAGGACTTTCTCCGCCTTTATCATCCACACAAACATTGGTAGGGCATAGGTACCAACCAGCAGGACATCTGCCTTGTGAATCAGGAAAACGAATACTTCCGCCATTGATTGTTTTCAAATCTTTTTTACTTAATTTTTTCATAATAATTATTTTTATTGGTTTGTGAGCCTAAGATAATAAAAAATATCACACTGTTTTGAGATATTTTTCTTTTGCGAAAAAATGAATGCTCAATATATTGGTATTAATTTATCCTTTTTAAAGATGGGTGTTATAAGAGTCTTTTACTGCTGAAGTGATAAAACAGAAAAGATGATCAAAAAGGCAAACCATTTTATTATTCAAGGGGAATAATGATCATAGAAATAATATATAAAATAAGCTGTTCAGATTTGAACAGCCATTTTTTTACCCAAAGCAAAACGAATCTTTTGGATCTATAGGTTTGTTCCCGCCGTCATCAAAAATACAGACATTGGTAGGGCAAAGATACCATCCTGGAAGACAATTGCCATAGTCATCTGGGTATCCAATGTATCCGCCGTTGATTATTTTCAAATCTTTTTTTGTTAATTTTTTCATGGTGAATATTTTTATTAATTAGGTACTCTAAAATAATGAAAATATATCATATTGTTTTTGATATTTAATTATAACCATGGTTTTCTTCCATAGACATAGGTCTCATCAAACTGTCTGTCATCCATACAAAGATAGATGATGCCTTCAATAAAAGGAATAATAGAGGCAATCCCGCAGGTAACAATATTCAGAACTAACTGAATAATGCCTTCTTTGGTATATCCAAGATAAAATTTATTTAGGCCTAGCCAACCTACAAGAATACCCAATAGAGCAGCAGGAAGTTTTTTCTCTGAACGGTAAGGCATATTAGTCTGTTGCTGATTTCCTGTATTTTCTGTTTTGGTGTAACCGTAATTTTCCATTTCTTAATGTTTGTAATTGATTTTTTACAATAAGTAGTTTAAAATAATGAAATGATTTGGAAGTGAATAAGTTTACATTTAAGATCAACAAGTTTACATTAACCTATAAGTGAAGTTTATATTTTTGATATATTTGCCCTATGATTTTACGCGGAGAAAACTTAATCAAAGAATACGGTCCTAAAAAAGTTGTAAAAGGCGTTTCTGTACAGGTTCAGCAGGGAGAGATTGTTGGTTTGCTTGGTCCGAACGGGGCAGGAAAAACTACATCGTTTTATATGATCGTAGGGTTGGTTAAGCCTACTTCAGGAAAAATTTTTCTGGATAAACAGGAGATTACTACAGATGCGATGTACCGAAGAGCCCAAAAGGGAATCGGATACCTGGCACAGGAAGCTTCCGTTTTCAGAAAATTGTCTGTAGAGGAAAATATTATGGGAGTATTGCAGTTGACAAAACTTTCAAAACGCGAACAGCAAATCAAATGTGATGAACTGATCGAGGAATTTTCTTTACAGCACGTTCGTAAAAACAGAGGAGATCTTCTTTCCGGAGGAGAAAGACGTAGAACGGAGATTGCCCGTTGTTTAGCTACAAGCCCGAATTTTATTCTTCTGGATGAACCTTTCGCTGGGGTAGACCCAATTGCAGTGGAAGATATCCAAAAGATTGTAAGAAGTCTTGTAGATAAAAATATCGGAATTCTAATCACTGACCACAATGTACAGCAGACGCTTGCTATTACCAACAAAACGTATATTATGTTTGAAGGGAAGATTCTTAAAGAAGGACTTCCGGAAGATTTGGCTAATGATCCACAGGTAAGAGAAGCTTATCTTGGAGAAAACTTTGTATACCAAAGCATTTTAGACAAACCGAAAAAGAAAAAATATGCCTACAATATCTGGGCAGGTAATTTTGACTCAAAAGCTCAACTACAAGGATTTGTAGATGAAAACTTTAAGCAATTTGATGACTTGAGACTCATGTATGGTTTTGAGGATATCAGCTTTGCTTCACTGGCTAATTCTGAGATCGAACATATCTTTAATGACGTAGTGGATAAAAATGCAAACAACTCATTTGTTTTCCAGAAAAAAGAAATCAATTCACAATATTCTCTGGAGCAGGCAGAAGCTGAATCTAAAGAAGTAAGCAGACCAGAGCTTCATTATCTGACGACATATATGTATGAGGGATAAAAAATAAGCCCCGGGTCATATATATCTTAATATTTGATAAGTCTTAGAATAAGCAAGAAATACTTGCTAAAAATTATAATAAAACGTACCTTTTCTTTTCGAAACGGTACGTTTTTCAGTTTAAATAATTCCTATGGCAAAACCATTCAACAGAACAGTTACTTTATTTGGGATTTATAAACAACTTGTTCCATTCATCAGACCTTATCGGCCGATGATTTACGGAACTTTGTTTCTTACATTCCTTGGTGCTTTAGCCGCACAAGTAAACCCAATTGTATTGAAGTATACAGTAGATGAGGTAACCAAGCTTACTCATCTTCCTCATCCGATGACAGAAGGAATTCATATCCTGATCATTATTTCTATTATTTTACTGGGAAAGGAGCTATTGAATATTTTTATCAACTTCGGGCAGAAGTTTTATGGGGAAAAGATTAGAATTAATGTCAGTTCTGTGCTGGCACAATCTGCCATTGATAAAATTTTGGGCTATCGTGTGGCTTATTTTAATGATGAAAACCACGAATCTGGAAAGTTACAAATCAGAATTGACCGCGGTATTGAAAGTTTAACAAAACTAGTACAGAATTTTTTCATTGATATTCTTCCGCTTTTTTCCAATGCGATTATTGCGCTTATCATTATGTATATGCAGAATGTATATGTGGGAGCAGTTTCTACGATCATTGTTCCAATCTATTTTTACATCAGTTCATTACAAGCTAAAAAACTAAGTGGAGTACGCCGGCAACTTAGAAATCAGAGGGAGAAGAAAACCTCCGGTCTATTGAATCTGGTTAATTCTATTATGGTCATTAAAAGTTTTGTTCGTGAAAAATTTGAAGGTAAAAAACAATATGATCTGCAGATGCAGCTGATGGAAAGCCAGATGTTCACCAGAAGAACCAACTTTATTTATGATGGATTAAAAACTTTCATAGAACAGTTTGGAGTGGTTTTAATTATCCTTCTAACAGTTTATCTGGTACTCGATCAACAGATGACTATCGGAGCCATTATGCTTCATATTATGCTTTTCAACAATGTATCAGCACCAATTCGTCAACTACATAGGATATACGATGATATGAATGATGCAATGATCTATGCAGAAGGATATTTTGATATTCTTAATGCTGATAATGAAGCCGAACCGAATGGAAGTTTTGTAGAAAAGAAAATTAAAGGAACTTTTGAACTGAAAAATGTAAACTTTACTTATCCTAACGGAACACAAGCCTTACACGATGTTTCCATGAAAATTGAAAATGGAAAGACAACCGCATTGGTGGGATTAAGCGGAGCTGGAAAATCAACGGTAATTAATCTTTTATGTAAATTTTATCTGCCAGATTCAGGAGAAATTCTACTGGATGATGTGAACTTAAATGAATTTGATAATACATTTCTGAGAAGTGATTTGGGACTCGTTCTTCAGAAGAATCACATTTTTCAGGGAAGTATTGAAGACAATATCCGCTACGGAGATATGAATGCCAGCTTTGAAGAAATTCAGGCCGCAGCTAAAAAAGCATACCTTCATGATCAGATTATGGATCTTCCTACCGGTTATCAACATGATGCTACCCAACTTTCCGGAGGACAACAACAAAGAATTGCCATCGCAAGACTGTTTCTGAAGAATCCTCCGATTATATTTCTGGATGAACCTACAGCAAGTCTGGATGCCATTGCTACCGAACAGATTAAAAATTCTTTAGATGCTATTAAAGAGGGAAGAACTGTAATCATAATTTCCCATTCATTATCTCAGATTCTGGATTCAGATATGATCTATGTTATGAAAAAAGGAAGAGTGGTGGAGAATGGAACTCATGATGAACTGTACAATAAAGAAGGAACCTATCGTGAAATCTTTGATGCCTCAGCAAGAAGTTTAAATCTCGATAAATTGGTGAATACTCTTAAAGAAAATTAATAATTTTGTTGGCTTATCTTCAGCCAACAACTGTCAGAACATGAACGATCACTATCTAAAAAAACTAGACCGCGTCACAGCCATTCTTACCCAGCTGCAGTCTAAACCTGTAGTAAGGGCACAGGATCTGGCTGAAAAATTTGATGTCAGTGTAAGAACCATTTACCGGGACGTAAAAACTTTGGAGAATGCAGGAATACCAATCATTGGAGAAGCAGGAAACGGATACTCTCTGATGGAAGGCTATAAACTTCCACCGGTGATGTTTACCAAGGAAGAGGTTTTGAGTTTTATTACTGCTGAAAAGCTTATGCAGAAGTTTTCCCACCAGAGTTTGGGAAATCATTATCAGACTGCTATGGAAAAGGTACGTTCAGTGTTGAGGTATTCAGATAAAAATTTGATTCAGAATATTGAAAAACAGATTGATGTTTTTAATTTTCATACCCAACAGAAGGAGGAAGATTCTCTGAAGAATGTTATTCCCATTATTCTGGAAAGTATTGCCGAGAAAACACAGTTGAATATTGAATACCAGACGGTGGATTCAAGAGTAACTAACAGAACGATTGAAGCTGTTGGGATTTTCTTTGAATTTAATTTTTGGTATATCATGGCATACTGTACGTTGAGGAAAGATTTCAGACAATTCAGGGTAGATCGTATTTTGCAGATTTTCAAAACACAGACTCCCTTTTTGCAAGAATATGGCCAGATTAATGATTACAGAAAATCACATGGGAATAAAGTGAAGGCAAAACTCCTGGTAGATAAAAAGATAATGGCTCACCTTGTCAATTCTAAAAAATATTATGGTCTGATTGAAGAAGTAGAAACCGACCAGGGAATGGAACTTACTTTTGAAACAGAATGGATCAACGATGGATTTCCCCGCTGGGTTATTACTTTTGCAGACTATGCCACCATCCTTGAGCCGGAAAGTCTTCGGGTTAGAATGGGCGAATTGCTTGTCAAAATGATGGAAAGACATCAATAAAAACCTCAGCAGAAAACTGCTGAGGGAGATTGACTTTTATTGGCAAATAGATGAAATGGTTTATTAAGGATACTTTTATTAGAATCTTTCCCAGAAGAAAGGCGGTTCAATTCCTAAAGCTCTCAGATAAACATATCCCTGTGCACGGTGGTGAATTTCGTTATCTACAAAATAAAGAATGTTCTCATATACCGGGAACTCATATTGTCCGAATAAATTAAACGTTTCCTGGAAGCGCGTTTCAGTGATTTGTCTGAAGTAATGATTGATAACTTCAGTTTCTTCATCCCATTTTTTAAGGAGTTCTTCTTTGGTTTTTGGAGTAAAACCTTCTTCGTTGTAAGCTTCCATATTATTTTCAATGATTCCTTTTAAAGCAACTCCTCCAATATTGAGTAGTTCTGTTGCCATTTTAGCGAATGGTCTCATTCCACCAATTGAAAATTCAAATAATTCTTTTTCTGGAAAAGCTTCAATTACTCTTCTTGTCAGGTTTCTGTGCCCTTGCCAATCCTTTAATAATTGCTCAGTAGTCATGAATTGCTGGGTTGCTGTTGCTGTAGTTGTCATAATGTATCGTTTTTGTTTGTTATTGTTGATACAAAGGTATGAGCGGGTGATGACAACAGTTTGTCAGTAGGATTTTTGATGCTGAAAAAATATTTTATTTCTTTGCTAAAATATTAAAGACTACTTTTCCGTTTAAGAGAAGTATATTAATAAAAAGAAAATGATTATTTAGAATTATGAAGAAGTATATTTTGCCTGTTATGGCCACTTTTTTATTAGTATCATGTAATAAAATTGAAGAGAAGATAGATCAAACGGTTCAGGAAACCACAGAAAAGGTACAGCAGAAAGCTCAGGAAGCAGTAGAAGAGACTGTTAAAAAAACAGTGAATGAATCTATTAATTCACTAACAAATTCTGAGGATGTAAAGTTCAATACTGTTTTTCCTAATGCCGGATCTGATATGATTTCAGAAGAAAAAGGAAAAAAAATAAAACTTCCTACAGGAACCGAAGGGTATATCTTTAAGTACAAAGCAGATATTGCTGTAGTGCTTCCTTTTTTAGAAAAGCAGCCGACTTCTGATGAAGGAAAATCAGATAAAACAGCAAGAAAAATTGATGGACAAAGCATCGTCAGTAAAATAAGTCTTCTTTCAAAATTTCTTCCGGATAATACTTTTGATACAAGCTTTTTAGAAGATATTAAAACGGATAAAAGTATTCAGTATTATAAGCTGAAAAGATTCCCTAACAGTAGTACGCTTATCTACAACCCTAAAAACCAGACCATCATACAATACGTAGAGGTAAATAAATAATTTGGATTGGCCGGCTTTTGCCGGCCGTTTTTTATGAGAGTCATTGCGAGTGTTTAAGACGACTCCGACAAAAAATCTTTGAATTTTTGCCATTTCTCTGATAAAGAGGGAATGTGTACAGTCTTTCAATTGAAATATGGTTGGAAATCGGAGATTTTCAAAAAACTTTAGTGTACTTCTCAAGCAGTTAGTAGTCACCCAAAATAACTTAAGTGTTTAAAAACTTTTGCGCCTTTTGTGGTTAAATATATTCTAATAATAGTGTTACATACCTATCATGAATACATTTTACTTTTTACATTGTCCAAAAAAAGGTATTTTAGTACTATGAAAATTTATACAAAAACAGGAGATAAAGGTCAGACGGCACTTTATGGCGGAACAAGAGTTTCTAAAGCCAGTGCAAGAGTTGACAGCTATGGAAATATAGATGAGCTCAATTCATTCATCGGAATTGCAAAAAGTCATATTGAGGATGAAGAAGTTTTGAGACAATTGAAAAAAATCCAGTTTGATTTATTCACGGTAGGTTCAGAAGCGGCAACACCTGTAGATAAACTGATGTTGGCAAACGGAAAATCGCGTCTTCCCATCATTATTTCAGAAACAGAAATCGAGGAATTGGAGCAGTGGATGGATATTTTTGACGAAAAACTGGAACCTCTTCAATATTTTATTCTTCCTGGAGGTGGAAAACCTGCAACCTTTTTACATGCGGCAAGAACCATCTGTAGAAGAGCAGAACGTTCATTGGTGTTCTTAAATGAGGCTGAAGAGGTACGTCCTGAATTAATAAAATATTTAAACAGATTATCAGATTACCTTTTCGTATTGGCAAGGTATATATCAAAACTAAACAACGAACCGGAAGAATACTGGAACCCGAATGAGAGATAAAGTATTACTTTTCATCAACGGAGAAGCTCCCAAAACTTTTCCAAATCCGGATCATTATGATTTGATTGCCTGTACAGATGGTGCTTTTCATTATCTTAAAAGGATTGGATTTCCTTTAGATAAACTGGATTTTATTTCCGGTGATTTTGATTCCCATTCCGGATCTGATGAAAATATTTACCAGGAAAAGTTTATCCATACGCCGGATCAGAATCACACTGATTTTTATAAAGCACTGGATATTATCATTGAAAAAGGAGGGAAGAATGTAGATGTTTATGGCGGAAGTGGGGGTGAGCAGGATCACTTTTTAGGAAATCTGACGGTTGCTTATGCATTTAAAGATAAATTGAAAGTGAAGTTTTATGATGAATTTTCAGAATATTACTTCATTCCTAAAAATTTTATAATAAAAGGAATAAAAGATAAAATGGTTTCCCTATATCCATTTCCTGCAGCTGAAAAAATTACAACAAAAGGATTGAATTGGCCCTTGGATAATGGAAGTTTAAACATTACCTCAAGAATTGGAACCCGGAATTTTGCAGTGGAAGATGAGGTTTCCATTACCTATGAAAAAGGAGATTTGTTGATTTTTATTGGCAAAAATTATTTGTAATTTAAAAAAACATGAATTACAAAAATGGTGTTAATCCATTTTTTCAGATAATAAAATTAATCTGATATTACATCAATAGAAATGGGTTTTAGTATAAAATAAAGTCTATTGGCTTTAGCCAAAACCTAATAATAAAGTAAAATTTTAAACCACAGAAGTCTCAAAATATGTTCTGAGAACTTTTTTGAGCCTTTTGTGGTTAAACAAAAAAATATTGAATACATTCATCAAAATATCGGTTGTCACTATTTCATTATTCTGTATTCTCTCATGCAAAACACAGCATTTTGAGCGCCCTGAATATGGTAAAAACCAAACGGAAAAGGTGATTAAGATTAAAAAGGTTCATAACTTCCGGGCAGTTGGCAATATTAAAAATACCGAAGGACGATCTTTAAAAGAAGGAATGTTCTACAGAAGTGCTCATCTTCATAAACTTAAAGAGAAATCTTTTGATGAGTTTGAAAAATTAGGCATTACAGAAATTATAGATTTAAGGAATTCAAAAGAGATTTTTGAGAGCCCTGATCATTTGCCGAATGGAATTACGTATAAGAAATATTCAGCATTTGAAGATGAAGGAGACCAGTTGTCACAGGCAAGAAAACTTGTGCTGAAAGGAAAGGTAAATGCTTCTGATGCAGACAAAAGAATGATTGATTTTTATCGTGAATATGTTACTGAAAATCCGGAAATCATAAAAACCATCATTACAGAGATTCTGGAATCTGAGAAACCTGTTCTTTATCATTGTACAGCAGGTAAGGATAGAACCGGTATTGTAACCGCTTTACTGCTTACAATATTGAAATTTGATAAAGAAACCATCTATAATGAATATCTTTTGTCCAACAATTTTCGAAAGCCTTTGGTAGAGAAAAGACTTCGCTTAGCAAATAACCTTCATTTCCTGTATCCGAAGATGGATTTACAGGTTTTGGAGAAGTTAAGTTGGGTAGAAAAAAGATACCTTGATGCAGCTTTTGGAGCGATTGATAAAAAATATGGTTCTATAGATGCTTATATTCAGCAGGTATTAGGTATTTCTGAAGTCAAAAGAGAGGGATATATTCAAAAGTTTACCCTCTGATTATCAGGGGTAAATTTCTCTAAACAACAATATTGTTGTTTTATTTAAAATTATAATAATTTTAACACCTAAAAATCAAACTTTTTTAGCAATTTTGCATTTCTTAATTCACTTGTTTAGAAATGAAAATAAAGTACTCGGAACTTATTGATCAGACATTATATTTTCCTACGGAGGAATTTAATGTTTCTGAGAACAATTTGTTGTTTCACGACGTTCCATTGATGGACGTAGTTGAACAATTTGGCACTCCGCTAAAGATTAGCTATCTGCCGAGAATTTCTCAAAATATTCAAAAAGCCAAAAGCTGGTTTAAAGAAGCTTTTGAAAAAATTGAATATAAAAAGAATTATACCTACTGTTACTGTACAAAATCCAGTCATTTCAATTTCGTATTGGAAGAGGCACTGAAGAACGATATTTCGATAGAAACGTCTTCTGCCTATGATATGGATATTGTAAAATCTCTTTATGAGAAAGGGAAAGTAGATAAAAACATTGAGGTAATCTGTAATGGATTCAAGACTGATGACTATCTGACCAATATTTCAGATATGATCAATAGTGGTTTTGGAAACATTACTCCGATTTTGGATAATTACCGTGAACTGGATAAGCTTACAGAAAGTATAGATTCTACGTTCAATATCGGGATCAGAATCGCTTCAGAAGAAGAACCTAAGTTCGAATTTTATACCTCAAGACTAGGAATCGGATATAAAGATATCATTCCTTATTACAGCCAGAAGATCGCTGAACACCCGAATGCAAGATTGAAAATGCTTCACTTTTTCATTAATACGGGAATCAAAGATACTTCTTACTACTGGAACGAATTGTACAAATGTCTTCGTGTATATGCACGTTTGAAGAAAATCGCTCCTGAAGTGGATTCATTGAATATTGGTGGAGGTTTTCCTATCAAAACCTCTCTGAATTTTGATTACGATTACCAATATATGGTAGAGGAAATTGTTTCTCAGATCAAAAAATTCTGTGAAGAAGAAGGAGTAGAAGAACCAAACATCTATACTGAATTTGGAAGTTTTACCGTTGGAGAAAGTGGGGCAAACCTTTATAAGATCATTTCTCAGAAACGTCAGAATGACAGAGAAAAGTGGAACATGATTGATTCTTCTTTCATGACGACACTTCCTGATACATGGGCCATTTCAAGACACTTTATTATGCTTCCGTTAAACCGTTGGGAGGATAGCTATGAAAGAGTATTTTTAGGGGGATTGACGTGTGATTCAGATGATTATTATAACTCTGAACAACATACGAATGCCATTTATCTGCCTGTTTTCAGTGATACGAAGCCGTTGTATATCGGATTCTTCCATACAGGAGCTTATCAGGAAACCATCGGAGGATATGGTGGAGTACACCACTGTCTGATGCCTCAGCCAAGACACGTCCTTATTCAGAAAGATGAAAACGGTGAATTACAGTATGAAATTTTCCGTGAAAAACAGGAACCGGAAGATATATTGAGACTTTTAGGTTATAAATAATTTTGTAATCAATAGAAACGGGCTAAACCCTGTTTACAAAAATAATAAGTCGATTGGCTTTAGCCACAACTTATACATAACAAAAGCTCTCAGGATACCTGAGAGCTTTTGTTATTTAAAAATATTTTGAAATTTTGTCCAGTTCAAGGTCTTCATAATCAGAAACCACAGTGTCAGCTAATGTGTAATCCTGATTTTTTGAATGTGGACTTCTATAAGCAGCACAGAATATTTTAGCTCTGTGGGCTGCCAGAATGCCATTCGTAGAATCTTCAATCACCATACAGTTTTCAACAGATTCAGCTGCCATTTCAGCTGCCAATAGAAAAACTTCCGGATGAGGTTTGGATTCCTTTAAATCCGCACCGCTGATCTTTCCACTGAAATATTTTTCCAGTCCGAATTTCTCAAATACCATATTAATGGTTATCATCGTTGCCGAAGAAGCTAAAATAAGCTTGATACCATTTTCGTGATAATGCTGAATCAGGTTTTTTACTCCTGGAATCAGGTCAAACTCATCATCATTATAAAAATAATCTTTAAAATGTGATCTTTTGATCCCTGCAATCGCTTCGTGTGTATGACTCAAGTCAAATTGACTGATTAATGTTTCACAAACCCTTTTTGTTGAAGCACCGGTAAAAGAAGTGTATAAATCTTCGGAAACTGCAATTTCCAATTCATCAAACGTTTTGAAATAGGCTTTTCTATGCAATGGTTCTGTATCTACAATTACCCCATCCATATCGAAAAGAACAGCTTTTAAAGACATATTCTAAGTTTTTCACAAAAGTAGGAAATTGAGCTGAAAGGTGAAAGTTAATGCAGAATTAGGGAAATATCATTTCTTAACTGACTGGGTTTGAGATAAGGAGTAGAGTAAGACCAGAAGATGGAGGCTGGACGTTATTATAAGGAAAGTTCATTTTTACCCAGAAACCTTCATTCACAAACTCTCTCAACTCTTACTCTCCAACTCACAAACTCTTCGTATCTTTGTCATTAATTACAACATTAAAATTTTAAAATAAAGCATGAAAACATACGCAGGAATTCCCGAGGAAAACGCAACGTTAGAGAATTCGAAAGTAATGTTGGTAACTGTTCCTTATGATGGAACTTCAACATGGGGAAAAGGAGCTGATAAAGGTCCGGAATTATTCCTAGACGCTTCTGAAAATATGGAACTTTATGACATTGAAACACAAACTGAGCCTTACCTTCAGGGAGTATATCTGGCTGGAGAAGTTTCAGAAAATTCTAGTCCTGAAGCAATGACAGAAGCTGTTTATCAAAAAACAAAAGAGTTATTGAACAATGAAGGAAAAGTATTCACTTTATTTGGTGGTGAGCACTCTGTTTCTATTGGGTCTATTCGTGCAGTAGGTGAGAAATTTGAAAACCTTACAGTTCTTCAGTTAGATGCTCACACAGATTTACGTCCTGAGTTCCATGGTTCTACTTCTAATCACGCTTGTGCTGTGTTTGAAGCAAACCAGAAGCATAACTTAGTTCAGGTGGGAATCCGTTCTATGGATGCTGAAGAAGCTCAGTATTTACCAGAAGGTAGAGTATTCTTTGCTCATGAGATTGCTCACAACGAGAACTGGGTGAATGATGTATTGGAAAAAGTTTCAGGAAACGTATATATCACAATTGACCTTGATGCTTTCGATCCTTCTATTGCTCCATCTACAGGAACTCCTGAACCGGGTGGATTACAATGGTATCCAACATTGGAATTATTAAGAAAAGTATTTGAAAAATGTAACGTAGTGGCATTTGATATTGTAGAATTAATGGATTCTCCAATGGCTAAGCCAACAGCTTTCCTTGCGGCTAAGTTATACTATAAAATGCTTGCTTATAACGATATTTATAACAACGATAACTAATATTCCGCAAGAATCGGATTTTTTCTGCCGTATATTCTTTGGAAATTTGTGAGGTAAAAACAATACAAAATGTCCACACAAAGTCAAATAGATTACAACAGAATTGCTAAAGCGATAGAGTATATCCAGAGCAATTTCAGGCTTCAGCCAAGTTTGGAGGAAGTGGCAGAGAATATTCACTTGAGTCCGGCCCATTTTCAGAAGATTTTCACAGATTGGGCAGGAACAAGTCCGAAAAAATTTTTACAGTTCATTAGTCTTGAGCATGCTAAAAATTTACTGAAGGAAGAAAAGGCAAGTATTTTTGATACCGCATATGAAACGGGACTTTCCAGTACAAGCAGATTGCATGATCTGTTTGTGAAAATAGAAGGAATGTCTCCGGCAGAATATAAAAATGGTGGAAAAAGCCTTGTTATCAATTATAGTTTTTCAGAAAGTCCGTTTGGGAATATCCTGGTAGCTTCTACAGAAAAAGGAATCTGCTATATGGCTTTTGAAAACGATAAAGAAACAGCATTAGGGAATTTACAGCATAAATTTCCTAATGCTTCTTTTTTTGAAAAGCAAGATACCCTTCAGAAAAACGCCTTGTCTATATTCAATAAAGACTGGACGAAACTCAATACGATCAAACTTCATTTAAAAGGTACCGATTTTCAGTTAAAGGTTTGGGAAAGTTTATTAACCATTCCTATGGGAAAACTATCTACTTATGGCAGTCTTGCAGAAAAAATAGGGAATCCTAAAGCTTCAAGAGCAGTGGGGACGGCGATAGGCAGTAATCCTGTGGCATTTCTCATCCCTTGTCACCGTGTCATTCAGTCTACGGGACATCTCGGCGGTTACCGATGGGGAAGTGATAGAAAGCAGATGATTGTGGGGTGGGAGAGTTCACAACTTTACTCCTAAAATATTTTTAACCACAAAGTCACAAAAGTTTTTTAAGTGACAATTAACTGCTTGAGAAGTCCACTTAGGTTCTTAAAAAATCTCTGATTTTATCAATATCTCAGTTAAAGAGAAAAATATTCTCTTCCTGCGGAGGGTGTCACAAATTCTTTGAATTTTTGACGGGATGGTTCACTACCCTAATTATTTCCAAAACATTACGTAATTTGTATTCTTAAAAACAAAAAATAATGCTCAGCCTATTCGACGAAACACCGGATTATCCTCTAAGCCTCTTATCCTATGATGGCACCGTTCTGTACTATGGAAAAGTGTTTTCAAAAGATGAATCTGATGTGTATTATGATTATTTATTTAATCAGATCCCATGGCAAAATGATGAGGCTGTCGTTTTCGGAAAATTAATTCTTACTAAACGGAAAGTAGCTTGGTTCGGAGAAAAAGCATTTGAATATACCTATTCCAATAGAACAAAATATGCAAAACCCTGGACGCCAGAGCTGTTGAAACTAAAACAGAAATGTGAGGAAGTTTCAGGTGAAACTTACAATTCCTGTTTACTTAATTTATACCATGACGGCAGTGAAGGAATGGCTTATCACAGTGATGGTGAAACCGATTTGAAAAAACATGGAGCCATCGCTTCCCTGACTTTCGGAGCTGAGAGAAAGTTTTTATTTAAGCATAAAACAACTAAAGAAAAGGTAGAAATATTTCTTGAAAACGGAAGCCTGCTTATTATGAAAGGAACCACTCAGGACAATTGGCTTCACAGACTTCCACCTACAACAAAAGTGAAAACCCCAAGAGTAAACCTCACTTTCAGAACGATTGAAGAATAAAAAGCTCTCGCAGATTGATAACGCAATCATCTGTGAAAATCTGTGTAATCAGTGGGAAATAATCATCTTTATTGAAGAATTAAAAGCTCTCGCAGATTAAGCAAATCACGTAGATTTATAACGTCATCATCTGTGTAAACCTGTGAGATCTGTTGGAACCCAAAAATAAAAAAGCTGTTCATCCGAACAGCTTTTTCAATTTATTTTAAGATTTCAGCCTCAATAGAACTGTCACCGTATATTTTAATAAATGCCTTGGTATAATCTTCCTTAGAAGCAAAATTTGGATTATCCATGAATTTCTGAGGATTTAAAGCAAATAATGGAAACCAAGTACTGCTGATCTGAATCTGGATTTTATGTCCTTTTTTGAAGGTATGAACCACATCCTGAAGCCTGAAGTTTACCGCTGTTTTCTGATCAGGAACTAATGCTTCTCCTTTCTCTTTGGTATTTCTGAATCTTGCAGGCATAATCTCACTTCTTACCATTTGATGATAGTTTCCATAAATCACACCGTCTTTTTTTTCAGCTGGTTTGAAATCTTCGGGATAAACATCAATTAGTTTTACCGCAAAGTCTGCATCTGTAGAAGATGACGAAATATTCAATTTTGCCATAATTTCTCCTGCAAAAGTCATATCTTCTGTCAATACATCGGTTGTAAACGTTAATACATCAGGCCTTCCTACAGCAAATCTCTGATCTTCCGACATATAATTTTTAGGCGTAAAACCATTGAAATCCTTTAAATGGTCAGAACTTAAAACCGGATTATTAGGATCACTATAATATTCTGAATATCCTTGTCCTGAAGTATTTTTTAATGTTTTATCAGAAAGATAGAAATTTACTTTCTGAGCATTTTTAGGAGGATAAGAAGTAAACTCTTTCCATTGTTTTGCTCCGGTATCATACATCAAAGCTTCAGGAAGCCCGGCATCTTCTTTAGTATTTCCTTTCAGATAATGATTGAAGAATTTTGTTTCTACATTTTTCTGGTAATACGTTGCAATACTGTCTCCAAAATAAGTCTCACTGTGAAAATGCTTACCTTGTTCCTGAGACCATCCACCATGAGAGAACGGGCCCATTACAATCGTATTTTTAGCCTTTGGACTTGTTTTCTCAATCGTTTTGTAGATATTTAAAGGTCCGGAAAGATCTTCCGCATCAAACCAGCCTCCAACAGTCATTACTGCGTGGTTGATATTCTTAAGATGTGGAAGCAGTCCTCTTTTTTGCCAGAATTCATCATAATTGGTATGATTCATAATTTCCGTCATGAAGAAATTATTTTTATAGTACTTTTCATAGCCATCTTTCAGGGTTCCCATGTCTCTGTAGAATTTTAGACCATCTTCAGAAGTTTGTTTAATGAAGGAGTCCATATACCAAGCCTTTTGCTCTGGTTTTGTTTTCTGAACTCCAAAAACAGGGAATGTTCTGAAATATCCCAGCATAAATCTTCCGTTGTGAAGAAAATCATCATTCCAGAAGTCGGAAATAGGAGCTTGCGGTGAAGAAGCAACCAAGGCCGGGTGCTGTGCTAATGTTCCTACAGCTGTATAAAACCCGGGATAAGAAGTTCCGAATTGTCCTACCTTACCATTGTTATCTTTAACGTTTTTTAAAAGCCAGTCTATAGTATCATAGGTATCTGTACTTTCGTCAACATCTTTTTTAGTTTTACGTTCTACCTGTGGAGTCATATTGGTGAAAGTTCCTTCGCTCATATATCTTCCACGTACATCCTGATACACAAAAATGTATTTGTCTTTCATCAGATAGGTGTTAGGGCCCACTTTGGTTTTGTATTCATTTTCACCATAAGGAGCAATGCTATAGCACGTTCTCTGCATTAGAAACGGATATTTGTTCTTGGTTGAAATATCTTTAGGAATATAAACAGCAGTGAAAAGTTTCACGCCATCACGCATGGGGATATAAAATTCCTTCTTGGTAAAGTTATCTTTAACGAAATTGTCTTTTTGTTCCGTATTCTGAGCCTTTCCAAGAATGAAAAGAAGAATGAATACAACTGAAATATGGGTCTTCATAAGTAAAATTTGTGGCTAATTTAGAAATAAAAATACTTTCCCAGCATTTTCTCAGATGAATCTTCCTTTAAAAGTGGATTTGTTTTGATTTTTTACTGTTGATTGTGGAATTTGTAATAGAATTTTGGGAGTGAAGGGATGGTCGTGGGCGGATAGAACCACCCCGACAAAATCATAGATTTTGTCACTTCTCCAATGGAGGCGAATATTTACGTCTTCAACTGAGATATTAATGAAATCTTAGGTTTTCGGAAGCTTAAATATACTTCTCAAACAGTTAGTAGTCAATTAAAAATAACTTAAGTGTTTAGAACTTTTGTGACTTTTTCGGTTAAAACTAAAAAAGCCGGAAAATTTCCGGCAATTTATAAAAATATATAAAAGTATGGTGTTTAGTTCTTTTTAGGTTTTTTACCGGCAAACTTATTGAGTTTCATACTAAGGGAAAACATGATGTATCGTTTCAGGATCAGATCTTCACGGTCTTCAAAATAAGAATCCGTAATCGTTCTTTTTACACTTTGATTTTGATTCAGTACATCATACACTTTTATTTTTGCAGTCAGCTGTTTATTGTAGAATGAATATCCTACACTGGCATTCCAGAAGTAGAAATCTTTTTTAAATCCCGGAGCAATATTTGAATTGGTATTATAAGAAAAATCATTCCCGATGAAAAAAGCTTTTTGAAACAAATAATTGGTGACTTCAACCTTTAAAGACTGGTTGGTTGTGTTCACTGTGTTCACATTATAGTTTGTATAGTTTGAAAAGCTATATCCAAGACTATAGGAGGGTTTTATGGTAAAAATATCTTTGATTTCATAATTCAGATTAAGCCCTGGGTTGAAGCTATAGGCCCTGCTTTTATATGCTTCACCATTGATGAATCCATTATTGTAATTGTAATTCATACTGAATCTTGGAGCTATTCTTAGCTTATGGTCATTCCATTTAAACGTTTTGGTTAGGCCCGTGCTGAAGCTAAAGCTTTTATTTCCGCTGATATTGCTGTAGGTAATAATCTGTCTTCCTGAATTATCATATTTGGAATAATTGATAACATCATTATTTCTATAGGTGAATCCAGCCATGATATAATAGTTTAGATTCTTGATGATGTTATAACTGTTGAAAGATAGGTTTGTTTCGTTGCTCCAGGTATTTTTAAGATCGGGATTTCCAGTATTGGTAATTAAAGGATTAGATTCATCCTTAAAAGGAATCATTTTTCCGGGATCAGGAATCGTGAAACTGGAAGAGTTGGATAAAATCAACGATTGGCGATCCTTAAAAGAATATCGGATATTGGTTGAATACCTGGGAAGGACAAAGTTTTTCTGAAGGTTGTACAATTGCCCATTAAAGACTGAATTTACATTCATATCTGAGATATCAGCATTTACCATAGCCCATAAGCCGAATTTCTTTTTATAAAGATAATAAGATAACTCAGGGGTAAATTGATTGATTCTTTGATCCATACTGTTGGAAAGACGAGTATTATATTGAGAATACTGTCCTGTGGCAGGATCAAAATCATTGAAATCCTTTAGATCTCTGGTTAATTTTGAGTTGTATTGTAAACTAAAACCTATTGTTGCAGAATCTGAGACAGGTTCCGTATACTTAGCCATAAAACTATAATTATTATCCTGGGAACGGGTTTTCTGCAACTGATCACGGTTGTCGGTAGTCATCCCGGAATCTTTATAAAAAGTATTCAGTGACTGATTGATGTTATTATTGTTAGACTCCGTAATAGAAGTATTGATCATGGCCATCAGTGACCTGTTCTTTTTCCGGAAGTTTCTGAAAAAATTAATATTGGGGCTGAAAGTATTGGTTTCTCCTTTAGTTTGAGTGATATTTTTACTTTCATTCAAAAGTTGATTATCTTTTAAAGTTGAAGATATGGATCGTCCTGCGCTGAATGTTTCTGATTTTGAAAAGGAAGGAGCTATATAAACGTTGGTCAGTGAATCCAGTTTTATTCCTACTGAGCTGTTGAAATTATATTGCCTTGATTCATTTTCATTACTGCTCTCAGAATCCGTTTTAAGAGTAGAGTCGGGAAGAAGGGTCGTTTTTGAAGCTTTGGAACGGGTTTCTGTTTCAGAATCTGTATATTGTAAGCTGAGGTTGTCAAGATTAGCATCTTTTCCAAGCTTGTCATTATAATTCAGTCCAAAGCTGCTGAATTTTTGAATTCCACCTCCCTGCTGACCGCTGCCACGTCCCATGGTGTCAAAGATCTGATCTCCCGAGCTGCTCTTTGAATTAATGTTATTAGCGGATGCTAAAGCACTGATTTTGGTATCTCCTTTAAAATAATTTAAGAATACATTTCCTTCATACCGCTTATCAGAACCATATCCCGCCAATATTTTTGACATAAGGCCCTTGTTCTTTTTCTCATCAATATTAAAATTAATGGTGGTGTTTTGAGACTTCGGAGCTCTTTTGGTCAGTTCCTCTTCTTTAGTTTTAGTGGTGGTAAATTGGATGTTTTTAATGATATCTGCGGGAAGATTTTGTAATGCTGTTTTTCCGTCTTTATCAAAAAATGGTTTTCCATTGACCATAATCTGGTCTACGGCTTTTCCATTAACTGTAATTTTTCCATCATTGCCTATCTCTACTCCCGGAATCTGTTTCAAAAGTTCATCTATTTGACTGTCCGGTCGTACTTTAAGGGCAGAAGCATTAAATTCTATGGTGTCATTTTTAATTTTCACAGGAGATACAGTAATTTTTACCTCATCGATATTAATCACTTTCTTTTTTTCAAGTTCTATGTCGCCCAGGGATAATGACTGCTCAATTTTTTCGAGAGCCTTTGAATAAGATAATTTTTCGGTATCAATTTTTAAAAATGAAGGTTCTCTTATCTCATCAGTTTGCAATGAGAATTTACCTTCTTTATTGGTTGTTGTATAGTTGATGATGGAGGAATCTTTAGCCTTTAGCAGATATATGGTGGCATTTTCTACCGTTTTTTTTTCCGGATCAAATATTTTTCCATCAATATGGAGTCTTTGGGCATGGGCAATCAGGAAATTGCATACCAAAAACACGAATAATAAGATTTTCTTCATTGAGCTTTCCAAAACGTAAAAATAAAAAAACATCCCAATATAGGGATGTCTCTTAAGAATATTTCAAAAAATATTTTTTATGCTCTTAAATATCTTGAGTAAGCATATCCTTCCTGACCGTCAGCAGTTTTTACTTTCCACCAGTCATCAGAAGTCTGTTCAATTAGCGTTACAGCAGAACCTTTTGCAGCTTTTCCTACTACAGCGGCTTCAGTAGAAGGCTCTTGTCTGATGTTCAGATTAGATTCATCTGTAGCTACCGTAAGAGAAGCTCCTGAAGCAAGACCTGCAACCTGTACATCAATATTGATATCTGAAGCAGAATAGGTAGAATCAATAGCTCCTAAAGCATTCCAAACAGCATCTTTCGCTGCTGTATTGGAAGCATCTCCGGAAACATATAAAATTCCGTCTTGTTCCTGAACCTGTAAATTTGAAATTCCAGCAGACTGAGCCGCTGAAACTACGCCTGAATATTTATCTTGTAATGTGCTCATTTTAAATTAATTATTTTACTGTGTAGTTAAATTTTACTTTACCAACTTTTAACGCATCTACAGACTGCTTAATTTTCTTAGCCTGTTCTTTAGAAACATTTCCTGTAAGAGTAAGCTCGTCATTGATAACTTCTACTTTTACTGTAGGGAAATCTTTTACTGCATCCTGAACTTTTTTCTGAACAGCTGGATCTACAGCAGATTTAGTTTCAACAGGTGCTGGAGCTACTT
The DNA here is from genome assembly GCF_940807095.1 of Chryseobacterium sp. Marseille-Q3244. Taxonomy (NCBI): domain Bacteria; kingdom Pseudomonadati; phylum Bacteroidota; class Flavobacteriia; order Flavobacteriales; family Weeksellaceae; genus Chryseobacterium; species Chryseobacterium sp. Marseille-Q3244. The sequence goes on along the minus strand of NZ_CALNWX010000013.1, from coordinate 66,181 downwards.
CAACTTTAGACATATCCATTACCTCTTTTACTCCCTTAATTGCTTTTAATTGTGCAATCATTGCATCTTTAGATTGTTGATCCGCGAAAGTTCCGCTTAAGTGAGCCACACCTTCTTTTACTTCAACAGAAGCATTGGGATTAGAAGTTACTACAGTGGTAGCCTGAGTCTGAAGTTCGGCATCAGAAACTTTTTTCTTACAAGAAACTGCCCCGAAAGATACAGCTACAGCTAATGCAGCCATTGCGATAGTTTTTTTCATATTGTATATTTATTAATGTTGTTATACAATCAAATGTAATAATAAAATTTGTACCAAAAGAATAAAAATTCAATAAATCTTTCTTAAATTTTTTACAATATTTTCTGAACCAGCGATTTAATTTTTATGTTTCAAAAACTTAATACGGCTTTCACATGATGAGAATAAAATATTCTGTCAATTCAAAAACCATTATATTTGCGCAAATTGAACTATATATATGAAAGGACAGAATAAACTTTTTATAGCAATTATCATCGCGCTTATCCTGGGAGTAGGAATTGGAGGAATTGTACACGTGCAGTATCCGGAAAGTGCAGTACCTTTTTCTAAGAACATAAAACTGTTGGGAACGGTTTTCATCAGGTTGGTACAGATGATTATTGCACCTTTAGTATTTACTACACTTGTGGTAGGAATTGCTAAAATGAGTGACATCAAAATGATCGGAAGAGTAGGAACAAAAGCAATGCTTTGGTTTATTTCCGCTTCTTTGATTTCTCTTTTTATCGGATTGATACTTGTAAACTGGCTGGAGCCAGGGCATGTAACTAAATTACCGGTTCAGGACGTTGCCTCAGCAGAAGATCTTTTGAAAAGCAGTAAAAGTTTTTCATTAGAAGACTTTGTAAAGCATATGATTCCTAAAAGTTTATTTGAAGCCTTTGCAACCAATGAAGTATTGCAGATTGTAGTGTTTGCGATTATGTTCGGAGTTGCTTTAGCTAATTTAGGAGAAGAATACTCTAAACCAGTGGTGAAGCTTTTTGATATCATTGCTCATGGTATTCTTAAAATGGTAGGATATATCATGTGGTTTGCCCCTTTAGGAGTATTGGGAGCAATTGCAGCTGTGGTGGCTACCAACGGTTTTGAAATCTTTAAAGTGTACGCCATCTATCTGAGAGATTTCTTCTTCGCATTGGGGGTACTTTGGCTGGTTCTTTTATTGGTAGGATATTTTATCTTAGGAAACAGACTATTTGATCTATTAAAAAGAATTAAAGAACCCTTGTTGATTGCTTTCTCTACAACCAGTTCAGAAGCGGTATTTCCAAAATTGGTAGAAGAGCTTGAAAAATTCGGTTGTAACAGTAGAGTCGTATCTTTTATTTTACCTTTAGGATATTCTTTTAACCTGGATGGAAGTATGATGTATATGACATTTGCTTCTATTTTTATTGCTCAGATCTATGGAATTGAAATGACGATCGGACAACAGATCACCATGCTTTTAGTATTGATGCTAACTTCAAAAGGAATTGCCGGAGTTCCGAGAGCTTCTTTGGTAATTATCGTAGCAACCTGTTCAATGTTCGGAATTCCACCAGAAGGAATTGCTTTAATCTTACCGATTGACCACTTCTGTGATATGGGAAGAAGTATGACTAACGTATTAGGAAATACACTGGCTACATCAGCAGTATCGAAGTGGGAAGGACAATTAACCGAACCTTTAGACAAAATTTAAATAATGAGTTTAACAAACTTATCACATTCTAAAAGCCATATTGAAAAATATGGCTTTTCAGTTATTAATGAAGTATTCACAGAGACCGAAGTTGCTCAAATCATTAACGTTCTCGATAATATAGACACTTCAAAAGAGAACTTTAGGAAATCTGAAGAGCTGTTTGCTATCAGACAGTTTTTAAAAGAAGTTCCGGAAATTAAAAACCTCATCTTTAATGACAATATTAAAAACCTCATCAAGGAAATATTTGGTAATCGATATTTTGTGGTAAAAAGTATCTATTTTGATAAACCGGAAACTTCCAATTGGTATGTGGCTTATCATTAGGATCTGACCATTTCAGTTGATAAAAAATTGGAGCTACCTAATTTTGGCCCTTGGACTACAAAACAGAATCAGTTTGCTGTACAACCACCATTAAGTATTTTAGAAAACATCTATACGATCAGAATTCATCTGGATGATACGGATGAACATAACGGAGCTTTAAAAGTAGTTCCTCACTCTCATGCAAAAGGAATTTACAGACCGGAAACAATAGACTGGAATGTAGAAACTGAAGAGATTTGTAAGGTTGAGAGAGGTGGTGTGATGCTTATGAAACCTCTTACGCTGCATGGCTCAAACCGAACAACCAATGGTAAAAAAAGAAGAGTCATTCACATTGAATTTTCTGATATGGAGCTTCCGGAAGTGTTGCAATGGGCAGAAAGGATGAATTAATAAAAGGTAAAGCCTTTCGAACTTTTCGAAGGGCTTTATCTTTGGGTTGAAAAGCTGAAGTCAACTATTTTAGATGAACCTCCATTTTCCATCATTTTTACTATTGTACAGAAATTTCATCAACGAAGATATACGTTTCACCACCGGTTTTCTGATGCCATCCGGGAAGTTTTCCAAAATAATAAGCTTTTACTTTAAGGTATCTTGCTTCGGTAGGAAGAATTTCTGTGGTAAAATCTTTGGTCTGAATTTTTTCATCTTTGGGATCAATATCATTGTCTATAGTATTCAGTAAAATAAAATCTTTAGCGTTCATGGAGGCATAGTATTCTACTTTTTTAGGCATTAGAATATGTGCCTTATTGTCCTGAAGATAAGTAGAGGAAATCTGGGTGATCTGCAGAGGGGACTGAAAATCGATTACCGCTTCAAAATTGTGTCCCAGATATCCCTGCCAGTCTCCTTTTTTCCAGTCTATATCCCCTCTGATCCCATCGATTAATGCTAATTTTCCGGTGGCTTCATATTGAGGATCAACTTTTGAAAGGGTGGTTACTTCCCAGTAATTAGGTCTTCTGTTGAAATTTGCAATTGCAATTGAGCTTTTTTCCCTTTTTCTTTCTGTATAGGCTTGAATCCGTGTGGTCCTGCTGATAGTGAATGGCTTTTTGTAAACTATGAATTTCTTTTTTTTATTGACATCATTAGCATCCATCGTCATATAATAAATTTTATCGCCTGGACTTTGTGGAATGATCTCAACTTTTGTAGAAAAATCAAAGATTCTGTCTGCTTTAATGTGAGGAGAAGCAATGACCTCCTGAAGAGTAGTAGTATGATCCTTAGGTTGAGAATGATTTTGTGCATCAATAATCTGGGTCATCAATAAAGACAATACAAGCAGTCCTTTTTTCATGTTTTGATATTATAATGGGTGAATAAATCAAGTACAGTACCAAATATGAGGAGAAGGATGAAAAAATTGAGATAGAATGGGCTGGAAGCCGGGAGAGAGAAGCCGAAGGTTTTGTAAGAGGTATAGATAATTTGCGGTCTGTTGATTATAATTAATTGATAAGTTTTGAAAATCTTATTAAAGAAATATCATTTGTAAGCAGATTTCAATAACCTCCCTCTTCCTTGCTTCTTTTCTTCAAATGTAATAAAACCCAATTTTAAGTTGTCCTATATAAAACTATGATTATCAAATTACATGAAGAAGATATTACTTTCAGCCATTATTTTGTTACCAGCAGCTCTTTTTTCTCAAACTATTACAGGGAAAATTACACAAACCGGAAAAGCCATTTCCTATGTGGAAGTGATTGCTGTAAAAGATCAGAAAAAGCAGACTGCCATTTCTGATGAAAAAGGAAATTACTCGCTACGTCTTTCTGAAAATGGGAATTATACTATAAAACTGATTCATGATGGAATGGAAGTTTCCAATACAGATGTTGCTGTGAATGGAGACGTAAAACAGGACTTTTTCATTGAAGAAAAAAAAGAAAAACAAATTGAAGGAGTCACTCTTACAGCCAGAAAAAAACTGATTGAAAGAAAAGCTGATCGATTGGTTTTCAATGTTGCCAATTCTGTTGCCTCTCAGGGAATGGATGGAGCAGATGCGCTAGCTACAACGCCATTAGTGAAAGTTGATGAGAATGCAGGAGTTTCTATTGCCGGGAAAAGTGGTGTTGCCATTATGATTAATGAACGAATTCTGAACTTGTCTTCAGCGGAACTTGTGACGTATCTTAAAAGCCTGAGATCAGAAAATATAGAAAAAATTGAAGTGATTACTGCTCCTCCTGCTAAATATGAAGCTCAGGGAAATAGTGGGCTTATTAATATCGTTCTGAAGAAGAATCAGAATCTGGGATGGAACGGAAGTTTTACTACAGGTTTTCAACAACAGACTTATTCAGGCTTTTCAAACAGCACAACGATCAATTATCAGAATGAAAAATTACGTTCCTCTTTGAAATTAAGACAAAGCAAATATCAAAAACATTCTTTTGAAAATTATAGGATAACAGGAGCAGAGGGGCTTAAAAGTCATGATGACAGAATAGACTTTGGGGATGGATTAGGCGCTAATCTAAGTGTTGATTATCAGCTGGGAAAGAAATCAAATATCGGGTTTATCTATGATTATGGAGTTGGGCATTCTAATATGGACATTCAGAATACTTCAGATTATTTTCAGAACGACAATTATACCAATACATTGTCTACTTATGCAGAACATAGAGGAAAATCCACACAGCAGACAATAAGTGCCTATTATGATGTCAAATTTGGAAAACGGGACAATAAACTAAGTATTACGGGAAATTATTTTTCTAATCTACCCAAGACTACTATTGATTTTACTACAACAGAAAATTCCGGAGATCAGTTTATTGTAAAGTCACCATCAGTGGTAGATTATAAAATCTATTCTGGACAAGCGGATCTTACTTTACCTTATGAATTTGCTAAAACAGAAGCTGGAATAAAATTTACCAATTTCGATAATAATTCAAGTATCTTTTACCAAAACCTTGAGAATGGAAGCTATGTAACGGATGTTTCGAAGAGTAATGAATTTAAGTACAATGAGAAAAATTATGCTGCTTACTTCAGTCTTGAAAAATCCTTCAATGAGAAATGGTCTGTAAAAGCAGGGCTTCGTTATGAATATTCTGTAGTGAACGGAAATTCTCTCACTTCCGGACAACAATCGGAAAGTTCCTATGGGAATTTTTTCCCTACCACTTATGTGAGTTATAAGAGTGATGAGAATAATACATTCAGTCTTAATTATTCCAAAAGGATTGATAGACCTGGGTTTCGTGCCATCAATCCGTATCGCTGGTACACCAATATAAATTCTTATTTTACCGGGAATCCTTTCTTACAGCCATCTATCAATCATAATTTTGAATTTTCCCATGTCTACAAAGGGAAATTATCCACCACCCTTTATTTTCAGAGAACATTGGATGGATTTGGACAGCTGGCCAGCCTGTCCGGGGAAAGCAGAACGAGTACTTTTTTCAATTACTATAACCAAAACAGTATAGGTGCTACAATAAATTATTCCAATACATTCTTTAAACGTTGGGAAACCAATTATTCTGCAGATATTGCTTACAGCAGTATGGAGGTGTTTGCTACAGATGCCTTAACAAAGAAAGGATATAGCTATGTGTTCGATTTTCAGAATAATATATCACTGGATAAGAAAAAAAATATTCAGCTTATTGCCAACTATTGGCTCCGTCTTCCTTCCAATTTTGGAAATAAATATTCTGCTTTTGTAGGAAATTTTGTAGCAGGATTCAAGATGAACCTTATGGATAAAAATCTGCAGATGAGTGTCATTGTTTCCGATATTTTCAAGCAGGCAAGAAGTAGAGGAGAAATCTATTTTACAACTGGAACACATTATTTTAATAATTACTATGATGCCAGAAGGCTCACTGTATCAGTAACCTATACTTTCGGAAATAAAAAGGTAAAAGGAGTACGCCGTAATGTGAATTTTGACGAGAAAGATAGAGCGAATTAAGGCTGGAAGCTGGAAGAAGGAGGTACTGTCAGGTTATTGATAAATTGTAGTTTTTTGATTGCAATTTATTGACAGATTTTGGAAAAGAAATAGGCTGGAAGCTGGAAGAGGGATGCAGGAGGTACTGTCAGGTTATTGATAAATTACAGTTTTTTGATTACAATTTATTGACAGATTTTGGAAAAGAAATAGGCTGGAAGCTAAAAGAGGGATGTTGGAGGTACTTTTCATTTTACAACAATTAATTGACCTTTTATGTAAAGGTTTATATTTCAATTAAATAAAATTTCAGTGGTTGATACACTACTATAACTTCCAGCCTCCCTCTCCCAGCTTCCTTTCTTTTACACCTCGCCTTCAAACAAGTTATTAAGATATTCCAACTTATGACTTTCATACCTTGTAGTTCCCAGGTATTTTTTCCATGCCTGGGACTCATGGTAAACAATGCCCATTTCCCAGACACAGTAAGTCGGGAGGTGGGTTTTATTTCTGTCCCATGTATCAAATTTTCCACTTCCGTCATAGTAGACGCTTTCCCATAATTCATTTTCACTTCGCCATGTACATACCAAAAGAAGGTAATTTTCGCCACATCGATGCATAATCACAAATCCAAGATCTTCGATATTTTGAAAGTTCTCATTGGCATTTTCAATGCATATTTTTGCATTTTGAATATCATCTGAAGAAATTTCTGAGGGATTATTGGCTAAATCATACCATTTAAATCTTGTTTTTCCTATCCTGAAGATTTCCTTCGGTAATGCATATTTAGATGGATAAGCAATAGTTTCCATAGATTTTGTTTTGGTGTCGGGTGATCCTTCATGATGAAAAAAGAAGATAAACAAAATTTTTAACGATCTGATTTATCACCTGATATTATAGATTTTATTGATTCTAAATTACCGAAAAAAAACGTAAATTTGTAAACAATTTATATTTATATGTTGACGAAAGAAAAGGTTCAGGAATTCCTTAAAGAAATAGAAGTAGAAGACTTGGTGAATAATCTTCAGATTATGGGTAATGATGTTTATATTGACATGACGGCTCATTCACCTGCAATGCATGAAAAGAAAAAGCTGGAAGCTGCCATGAAGCAGGCTTTTGCGAGTGAGTTTGGAGAAGAGGTTCATTTAAAACTTAAAATCGTTTCTCCGGAACCTAGTGAAATTCAGCAAAGTCAGATCAAAGGAAAACAAATTCCAGGAATTCAAAATATTATCGCTATTGCTTCCGGAAAAGGAGGAGTAGGGAAGTCTACTGTTTCTGCAAATATGGCAGTTACTTTAGCTAAAATGGGCTTTAAAGTAGGTTTATTGGATGCTGATATCTACGGACCATCAGTTCCTACCATGTTTGATACAGAAGGAGAAAAACCAATTTCTGTGGAAGTGAATGGAAAAAACCTGATGAAACCTGTTGAAAATTATGGGGTAAAAATGCTTTCCATAGGATATTTCTCAGGGGCAAACCAGGCAGTAGTATGGAGAGGTCCTATGGCTTCAAAGGCATTAAACCAGATGATCAGAGATGCTGCATGGGGAGAATTGGATTTCTTATTGATTGACCTTCCTCCGGGAACAGGTGACATTCACTTATCTATCATCCAGGAAGTTCCTGTAACGGGAGCAGTGATTGTAAGTACACCTCAGCACGTTGCTTTGGCAGACGTAAGAAAAGGGATTGCGATGTTCCAAATGGAAAGCATCAATATTCCGGTTCTTGGATTAATCGAAAATATGGCGTACTTTACACCGGAAGAACTTCCTGACAATAAATATTATATCTTTGGAAACCAGGGAGCACAATATTTGGCTGAAGATCTTGGAATTCCGGTATTAGGAGAAATTCCATTGATTCAAAGTATCAGAGAAGCGGGAGATGTGGGAAGACCGGCAGCCCTTCAGGAAGGGTCTAAAATTGCAGACATCTACACTGAAACGGCAAGAAAAATGGTAGAAAGCCTTGTAGAGAGAAATAAAAACCTTCCTCCAACTGAAGCTGTGAAGATTTCCACAATGGCAGGTTGCTCTCCAAAAGCAAAATAATAATAACTTTCAATCAAATTGAAAAAACCGAATTGAACTGAAAAAATATGGAAACAAACATAACGCACGAAGATACAGTAACAAGAGTAATGGAAGCTCTGGAAAGCATCAGACCGTTTTTGAATAAAGACGGAGGTGATATTGAGCTTATTGACGTGAAGGATAATCAGGTTTTTGTAAAACTTCTGGGTAACTGTTCCGGATGCTCGTTGAATTTTTCAACCTTAAAATTAGGGGTGGAAAATACAATCAAACAACATGCTCCGGAAATTGAAAAAGTAGTAAACGTAGAATAAAACTCTATCTGAGATATTAAAAAGACAGGCTTTTGTATAAGGCCTGTCTTTTTTGTTTTCTGTTTCAAAAAGGCTTGATAAAGAATGGTTATCAAGCCTTAAACAAATAATCTAAAAATATAAGGTGACTCTATACAATTTTACTCTGTTGTCATTGACTACGTCGAATCTTCGATTTCTGACGAAGGAAGAATCTCATATATGGCTTAGATTCTTCATTTTACTTCGTTGTATTCAGAATGACAAACTCATAATAACTAAGATATCACGATGAGTGTAAAATTGTATATAATTACCAAATATCATTATGAATTCTGAGTGAGAAATTTCTTATAATTCTCCTCATTTTCAAAATAAGCTACTTCACCTTCATCACTGATCATGACAATATAAGCATCAGCTTTATCCACTGTTTTTCCAGTGTATGGATCAATAGCTTCTCTGGCTGTTTTATCAGATGGAATACGTTTTACACACATTTCACAACATCCATAGTACATTTTTCCGTTGTGGGGAACTTCAATTTGTTTTTTGCCCATATAGGCATTATTGACCATGCAGACGGTTTCACTGGGAACATGACTGCCTTTTACATATTTTCCGGAAGATGCAGGCTGAGGTTGTTGTTGCTGTACCGTTGTAGTTTCCGGACTTTTTGTTTTCTCTTTATTACAGGCATATAAAGCTATAGCACTGAAAAGAATTAAAAATGTGTTTCTAACTATTAATTTCATGATAATATTATTTAATTAAACTTCCTTCTGTAATTTCTTCGTTTGCTTTTTTAATGATTTGATCTCCTTCTGATAGATCTCCAAAAACTTCTATAGTATCATTCAGGACTCTTCCTTTTTTTACCGGAATGAATTTGGCTTTTCCATGGTCTTTTTTGATGATATAAACTCCCATATTACTTTCTACTACTGCAGATCTTGGAATAAAAAATGTAGCTTCTTTATTCTGTAAAGGAATCATAGACTCTGCAATCATGAAAGGTGTAAGCGTTCTGGAATGATTGATAAAATCGGCTTCTATCTTCTCCGAACGAAGCTTAAGATCTAATGATCCTGATTTCCTGGATATGATAGCCTTAAAATTTTTCTCAGGAATAGCATTGACACGGAATGAGATGGTATCACCCACATTGAGATAAGGAACATTGGCTTCAGAGACCGATAAGCTAAGGCGAAGCTTTGAAGTATTCTGAATAACCATGAGTGGAGTTCCTCCCATAGGTCCTACATAAGCTCCCAAGTCTACATTTCTTTCCGTAATGATCCCACTAAAAGGAGCACGGATCACCAGGTATTGATTAATATCCTGAAGTTCACGATACGCTGACCTTGCCGCATTTACCTGTGCCTGATCTGAAAGTTTACGGGCAGTGATCTGATCCAGAGCATCTCTTGCAATAGCTCCTTTGGTTTCATTGGCTTTATACATTCTGTCATAGCTCGATTTTGTGGAAGCATAGATGGCTTCCTGTGACTGCCATTTTGCTTTTGCATTAGCCGCCTGGGATTGTATTTCCGGAGCTTCCAAAACCATGAGAACCTGTCCTGCACTTACATAAGAGCCAATATCAACATTGATCTTTTTGACATAGCTCTGTACTTTGGCAAATAATGCCGTTTCCTGATCCGGAATGAGTTCTCCGGGCAGTTTAAGATCTACTTTGGGATTACTTTTTTTAATAGCTACTGTTTCCATGCTAGCCATCATCATGGGCTTAGCTTCTTGTTGAGGTGCTGCTTTTTCTTTGCTGCAGGAAGCTGGAATAATCATAAGACTTAAGAGGGCAGCGGTATATAATATATTTTTCATTGAGGATAAAAATTAAAGGTTGGAATTATAATAATGAATACTTTCTTCATCCTCAGGATCTAAGGAAGGAGAAATAATGCTGTCATTTTTTTGAATCCATCCAAAAACAAGAGGAAGAATAATCAAAACAGAGAAGGTTGAAAAAATAAGTCCTCCGATCACGGCACGACCTAGTGGAGATACCTGATCACCGCCTTCTCCAAAACCGATTGCCATAGGAAGCATTCCCGCGGCCATAGCCAGAGTTGTCATAATAATGGGACGGATACGAAGTTTTGCAGCTTCAATGCCGGCATCCAATGCATTTCCTGTCGATTTTCGGATGGTTTCAGCATTGCTTATCAATAGCACAGCATTAGCAATAGAGACTCCGACAGACATAATTAATCCCATATAAGACTGAAGATTTAGCGTAGAGCCTGTAATTTTCAGTAATGTCAGTGATCCTACAATGACAAAAGGAACCGTTGTTAAAATAACTAATGAAACACGGAACGACTGAAAAGTAGCCGCAAGCATCAGAAAAATGACTGCAGCAGCAATAAGAAGCCCGGAAGAAAGACTGTTCATAGTTTCATTCAACACAGGAGCCATTCCGGAAACTTCAATATTAATTCCCTTTGGAAGCTCACCAAGAGATTCGATGGTTTTCTGTACATCTTGGGAAGCTTGTTCAAGATCTTTTTTGTGGATATTGGCCGTAACAGTGGTATACCCCATAGTCCCCAAGTTGTAGCTTTCTCCCAATTCTTTTGCAGAAGTTATGGAAGCCACATCCCCTAAAACTGGTCTGTCAGAGTTTTTGGACAATGGAATATTGGCAAGTTCCTCTTTGCTGTTAAGAATATTCTGAGGAGTCTGCACCTGTACATCATACGCAATTCCCATCATTCCTCCTACCCAGAAATTTTTGTTGGTATAGCGAGTAGATGCTGTTGCGGTTACCAGTGATTTGGCAATATCCTGTGCATCCAATCCTAACTGAGCCGCTTTTACCCTGTCGATATTGATCTGTAAAGCAGGATAGTTCATAGATTGTGGGATTTGCTGGTCTCGCATGTATTCAATTTCTTTTATTTTGGTTAAAAGTTTTTCTGCATACATCCGGTTCATCTTTTTCATCATTCCTGAGATTCTTATTTCTACAGGATTATTCGTTCCCTGACTTAGAATTTTTTCAGTAAGCTCAATAGGTTCAAAGGAAATTTGAATATCAGGCATTTTTTCTTTGTAATACTTTCGTAATTCATCTTTGAGTTCATCAGAATTTCCTTTAAATTCTTTCAAGGCAACCTGCATTAAAGCTTCATGTGGACCCGCATTATAAAGATATATCGGGCTTACCGCAAAAGTAGAAGGATGCTGTCCGATAAATACGGAAGAAATGGCAATATTGTCTTTCCCTACTTTATGTTTAAGATGTTCCAAAAACTTTTTAACCTTAATTTCAGTAACTTCTATTCTGGTTCCTTCTGCTGCTTTTATACGAACCTGAAACTGTCTGGAATTAACAGAAGGTAGAACGTCTTTTCCTGTTATCTGGTAAAGGCCGATACCTATTCCTAAAACAGCGACAAGACTTACACTTACAATGATCTTTCTGCGTTTCATCAGAGAGGATAAAAATACAGTGAAACGATCACGGAAGCGGGTAAACCAATCAGATTTATGATGTTCACACGTCTTAGGATCATGCTTCATCATCCAATTGGCCATCACCGGGACAAAGGTTTGTGATAAGATAAAAGATACAATCATTGAAAATCCTATTGCCATAGCTAAAGGCATAAATAAAGATCCTGGGATGCCACTCATCATAAACGCCGGAGCAAACACGGCAAGAATACAAAGCATGATGAGCAATTTTGGAAATGCAATTTCTTTACAGGCATCCCAAATAGCCTGTGCGCGGTTTTTTCCCATAGCAAAATGCTGGTGGATATTTTCGATAGTGACGGTACTTTCATCCACCAATATTCCTATCGCGAGAGCGAGCCCGGATAAAGACATAATATTAATGGATTGTCCGAATAATTTCAGGAATAGTACTCCGGAAATAATCGAAATGGGAATGGTCATAATAACGATCAATGCCGCTCTGCGATCATTAAGGAAAAGCATTACCATCAATCCGGTAAGCAAAGCTCCTAAAATCCCTTCAACCGCTAAACTTTTCAAGGCATTTGAAATATATACAGACTGATCGAATTCATAGGAAATTTCTACATCATCCGGCATATTCCGCTGGATTTTAGGTAGGGATTCTTTCAGTTTATTTACAACCTCCAATGTAGATGCATTGCTGGCTTTCGCAATATTGATGTATACGGAACGTTTTCCGTCGATCAAAGCATATCCGGTGGCAATATCTGCTCCATCTTTAACAGTAGCCACATCTTTGACGTAAACATTGTCTGCCGTGCCTTTGAACAGAGGAATATCTCCAAGTTCTTCAACTTTTTTTACGGTATTGTTGGTAGGCGTCAGATAATTGGTTTCGCCGATATAAACATTCCCTGATGGTGAAGTAATATTATTTCTGCTGATGGCTTCTACTATCTGCTCCGGAGATAATTGATGTGCACGCAGTTTGATGGGATCTACATTTACCTCAATCGTACGCGGACTTCCTCCAAACGGCGGAGCAGTGGTAAGCCCGGGAATGGCAATAAGAAAAGGGCGGGCATTGAAATTGGCAATATCTTGTAGTTCATTATTGGTTTTTGTATTACTCCTGAACACAAGTTGTCCTACCGGTTGTGATGAAGAATCAAAACGGATAATAAAAGGTGGTGGAGCACCGGGTGGCAAAAATACCTGTGAACGGGTAGAAAGCGCATTGATCTGTGCGATAGCTTCTCCCATATTGGTGCCTTCATAGAAATTAACTTTCATGAGGGTGAGTCCCTGGGTATTTTTAGATTCAATACTTTTAATACCATTGGTAAATAAAAGCATATTGACATACATTTTGGTAAAATATCCTTCCATCTGCTGTGGAGTATAGCCATTAAAGGAATGGGCAACATACACTACAGGAAGATTCATTTCAGGGAGAATATCTACTTTTACTTCTTTGGCAGCTTTGATTCCGAAAAACAACAGCCCCAATACCAATACCATTACAGATATTGGTCTGCGTAATGCAAACTTTATAAGATTCATGTTTAAATTTTTAAGTTAATGGGTAATTGCTTTTGTAATCATTGATATGTCTCCCGTAGAAGCAGCGATTAATACAACAGCCTGCCAGGAATTGTTCTGAGCAATTTCATAATTGATTTCAGCACGGTTCAGCAGGTATAATGCCTGGGTGAAGTCAACAATCGTGGTTAATCCATTTTCATACAAAGCTTTTTGTTGATTGAAAGCATCTGTGGCAGCCTGTAATTGTATTTTGGACTCAGTTATTTTTGACAAAGCATTTTTATATTTCAGTTCCGAAAGGTTTTGCTGATTATAAAGTTCCTGCTGCAATTGCTGGTAATCAAGATCCAGCGTTTTGGTGATTAATTTCTGTTCATTAACTCTGGAACTGTTTCTGTAAAAATTCGTAAGATTCCAGCTGAGGTTCAGCCCGACAATATAATTCATTCGGTCTATTCCAACTCCTTTTAGATACGATTGAGAATAGGTGGAATTGTCCTGAACGTAATTCCAACCAAAGCCTGATCCTCGTCCCTGAAAGGCCCCGAAAAACGAAAGAGAAGGCAGTCCGGAAGTATGTAAATAGGCTTCCTGCTGTTTACTTTTATTAATTTTCTGAGCAATAAAAAGAGTGGTTGGATGACTGTCAATAGATGAGGTTTCCTGAATTAAAGATGGCGTATTTTTGCTGAAATAATGATCCAGTTGATAATCAGTGAAATTTTCTGCCAACAGGTCCGATAATTTTTTATTGTATTCCAGGACATGATCGTTAGCATTGATGATAGCAGTCTGGGCATTTGACATTTCTGCTTTTGCTAAGGATGCATCTACTTCAGGGATCAAGCCACTGTTAGCTCTTGCCTGGGCAATAGAATAAATAACTTCTGAACGCTTGTGGTTTTCAAGTTGTACACTCTCAAGTCGCTGGCTGACCAGGAGATTGAAGTAGGCGGCAGCTGCTTTTATCTGATGCTGAAAAATTTCCTGTTTCAGATCAGCTTTTTGAATTTCAGTATCAGCGGTTTCTACATTTTCTTTGGTTTTAAGCTTTCCAAATGTGTAAACATTCCAATTGATATTGGTTAAATATAAGCTTCCGAAACCTGAGTTCCAGTTTTGCTCTGCCAAGGGCATAGAAATGGAAGCAAAACCGGATCCACCCATATTGTACATAGGTCCATTTTGAGCATTAATAGTCCCAAAACTCTGCTGAGCCATTAAGGTTACCTCTGGAAGGTAGTATGTTTTTTGAAGTTTAAGCCTTTCGTTTGAAGCCTGTATGCTGATCTCTTTCTTTTGAATAGACTGGTAATTTTTTTTGGCCCTGAGAAGTACGTCTTCCAGACTCGTCAACTGAGCAAAGGATAACGCAGGGCAGCCCAGCCATAAGATGAGTGCTCTGAATGATAAATTCATAGAATATTTTTAGAATTAAAATTGAAAAATAATTGTCCCGATCGGGATCATGATATGATTCAATCTATTCTAAATTCTATAAACGCAGTGAAGAATGAAAAGGGAAGGGTAATTGAGATGGTATTTTGAAGGATCAAAATAAAAAGTATGGTTTTCCGGATCAATAGCTAATGAAAGATCAAATACAGCTCCCAGATTATAATAGGGAATACATGCTGATAAAAACTTAACCGGCGAGTTTTTGTAAGAATGAGGAAGATTATCTTCTTTGCAGATCTTTTTTACTTCCAGTTTACAACATTTACTATGATTTTTTTCTTTATTGGTACTGCATTTCGGACAGTCTAAATCTGAGAGCTTTTTCAGGCCTACATGTACCTCACTTGCATTCCCTTTACATACATGCTTACTGGTAGTAAACCCTGAAGAAACTACAATGTATAGGAGGATAAACAGTATGTGAAAGACTCTTTTCATTTCGTGGGATAAAATTAAAATGAATCCGAGCCATCGTGTTATAGAATTATGGAAGAAGTTTATATTTTAAAGGAAAAACGAGCTTAGAGTGTCACTTATATTAAAAAAGGCCTGGATTTATTTCCAAGCCTGATCTTTTTTCTATTGTTTTACCACCTTATTTTCTACTCCTGTAAGAGAAGTATTAGGTTTTCCTGATTTTGTTCCTGAACTTCTATAGTAAACTGTATTATTACCACCTTCTATAGTAACGTTATCTACTTTATCAATGTATATTTTGTTACCGGTTCCTGAGACCGAAACTTTTCTTGCACTTCCTTTAACGGTTACCGTATTATCGCCTCCTGAAACCTCAACATTCCCCCCGTTTAGGGTATAATTAAGAGTATGGCCTACACCGTCTACCTGTATTGTTTTACCATTAGACTGTTCTACACCTTTTGTAGATTCCGTTTTTCTGGATTGAGAAAATGCAGTGCCTGTTCCGAGTAACAGAATCGCTAGAATACCTGCTGTTTTAATACTTTTCATATTGAATTTGGTTTTTGTTGTGGGTAAATATAAGTACAAAATAATTTTCTCATAGTTAATCAAAAGTTAAATGATTGCTTTTTTGAGGAAGAAACTAAGCTATTTCAAAAGTGTAGATAGAACACTGTTTGTACTCTTAATTTAAATCCAACGATTTACTCAGTGAACTTTTTATGGTAAAGAGAAAGCTTTCAGGAATCATCCTTGTCAAGGTTTAAAACCTTAACAAGGATATTAGCCGTTTCTAACTTCGAGTTGGCATCATCATAAAAAAAGCCTCTAAAATAGAGGCTTTAATCAAATCGTAAAATGTAGATTATTTAACAATAACTCTTTTAAGGTGTCCTTCTGAGGTTTTTACAAGGTAAACTCCTGTAGAAAGGGTTGAGGTATTTATTAGCAAAGCATTTTTTTCCTTTCCAATCAGCTTTCCGGACATATCATAGAGTTCATAGTCCTGTTTTCTGTTGAAATATAAAGTATTTCCTTTATTCACCGGATTTGGGAATAGATTGAAGGTCTCTTTTTCAGATTTTACTTCGCCGGTTGCTAAAGTAGGTGACTGGGCCACTTCATACATAGATAAAGTTCCACTGATCTCATTGGCAATAATAACATACCCTTTCTGAGTCGTGGTATTTTCCGGAGCAATATAAATGATTCCTTCAGGGCCGTTATCTCCACCGTACGCTGAGGTAGAACGGGAGTGTTTATAATCTGTAAAAGTAGGATTGTTTGGATTGGTGATATTGTAAACCATTACGCCGCCTGTTCTTTCCAGGGTAATGAAAGCATAGGTCTGCCCGTTAATTTTTCCAAGAGCAACTCCTTCCGGCTCAGGACCTTTTGCCCGGCTTCTGCTTTTAATGGTATTAGACTCATTATCTGCATTGAAAATTAATGGATGATTAGCAGCAATATATCTTTCAAACTGATCTCCGCTGTCATACACCTGTTGTTTCGTATCCGCATTAAAAATAGAGAACGAACGGGCTCCCAATGCTGCAATTTCTTCAAAATCGGCATCACCATCAGTATTTCCGGTAGCCGACGAAACTCTGAACCTTCCCAGGTTGTAAGAAGCCTTTAATATATCGGCATTAGGGAAAATTGCAGGATCTAAAGTATAATTGTTAGCTCCTACAGTTGTTCTTTCGCTGTATCCGGGAAGATCTTTTTCATCTCCTTCATTGGCGGTTACAATATAGTTGGTATTTCCTACCTTATAATTTTGTACAGCATCAGGAAGGTAATACGCTTTTACAGGCCAGTTGGCAATAAGAATCTCTCCATTATTATCTGATGCATCAAAACCATTCCCCGGAAGACTCATATCCTTTTTACCTAGGCCCCAGATTCCCGTAATATTTTTAGTGGTAAGATCTACTTCAGCAATGGCGTTATTTTCCTGAAGCGTTACCCAGGCTTTTTGGCTGTCAGTACTTACTGTAACATATTCAGGTTCCAGATCTTGTGAAAGCGTATTGTTGGTTCTTACTTTTCTTAAACCTGTAGCGGTTAAAGCAGCTACTTGAGAATCAAAATTATTAAAATTCAGAGTAGTGACGTTACTTTGGGTAAGGTTAGCAATACCTCCTGAAATATCAATAATACTGATGGTTCCTTCAGGATCTACCGTATAAGCATCATTAGGTTCTCCTTCATTAGCTGTAATCACTTTTGTTCCATCTGGAGTAAAGGTTACCATATCCGGTAGAGCTCCTACGGTTACTTGTTTCAGGAAATTTCCGTTAATATCAAAGAAAACGACAGAGCCATTTTGTTGTGGGTTGGTATTTGGAGAGGCTGCTGCAATAATTCCATTTTTTACAGCAATACTGGTGATACCGCCGTAGGAAGCCATATTGACGGTCTTAATTACCGATGGAGTAGTAGGACTACTGAAATCAATAATATCAAAGACATCTGTAAGAGAGCTGATGGTGAAAAGCCTTTGAGTTGCCGGATCATGGACAACAATTTCTGTAGAACTGTTATTGTTTCCGGAAGGATCAAAGCTTCCAATATAATTCAGTTTAATCTCATGAGAAGGAACAGGTGCTGGCTTATCATTATCTACAATATAAATGGTTGCAGAACTATCTCCTGAAATGGTTGCGCCTGTTGGGTTTTCAAGACTTACTACAAAATATTCTGCTTTTTGTTCTTCCAGTGTATCATCAATAATAGGAATATTAACTGTATAGCTCGTGTTGGACGGATTGATATTGATGGTTTGGTTTGCTAGTGTGAAATCATTGCTGTCTGCTGTACTGAAAGGAGCAGGTTTTACAACAAGATTCACTGTTGCTGTAGAAGGATTTGCTACGTTAATTTTGAAAGCCAATGTCCCTGCATTTTCTTCCACTTTGATGAAGTTTTTCTCAAGAGAAATAGAGGTCCCGGCAGTGGTAAATGTAGAGGATGTTATGGCTGTTACTGCATTGTCACTGAAATCTTCAACCGTATTGGGCTTAAGCGCCAGATAATACGTTTGGCCCGGCACTAAGCCGGAAGTTGGAATGATCGTGATGGTGTTGTTGCTAAAAGTTGTTGTGAAGGGAACTTGGGTACCTGTAGCGTTTCCTAGACGGAAATCTACAAGATTTTGTGCATTAGAATCGGTGATCGCAGAATTATCGGTCAATCTTACATTTTCATTAAAGGAAATTGTAGGATTAATAGTACTTGAAGCGTTATTGGTATTGTTAGTTGGAAGATACGCGGTGGTTGGTGGAGTTGTATCAACACCTCCGGCCGGACTTGCATCTACTGTAAAGTTGTCAAAACGGTTGTTACCACCTGTTCCGCCTCCCGTTGCAGAGAATTCAACCTTTAATTTAAAGTTGGGATTATTTGAAACACCTGCCACTGCAGAAAAATCAAAACTAATCAATTGTGGATTGGCATCCTGAGGGGCTATGACCTGATAGGGTACAAAGGTAGTTCCATCCGTTGTATAAGACCATGTCTGCGTTCCGGCTCCCTGTCCTGATCTTCTGGTCGTAAACTTTACGATGACATTATTGTAACCTGTTGTTGGCAGATTAAACTGTAAGGCACCCCCAATAGGATTGTTGAATCTTAAATGGGTTCCGGATAGATCTCCGTTTCTGGCATTGAGATTATCAATATTAAAATTTTGTCCGGTACCACCTGCAAAATCTATTACACTTGTACCGCCTGCTATAGAGATAAGGGAGCCGTTGGCCAATGTAGATGAAGGTGCAGTGATGGCAGCTTCAGATGAATTATTGTTAAAATTCCAGTAATGGATAAGCGCCTGTCCGAATAGTCCGCTCTGAAAAAAGAATGCGGCTACAACAGACCCTTTTAATAGGTAGTTGTTGATCATTTTTGACTTCAATTAGATATTTACAAAAATGAACTTTATGTTTGATAACTATTTTAATAGAATTTTAAGAAATGTTTAAAAAATAGGTCTTTTTCTGATAATAAATAGAATTACGGTATTGAGATTCAGTTATTTTGCAGTTTTACCTGAAAAGTTTAACATTGTTCCTGATTTAGCTCCTTCCAGAGGATGTTTCTGCATATACAGAAACCCTGAAACTGCAGTCAGAACCAAGAGTACAAAAATAACCAGAACAATTCTTTTTAACATGTCTCTCATATCGCTAAATTTTTAATATCTCGAATTTCTAAAGTTGAAGAAGGATAGCCTTTTTTTACCGTATTGATCATTGCTTTTCCAACTTCATGTAAAGTTAGTGATTTTGATGGTAAAAAAATAGGAAAAAACCAAATAAAAGGTTTGAAAAACCATTTCACATTAATTTGGCCCTCAACAGGTTTCATAAATCCAGGTCTGAAATTATAAGCTCCTTTAAAACTCATTCTTTTTAAGGTATTTTCTGTTCTGCCTTTCACTCGTGCCCACATCAATTTTCCGCTTTCAGTGCTGTCGGTACTGGCTCCGGATACGTAATTGAATACTATTTCGGGATTTTGATGTAAAACAGCTTCTGCAAAATGTATCGTGGTTTCGTAAGTGATTTTGGTATAATCTTCTTCATTCATCCCCACGCTGCTTATTCCTGCACAAAAGAAGCAGGCATCATAACCTTTGAGATTTTCATCATGGATATCGATGGATAAAAAGTCCGGAACGAGATATTCTTTCAGTTTAGGGTGCTTTTTTCCTGATGGTTTTCGACTGACACTCAGGATCTCAGACACATTGGGATTTTCAAGGCATTCCATTAAAACGCCTTCGCCTACCATTCCGGTAGCTCCTGTAAGAATTATTTTGATTGAGTTCATAGTTTTGCTATTGATAGTTGTATGACGATTAAGGGTAAGAAATTACTTTATTTTTTTTAGATAAAGTAAAAAGTAAAAAGTAAAAAGTAAAAAGTAAAAAGTAAAAAGTAAAAAGTAAAAAGTATTACCATTAAATATCTATTCTCCATACGGAAATCAATATCAATAGTGATGGGCTTTAGCCCATCTAAAAAAATAAAAAAATCCATAGGCTTTAGCCAAAACCTAAATAACGTGATGATTTTGGATGTAATTTTCTGTTTGTGATGATGTTGAGATTGCTTTGCTACATTAGTAATGAACGGCAGAAGTAGGTAATGAACGATAATATTTTAGCCCTGATTGAAACGGATCCTTTTTCTGTCTGGCTTTGAAAGGTGAGGGCGAAAAAGATATAGTGGAAAGCAGGAATAGCTCCTAAAAAAAACCGAACAACAATTGTCCGGTTTTGATGAAAGTATGTTTTAAAAACTATTTCTTGTGTTGTAACTGACTGAAAATATTCTGGATTAATCCATCTGCTACGGAAATTTTCGGAACAAAAATTTTGTTGATATCCGACCAGGCCATTACGTTGTTGAAAATACTTAAAGCATGAACCAATACATCGGCTCTGTCTTCCCTAAGGCTATGTTTTGTCATTCTTTCTTCTACAGAAAGCTCATTGAACTCTTTGTAAACCTTTTTCAGATGGGCTAAAGACATTGGTTTGCCGTCTTTAGTTTTGCTCATGGAGAATACCTTATTGATGTTTCCTCCTGATCCGATGGCTACAATTGGTTTTTTGCTGACAATATTCTTTTTAATTTCTTCCTTCATCTCTCTCCAGTTATCCATGGTAACAAGATTGTTAAGAAGGCGGATTGTTCCAATATTGAAAGATCTTTCATAGACCATTTTACCGTTTTCATAGAAGGTAAGCTCTGTGGAACCTCCACCTACATCAATATATAAATAGGCAAACTCTTTGTCAAGACCTTCTGCTACATGGTTTTCATAAATTAAGGTAGCTTCTTCATCTCCGGAAATAATTTCAATATTGATCCCTGAAGCTTCCTGCACTTGTCTGATAATTTCATCACCATTGGCAGCATCACGCATAGCACTTGTTGCACAGGCTCTGTAATGGTCTACTTTGTAGATCTTCATTAAATCACTAAAGATCTTCATAGAATCAATGACCATTTTTTCTCTTTCGGGTCCTATTTTTCCTATGGTAAATACGTCCATACCCAATCTCAGAGGGATTCTAAGAAGATTGAGTTTAATGAATTCCGGCTTTTTATTATTTATCTTTACTTCATTGATGAGAAGGCGGGCTGCATTACTCCCTATGTCTATCGCTGCTATCTTCATATTTTTAATACTCTTTTAGAGGTTGTTTATATAAAGGTAAATCTTTACCTAAAAAGTTTCCAAAATTATCAAAAAAATAGAAATCAGTAGCATTATTTCTGGTACTGATCGTATCATATAATAAAAATAATTTTTCCTTCTGAAAATTCTGCTGTTGTGGGGTCTTCTTCATAGTTATAAAGAGTTTTCCTCTCTTTATTTACAAATGTATAACCTATGCTTATTCTTCATTCTTTATAGACCTCAATAGAAAAAGGATAAATTGCCTTTTGTTGAGCACTGGCGAAAACAACAGGCATCAGAAAAAAAGAAGTTTTATCATTTAAAAATTTGTCATTTTTTATTCGTTTTAGCCTTTAGATAGTTATAGGTTTCTATTTGTGATCTACATTCCTTTTTATCATTCCTTATGTATTCATTGCTCAGCTTTTTATCTAAAATCCTTGCTTTTACATTATCTCTAAGCTGAATATCCAGAATGTCTTTTAATTCTTTTTTAAGGTTTTTATCGGTTATTTTGGCTGCAGCTTCAATTCTGTAATCAAGGTTTCTGGTCATCCAGTCGGCAGAAGAAATATACATATCTTCAGCTCCTTTATTGTAGAAATACATAACTCTGGCATGTTCCAGATATTCGTCTACAATACTGATGGCCTTAATTTTTTCTTTAAATTCCCTTTGATTCACGGCACAATAAATTCCTCTTACAATCAGTCTTATGGTTACACCTACCGTGGCTGCATCATATAATTTTTCAATTAATAATCGGTCACTTAAAGAATTGGCCTTAACGATGATTTCAGCTTTTTTTCCTGCTTTAGCTTCCTCAATTTCCCTATCAATATGTTGAACAATCTTTTCACGCATAAATTGAGGGCAAACCAATAAATTTTTACAGGTTTTCAAAATCGGAAGATAATCATCTTTTGGCTTTTTCAGTACATTGAATACTTTGTTGATGTCTGCCATTATCCCACGATCAGAAGTCAGAAGCAAATGGTCTCCATAGATCCTTGCTGTCTTCTCGTTGAAGTTTCCGGTACTTACAAATCCATATTGGATGGTTTTGTTGTGGGCTCTCTTTTTGATAACACAAAGTTTTGCATGAACCTTTTTGTTTGGAAGCCCTATCAGAACGGTAATTCCTTCCGGTTCCAGCATCTCTTTCCACTCCAGATTGGATTCTTCATCAAATCTTGCCTGCAACTCAAGCATTACTGTTACTTCTTTACCATTTCTGGCTGCATAGATTAATGCATTGCTTATTTTTGAATTACTGGCCAGCCTGTACGCGGTGATCTGTATGGATTTTACATCCGGATCCATGGCTGCTTCACGCAGAAGATCAATCACCGGATTGTATTTATGATAGGGGAAAGTAAGCAGTACATCTTCCTTCATGATGACGTCTGTCACTCTTTCGCCATGTTCAAAGGCCTGATGGGTGAAAGAAGTTCTTTCAATAGGTCTTGTATAGGTTTCAAAAACATCAGGAAAGTCCATAAAGTGTTTGAAATTATGGATTTTTCCTCCGGGAATAATGCTGTCTTTTTTGGTCAGGTTTAGTTTTCTGATCAAAAGTTCCAGCAGTGCCTTATCCATATCTTTATCAAAAACGAAACGGGTAGGTTTTCCTTTTCTACGGTTTTTAAGTCCCTTTTCTATTTTTTCTGCGAAATTGGTACGGATGTCATTATCCAGATCCAGTTCAGCATCTTTGGTTACTTTAAAAGCATTAGCTGCAAATTCATCATATCCGAAATAAGAGAAAATGTGGGGCAAGTTGAAGGTAATTACATCTTCCAGAAGCATTACATTTTTTTCTTCAGGATTTTCAGTTGGAAGCAATACAAATCTTCCTACAAATCGGGAAGGAATTTCAATAATGGCGTAGTTGCTGGAATATTGCCAGTCTTTTTTCCTCATGGCCACTCCAAGATAGAGACTTTTATCTCTGAGGTAAGGCATTGGGGTATTTTCATGAAGAAGAATAGGGATTACATTAGATTCCACCACTTCGTCAAAGTAGTTTCTGACAAAATCTTTTTGCAATGCTGTCAGGTTTTTAGAATTTTTGATAAAGACTTTATGATCTGCCATTTCAGTCTGGATAGTTTTCCAGGTTTTATCGAAATTCAGCTGTTGCTTCATCACAATTTCATTGATTCGCTGAAGAATTTTAGAGGGAGGCTGATAAAAGGACTCGGCAATTACCTTTTCCTTAAAGTCCATGGCACGCTTTAATCCGGCAACACGTACCCGGAAGAACTCATCCAGATTGTTAGAAAAGATTCCAAGAAAACGTATTCTTAAATGTAAAGGAACTTTTTCATCCATGGCTTCCTGTAAAACCCTTTCATTAAAGGCTAACCATGTAATATCTCGTGGATTAAAGTGTAATGACATTCTAAAAGTGTATATTTTATCAAAAGTAATAATTCGTCCAGTTTCTGGCTCTATTTTTTAGGTTAAACTTTGATTAATTTTAATAGATGAAAAATAGAGAGGCACTGTCAACTTTTTATGATCGTATCTTAATGATATTATTTACTGAATAGTATTATTTGTCTATATGTTTTCTATGATGTGTGATTTATTTGGGGATTTTATTATATTTGAATATAAACACTAAAAACAACACAAATGATATACTCCCTAATCTCATCTACATGAGATCGTCCCTAATTCTTTGAGAAGGACAATTGCCCATCAAATATTTAACGAATATTAAGAATAAAAGTTTCCTTTTGGGAGATTGGTTCACTATTTAAAAAACACACAAATGAAAAACAACACCAATGAAGTTCCCTCGAATGAGGAGTATTCAAAATTAAGAAAAAGAGCCTTTACCCACGTGAGCAATGCTAAAGCTATTTCGGAAAATCAGATAGCAGGAATTAATCGAGTGGTAAAACTTGAAGTTCATGCGAATGGCAAACCTGTCACGCATTTCAAACACTTCAAACTAATACAAAGTGCCGTAAGGCATCATGAATTTGAAATTATCCTTGCCCATGACAGTCTGGAAAACAAACAGACTCAAAACCTGGAAGATGCCCATAAGCTATTGGGGAAAAGATTAACCGCTACTTTCTCTTACAAAGATGTAGAAGATACACCCAACATGTCATTTGTAGGAGTAATTACTCGGGTTGGGTTCAGCCGGGAAAAGACCAGTCTTGGAGATATTGTCCTTAAAGGGCAAAGCCCAACGATTTTGCTGGATGGAGCTTCCCATACCCAAAGCTTTGGCGGAAACCAACCCGTAAATATGGGAATTATTGCTAATGAAATTCTTAAACAGGGACTTGACAGCTCTGATTTTGATTTTAATATTGATACCAATGATACCTCTCAGATTCTTTATAGCAGTCAGTATGATGAAACACACTATAATTATCTGGCAAGAATGGCTGAAGCGTATGGAGAACAGTTCTTTTATGATGGGTATGTTCTGCATTTTGGAAAGCTTCCAAAATCCGGTAATCAACACATCCAGTTAATTGAAGGTAGCAATGTGAATGATGTAAGGATAGAACTCAGGGCAGTTCCTATCAAACCACAATTTTATGGTTATAACAGTAGTGAAAATGAAAAGCTGACTTCAGGAGAAATATCTGTAAAACATTTGGGAGATTTAGCCCAGACAGCTTATAAAAATAATAAAAGAATTTATAAGACTCCTTCTTTAAGAGTAGCTCCCATAAGGGCCGTTACGCATCTTGATGTAGAATATTCCCAAAAAAGTGCTTCTGGAAGTAAAGCCGTAGAGGTCATGAATGTTTCAGGCTCAACTTCCATTCCTTTCCTTCATCCGGGATGTGTGGCAGATATAAAAATACGAGAGCAGGACTCCAACAAAACGAACCACCTTACGACCCTTATGATTACTGAAACGGTTCATGAGGTAAATGCCCGAGGATATTATACCGGAAGCTTCGAAGCTATATCTGAAGGAACAGGCTATATGCCAAAACCGGAATTTTATATTCCAAGACCAGAGCCACAGATTGCAACGGTAGTTTCCAATACTGATCCTTCAGGACAAGGGAGAATCAGCGTAAGATTTGACTGGCAGCTTAATGAAACCACTGATTTTATCAGGATGATGAGCCCTGATGCAGGAGGAACAGACCAGATTACACAAAATCGAGGATATGTAGCGATCCCTGAAGTAGGAGATCAGGTAATGGTTAACTTCCAACATGGACATCCTGACAGACCTTTTGTGATGGGAGGAATGTTTCATGGCGGAACAGGTCTTGGAGGCGGTGCTAATAATCACATGAGATCCATACAGACCAAATCCGGAATAAAAATTCTGATGAATGATGATGAAAAGAGCGTGAATATTATAGATCCTAGCGGAAATAATTACCTGATGGACGGACAGGGAAATATTATTATTACAGCACCTAATGATATTACCTTCAATGCAGGTGGAAATTTATCAATGAATGTTGGACAGAATATGAATACTACAGTTCAAATGAGCTCAAATGAATCTATAGGAATTAATAAATCTTCCAGTGTAGGAATGATGAATATGCTTACGGTAGGAAAAGATTTTGTCACCAATGTCATTGGAAAACTTACGCATTACGTAAAAGGAGATATGGAAACCTATGGTGAAAAAGGACATAAAACCATTTCCTTAAAAGGGATGGAAGTAAGCAGTGGAAACAAAATAGAGCATCATGCTGAAAAGGAAATCAACAACAACAGTAATGAAAAATCTAAAAATCACTAATCAATTCTTCTTTCAGCGAACAAAAATAAGGTAGAAAATGGAAGGTTTTAGTAAAGAAAAATTTTTAATACCACGGGCATGAGTATAGAATATATAGTAGAAGGGAAGATAAAAACTCAGGTAAAAGGAGATTATCTGGTATTTTCTAAGGAAAATATCACCCACAATAGCGAAAACTCTCTGGAACAATCCGGGAAAGAATCCGGAGTTAGCTATAATAAAGCCAAAACGATACATCCTAATGATAGTCCTGTTAATGTATTGGAAGTAAGCCTCAATCTTTTTTTTGACGGTACTCAAAACAATAAAACCAATACTGATCTTGGGAAAGATTATGAGAAATCTAACCATGATGATGACAGTTATACCAATGATTATTCTAATGTAGCCAGGGGCTATGATGCTATAGATCCTGCGGCTCAACATCAATATGCTGTATATATAGAAGGTATTGGAACCAAAGATGGAGAGAGTGAAATGCATTTTTTTGGGAATGTTCCTAATACTGGGATTTTATTTGGAACAGATGGACGTGGAGTGAGGGCAAAAGTGACAAAGGGCTGTGTGGAAGCAGGAAAAAAGCTGGCAAAATATAGTGGAAAAGACATTCATCTGAAAGTAAATGTATTTGGTTTTAGCCGTGGAGCGACTGCTGCAAGGCATTTTCTACATATTGCTACGAATCGAGCTAGAATTCTTAAAGGATCTAGTAAAGATGGAATGGCGATTCCTCCTCATGAAGCGGAAGGTAAACGAATTAAAGTAAGATTGGATGATGATCTGATATTAAACTATGGTTATTTTGGAGCTTGTTTGATTGATAATAAGGTAATTCCTAAAAAAATAGCATTCAACTTTGCCGGGTTATATGATACAGTAGCTTCTTATGGGATGGACCACCGTCCAAAGTCGATAGCAGGAGTTCCTATAATTCATGGAGATACAAAGCAGCTTGGACTAGATGCTGTTAAAAAAACCTATTTTACTTTACAGATTGCAGCAGATAATGAATATCGTGATAATTTTGATTTAACTGATATTGACAGTACAGGAGTAAAAGGATTACAATTTATATTACCTGGTGTGCATTCTGATATCGGAGGCTGCTATGTCAACCAGAATGAAGAAAAAGTAGATCTGTATACCGAAAGAGAAAATGAAGGCAGAAAATGTGAGCAATTCAGGAAAATACTGATAGAGGAAGGCTGGTATACCCCGGAAGAAATTGTGGTGAAAAAAATAATCTCAGTCCATAAATATGGAGTCAATACCAAATACATATTGGTAGGAACACGAAGACCCTTTAATACGTACGATAAGGTTTCGCTTAATACCATGTTTTATTACTCAGGTCAGGATCAGTTTGGGGTAAAATATTCACAGAAAGGAATTGATAATCACAAAATAACAGATGTTTTTCTTATCGATATATATAGTCAGTTGAGAAATTATATGAATGCTTGTAGTACATTACGAAACACCTATGTAGCAGAGTTTAACAAAAGTAATTCATCGGGAGATTATCTTTCAAAAATAAAAACTTTACATTATGAAGATTTTGTAGATTTGGATCAACTTAAAACGTTGAGAAATAAATACCTTCACTGGTCTGCCAGTGCCACTAAAATAGGGTATGGTCCAAGAGTAGGAAAAGTTGTAAGTGGAAAAGAACGAATCAGAAATATACAATATGGATAAAGCTCCCTATACAATAAGATATATCATACAATATTTTGTATGTTTCATACTCTGTATTCATTTAATACAATGTCAGAAGATGGATGATAAAAAGATGGCATTTCATGTGGAAATTTCACAGCCTGATAATAGATATCAGGTTACCCCTGTATTTGATAAAATAAAAACATTAGAAGGAAACCGTGCAGGATTACCTTATGGAAGTTCTTCCGGGAATTGGGGTGACTCAGGTAAATCATGGACGGAACAATATGGAACTCCAATTGGTGCAGATGTTACTTATTATGCTGATTATGAAAATAAGTATTATCGATTGAATGTAGATTTTCCCGTAGATACTATAAAGGATTATATGGAGCGAGCTTATTCCAGATGGGATGACTTACAAGGTGAAACCAAGGAATATAAGAAATTAGGTAGAGGATATAGTGCTTCTAATGGTGTTAATGCTTATGACAGTTTTTCTACATTAGTTTTTGGTTTTGCTCCCAAGGGTATGGTCGTGGTATGGCTCAACTTTGGAAATACCCGTATTGAATTGGGAAGGTATCAGGCTCAACCTGTTACAGATGCTGTTGAAATTGCTAAGGCTAAAGAAAAATATCTTAAGATGTATCGTATAAGCCCTGAACGCTATGATGAATCACAAAAAGAGTATTTTATTCCTGATGCAAGTCCTAAAGAATGGGATGCTTACAGACAGCGCTACCCTTGGCGTCCGATAGTAACCTCTACAAATCCTAAATTCAGGTTGTTTGAAATACTCAATTATACTTATAATGGCGAGAAAGAAGGGGCATTGAGACCCTGGGTTTTAAATATACCTTACAAAGAAAGAGCAATTCCTCAGGAAATGGTATTTTTCTGGGAAACCGGAAAAGAAAAGCAGGAACAGCGAAACGCACGTGCTTTTTTCAACTGGGAAAAGACCAATGAAGCCTTCAAACAAGCAGGAAATAAGATCGATATGCAGGTGAAGATTGCTCCGGATAATGATTCTATAGAAATTTTACTCAATGGTAAGCCTTTAGCAACGGATAGTATCCGTATTTATCAATGGTCTGGGGACTATAAAGAAAGCTATAGGTAAGTCTTTCGATCAGTTTTTCTTTTAAAGCATCTGTCATAACACTCCCTTTTTAACCCTTTTTCGGAACATAAGAGAAAAAATTTCCACATTAAATAAGATGAAACCTTGATTATTTCAGGGTTTTTGTCTTGATTGTGTCATTTTGTCACAAAAAGGGATATGGTACAAATGTTGTGAAATAGTGAGTGTAAATTAAATATAAAAATTAGAAAAAAATAAAATATTATGAGTAAAATAATTGGAATTGACTTAGGAACAACCAACTCTTGTGTTGCTGTAATGGAGGGTAAAGACCCTGTTGTTATTCCTAACGCAGAAGGTAAAAGAACGACTCCTTCTATTGTAGCATTTACAGAAGATGGAGAAAGAAAAGTGGGTGATCCTGCAAAAAGACAGGCTGTAACGAATCCAACAAAGACCGTTTACTCTATCAAAAGATTTATTGGTACACACTTCAAAGAAGATGCTGCCGAAATCTCAAGAGTACCTTATAAGGTTGTTGCTGGACCAAACGATACCGTAAAAGTAAAAATCGACGACAGAGAATATACACCACAGGAAATTTCTGCAATGACACTTCAGAAAATGAAGAAAACAGCTGAAGATTACCTTGGTCAGGAAGTAACAAGAGCGGTAATTACTGTTCCTGCCTACTTCAACGATGCCCAAAGACAAGCGACTAAAGAAGCTGGTGAAATTGCAGGTCTTAAAGTAGAAAGAATTATCAACGAACCTACAGCGGCAGCATTAGCTTACGGTCTTGATAAAAGCCATAAAGATCAGAAAATCGCAGTATATGACCTTGGAGGAGGTACTTTCGATATCTCTATCCTTGATTTAGGAGATGGTGTATTTGAAGTATTGGCTACAAACGGTGATACTCACCTGGGAGGTGATGACTTCGATGACGTGATCATCAACTGGATGGCTGACGAGTTCAAAGCTGAAGAAGGGGTAGATTTGAAATCAGATGCTATTGCTCTTCAAAGATTAAAAGAAGCAGCTGAAAAAGCAAAAATCGAATTATCTTCTTCTGCACAGACTGAAATCAACTTACCTTATATCACAGCTACAGCTACAGGTCCTAAACACTTAGTGAAGACTTTAACTAAAGCTAAATTCGAGCAATTATCTGCTGATCTTGTAAGAAGATCTATGGAGCCGGTTGCTAAAGCATTAAAAGATGCAGGTTTATCAACTTCTGATATCGATGAGGTAATCTTGGTAGGAGGTTCTACAAGAATCCCAATTATCCAGGAAGAAGTAGAAAAATTCTTCGGTAAAAAACCATCTAAAGGAGTAAACCCGGATGAGGTTGTAGCAATTGGTGCAGCGATCCAGGGAGGTGTATTAACAGGAGACGTAAAAGACGTATTACTTCTTGACGTTACTCCACTTTCTTTAGGTATTGAAACGATGGGTTCTGTATTCACTAAATTAATTGAAGCGAACACTACCATCCCAACTAAAAAATCTGAAGTATTCTCTACAGCTTCTGATAACCAGCCAGCGGTAAGCATCAGAGTAGGACAAGGGGAAAGATCTATGTTCAACGATAACAAAGAAATCGGTAGATTCGACCTTACAGATATTCCACCATCACCAAGAGGAGTTCCTCAAATTGAAGTAACTTTCGATATTGATGCGAATGGTATCCTAAGTGTATCTGCTAAAGATAAAGGAACTGGTAAAGAGCAGTCTATTAAAATTCAGGCTTCTTCAGGTCTTTCTGACGAAGAAATCGAAAGAATGAAGAAAGAAGCTCAGGAAAACTCTGCAGCAGATGCTAAGAGAAAAGAAGAAGTTGAAATCTTCAACAAAGCTGATGGATTGATCTTCCAAACTGAAAAGCAATTGAAAGAATTCGGTGAAAAACTTTCTGCTGATAAAAAAGCAGCAATTGAAGCAGCTCACGGAGAATTAAAAACGGCTTTCGAAGCTAAAAATTCTGATGACGTAAAAGCTAAAACTGAAGCGTTAGATGCAGCATGGATGGCAGCTTCTGAAGAATTATATGCAGCTGGTCAACAGCCAGGTGCTGATGCAGGTGCTCAAAACCCTGGTGGAAACAACGCTGGAGGTGAAGATGTACAGGATGCAGACTTCGAAGAAGTGAAATAATTACTGATTAATAACAGTTAATAAAATATAGAAAAACCGTCTTAGATAACTATCTAAGACGGTTTTGTTTTTTGATATTTGCTGATTTTATTTTTTTGTGTTTTTGATGAGTTATTTGTATCAGCATAATGGTAAACTTAAGAACGTATACAAATTGATATCGTCAAAAAGTTATATACATTTGTATTCCAAACAATAAATCATATTAATTATAGTTGCAAATGAAATTGAAATTATCTTTTATTTTGATTATATTTTTTATAGCGATCAGAGCACAATCAAAAAATGATTTAAATTCTGAAGAAAAAGAATATATTTCAAAGTTTATATATCCAATAAACACTTTTAATCCGGAAGAAAGCGACAATAATGATTTGCTGATCTTAAACAAATTAATTGGAAATTCTACAATAGTAGGATTAGGAGAATCTACTCACGGTTCGAGTGAAGTGTATCAAATGAAATATAGGATAAGCAAATATCTGATAGCTCATAAAAATTTTAATGTCTTTTCGCTCGAAGCCAATATGCCTGAAAGCTTTTTAATGAATCAATATATTCAGGAGGGAAAGGGAAACCCTAAAGATATTCTAAAAGGTATGTATTTTTGGCTGTGGCAAACTGAAGAAACTTTAAATTTTGTTGAATGGTTAAAAAAATATAATGAAAATCATGATTCAAAAGTATTTTTTGATGGTTTTGATATGCAGTATGCAAAAGGAGCGATAGATCAAATAAGAAAAATATATCAGGAAAATCACTGGTCTGAACAAGAGATTAATGACCTTGAAACAGCTTTAAAAGATAACAATAGAGGCTTTAGAACTTATTCTAAAAAAGGTCAAAACACTATATCTGAGTATCTGTTTTTAATAAAACAAAAATCTATCTCAATAAAAAATCCAGAAGAGAAATCGCGCTTCCTGCAAAATGTAGATATTATCAGGCAATATATCGAACTCAGTTTTATTAAGAGGGACCAATTTATGGCGGAGAATGTTAAATGGATGAAAGAAAACTATCAGAATTCTAAAGTAATTGTCTCGGCTCATAATTATCATATTGCCAAGTTAAAATCAGATAGAATGGGGTATTGGATAAATGAAATGTACCATAAAGATTTTGTGAATTTTGGATTTGCCTTTTATGAAGGTACTTATTCTGCAAGTATTGATGGCAAACTAGGTACTTATAACTCAGAAAAAGCAAGGCCGGGAACATTAGAATATAAGCTTAATTCACTCGATATTCCAATTTTTATTTTGGATTTAAAAGCAATCAGAAAGGATGACAACAAACTAGGCCATTGGGTATTGAAAGATATTCTATTTCGCAAAACGGGATCAGGGACAGATAAAAATGAATTTAAAAAAACAAATGTTGCTAATTCTTTTGATTATTTGATATTCATCAATAAGTCAACCAATTCAAAACTATTAATTGGTAACTCAAAATAAAACATCAAAAATAAACAACCAGGAGAGTCCATTCTTTTGGAAAACCTTACCACAGAAATAACTGCAGATAAAATCATAGACGCGACATTTACTTTTGATTTAAATGATTATTCTATTTGGATTGATAAAGAAGATTTTTACGTTTCCGTACAGGTTATGAGTGGATTTACAGGTGATTTTGGTTTTAGTGCAGCATTATTTAGAACTGTTTTTGAAAGAACTTTTTACAGCAATTGGGAGAAAATAAGTGCAGGAAGTCCGGCAATTAATATTGATGTAAAAATTGAAAAAGAAAAGCAGTCCGAAATAGTAATTTTTATCATTGATATTTTCAGGTATATAGTTATTGATGTTATTTGTAATATATCTTTATTATGAAATATAACTTGTTGATTTATCGTATGTGTGTTATATTAGAAAAATAAAATTGCAATTATTTATATTAATATTACATCGTTTAAAAAGAGGAAAGAATGTGGAAAAAGAAGCCCTCCTTTTAATGGATACACATCAATTTTAATTGTATATAGCCATCATTACCATGAAAAAAAATCTTTTAAAAAAGGAAGCTGCTGATCTTATTATTGCAAGAGTTAAGAATTTATCAGCAATTCACCAACCTCAATGGGGAACCATGACAGCCAGTGAAATGCTTCATCATTGCAATTCCTGCAACCGGCAAATCTTGGAAGAAAGCAGAGGCAATAAAAAGACTCAAATAAAACAGTACCTGTTGAGAGTTCTAGCTCTTTATATCGCTCCCGATTTTAAAAAGAATATCCAAGGTGAACCGGAACATAATGCCAAAGGCAAAACAAATGATCTTGATTTTGAAAAGTATAGAAATGAGTTTGTTAATTTAATTAATAAATTCCCTGGCAATACTCGCTCTTTAACCCTTTCTCACCCTGCTTTTGGAAATATTTCAACCCACGAATGGGGCATAGCAGCATACAAGCACATGGATCATCATTTGAGACAATTCGGAGTCTGATTTTCTATTTCAGTGACTATTTTTATCCTTTGCTATTCTTAATTTTTACTGTATATTGTAATAAAAAATGAACTTCTTACAGGTATTTATACAAACTTCAGATATCGTAATGGGGGCTGCTTTATTTGGAGTATTGAGCTATATCATTGGAGGTGGTATTACTGCATTGATTGCCTATATAATGATTCCGAAAACATTGCCTAAAAGTAAATCTTATTATAGAAATATCTTTTTAATTGGAGGAGCCGTGAGCTTTATTCCTGTTTTTATTCTTCTGTTGTACTTTTTGAGTCTTTAGAATTGACGGTTTTTTCATAAGGAGTATGTAGATTTGAAGAAGGAGAGTAATATAATTTCTTTTTTTATTGTTTATTTGCGAAAACTATTTTGCATATCATGAATTATACTAAAGGGAAACTCATTACTTATTCTTCTTTACTGACCCTTTTATTAGGAATACTTACCAGTATTATTTTTTATAATTTTTATAAAGGTGAAACAATAAACGGCTGGATCTCTTATTTTTATCTGTTTAAGCCTTTATACCTGTTTAAAGCGCCTTTAGAAACTCCTTTTAATCTGTGGGAAACCATTATTTATTTTATTCTGTTTCTTGGGATTATTTTTTACCTGAAAACAAAAGGAAAAGAAAAAAAATTACTCGGGTTTGTTTTTTCTGTGGTACTGATAAACAATATCATGTTAGCGCTTTTCGGAATTTTTAATGGTTTATATTTTTCTTTTAACCCTCCGTCAGGAATTTCTTTGGAAGGGCAATCCACAGCAATAGTTCCAATAATACAACTTCTGATTCAGATAGGTTATATTATCTTGAGCTTCATGGTTCTTAGAAAGATCAAACTGGAAAATAAAAAAGAAAGGACAGCTTCTGCTGAGGCCCTTAAATATGCTGTTCAATGGCAGAGAGGGTTCCATTTGCTGATTGACAGCTTGGTAATGATAGCTGTGTTTACAAATTTTGTTTTGGGATTTTCTTTCACTTTAAAGAACAATGATATTTTCCAAAGCTACTTTAATAATTATTGGGGTTTGGCAGTCATCATTGTTTTGATCAGGCTGGTTTTTTATCCCGTCTTTGAATTTTATTTTGGATCAACGCCAGCGAAATTCTTAACAGAATCAAGAGTGGTGGATCAAAATAATAATCAACCTGGATTTAAGACTATTTTTATACGAAGTCTTTATAGAAGTATTCCTTTTGATTCTCTCTCTTTCTTTAGCAAAAATGGATGGCATGATTCACTTTCCGAAACCTATGTTATCAAAGAAAAAAGAGAAGGAATACATCCCAAGCAGTTTTTGTGGATTCTGGCTTTTGCTGTTCCGGTCATTATGTATCATTATTTTATTAAAGAAGCAATAAGCGATTATAAATACGCTCAGTTTTCAGAAAAAGAAGAAGGATATGATGAGCAGTGGTATAATCACAGCAGAAAGAATATCAATACCAATCAGTTCTATGTAGTTCAGGCTATGGATTATGCTCCTGATAATAACGTCTTAGGTTTAAAGATAGAAAAAATCAAAGGAGATGATGTAGAGGTAAAAAAAATAAAGCTGATGGATGGTTTTAGCAATGATTTTTGGGGAGTGAAAATGGATTATGACCGTCAGGTTGATACTGCTCAGGTTTATACCATATCCCGTATGAAACTGGAAAGTTTATTTCCACAAAATAATATGGAAAAACATAAGGGAGTCAATGCTCAGGATCTGTTCAATAACGGAGTAAGATATAATTTTAACAATGTATATGAAGTAAATGTTCCCTATTTCGATCTGGGAAATACCTTTTATGATACCCAGCAGGAAACTCAAAGTAATAGCGGTAAATTGATCATCGGAAACAGAGGGAAAAGTGGAAGAGTTATTTCTGTTAAAAATATAAAAGGTGACATTGTCTGGAAAGATCATTTTCCGGTAAACTTTGGTGCTGCAAAAGGGAATACTGAAGAAAAAATTGTATTAAAAACCAATTATTCAACTAAAACGAAAAATAGTACCTCTGAAATTATAGTAAAAGATTCTCTAAATAATCAACAAAATTATATTTTGGAAATTAATGAAGGGGTTTTAAAAATTTTTAGGGTAAAATAATGTTCCCTATGGATTCTATTATATTGCTGTATCTTTATCGTTTCAATTTTATCATCGGAAATACAAAATATATGAAGAAGATCATCTGTATCATAGGGCTGCTGGCAGTGTTGGCAAGTTGTAACCAATCTGAGCATAAAGGGCAGCAAAAAGATGAATCAAAAGAAGAGAAGTCTTTATCCAAAGAACAAGAATCAAATCCAAAAGAATCGAAAGACAGGATTTCCAAAGAAGAAGCTGTAAAATTGGCTGTAAAACAATTTGAAGCTTATTTACCTAAGATTCTTAAAACTTATGATGATGGAGTCATTGACCTGCAGGATCCTCATGTTGGAGATTTTACCGGTGATGGGATAGAAGATGTAGCTATTTACTGGAATATTGCCCCTGAAGGCGGAAATGCACTGATAGGACAGGGATTATCCTTATACAAAAATGATGGACATTCCGTTAAAGTGATAGCCGGATATGAACCGGATTACCTGTTTGCCTTTGATACCATTAAAAATGGAAAAATTATTGTAGAAAAACTGGAATATACCGAAGAAGATGGAAGATGCTGTCCTTCAATAAGGACTAAACATGCCCTAACCATCAAAGGAAGTAAAGTATATTAAATGAAGCTAACCTCTTAAAAATCTGAAATATTCGAGTTTTTAAGAGGTTTTTCTATTTTCCAAAATATTTTTACCCCATTCATTGATATTATCCAACAATGGAATGAATGAAGTGCCCAGCTCTGACAAGCTATACACTGTTTTTACAGGAGGTTTTATTCCGAAAACAGTTCTGGTAATCAACCCATCTCTTTCCAACTGCCTCAACTGAAGACTTAGCGTTGTTTCAGTGATAAAGGAAAGGTCTTTTTTGAGTTCCCCAAACCGCTTGTCTCCGTTTTTTAAGTGACAAAGAATTACCCCTTTCCATCTTCCGCCAATAAGGTCCATGACAAAGCTTACCGCACAGGGATAAGATTTTTGGTCAACATTGATATAGGAAGTCTCACATTCTTTTTCCATCTTTTTTATAGTATCTAAATTGATAGTTATTTTATTCTAAGGCTGAGGAATCTATTTTTACACAATAATAGACATAAAACAGGAAATAATAAAATGTATCAATTAGCACAGATTAACGTAGCCAGAATGATTGGGATGAATATTGAAGACCCGGTAATGAAAGAGTTTGTAGAGCATTTTGATTCAGTGAATCAACTGGCGGAAGAGAGCAATGGTTTTGTATGGAGATTAAAGGATGAAGATAATAATGCCACAGGTTTTAATCCGTTTAATGATGAGCAGGTGATCATCAATCTCTCTGTATGGAAAGATAAAGAATCATTAGAATACTTTACTTATAAGACTTTTCATGTGGATTTTTTACGAAGAAGAAAAGAATGGTTTCAAAAATATGGGAAAGCGTATTATGTACTGTGGTGGATTAAAGATCATCAATATCCAAGTATAGAAGAAGCGTTGGAAAGATTAGAATATCTCCAGAAGAACGGTCCTTCGGAATTTGCTTTCAGTTTTCAAACTGCATTTCAGAAGCCGGAATTAAATTTTTAAGGCTAAAAATCTAAATTTTGTATCTTGTCTGTTCATTACCAAATATAAAATTTAATATAATATATAATCTGCCATGAAAAGCATTCTGATTGTACTACTTGGTTTTCTGTTTTCGGTTTCCATCTACGGGCATAAAAATAGGTCTGATGATGAAATTTCTGCCCAGGATAAGATCCTTTTACAAAAATTCTGGAGAGATTTTACAGATGCTGTGACCAGAAATGATAAGGAAAAAATAAAAACACTCTGTGAATTTCCTTTCTATTGCAGACCTTGTCTTAATTATACAGAATATAAAAACAGTAACCCTGTCACAGTGAAGGTAACCAAGGAATTATATCATAAAAAACATTATAAAATCTTTTTTGAAAAAGAGCTAAAAGCTGAAGTTAAAAAACATCGGAAATTTAATGTACAGTTTTTTCATCCTTATTTTAATAAAGAAGTGAATATACACGGAATTTCTTTTTTATATACGCTGGTTCCGCCTTCAAAAACTAGGGAGGGTACTCAGGGAATGATTACTCTGGTGAAAAAAGCGGGAAAATTTAAAATAACCGGAATTGACATTATTCCATAATTTAATCTAAACCTAAAAAAGAATTGTTAGAAGAAAAAGCATAGAAGGAACAATGATAGCTCAGTTTAAGATGGTTTTGGTGGGTTATTAAAACTCAAAGTAACTTCTTTCCCTCATCCAGCTTCCCACCTTAAAAACAAATCATAAACGATGCTGATGGGGCCACGGCTTTCCTTTTCCTGTTTCGCAAAGTAATTTTAAGCTTCTCAAAAACTGTCCCCAGGTGTAATTACATTCAGCGAACATAGGCGAGTACATATCCCATCCTTTGTGATAGAAAATTAATAAAGTACCGCTGTCATATACTAACTGATCAATTTGGCCTGCCATTTCCGGATGCATTTTGCGTAATGTTTCTTTATCTCCTGATAAAAGATGAAATGAAATATCAGTTCCTATCCATTCATGGGCGCCTGTAATACAATGCCACTGAATTTCTTCAAAAGGAACAAGCTTTACAATTTTCATTTCTTTAAAATAATCCGGACCAAAAGAGAACCGGGCAATGCTACCCACTTCAGTACTGGTTTTGGTATGGGGTGTCCACCACGCAGACAACCCGGATTGACTGGTGATGGCATGATAAACTTTTTCTCTTGATGCACCAATCAGTAAAGAATGATAAATGTTCGACATATTCAATGATGAGTTATAATGGTTTGGTTTTTAATTTAATACTAAAAATACAAAATAAAAATAAACCATAAAAACTAAAACTATTTCTACCCTCATTTCAAATTATTAAAGGAACAAATATCAAATGTAATAGTGGCCTAATAAACCGTTTTTTGTACTTTAGTAATGATAAAACTATGCTGCCATGAGAAAAAAGAATTAAAGTCCAATGTTTTTTCTACAACCGAACAATGATATCTATTGTTTTGCTATTACGAGCTATAAGACACCGTTGAACACCAAAAAGTAATAAAAATTAAACCACTAAAAATAGTAACAATGAAGTTGACAAAATACTTATCCTTATTCTTTCTGATCGGATTACATCTGGCGTACTATGGACAAAAAAAACAGGTAAATCAACCGTTGCAAATAAAGGCTGAAGTGTTTACTCAAAAAATAATCCATCTGATTACTGAGAAGGATTATACCGCCTTGAATCAATTAACAACTAAAAAAGTGTATTGTTCTCTATGCTTTGATGAAGCACCGGAAAAAAGTTATTTTATGGGAAAAGATCTTTTTTACAAGAAACATGTCAATACTATTTTCAACAAAGAATTATTGGAAAGACTGAATCGTAATGAAACAGAGTTTTCCTATGACGGAGCTGATCCCGGATTTAAAGACAGAGATTATATAGTATTATACACCACTTATCGCCCAAATGAATTTGGTGACGGCCATGAAGGGGCTCAGTTTGTCTTCTGGCTAAAAGAGGAAAAAGGAAACTTTAAGCTTTCTGGAGTAGAAACCATACCTTAACAGTAACATAGAACCACAGATTCAAATGTTGAAAATATTATCATTTTTATGGATAGTTGTCTATTGCATGACCGCCTGCAATTGTGCCAAAGGAAAAAATGATGCTTCCAAAAAAGACGATGGTATCATTTCAAAAATATATCACAAAAGTGGCTCTAATGATACAGATACTCTATGGGTTTCACAGAATGACTCTACTGTTTTCAGACAGGAAGAGGTAATGATAAAGCATCCTGACAGTTATCCCAAATTAACAATGCGTTATAATTTGATAAATCCTAAAAATAATGCGTATTATTTCATTTATAATGACAAACAGCAACTGATAGAAGAAGGAAAATATACGGCTCAGTACATGTATGAAGGAATCACTTACAACGATGGTAATTTTTATAATCTCAAGAGCTATTCTTATAAAAAGAGCGGGAAGCTGCGAACGAGGCACTATCAGGAAGACGGAAGAAATCTTAAAACCGAGTTTTTCAATAATGATGGACAGTTGACGGAAATAAAATATTTCAATAAGAAATCTTCAGATATAGAAAAAGTGGAGATCTATAAAAAAGGAAAGCTTAAAGAAACCAGAATCTATAAAGGGTTTAATAATTATGATACCGTGAAAGCAGGGGAGTAGCTTTTATTTTGTTTCCGGATTATATTGCACCCATTTTTTAGAATAGTTTGAAGATGTTCATAAGAGTAAATGGATCTGGATTTTAGCTTTAATTCGTCCCATTAATGTATTTTAGGTCTTATGAGATAGTAAAGCTGGTTTTCTTCATCAATTAACAGTATATAGTCTCCGTTTTTAGGCTGGTATACAAAATAAGAAAAAGGATCTTTTACAGCATTATCAGGACGTTCTATGATAACATTCTGTTTGTAATGCAGTACTTTTTTGGGCATCTTGATGGAAAAGTAAGATGTCCCTGTCCATCCCTGATGGCCGGAACTATTTCCGGTTCCCCAGCTTAGGTTTTTTAAGCTCCAGAAAGTATGTGCATTCCATTTTTCTTTTTGAACATGTTCTCTTTTAATAAGTCCTGAAGGCTTATCTATCTCATAGCCGGAATTTCCGTAGTTAATTGATTTTTTATTAGGCGTGTTCTTCGGATAGCCGTGCCAGTCTTTTTCAGCGTAAAAATAATTCCAGACATTATCTTTAAATACAGTCAGTTTATATTTATATTCATTTCCGGGTGATTCGGAATGAATAATGTCATCATACATATAGTCTCTGTTGGCAATGATATCTTCCGTTTCTGCCACGGAAAATATTTTAGCATCATCTAAATTTTTATAAGGATAATGTGTAGTGTCACCATCTTTCATCCAGTTGCTGTAGGTGTTCTGATCTACATCCACAATATAATCATTGAAGGTTTGATAATTATGGATACCATTTTCAGTATTGTACTTGTATTGAAGGCTATCTGTTATCTGACCTTTCAGATTTATTTTATACCATGTATAGGTATTATCCGCCCCTTCTTTTTCCGAATTATGATCTCTTTTGGTAATGATGACAATAGTACTGTCGTTTTCCTGAATGACAGGTTCGTGGATCCCACGGGACAGTTTAATGATTTCATAGTCATTATCTTTCAGGCTGTCTAGTGTGGGATATGATTTATATTGTTCCGGAAGTTTTTCAGATCTGAGCTTATACCGTTGATAATACATTTCCGAATCAGGCAAAATAATAATGGCAATGGCAGCAATGCTCCAGAGTATAACAGATTTTTTTTTAAAATTAAATTTCATCGTGTTGGTTTTTTAGTCTTTTATGAGGGAAGGCAAAATACGATAAAATAAAGAATCTCGAAAATAAAATGTTGTTTGTATTGATTTATATAAGAGATTTAAAAATAGTTGATTCTATTATCAAATGCTATAATTTTACTTTAATTCTGAAAAGATAGTGATACTTATTTAAAACAATATTTCATGAAATGCCCTATTGATCAGATTAGAACCGTCTACCGTAAAAAAAACATACTAAAACCGGGTTTTCCCTGTGTTGAGAATTAAAAATAATTTTTATATTCACAAAAATATAAATGAATCATGAAAAAAAAATATCTAAGTGCATTGTTTCTATGTACTACTTTGGGAGTTTCAGCTCAGCAAACAGAGGTCTATTTTAAATACGATGAGGCCGGTAATCAGCGATATCGTGGGCCTGAAGTTAGTTCTAAACAGACAACTGATACTATATCAAAAACAGAATCTCAAACAATTTCTTCATCCCAATCCCCAGCTATAGATGAAAAAGAATTCTGGAAGCAGATCCGTTTATATCCCATTCCGGTTAATGATGTATTAACGATTGATTGGACAGATAAAGTAGACGGCTTAATTGAGTCTGTATCTCTTTACCAGCACAGTACTGTCCACTGGAAGTTCCAACAACAAAACATACCTAGTCTGAATAAACAGCTAAAAATCAACATGACCGGCTATGATTGGGGCGTATATGTACTACGTTTTACCTTAACGGATGGAAGAATTTTCAGTAAGAACATTACTAAAAGATAATAAAAACACAATTTGAAATCATGAAATATTACAACAAGAAAATAAAATTATTTTCTACTTTTATCTTGTCCTGTATATCCATTTTAGGATTATCGCAGACTTCACCCCCTCAAAAATTTCACGACACCAAAGGAAATATAGAAGTAACCCAGGCGGGACAGCTTCAATATACATTACCTATTGATCTTCCTCCCGGAGTAAAAAATACAGCACCCAATATGAGCCTTGTTTATGTGAGCGGGGCTGGAAACGGACTGGCAGGTTATGGATGGAATATTTCGGGAATTACTTCAATTTCAAGAGTTGGAAAAAATCTGGAGAAAGATGGCGTTAAAAAAGCTGTAAAGCTCAATTATTCTGACCACTTCAGCTTTAACGGACAGCGTTTAATTTTGAAATCAGGTGAATACGGTAAAGATGGAACAGAGTATGTGACTGAAAAATATTCCAATACCAAGATCCGCTCCATCGGTCAGAACCAGGAGCAGAATGGACCGGCGTATTTCGAGGTAACTTTTGAAGACGGCTCCCAGGCCTGGTTCGGAGAAACGTCTGCTGAATCAGCAATGGCACGAACCTTTATTGATTATAATATTGTAAAGTCAAAAGATGCAAATGGTAATACCGTTAAATACAACTATCAGCTAGAGGACAATGTTGCTGTTATCAAAAGTGTTGAATGGGGCGGAAATGAGGATCAGAATACACCACATTTTAATAAGATTGAATTTACTTA
This sequence comes from Chryseobacterium sp. Marseille-Q3244, assembly GCF_940807095.1. Lineage (NCBI taxonomy): Bacteria > Pseudomonadati > Bacteroidota > Flavobacteriia > Flavobacteriales > Weeksellaceae > Chryseobacterium > Chryseobacterium sp. Marseille-Q3244. The sequence goes on along the minus strand of NZ_CALNWX010000013.1, from coordinate 23,685 downwards.
TACTACAAGACCGATACCTGAGACTGCCTATGTTGCAGGAATGCTCTTTTCACAGTCAAAGCTGCTAGCATCTATTACCATATCAACAAACAGCCAGCAGTACAAAAAGTATAATGTCACTTATAAAAAGGATCTACAGGAAACAGGTTACAGGTATCTGGATAAAATTACAGTTTTAAACAGCAAAAATGAAGAAGCAAATCCTGTGACCTTTACTTATGAAAAATCAATGGATCTCCCCAATCCTAATATAAGAACCTGGGAAAAGAGTTCATCATTGAAGGCAATGGATGATCAAGACTTGCTAGGTGATTTTGATGCTGATGGTAATATCGATGTACTAAGGTATCATTCTACAACTTCACAAACTATACAACATGTCGGTTTATATTTGTATAGCAATCTGTATGGTGCTCAATATGACGCAATAGTTCCAACTTATTTAGGAAACACCATTACGCTAGAGGATTTTAAGGGTGCCACAGCCGTTAATTTAAAAAAGGATAACCTTATTCATAACCGGCAGGGATTTGTTACCAGTAAATATGTGACTAATCCCAGTACATCAAAAAAAGATCTGGAGTTATCTTTTTATAGCCTTACAGGGAGCAATCAATTGAGTATGGATTATAAAAAGGTTATTCCCTCTGCGAGTTGGGATAAAACTTCCGGAACGAGCCAGAATGGAACAAAAACAGCAGTTAGGGGGTTAACAGGTGTTGATTTCAATGGTGATGGTTTAAGTGAATTGGTTTTAAAGCTTAATGATAAGGTATGTAGCTCAATACCTGTAAACAATTCTGACAGACTTCCTTTTGAGTGTAATGACTATATGAGGTACCACGTTATTGACGCTGATGAATCGACCTCAAATAACGAATGGTTTTACCTTTTAAATCTTTATCCTGATTTTGATAAGAGGGATAAAGATGTATTTACTACACACAGGATTGGAGATTTCAATGGTGATGGTGTATTTGACTTCTTAAAATTAGATGAGAATAAGAAACCATTCCTTATTACTTTTCAGAAGAACCCTCAGGGAAAGTATATTTCTGAAATGGCTCCGTATCCAATAAATGCAGTAAATAATCAAAGCCTGATGGGTCTTTGGGAAGATTGTGTGGTCGGAGATTATAATGGGGATGGACTTAGTGACATCATGGTTCCCAGTTCAAATGATTCGGACCTTTGGTACCTCTATACTTCTACAGGGAATAGTTTCAAATATGATACTGTCAATTTTGAAAAACTTCAAAAAGACAGGATAGTGGCGGAAGATAGTTATGAGAGTATCATAGTGAAAAACCCTAAGGTTTTTGTTGCCTATGATATTAATAATGATGGTAAATCAGAGCTTATACGTCTTTCATCTGGAAGACGTTATTATAAACAGTCGATTCAGGACAGCAACCAGGGAGTAAAATACTTAAGATCATTTGGATCTTCTGTTAATGTTTGCTCAACTTTTGGCGGGGGCGGAATTCTTCATGACAGTGATTCGCAGCCATATCCCAATAATAGTATTGTCTATTTAAATAACAACAATATTAATCAAGAGCTGGCAGTAAATGAAAGAGATAAAGTAGGTTTAGCGGTTGATTTATGGTCAGGCACTATGCTTAGAAAGCTTGTATTGGTCTCAATGGTTTCTGCTGTTGGAAATGGGTATGTTCCCAGTGTGGAGCAGCTTATAGATTATCATTCTTATTATGATATTTCTAAAGAAGCCCGTATCCAGAGTATCTCACAGGGAGGTATTACAACCAATGTTACTTATAAGCAATTGGATAAAAGCATAAATCCGGGATTATATGATGTTTCTCAAACAGAAAACTATCCCTATGTTCAGGTTAGCCAATCCGTGGGAATGTATGTTGTTTCAGGGATTACCCAGTCTACCATGACGGATAAAAAGCTGAAGCAGGATTTCAGGTACAGGGGACTTACCTCCAACATCCTTGGAGGAGGAATGATTGGATTCAGAAAAACAGCCCGCAGCTCATGGTACGCAGATGGATTTGAAAATACTAAAGTATGGTCCGGCGTTGAAATTGATCCTACAAATGAAGGCATTCCTGTCAAAGAGTGGTCAATTAGAACCAATGATGAAACTAAGATATTTCCGGCCGATATTTCTGAAAATAATACCCAGTTATTAAGCTTTAAGTCTATCATCTATCAGATTGATAAACTCCTGAACGGACAGTTGATAACCACTGTTTCTAATGCTGATAAAGCTAAGGTGGTTACTGTAATTCTTCCTAAAATCAATAAAGGAAAGGACTTTTTAACAGGTATTACCGCTGAAAGTACAATCATTTATGGAGAATATTATCTTCCGGTGCAAAATACTTCGAATATTAATGCAGGATTTTCTTTAAAGACTTCTGCTTATGAGTATATTAATAACCCTACAGGAGCAGGTAAAAATTATTATATCGGGCGCTTGAAATCCAAAACGGACATTGTTCAGGCATATAATGATACCAAATCGGGTAAGGAGGAATATACTTATGAAAATATGAATCTGAAAACGATAAAAAAATGGAACACTGACAATACAGGATATCTTCTGGATACCTTTCAGTACGATGGATTTGGAAATGTACTTCAAAAAGTGACTGCTAATAGTGTGGATTCCCATACAGAAACTTCAAAAACCGAATTTGACGCAAAAGGAAGGTTTGTTATAAAGAAGACAGATAATTTAGGTCTCGACACGCAATTCACTTATAATGATTGGGGCCAACTACTTACGCAAATGGATCCGATGGGAAATACTATAACCAGTACCTATGATGCATGGGGGAAATTATTGACCTCTAAAACTAATTTAACCGGAATGACTACGTATGCCTATGACAGAGACAGTCATACCAATACCATCGTAACTCAAAACAAATCGGATGGTGATGTATCAAAAACTTTCACTAACAGATTGGGGCAGCAGTACAAAGTGTCTGCTAAAGCTTCAATGCAGGGACAGTTTATTTCCAAGGAAACCCAATATGATATCTTGGGAAGAAAAGTCATAGAATCGGAACCCTATTTTGAAGGAGAAAATGCGAGCCAATGGAATGTGATGGAGTATGACGATTCTGTTTTCCCTGCCAAAGTAAAGGTTACAGCATTTACCGGTATGCGGTCTGAGACTGTTGTTTCGGGTCTTACAACAACTGTTACGGAATTAAGCGGATATGGAAGGGTGACTTCAAAAATCAAGGATGCTTTAGGTAATGTAAAATCTTCTACTGATAAAGGAGGGACGATACAGTTTTCCTATAATGCATCCGGGGACCAGACTCAAGCGAAATATGCAGAAAATGTTGTGACTACCGAATATGACTCCTGGGGAAGAAAGTCTGAATTTAATGATCCTTCAAATGGCATTTATAAATATGAGTACACAGGTTTTGGCCTGCCCAATAAAACGATAAGCCCAAAAGGCTACAAAGAATATACTTACAACGCCAAAGGGCAGCTTGTTTCCCAGAAAGAATTTTCTACTATTGACAATGGGCAGACCACCGATAAAACGATTGTTTTTACTTATAATGGAAAAGGACAGATCACGGGTAAATCAGGTATAGCGAATGGCCAGGCATTCGGTTCAGTTTTAACCTATGATCCACAGGGAAGGTTAATTTCCTCTACAGAGAACAGTAACGGAAGAACGTATATTCAAAAAGGTATCATTTATGATTCCAATGACAGGATTTCTTCGTATGAAAAGCAGCTACAGTCGAGCGGGATCACAACTAAGGTTGCCATCCAGAACATCTACAACAGCTGGAACGGAGAACTCCATCAGATTAAAGACAAGAATTCTGGTAAGATTCTTTGGGAGCTGAAAGAAGCCAATGCGAAAGGGCAGGTTTTAAAAGCGAAGCTGGGGGAATCTGAGATTTACAACAGATATGATCCAACTGGTTTTCTTCAGGAAACTAAACAAGGGGCTTCTCTCCAGCAGCCAATTCTGAATATCCAGTATGCTTTTGATGCGGTCAAAAATGAATTAACCTTCAGAAAAACCATGGGGGATCTTTATCTTGAAGAATCTTTTGATTATGATGATAACAACCGTCTTGTGAATTGGACAGACCCGGTAACGGGAATTAAACCATCGGCCAACAGAAATAAGTATGATATAAGGGGCAGGATCACCGAAAATGACGCTGTTGGAAAAATGAAGTTTGAAAACTCCGCGAAAATCTACCAGCCTTCCGGAATGACCTTAAATTCAGCGGGGACCCAAAATTACAATGGAGATCTGATCCAGACTATTCTTTACAATGAAAATAATGATCCCGTGTCTATCTATGGTGAAAAGTCGCGCATAAGCTTTGGCTATGGACTGAATGGTATGAGACAGAGTGTCGATATTCAAAGACTGAAAAATGACGGCGGTGCAATAGGATTAAATACAAATGGAGAGGGTGCCCTGGCCCCTAATGCAGCTCAATGGCAGCATATACTCTCTAAATTTTACAGTGAAGACGGAAGCTTTGAAGTAGTCAGAGAGCCCTTTACGGGGCTGGAAAGGCATATTCTGTATATTGAAGGAGGGCCGTATGAATCTAATATCATATATTTGAAGAACTTTGGTGAGACTTCCGGTTCTTATAAGTTTTTGCATAAAGACTATATAGGAAGTATCCTTGCCATTAGTGATGAAGCCGGAAACAAGCTGGAACAAAGGCATTATGATGCGTGGGGGAATTTTACCCATCTAAAATTAGGTAATGCACCCGTCATTACAGATAAGGCAAGTATTCAGGGAAATTATTGGCTTATTGACCGTGGGTATACCGGCCATGAACATTTTATGGAAGTGGGCATTATCCATATGAACGGGAGGTTATATGATCCTTTGCTCAGAAGGTTTTTAAATGCTGATGAAAATATTCAGGATCCTATGAATACCCAGAATTACAATAAGTATGGGTATGTGATGAATAACCCGCTGATGTATAACGATCCTGATGGAGAATTTTTGTGGTGGGCAGCCGGAGCTTTAGTAGGTGGATATTTAAATGGCGTAGCTGCTAATGGTGGAAACTGGAACCCCGGAAAATGGGATTGGGAAAGAACATGGAGTGCAGTTTTGGGAGGTGCTATTGGTGGAGCCGCTGTTTCAGGAGCATTGGGGAATATAGCAAGCAATGCAGGAGCCATTAAAAGCTTCTTACCGGGAATTGTATCAGGAGGATTAAATTCTGCATTTACCGGAGGTAATTTCTTGGGAGGTGCTATGAGCGGTATTTCTTATACAGGAAATTTATTTGATAATAGAATGACTTCTGCAAATATGAATGACAAACAATATGCTAGATTAAACCAATTATTTAATTCAGAAACAGCTACAATACTAGGTAAAAACATATTGGCTAGATTTTTGGAGAAAAACGGAATAATGCCTTATGATCCTGCTACTGCTACGAGTTTGAATAAAATAATATCATTGTTTTCATCACCTGGGCAATGGGTTAAAGTTGGAGATACAAGCACTATTGTTGATTTTTCTACAGGATATTTAAATTATTCTGTAAATTCTACTACAAAACTTTTAGAATTATTTATAAATGGTAATTTAGAAAGCATAGCTTGGGGAGTAACGAATCCTATAAATGGTAAAATAATATTAGCACCCCGTTTAATAGATAAAATAGAGCATAACTTTTGGGCAGCCTCGATCGTTATACACGAACAGGATCATTTCTCTAATTTTAAAGCAGGCCTTTATCAAGGTAATAGTTATATTGCCCAAGAACTAAATGAGTTGTCCGCTTATAGAGCTGCTGCCAAGTGGACAGGGTTTATGGAGAAACAAGGACTTGTTCATTTACAAAATGTTATTGAATATTTTTTAAAACTATCTGAAATTAAATTTTAATTATGAGAAAAATTATTTTATTACCTTTTTGTTTTTTATTTATTTTTTGCTCGAATCAAATTAAATTGAATAAAGGAAAAGATATTGATATTATTTTTCCGTTAAAACATATTGATACCCAATCAACAGAAGCTACTAAGGAAATTATAAAAAATAACACTAATAATACTTATATTATTGATCCTTTAGGTTTTTATGGAAAATCTTTTGTGTTAGAAAATGGAAAAGTATTAGATCCTTATTTATATTTTAAAAGTGGATATTATTCTAGAAATGATAGATCATGCTACGAAGATTTGATTATTTTAAAACCGTTTCAAACAATACATCATTCAATAATCTTCGATAAAAATAATCGAGCAGTTTATAGATATACGAAATCTAATAACTACGAGGAGATTATTAAATCCGTTCACAACAGATATAATGTCACAATTTTAGGTTGTGAATCTTATGTCAAAGTCTTAGAGGCTAGAGGTTATAAGGTTCTAGAAGATAGTATAGTAGCTAAAATTCCTTTACAACCTTAATATCTTATTAGAAAAAAGCTTTTAAAAGGTAAACATATAACATTAATAAGATTTGTAAAAAAGTTTAAAAATACTATCCAAAGAAAAAGTGGTTGTTTGACTAAAATTAATCAATTAAATAATCCACCAAAATGTGGAATTCCAGCTTTTGGCTTTTAAAGTTTTGCTTTAACCGATATTTATAAACGTTCTCTGATGAAGAATTACTATGTTGCAGGCCTCTTGAACCTTAATAGATGGATATTTAAATAACAAATCATGCAACTCAGGGAAATGGAATTTGGAAAAATCATAGAACATGGTATTAGGAGTTGCTGTTTCGGATACATTCCGGGAAAATCTTTATTCATGATGTAATTTGATAGTCAAAAATCCATTTTTTGAAGTGAAGAAAATCATAGGTAGAAGTCAGCCTATCAACAAAAGAAAAATACCTACATTCGTATGGCATAAAATAAAATTCAATGAAATATTCAAAGATTATTGTCATCGTTGCGCTATTGCTGTTTCAGCTGGGTGCAGCACAGGAAAAAGCGGATGTTGTATTAAAGAAAGCATCTACTGAAGCGAAAGCGGGTAAGAAAAATGTTTTATTAGTATTTCATGCTTCGTGGTGCAAATGGTGTAAAATGATGGAAAAAAATATGAATCTTCCAGAAACGCAACCTATTTTCGGTAGCAGATTTATCACAGCTTATGTAGATGTTCAGGAAAGAGGAGAGAAAAAATCTCTTGAAAATCCTGGCGGGCAGGAATTGATGAATAAATACAAAGGAGAAAATGCAGGACTTCCGTTTTGGCTGATTTTAAATCCGGAAGGAAAAGTGCTGGCAGATTCATTTAATGCCAAAGGAGAGAACTTGGGATCACCTTCCACTCCAGAAGAAGTGGCCACTTTTATCGCGAAGCTTGAGAAAACTTCAAAACTGAAGAAGGAAGAGATTTCGATCATTGAAAAGGTATTTACCAAGAAGTAAAAATTTCTGATTCACAGATCACAGATCAAAATGAAAATCGCCTCAAATACTGTTATTTGAGGCGATTTTTTATCTATTAAAACTTATTTTATAATGATCTTAAAAGTAAAATCATTATTCTTTTTCTTTGCATTGTAAGCCAATTTCTTCTTTATATTTTATTTTCCAAAATAAATCTGGTCCTGCTTCTGCTGCTCATTATAAATAATCTGGAAGCTTACCGGCATATACTGATAAAGAAGTTTCCAATGGGCAATCTTAGCGTGTTTTTTAAAGCTTTCAAAAGATCTTACGAAGATATTTTCAATCATCGTTCTTACATAGGAATTTCCATTTCTGTAAAGTCCGTCCATCAGTTTGATGTGATGGGCAATAATGTTGATCTTTGATTCCTGCAGCAGACCTTTCAGATAATTGACCGTCATTTGCATAATTCCTGCAAAGTTATCCTGTACAGACAACTGTATGATTTCATTGCGAAGTCGCGGATAGAAAAATTTTAAGTATTCAACAGCTATTTTTTGATTAATAGTTTGCATTTGTACTTTCATCATAATTAAGAATTTTTCAAACACTTTTTATTGCAGCGAAATGTATACCAAAATTTAAAGACATGCAGCAAAAATAAATACACCTACAATCACAGCGATGTGAGTGAGTAATATCTCTGAATTGTGTCTGTTAGTCGTGGTTTTCCATGTTTTCCAATCGGAAATTCTTCTGATTTTATTTTTCATAATCTATTGATTGTGAGTTATTTTTATTTTTGTTTAATTTAAACACTTTGTAATGAAACAGTCTAAAAATGTAATAAAAGCTTTATATACCATGACTGTAAATTTGTCTTGAATAGCTGCTTTTCAGGTCCGAAGAAATGTGACTGAAGATCATTTGTCTGTATTCTTTGCTGCAAAACGCTGTAAAATTGTCCAGAGAGTAGATAAAAGTGTTCTCAATGGCATTTTTTAAGAGGATATCTCCATCCATGTATATTTTGTCAATCTTTTGTAAACTTTTGAACAACAGATTACTGTCATTCTGGCGGATCATATTTTTGATACGTTCCGTGAAAGTCCGGATCACACTGTATGAATTGGGACTTTTGGTTTCATTTAATTCAGTTTCAAAGTCAGGAAACAGCTCATTGATTTCCTGTACAGCTTGTAAATAGTTCATAGTATATAGTGTTAAATATGGTTTTGTTCCAATAGTTTGATGAAAGCTCCAAACATGAAAATGATTAAAAACGCAATAAAGAGAAGATGATAAGGCTTCAGCCATTTAGGCGTTTGCGGTCCTCTGCTTTTTAATCTTCTTAGTTTGTCTATTCTGTTCAATGTTTTCAAGTCCATTTTTGTATGTTTTGAGAATCATGATGCCAATGGTATACCTTTGAAAATGAATTTTATTTAATGTATTGATATGTAATTACTTGTGTATTTTGTGCTGATGGTTTTAATTGAGAAAAGCATTTCAAAATGATAAGGATTTTATCAAATTGGAAGAAACAGGAATCTTTTAACAGTATTAACTGTTTTTGAGATCAACCACAAAAGTCACAAAAGAATTATAACACTTAAGTTATTTTTAAATGACAAGCTTGATGTATAAAAAGTACACATAAGTTTTGAACATCTACGATTTTCATCTTTTGAATTTATCTCTTAAATTTTCCAATGTAAACTAAATTGGAGCTTTTGTACTTGTCATTCTGACGAAGGAAGAATCTCAATAACAACTAGAGCAAAGAGATTCTTCATTACACTTCTGAACTACGTTTGCAAACCTTCAGTGTATATTCAGAATGACAAGTACTAACCTATTAAAGTATCATTAAAGTTTAATCGTAAGGAGATTTCTCAAGCGAACTAAAGTGTTAAAAAAATAAAAACTTTTCTGTCGTTTGTGGTTTAAAAGTTCAGTACAATCAAACCTGTTTTTAAGTTTCAGGAAAAGAATAGAATGAATATCTTTGCAGTCCAAATATTCAGAAGATGTTTTCAAAAATAATAGTACACAGAGTCGGAAATAAGATCAACGGAGATTCTCTAACGCTTTCCCAGGAGGAATTGAAGCTGGAGGAAGGAATGGCAGAGATGCTTGAGGATTACTTTTTAGGATCATTCAAATCGGAAGAAACTTTTCATTTTTATAGTGATACGTATCTGGTGAATAACCCGGTTTACAGTGCAGTATCTGAAATTTTTGAGGATAAATCCAAATTTATCTGGGAATCTGAAAATATTGCCAAACACCTTTTCGAAGCGGCTGAAAATCCTAGAGTTCAGAGTGGAGAATTATTTATCGTTCTTTTCGAAGATGAAAGTGACCGTCCTGACAGAGTCGATAAGATTGGAATTTTTAAAACCGAGAAGAGAGAATCTTTCCTTAAAATTAATCCTGCCGAAGAAACATTTGATATTGAAAAAGATCAGGGTATTGGGTTATCTAAGATTGATAAAGCAGCTCTGATATACAATAACGATAAAGATACAGGATATGTACTTTCCGTGGTTGACAACAACAAAAACGGAGATATGTATTACTGGTTTGAGGATTTCCTAAAAGTAAAGCAGCGTGATGATGAGTATTTCCACACTCAGGAAGCATTGATGGTTTACAAAGATTATATCACCAAACAGCTTCCACAGGAATTTGAGGTTTCTAAAGCAGACCAGGCAGACTTTCTGAACAAATCGATCAACTTCTTTAAAGAAAAAGAAGAGTTTAAACTGGATGAATTCGCCAGTGAAGTATTGGGAGACGAGCATGTGATCGAGAGTTTTGTTAACTTTAAAACTGATTACGAACAGGACATGCAGGTGAATATTGCTGAAGAATTCCCGATCAGTGAAGCGGCGGTTAAGAAAACCCAAAGGCACTTTAAAAGTATTATTAAACTTGATAAAAACTTCCATATATATATTCACGGTGACCGACAGAAAATCGAAACCGGAGAAGATGATAAAGGGAAGTATTACAGATTGTATTTTGATAAAGAAGTATAATATAAAGAAAGGCATTAAATAATATCATAACTTTATTGCTGATTGCAAAACAGTAGTTATGAAATTTATGCTCATTTTCTGGGGAGTTTTCCTCTTCTTTTTCTGCGTACCTTTTCCGATTTTCATTTATTTGATGAGTGAAGAGACCGCAACAGAACCGAGAAATTCATTAGCTGTGAGCTATGGGTATCTCGGTTTTTCATTATTGATATGGGGATATATTCTTGTCTTCTTTATCAATAATCTTTTCATTAAAACCTTTAAACAGAAGAATGCCATTCATTCTATTCTGAGAAACGGAATCCCAAGAGAGGCAAAAATCATTCGTTATCAGCTCATCAAATACTTTCCGAAAACCAATATGAATGCCATTCAGATTGTGCTTTCGTTTCCGAATCTTAGAAATACGGTGATTGAGCATGAGATGATGTTTCATGATTCCAAACCACAGGAAAAAAGATTCGATGTGGGAAACCATGTAAAAGTACTGCTGAATCCTGATGTCTCTCAGGAACCTTACTTTATTTTAAGTGATCAGAAAGTCGGCTTCAATGCGTCAGGAATGGTGCTAAGAATCGTATTTATAGTATTGTTAATCGCTTATGTGGTTGGATTGTATTCTTATTTCTATACGCAGGAATCTTTTGATTTTGGATGGAGATTTCTCACCTTTATGCATCCGATTATTTTCAGTGGAGTGATGGCTCTTATTTATGTATTGGTCTTTCAGCTGATCGTAGGGAAGTTTTTTAAGAATAATAAAGAAGAACGTATTCTGTTTGCCGGAAGAAATGCGGAAGCGAATATTCTCAGTGTCAGTGAAACGGGGGTTAGTATTAATGACCAGCCGCAAATTATGTTTCAGGTGAGTTTTAAAGATTTCAGAGGAAACGAGCATATTGCAGTCTACAAAAAAATTGTAAGCCTTTTGAATCTTGCCTCTGTACCCAAAGCAGGTACCATCGAGATTATGTATGATGAGAATGATCCAAAGAAGATTATGATTCCGAAGATATTTTAAAAGGTAGGAAGCTGGAAGTTATTTTCAGTTTGGTAATTATATACAATTTTATACTGGTGCTGTTATTTTATTACTATGACTCTGTCATTCTGAATGAAACAACGTGAAATGAAGAATCTCTTTATTGTAACAGGTATTGAGATTCTTCCTTCGTCAGAATGACAGTAGTGTTAAGTTATATTAGTAACCTTAAGTTATTATTGTTATTATTGATCAATGGGGACAATTAATTCTACATTAAATAAAAAGATAAATGGTTATGTTTTATGACCTTCATGGCTTTCATCTTGCAATCTAGCTAAATCCGGAATATTGATTCCATTCTTTTGTTCCCTTGAAAATATGAGATAATGTGCTAAAAACTTTGCGTTAAATTAAATTCCATAAATATCAGCAATACGATCACCCAGCTTTGAGACTGATTCATAAAAATTTGTTTAAAAAAAGAAAGAGCAAACCTGCATTTGCAGATTCACCCTCTCACATAGTATCATTTTTAGCGTTCTTCGTTTATTTACCCTTTTTTATTGAAAAATAGGGCTCTGTTGTATTCAAAATTCATTCTGGCAATATTCAGAACGGAGATTCCTTGCGGACATTCTACTTCACAAGCTTCCGTATTGGAACAGTGCCCAAATAATTCAGTATCCATCTGGAAAACCATATCCAAAACACGCTTGCTTCTTTCTTCTTTGCCCTGAGGCAATAATGCCATGTGAGCTATTTTTGCAGAAGTAAATAAAGCAGCACTTCCGTTTTTACAGGTTGCCACACAAGCACCACATCCGATGCAGGCAGCAGAATCAAAAGCCTCTTCAGCAACCTGATGGGTTACCGGAATAGCAGTCGCATCCGGAGCCTGGCCGGTATTTACTGATACGAAACCACCGGAAGAAATAATTCTGTCAAAAGCAGAACGGTCTACTTTTAAATCTTTTTTGATAGGAAAAGCTTCTGCACGAAAAGGTTCTATCAGAATTGTTTCCCCATCTTTAAAAGAACGCAGGTGAAGCTGGCAGGTCGTTGTATTTTTTAAAGGGCCATGAGCAATACCGTTAATCATCATTCCACATTGTCCGCAGATTCCTTCACGACAGTCGTGGTCAAATTCTACTGGTTCATCTCCTTCGGTAATCAGTTTTTCGTTTAATGTATCTAACATTTCAAGGAAAGACATGTGAGAATTTAATCCTTTAAGGTCATAGCTGACCAGTTTTCCCTCACTTTTTCTGTCTTTCTGTCTCCATATCTTAAGGTGTAAATCCATAATTTTTGTTTTTTATTTGTAACTTCTTACCGTTGGCTGTATTTCTTCGAAGGTTAATGGTTCTTTAACCAGTTCAGGTTTTCCATTTTCACCTGTCCATGCCCATGCTGAGATAAATTGGTATTCTGCGTCATTTCTCATGGCTTCCCCATCCGGAGTTTGGTATTCTTCACGGAAGTGAGCGCCACAGGATTCATTACGGGTTAAAGCATCATAACACATCAGCTCTCCGATTTCAAAATAATCAGCAACACGACCTGCTTTTTCCAGTTCAGCATTCATCTTATCCCCTTGTCCGGAAACCCTTACGTCTTTATAGAACTCCTGTTTTAGTTTTCTGATCTCCTGAATAGCATATTTAAGCCCTTCCTCGTTTCTTGCCAGTCCGCAATAATCGTACAGCAACTTTCCTAATGTTTTATGGAAGTAGTCAACAGTTTTGGTTCCTTTGATATTCATTAAATCCTGAATCTGATTTTTAACAGCATTTTCAGCCTGCTCAAACTCTGGAGCATCCGGTGAAATTTTCCCGGTATGAATTTCATCTGCTAAATAATTTGCAATAGTATAAGGAGCAATAAAATATCCGTCTACAGAAGCCTGTAAGAGAGAGTTTGCTCCCAATCTGTTGGCTCCATGATCTGCAAAATTAGCTTCTCCCAAGGCGAATAGTCCCGGAACGGTAGTCATCAGTTCGTAATCTACCCAAAGGCCACCCATTGAGAAGTGGGCAGAAGGAGAGATCATCATCGGTTCTTTATAAGCATCATATCCTGTAATTTTAAGATACATGTCAAATAGGTTTCCGTATTTCTCTTTGATTTTCTCTTTTCCTTGTTCTTTAATGGCTTTTGAAAAATCAAGATATACGGCATTCTTTAAAGGCCCAATTCCAAAACCTGCATCAATTCTTTCTTTAGCGGCACGTGACGAAATATCTCTGGGAGCTAAATTTCCAAACGCCGGATATCTTCTTTCCAGGTAGTAATCCCTTTCATTTTCAGGAATATCATTGGGTGCTCTGTTTTCATCCTGTTTTAAAGGAACCCAGATTCTTCCGTCATTACGCAATGATTCAGACATTAATGTTAATTTAGACTGATAATCTCCGGATTGCGGAAGGGAAGTAGGGTGTACCTGAATCCAGCTCGGGGAAGCCATTAAAGCTCCTTTTTTATGTGCTCTCCAGATCGCTGATCCATTACATCCCATAGCTAATGTAGACAGGTAATAAATCTTTCCATAGCCTCCGGTTGCTAATATTACAGCATGGGCTGCATGTCTTTCAATTTCTCCGGTATCTAAATTTCTTACGATAATTCCTCTTGCTTTCCCATCAATCGTAACCAAATCAAGCATTTCATGTCTTGAAAACAATTGTACAGAACCTTTTCCAACCTGTCTCATCAAAGCCTGATACGCTCCCAGAAGCAATTGTTGTCCGGTCTGTCCTCTGGCATAGAAAGTTCGGCTTACCTGAACCCCTCCAAAGGAACGGTTATTAAGATACCCACCATATTCACGTCCAAAAGGAACCCCTTGTGCTACAGCCTGATCGATGAGGTTTAAAGAACATTCTGCCATTCGGTACACATTGGCTTCACGCGCCCTGAAGTCTCCACCTTTCAAAGTATCAACGAACATTCTGTACACACTGTCACCATCGTTTTTATAATTTTTAGCAGCATTTACTCCACCTTGAGCAGCTACAGAGTGCGCTCTTCTCGGACTGTCCTGAAAACAGAATGCTTTCACATTATATCCCATCTCTCCTAAAGAGGCAGCGATAGAGCTTCCGGCAAGACCTGTTCCTACAACAATCACATCAAGCTTTTTACGGTTGGCCGGATTGACAAGCTTGGCTTTCTTTTTATAATATGCCCATTTTTGTTCCAATGGGCCTTGTGGTATTTTTGAATCTAAAATCATGATGAGGTCTTTTTAATGATAAGTAAAGAATACATAAACAGGCATAAGGGCAAAACCTAAACTTATAATAACAGAGTAGGCTGTTCCAATGATTTTAACCCATTTCACAAATTTAGGATGGTACAATCCAAGAGTTCTTACGGAGCTGTATAATCCGTGGATCAGATGATAACATAAGGCAATCATAGAAAGGACATAAATCACCACGTACCACCACTCTTTAAACACTGTTACGACCAAAATATATAAGTCCTTATTTCCATTCTCATCCAATGGGGGATTTCCGAATTTATAGACATACCAGAAATTTTGGAAATGAATGACCAGAAAGATCAGGATTAATGTTCCCAGGATCCCCATATTTCTGGATGCCCATTTGCTGGCCCTTCCACGTCTGTCGTTCTGATAATCGCCACCGGATTTTTTGTTTTTCAGAGTAATCATCAGTCCATCTACAGCATGCAGGATAATACTGGCATACAAAACATAAGAAACTATTTTGATAATGATATTTCCTGATAAAAAATGAGAATAGGCATTGAATTGCAGATGAGCTTGTTCCTGGGGGAGAAAAAGCTGAAGATTTCCGAGGAAATGAATCAACAGGAAGAATCCCAAAAAGAGTCCTGTAAGGCACATCAGCATTTTTCTTGACAATGTTGATAACATATATTTGATTTAATAATTAATAATATCCTAAAACTTTCATCCATAAACCTCCTACAACCATGTAGATGATTAAAAGCACGATTCCTATTTCAAGGCCGCGAAGCCACCAGGCTTTCAGATCAACATACCCGCTCCCAAAGAATACCGGAGCAGGTCCGTGCCCATAATGAGTAAGTACTCCATAAATTGATCCCATGAATCCTAGCATCATTGCCAACAACATAGGAGGAATTCCTAAAGAAACCCCTACACCCAGCAGGGCTGCATACATAGCCGCTACGTGAGCTGTAGCACTTGCGAAAATATAATGACTGAAGAAATAGACTACAATAATAACCGGGAAGGCTACCTGCCAGCTTAAACCTCCGATTTGAACTTTGATAAGGTTACTGAACCAGCCAATGAAGCCCAATTCATTCAAAGAACTTGCCATCATGACCAAAACAGCAAACCAAACGATGGTATCCCATGCTCCTTTTTCACCTTTTACATCTTCCCAGGTTAATACTGAGGTTAATAGTAATAAAGTTAATCCGATAAAGGCAGTAGTGGTTGCATCAATAGAAAGCGCACCACCAAAGATCCAAAGGAATAAAAGGATAAAGAAAGCCAATAGCATCAACCATTCATTTCTGGAAATAGGTCCCATTTCTTTTAATTTCTGAGCGGCCATTTTCGGGGCATCACCTGTTTTTTTCAATTCAGGCGGATACAATTTATACAATACCAAAGGAACAACGAAAAACGCCACTAAACCGGGTAGAAAACCAGCTGCTGCCCAAGACATCCATGTGATATCAATTCCAAGGTTGGCGGCAAATTTCTGGCACATAGGGTTACTTGCAGTTCCGGTTAAGAACATAGAAGAAGCGATGAGGTTCATATAGTAACTGTTTAATGTTAAAAATGAACCCAGTTTTCTATGGGTTTCCGGTTTTTCAGGAACGGAATCAAAGCTTATGGCCATAGATTTCATGATCGGGTAGATAATTCCTCCTCCTCTTGCCGTATTACTAGGAATAGCAGGAGCCAGACAAACATCTGCAAGTCCTAATCCATAAGCCAGGCCTAATGAACTTTTACCAAAAACCCTGATGAATAAAAAGGCAATACGGTTTCCAAGTCCTGTTTTGATAAATCCTCTGGCAATAAAGAATGAAATCCCGATCAGCCAGATTACTTTATCTCCAAATCCGGAGAGTGCTTTGGTAATAGATTTTCCGGCATCTCCGGGAGCTACTACTTGTGTAAGGGCTGTAAATCCAATGGCCATCATACACATGGTTCCCATAGGAGCTGCTTTTAAAATAATTCCTAAAATAGTTGCGGCAAAGATGGCAAACAGGTGCCAGGCATTTTGGGCAACCCCTTCAGGAGCTGGAATGAACCAGATGATTAACGCAACGACAAATGTGATCGCAACGTTTTTAATATTAATTTCTTTCATGATACTTACTATTTAATCCGTTAAAATCTACTTTGTACTTGCACTATGAATAGATTGTTGTTGTATTGGCTGGTATTTTCTACCTGATATTTATAGCGATCGAACTGTACGCCTAGTTGAATTCTTGCACCATAGTTTTTCAGAAATTCCAGTCCTACCATTGGTGTAATGGTCTGTCTGGGGTTGGATGCCATTCTGAAATTGGTGTCCAGGTATTCGTATCGGCAAGATAATTCAAAAGCGCTCAGGTTTTTATGGTTGATCTCGTATCTCAGATTCGGAAGGAAATAAACCCCTCGAACAAGGTATTGATCTGGATTATCTGGTCTGACTTCAGGAGCAATAGAATTGTACAGAACATGGTTGGTCGCTTGTTTAGCTTCCAGTTGCATATCAAGGCTCCATTTGGGATCAAAATGAATCATTGAGCTGAGGTCGACGCCTACAGCATATACTTTTTTGCTGAAAACTTCGCCAATTCCTCCATTTAAGCCCACATTGAAATTGTATTTCTTGGATAATCCGAAAAGTAAACGGGTAGAATATTGTTTCCCATTGTCATTATCATTGATTTGGTTTTTCCCGTTTCCATTCACTACAGACACAGCATATTGGAGTGGAATTTCTCCTAATTGTACTTGTCCTGTGGCAGAAAGCCCGATCTGGAAGCTCGTCCAGCCCAGTTTCCCAAATTCAGAATACTGATTAGACCAGTCCAGGGATTTGATGATATCAATAGGATAGGTTTCCTCAATACCGAACCAGGGTCTGAACTGTCCAACAGTGAATGCCAACTTGGGACTGAAGGTGTACTTCAGGTAAGCATTTTCAAGAACTCTGCTTTTAGGATCATTTTTAAAATCGGCAAGGTTAGCCAATGCCACAACTTCGGTACGTTTACTGATCTGTGCCCGTACCTGAACTCGCATGTATTTCAGCATGAAATTATTGCTGGTTCCTGATCCGTCAGAATGATGAAGCCCGTTAACATCAACATCCTTGCTCATTCCTACCAGATAGCGTGCCTGAAAAAGCCCTTTGATCTGAAGTTGAGGATATTTTACATGATCTTCTTCTTGTGGTTTTGGTGTGGTCTGTAGAGAATCCTGTATCTGTGCATTTGCTGAAAACCAGCCCATGAGTATGCACAGGATCAAGCTTCTCTTTTTTAATGAAAAAAAGGCCATATCTATTTGTTTAATTTTTGCTTTTTTGAAATTTTATGTAAGCATGAAAGTTCCTGTCTCTATCCTTGAAAAGTTGAGGTCATGCACTGAGCGTGCGCATAAATGATAAAAACTTTTGTTGCTTAACTCCTTCCGTTACATCTCCGATGTATACTTCTTCAGAGGAAGGAAATGATTTTATATCTCATCCTGAATGTAATCATTCACAATTTACAGAATCCTAAGTGTTTCTAAAAAGCTGCTCCTCAAAGAAACACTTAAGACTAAATCTTTATTTTTAAACCTGAATTGTTATTCTAAGCCTAAGAATTTGAAAGATGGAGTTTCTTTGAAATTGGTATTTGATTTACCGTTGTAGGTCTGATAGCTGCTCAGGTCCAGTTTCATCACTTTTCCTTTTGCGCTTAGGTCAAAATCTTTAAGATCTACCCAGAATGTGTTAGGGGTAAAAACGGTTTCAAAATAATACACCAGGTTCTTTTGGTCCGAAACAGAACGCCATCTTGTAGAAGAAATATTAGGCTCTGTAGGTGAAGTGATCCCATACGGTACAGAACAGTTTCTGATGACACCGAATACGCTGGCTACAGCAGTACGGGGATCAGTCGTTTTTGGAATTGCGTTAATGTAATAAGATGCTCTTACAAAACGATCGGCAGCGCGATTGGTTCCCGGAAGCATTACTGTTCCCGGAATTCCTTTCCAGTAATTGTTAAGTGCAAGCTGCTCTTCAAAAATAGGAGAGTTGGTCATTACCGTGTAAGAAGGATCATGGTGAATAACCAGTTTTCCATTAATATATTCAAATACGGCGTTATCTCCTGTAGCATCAGAAAGAGAAAGGTGAATGGTTGTAAATCTTTCGGTTCCCGGAATATAATCACTTACTACAACGAAGGGTTCTTTTTTTGAAAACTCTACGGCTTCTTTTACCGTTGAGAAGTTATCAAGATAATATTGTGCCCATAAAGAGATGGCAAGTCCCTTTTTTCCTCCTTTAGGATCGAATTTTGGATATTGAGATTCCCCTAACCATAACATGTTGGCTACCAATCCTTTTTCGTTCATTCCGTCTGCAGAAGCAATATCCCAACTAGAACTAATGATGCTTCCATATTTGGAGGTCCATTTTACAGATTTAGGACCGGTTTGACCATTGCGGTCTATTCCTTTTGGAAAAACCCAGAGATTAGCGGGAATCTCATCACGCCAGTCCATAGAGCGAGCTGTAAGAATTGTATTTTCCGGACCTTTGTACACCACGCGGGTACACGCTTCTGATGGATTCCATAATCCTATTGAAAGGACAAGAGAAAATAAAATTAATGGGAACTTTTTCATAATAGTATTATTTGAATTTAAAATTTATATTGAATTTATTGTGAATAATTCAATTATTTCGTGGTTGTAATCATTATTTGGTGATATAAATTTAGTTAAAATTGTTTAAATAACATAATTAATTTAGCTGATAAACAGCAATTCATGTTATGAATCATGGTTTAATAGTTAAAAACACTATTATTGGAAAAATTTTCGTATATTTTAGAGATATCGTAGTAAAATCAGGTTAAAATCAATAATTTTTTAATGAAGATTAATGCTGGTTTTTCTGCTGTATGATACCACATGATCAAAGTGAAAATTAAATACCACATCACCAAAACCAGTTAAAAAAAAGCTCTATCTTTGATAGATAGACTGAAAAGAGATATGAATTTTATAGAATGTCATGAAGAACCTATCCATATTCCAGGCTCTATACAAAGTTTTGGTTATCTGATTGGCATTGATGCAGAATCTCACTCCATTACTTTTTTAAGCCAGAATCTATCGGATATTTTTAAAATCGGAAGCTTGAATGAGCTATTTGATAAAAAGCTTACGGATTTCCCAGAAAGTTTTCAGAATATTATAGAGTCAGATATTTACACTTCATTGAATCGTTTTACCAGACGGGAAAATGAAACCTATTTTGATAAGATCTTTATAGATAAAAAAGAATACCATTTTTCTGTTTTCAGAAGTGGCGGGCATATCTTCCTGGAATTTGAAGAAGTTCTGATTAATCCTGATAAAAGGATTTCCAATAAATATGATAACTTTTATGTTATTGATAATGAACAGGAACTTTGGAATCACCTTTTGGAAACACTTTCTAAAGTAGTGAATTATGACCGGACAATGGTGTATAAGTTTATGATGGATGGCTCCGGAAAAGTCATTGCAGAGAAGAAAAATGAAGAAATGGAAAGTTTTCTCGGACTTCATTATCCTGAATCAGATATTCCTAAACAGGCACGGGAGCTTTATCTTAAAAAAAGAAAAAGAATATTCAGTAATGTGTATGCTGATACAGTCCCGATTTTGAGTACAACGAGTAAAAATATTGATCTTAGTTTTTCTGCATCACGGGCAATGTCTCCTATTCATGGGCAATACCTTAAAAATTCAGGGGTTTCTTCCAGTTTCAGTATATCGATTATTATTGATAATCACCTTTGGGGGCTGGTAACCTGTCAGAATGTAAAACCTAAACATATTGATCTTGAAGACCGGGTTCAGGCTGGGATTTTTACGGCCTTGGCATCTAATGCTTATTCTTCTTTTAAATCAAAAAATGAACTGAATTATCGTCTTGAACTGAATGAAAGAATTTCTGATCTTAAAACGGAATTTTTAAAACATAATCATTTATTTGATTCTCTGTGGGAGAATAAAGCAGAGATCATGAATCTACCGGAAGCAGATGGTCTTGCGATTGTATCTGATGAAAATATAATCACTGAAGGGATTATTCCGGCAATGGATTCTATCAGCAGGATTGTGCACTGGGCATTGGAAAATACGAGTGACAGAATTTACGTTAACCGCAGCTTTCTTAAAAACTATGGTGAGAAATTGGGATTATCAGAAAATGCAGCCGGAATTATCATTTATTTTATTGAAAGAGATAAAAATGAGATGCTGATCTGGTTCCGTAAAGAATTTAATGAACATATTGACTGGGCAGGAAATCCGGAAAAGAAAATAGGCGTGTTTTCTCAAAATGGAGAAGACAGACAGATGATTTCTCCAAGAACCTCATTCCGCATTTTTACTGAAAATATTAAAGGGCATTCCAAAAGATGGAATTCCAGAAATGTAAGTGCGGTACAGGCTGTAAGAGATCTTATTCTAGAAACTTCTCATAAGAATTATAATGCCATCAAAAGGCTCAATGATGAGCTTAAAAAAGTGAATGAAGAACTCGATAGTTTTTCCTACACTATTTCTCACGATTTGGGAACTCCTTTGACTGTTATGAAACTGAATGCCCAAATGCTTTTGGGAAATCTTTCCGATGGTTCTGAAAAAAGCAAAACCAAGATTAATACAATCATTGACGAGATCGACAGCATGGCTGAAATGATGCAGGATGTCTTGCAACTCAGCCGGGCCAAGCATAGTGAAATACAACTGGAAAGCTTGAAAACCGGTAATACAATTCAAAAAATCTCTGATAATGCCAAGATCACTTACGGAAGTCCGAGAAGTGAAATTATTATTAAAGATTGCCCAGATGTTTTGGGTGATAAAACCTTACTTCATCAGGTATTTCTGAATATTATCAATAATGCGGTCAAATATTCATCTCATAAAGAGCAGCCGAAAGTAGAAATTGAAGGAACGGAAGACGGACAAACTATTGTTTACAGAATTTCAGACAATGGGATTGGTATTCCTGAGGAGGAGAAACATAAGATGTTTAAAATCTTCAATCGAATGGATAATGCCAAGAAATTCAAAGGAAATGGGATAGGGTTATCCATTGTACACCGTATTATGAAAAGGATAGGTGGAAATATAGATTATGAGAGTAATAAAGAAGGAACTTCATTCATTTTAACGTTTAAAAAGCCTTACATTTGAGAAACTTTTAAAACGTAATTATGGTATCAGAATATCTTAAACAAAATACAGCAGATTATCACGACGCAGCCGAAAAACTTTTTAATTCTGAAAAGATTTTTAATAAAACCTTTACTTTAGAAGATTATAAAAAGATCATTCATACCAATTACCTGATGCTTCTTCACAGTGAAGATAAAATATTCAACAGCCTTTCTGAAAAGTATGCTGATAAGCTTCAGCTTGCCGATAGAAAAAAGCTTCCTCTTATTGAAAAAGACCTTGAAAGTCTTTCTTTGGAAAATCAGTTTGCATCTCACCCTCTTGAATTTGAGAATGAACATGAAGCTCTGGGAGCAATGTATGTGATTGAAGGTTCTACATTGGGTGGAAATGTAATCGCCAAGCAGCTTTCTAAAACGGAAGGTTTTGATGCGGTGACTTTTAACTTCTTCGGATGCTATCAGGAAAATACGGGACCCATGTGGAAGAACTTTAAGGAGGTTTTGGATACTGAAGTGACAGAGGAAAAGTATGGAGAAGTGCTATCTGGCGCGAAAAAGCTGTACTCATTTTTACTGAACGTCAACTAATTCCTTTTAATTCTAATAAATTTCCTGAAAAATTGCGCATTTTTTCAGGATTTATTAAATTTGGGAAGTTTCAAATCTAAATAGTAACTCAACAAATAAATAATTAAAAAAGTAACAATATGAAAGTAACTGTAGTAGGTGCAGGCGCTGTAGGAGCAAGCTGTGCGGAATACATCGCGATGAAGAACTTCTGTTCAGAAGTAGTTTTGGTAGACATTAAAGAAGGATTTGCTGAAGGTAAGGCAATGGATTTGATGCAAACAGCATCGCTTAACGGATTCGATACAAAAATTACCGGAACAACAGGAGATTACAGTAAAACTGCAGGTTCTCATGTAGCAGTAATCACTTCAGGGATTCCAAGAAAACCTGGAATGACAAGAGAAGAATTGATCGGTATCAATGCTGGTATCGTGAAAGAAGTTACTGAAAACTTAGTAAAACATTCTCCGGAAGTAATCATTATTGTGGTTTCTAACCCAATGGATACTATGGCTTATTTAGTACACAAAACTTCAGGTCTTCCTAAGCACAAAATCATCGGAATGGGTGGTGCATTAGACTCTGCAAGATTCAAATACAGATTAGCTGAAGCATTAGAAGCTCCAATTTCTGATGTTGACGGTATGGTAATCGCTGCTCACAGTGATACAGGAATGCTACCATTATTGAGCAAAGCTACAAGAAATGGAGTTCCAGTAACTGAGTTCTTAAGTGAAGATCAACAAAAATATGTAATCGAAGAAACGAAAGTAGGAGGTGCTACTCTTACTAAATTATTAGGAACTTCTGCTTGGTATGCACCAGGTGCAGCTGTTTCTGTAATGGTTCAGGCTATTGCATGTGACCAAAAGAAAATGATCCCTTGTTCATTAATGCTTGAAGGAGAGTACGGTCAAAACGATATCTGCTTAGGAGTTCCGGCAATCATTGGAGCAAACGGAGTAGAATCAATCGTAAATGTAACATTGACTGCTGAAGAGCAATTGAAATTCGCTGAAGCTGCTAATGCAGTAAGAGAAGTGAACGGAGATCTTAAATTCTAATATACTGAATTTTATAAATAAACCCCGAGCCCGAAGGGCGCGGGGTTTTGTTTTGAAAATTTATATACATTTTTATTTATATTTTCATCAGTTTTTAGTACCGAATTTGTTGAAGAAACTTTCTCTTCCTTTTTTATCATAAACATAAGGATCAATAAAAGTTTTTGTCCAATTATTTTTGCTAATATGAAACAATATAAAAAATGAATTGGCTTAATCATAGC
>NZ_CALNWX010000012.1:0-128246 GCF_940807095.1 Chryseobacterium sp. Marseille-Q3244 | reverse complement strand
GTAAATGCATTATACCTAAATACCAACCTGCTTCCAAGCAATTATATATATCACAAGCAAACCAATCATATTTTAACATTTCGTTAAAAAAAATAAAACCTCAACAAATATCACAAGATATATTATTTTCATAGCAAAAAACAATAACACACACTAATCATGCAAGTTGCCATTAAAAACAATCCATTATTTCACAATTTAAAAATATCACCTAAAAGAGATTTGTATTAAAATAATCTTAAAATTCATTAAAAAAGCACTCAATAATAATTATTTTTCTATATTTTTGCCAAAACATTTAAAAAAAGCAACATGAGAAAATATATTTTATTTTTTTTATTCTGTGCAGTAACCCTAAACGCACAGGTTGGTATTAACACCACAACTCCCAATAGTACTTTAGCGATTAACGGATCTTTAAGAGCCGGCTATAAGGAAGTATCAACAACTACTTACTCTGTTTTAGCTACTGATCATTATATTACTTACAATGGAACAGCCAATACTACATTTACCCTACCGGTTATTGGAACCGGAACGACAAGTTATACGGGAAGAATTTACAAGATCAAGAATATCTCCTCTTCTTCTATTACTTTACAGGCATCAAGTGGTAACACCCTAAGAATTGATAATACACCGGTTACTTCTTTTGTCATTCCTTTAGGAGCCTATGCTGAAGTGGTAAACAATGGCAATTCCACAGGTGGAACCTGGGATTTATCTTTCACCGTACTCCCTAAACCAAGTAATGTGGAAATTTATGGAGCACAGTTATCTATTCCTCCTCATGGAGGTGGAAGTGGGGCCATTGCTGACTGGACTAACCATACCGTTACGACGTATGATACAGGGACTGGAACTGACAGATGGTGGGTAATCAGTAAAACTTCAATAAACAATGCCCATACTGCTGCATATTCCAATGCAAGTAGAATGACCATTGTTTATGAATATCAGGGAACACCATTTAATGTAACAAATATGTATCCTACTTTAACAGCAGGAAATAATTCAAGTTTTCCCGATGTATTTACAGCATCATTTGTAAGTCTTGCCAATGATGGTACTGCTGGGAGAACAAGATTGACCGTATCTGTTGCCCGTATTGACTTTATTGGAACCAATGGAGCTAACAACAGTAACTGGACCGGTACTTTCCTACTGAACTTACTATTAGCAAGAAAATATTAAAAATACGGTAAAGACACTCTCGTAAAACCTGAGAGGTTGTCACCCGAAATCTATATATACTCCTTCAATGCTACTATTGGAGGAGTTTTTATTTTTGAAAATAGACAATTAAATTTTAAATTAAAACGGAAGACATCATAGGAGAAAAATCAGGGGTTTTAATGTTTTTATGATGATTTCATCTATGCTACGATTCTGATTATGAAGTATTTTTTATACCTTTAAGTATCATTTAACCCTATTCAAAAACAATAATGAAAAAAAATACGCTAACCAAAGACAGTCTCTGGATGAAAGAACCGGAAGACCACGATTTTCCTGCTGCACTTGATTATCTAGAGCTGCTCTTTACTCCTGATGAAGCACAGAAAATTGTTGAAAGTTTAAAAGAGGCAAAAACGATTACTAAAAAATCTAAGGATATTCTTCGTGCCAGTAAGCTAGCTTTACTTCCAGATACCAATATTCATGTTAAAGAGAATCTGAAAAAGGTAGAAAAGAATAAAAAACTGTCTCCCATTCTGCTGGTAAGAGGCCAGCACGAACTTATTATTGCTGATGGTTATCATCGTTTGTGTTGCAGTTATTACCTTACAGAAGATCTGGAAGTTCCATGCAGGTTGGTATAGCATATATTGTGATAGAGGTTAAGCTTTTAGTAATTTAAGAATAGCCTCATCAAAAGTTGGGTAAGAAAACTGAAAACCACTTTCAATGAGTTTTTCAGGGTAAACATTACGGCTTTTCAACAAGAGTTCAGTTTCAGTTTTCAGAAATATGGAGGCGATCTCCAACTGCCATACCGGAGCATTTAACCCAAATGGAGCTCTGATTTCTTTTCTTAGTTTTTTCATCATGGCTTCATTAGATAATGGAGCGGGAGCTGTTATATTTATAGAACCTTCCACATTCTTATGTTGAATAACCCAGTCTATAGCCCTGCAGAAATCATCAATATGAATCCAGCTTACCATCTGATTTCCTCTTCCCTGTTTTCCACCCATTCCTAATTTTGTTATCATTTTCAGTTTTGGAAATGCTCCCCCGTTATTTCCCAATACAATGGAAGTACGAAGTGCAACTTTTCTTATACCTTCATTTTGGATTCTAAAAAATTCGCTTTCCCAGATTTTACAGATATTCATTGAAAAGTCATCACCGATAATTCCGTTGTCCTCTATATTCAAGTGTTTTTCTGAATGCACATAAATGGTAGCAGAACTTGCATTCAGCCAAATTTTTGGAGAAACAGAACAACGATTAACAGCTTCTTGTAATATTCTTGTACTGTCAATTCTTGATTCATAAATTTCTGCTTTATTCTTTTCATCATAACGGCAATCCACGGATTTCCCTGTAAGATTGATGAGTACATCTGCTTCTTCAAGAATATTCTTCCATTCTCCTATTGTTTTCGCATTCCAATAAATTTCATTTTTACGAGTAGGCTTGCGCGTCAGAATGTAGACTTGATCTCCTTTTCCTGTAAAATATTTTTCTAAGTTTTTACCAAGAAATCCGGTTCCGGCGGCGATAATTATTTTCATTTTTTTGAAGTTTAGGAAAGTGAGTTATTTTAAGTTTGAGTTTTGGGGTGTGGGTTGTGATCTGGAGTATTTTAGATGATGTATTTTTTTGTTTTCACTTCTATTTCTGAACCTTCAGCCAGCATTACCGAAATGGGCTCCTGATGATTAAGACATTGAAAGTCTTTTCCGTAAATCTTTTGAAAATCGATTTCCAATTGATAATCTTTTACCTGATAACAGTCCCATTTTGGGTGACAAACTTCATATTCTGAGGTTTTATCTTCTTTTTTGGTAAAACCATAATAATGTTCCGTAATGAACTCAAATTCTGAATTTGCATCCATGGGTTGTGCCTTATTTTCTGCTGTAATCTGAATAGAATTCCACTTTTTGTCTTTCCATGAATACCGGATCAGCAGTTCATCTTCTTGTTGATGAATTTCGTTTTTCATTGGCATTGTATGGTAGTTTTCTTTATAAATAGAATTGGCTACAAAACTTAAAGCCGGCTTAGGAACAATTTCTTTGATAAAAACTACTCCTCTTTTCCATTCTCCATTTTCATATTTCCTGACATAAAATCTAAGGTTTACTTCTTCAAAATTACGATGAAAAGGAATAGGTAAACCCAATAATTTCGTATTTAAAAACATAAAGCCAACTAGGCTTACATAACATTTGCCTTTATAGAAATCGAGTTCTGTACCTTCCGGTAGGTATTTTAATAATACCTCTGGATTGATTTCGTAATTGATGATGGCTAATTTTCGCCATTCTGCTTTTAAAAAATTCATGATGTGGGTGGTTTATGGGTTGTTGTTTGTTGTATGGTTGTTGTATGGTTGATCGAATTTTATTCTATCCTGGGGTTAAATCTAAATCGCCACTTCGTGGTTGGATTGGTGTTGTTGTTAGTGTTCTGATTGTGGTTGTGAGTTTATTGATTCTGCAGTTATTTTTATTAATTGGTTTCTTTCCAGAAGAAATTTTTTGAGATAATTTTTAAGAAATAACTTATTGAACATTTTTCCTATTATTCCTAATGGAGATTCGAAATCAAAAATATCAGTCATCCGTGTTTTTCCATCTACTGTTTTAAAAATATGCTGGTGGTACAATGATTTGAAGGCTCCTTTCTGCATTTTATCAGTAAACTGATTAGGCTTTTCCATGCTGATAATTTTTGTGGTGAGGGTTTGATATATTCCTAAATGTTTTGCTCTCCAGGTTACAGTTTCGTTTTCCTCAATCAAACCGGATGTACGTCCTGCGATAGCTTTTTCATAGGTTCGCGAGGTTGACTCTTGGTGCAGATCTATATTTCTTGCTAAATCAAAAACGGTTTCAATATCAGCGTCGATCAGAGTTTCTAAATAAATTCTAGACATATCAAAAGGGGTTATTTTATAATTTTTAAAGAGTAGTCAAAATGATGATGACGAGTGCTGCTACCCTAAACAGTATCCAGGAAATACTAGGAATGTAGTTTAGTTTTAAGATCCTGCATCTTCTCAAATGCTCCAAAAACATGATGATTACAACAATTCCGAAATAAATGAGGTGAAAAACCGAGGTAATGTTCACAAACAAAGCTGGAATCAAGAGAAGTGTCCCTATTAAAGAAACGGTCATCATATTGCCTAGGTAATCCCAAATCTTATCTTTTAAATATCTCTTTAGAAATAGGGTTTGCCAAAGGACCTGTCCTAAACATACAGCTAATTCTCTTAAGAAATTGGGCGTTAAATTAACCCCAAGCTTTCCTGAATATAAACTTAAAACATAAGCTGAAAAGAACATTACAAAAGCGATATAAATCAGTCTATATTTCAGATTAAAATCAGGTACACAAGATTGTTCTGTATTATCTTTTTTAGATGGAATAATCTGTTTTCGGTTATAGGAAACAAAGGAATATACTTTTTTAAAGAACCAATACAAAGGTTGTATTCTGGCTATTGTTTCTAATAATGGAAATGAGTTTCCAATGATTAGCAACAAACTATCTAAGCCATAAACTACTCTATTCTTATCATGATCTACCAAAGCAATTTCGTTTTTTGCCCGGTGAAAATCCACAAGATCTTTATTTCTGACTGATATTTCCGTAAAGGCTTCTCTTCCGTTTTCATCCAGCATACCATATTTTGTAAAGCCTTTGGAATACATTGCACACATAGGACATTCATTGTCGTAAATCAGGGTGTGGTTTTTGAGCGTTTTCATGACATTTATTTTAAAGGTTGAGAAAATCTCCTCGGGTTCGTTTGTGTTTTGATCTGAAAGTAAGATACATCCAGATCTTAAATATCAATGTTTTCATTTTTGATATGGTTTTCTTTATTCAATGCATGTTTACGTCCTTTCAGGAATAATAATAGATTTAAAAGCATCATTATTCCAAGATAAATGGAAAAGCCGCCAATCTTTTTACTCAGCGCTACAACCAATCTTTCAATACTTTCAATTTGAAAAAACTCGATAATACACAACGCAAATCCGATATTCAGAAGGTAAAACCCGATCTTAAAAAGGGAGTTGGTTGCCATAGCGATGTCTTTTTTCTGGTGGAAAATATCAACCATAAATGCCTTAGAATTCTTGAACAGAAACTGAGATACCAAAACTGTAAGGGTAATTACAATGGGTAAATAGATCATGTAAGCGGAAAAATTATACGAGGTGGTTAAAACAGTAAGTATCATAATAATATTATTTAAAGGTTAGTTTTTTTCTCAAAAAATAAAGGGTAAAAATGTTCATATAGTGCAATCCACATAATATCAATACAATACTTCCAATGCGTATCGCTGTTATTCTTATCATCTCATCTATATTCTCTATCTTTTCCCAACTGGTAAGGCTTACAGCGATGTATCCTAAATTCAATAAATAATAACAACCAAGAAGAATTCTATTGATAGTCAGACAGAGAGTTTCATCATGAAGCAAATATTTCAGATAGGCTTTTCCTGCCTGATAACATCTTCTTCCTACGTCAATTGTAATGTAGAAACTGATGCTAAGGAAAACCAGATATTAAATAATATTGAACATTTTAAAAATATTATATTTTCAATAATTTTTGAAAGTTTATCTGAAATAAAAAAGGACCTTCATCCCTTTCTATTTTATTTCAACAGGTTGGTAATTTTACCTACCAACCAGTGATCATCACTTTTAATTGCCAGATCCATGATATTGTTGATTTTCCCGGTTACAGAGCTGAAATCATCCATCAACTTAATGAATTCTTTTGCTTCCTCCGAATCATTATCTTCAATATTCCTTAGCTCTTCAAGAAAGGAGATTACCGGCTCAATTTCTCTTTTCCTACGTTCTTTGGTAATTTGTTTAAAAAGATACCATACATCTTTTTCTGCTACGAAGTATTCTTTACGATCCCCTTTAATAAATTCTTTCCTTACAATACCCCAATCAATTAAAGCACGAAGATTCATATTGGCATTTCCTCTCGAAATTTCCAGCTGTTCCATCACCTCATCTGTAGACAATGGTTTACCACTCGCCAAAAGTAATGCATGGACCTGTGCCATCGTACGGTTGATTCCCCAATTGGTAGCAAAAGTTCCCCAGGTCTGAATGTATTTTTCTTTAGCTTCTGAAAGTTGCATTTTGTTTGTACTTTAAGTTTCTGATACAAATGTAATTATATTTTTTGAATTTTCAATAATTTCTGAAAATTAATTTTAAAATAAAACAGACATCCGCTTGAATGCCTGTTTTACTGTAGTTATTTAATTTTTAATAATTTTAAAAGTATCCCATTGTTCACCATATCTGCATCTCATTAAATAAGCACTTTGCGGATAAGACGTAATATCAATTTTATTTGTCCCTTTAGGCAATTTTTCTTGTCTTATTAAAATTTTACCACTGAAGTCATATAAATACAACTCATCAATTTGTTTATTTGATTGTATATTAATCACTCCTTTTGTAGGATTCGGATAAATTTTAATCTTGGGGTTTTCTTCATTTTCTAATTCTATTTCAATCTTTTTATTGATATATTCATTCTTAGAAGGTGCCTGGCAGGAAGGTATTGTTGAACGCTGTAAAATTAATCTTAATAACAGTTCATTTAATTTTTCTACTTCATAAGAGTCTGTTGTTGGTTCAATATGATTATTTCCAATCCCACTGTGATTGGTAAGAAATGTATAAGTCCCATTTGTAAGCAGGGCAAAAGTCCTCATCAGATATTCTGTCTGCTTATCTGTATCACTTGCAGCCAGTGGAATTATTGTAATCCCTTTCTGTGCTGCCAGCTTTATCTTATCGTACAATTTATTAATATTCTCTTCTGAATAGTGGGGCGGGGCATCCAGAATTAAAAACATAATTTTAGTAGAATTTCCTTTGCTCCAGCTCAATTTATCTATTGAAGAATCTAATGCTTCTACCACGGCTTCAGGAAAATCTCCACCACCACCTGCTCTTTGTTTTTTTATAAAGTTAACCAGATTTACAGCTTTATCAGAAAAATCAAATTCTCTTGTTACATATTCATCACCTTGATCCCTGTAAAAAACGGATCCGTATCGAACATCTGTAGTATTGGCTAATTTTTTCTCAACTTTTTTCAATACATCCAATAATTCAGATTGTAAATAAGTGATTTCATCTCCCATAGAACCTGTAGCATCCACTATAAAAGCTAAATCCAGATTTCTTTTTTCAAGGCAAGGGACATCAAGACTAATTACATTTTGTCCTTTCTTAAATAAAGTCACATTACTTGATAATATTTTCCCTTTATCATCTGTAATAAAATACTTTTTTGATGAAGATTTATCATCAATTCTCGGAGCAATCCACAGTTCAGCACTTCCTTTATTATCAGAAACAGCTTGCCATACTATTTCTTTCTTGTCATTCAACAATCTTAATTTCTTACCAATGACTGGTTTTTTATTTTTATTAACTAGCTGAACTGAAACTCTTCTATCTGGAAATAGTTTCCATTCTTCTTTATATTGAGATAAAGCAGGAGCAGCCATATCTTGCCAATAATCCCATTTTGAAAAGTCATTCACCTCTCCTGCAGTTAATTTCCCTGCTTCAGGAAATTCATCCTTATCTTTTTTTGAACCTTTTGATTTTTTTACTATCGAAACTTTTGTAGAAGCTACTCCACTTCTTACAGTACTTGAAATTTCTGAAGCGACCATCGCTTTCGGTTTTGGACAACCATTATATTCTGGTCCTCCCGGAACAGTAGGACAGGCATCATCTTTATCCAGAACTCCATCTCCATCGGTATCCGGCCATGGACAGCCATTATTCTCAGGAGGTCCAATTACAGTTGGGCAGGCATCGTCTTTATCAATGACTCCGTCCCCATCAGTATCAGGCCACGGACAGCCATTATTTTCTAACGGTCCTGCAACAGTTGGACAGGCATCATCTTTATCTGCCATACCATCTCCATCGGTATCAGGACAGCCACTAAATTCAGGAAGTCCTGCTATTTCAGGGCAATGATCATCTTTATTAGGAACGCCGTCCTGATCTTTATCTTTTCTTATACTGTATGTTTTGTTTTCATTTGAAGAATCTGAAGCATTTTGAGTTTTACAGCTCACTAATAAAGTAAGCCCTAATATGGTTATAATCGTTTTTTTCATGCGTTATAAATTTCTGTGGGAAATTATTAAAATTAATTTAAATGAAATTGATAAAATTTTCAACCATAAAAACCGCTCCATAACTGATGAGGCGGTTTTTAGGTTTGACTTATACTTAATAAATACTATGGAGTAATAGTAGTATTTATACCTTGGTTCCAATACTTTGACTCCGGCATATAATAAAGATAAACATTGCTTGATTTTCCTGTATATGTTCCTGCAAATTCTACTTTCAGATCAAGGTTGATGGTTTTTGTTTCTTCAGCATCAAAATGTTCCCAATACAAAACCAGATAATTGTCAAATATCTCATAATAAGAAATTTGTTTTTTATCTATTAGATTTTTTAGTAAAGACGTTTGCAGAGTCAGTCCTGCAGGAATACCAATTTTAGCAACTGTCATAGGCAACTGATTATTCACTTTGTTTTTAAGGGTGACTGTCATTCTGTTGGTTTCTCCTACTCTGGAATTTTCGGACATTAATTTCGTCTCCATGGTTAAAGGAATATCCGAACTTTCCGGCGCCTTCAGAGTATAATATTGATACTCTAACTTATAAAGAAGCCCTGTCTGTGAAGGGTAATCTATATTAATGGTATTGTTCCCGGTTTTGTAAGCAGATGCAATATTTAAACCAGATGATACTAAAGCGTTGTTTATTTTAATAACAGGTCTATCAGTTCTAAATAGCTTTTCATTTTTAATAAAAAACTGAGACAACGCCTGTAAAGCCAAACTTGTTGCCTGAGTTGATCCAAATCCATAGCCTCCATTGTAACTTAAAAGCTGATCTGCTGCTTTTGCGATAGTTTGCTGATTAAGTTTTTCATCTTTCTGAAGTGCCATCATATACAATGAAAGTGCTTCTGCATTGGCTGAATATCCTCCGGAACCCGTAAAGGTAGTTGCAACGTTAAATTTTTGATTTTCAAACTGATTATTTAAAACAAACATTAAGTTATCATATTCCTGATGTTTTCCAAGATTCGCTGCTGCATTAGCCAATAAAGCCAGTTGATAAGAATCTTTTTTCAACAAGGCTCTTTTCAGCATTACTTGATAAGAATCTTCAATTTCAGTTTTAAAGCCTAACTGAGATAATGCATAGAGTACATACATATTTCTTGACCAATCGTATTCTGAGTATGATCCTGTTTGGGATTCATAATATCTTCGTACTCCAAAAAGTCCATTCCTTGATTTTTTTGACAAAATAAATGATGATAATCCTTGAATAATCTTTGGATCAATCACAATATGCCTTTTCAGATCTGTAAACTCGAGTAAAGCAAATGCAGAAAGAGAGACATCTGACTCAGTTGTATTAAAGTATCCAACACCGCCGTCTTTATTTTTATAGCTTAACATTTTCTGGAAGCCTTTTTTCAGATTTTTGATCACAAGGCTTTCTGTGGAACTATCAATTTTCTTGCTTAATTTTAAATAATCCAGAATAAAAATATTAGGATATACTGTTGATGACAGCTGCTCAAAACATCCATGCGGTTCTCTCTTCAACCTTTCAAGATCATCAAGCATTTTCAAAGCGGCATTTTCAAATACATAATAAGATGAAAACAGGCTTCCATTGATATATTCAGGAATTGTAAACTGAATTTTCTCCGCCTTGTTATCTATTAAAGAAAACTGATGTAAAAATCCTTTCTCTTCAACCTTAAAAGGAAGAATCATTGTTTCCCTGAAATCTCCAGATCTTATAATAAACTGAATATTAGAATTTACTACTTCATCTGTCTGTATTTTAACAAATAATCTTCCTGACTCCAAAGGTTTTAAAGTAATCAGGCTATCTGATGACATCAACTTTACATGATTGGGAACAATAACGTCCATTACCATTTTTCTGGTTTCTCTGGAATTATTTTTGATCACTACAGGAATAAGCATTTCGTCCGTTCTTGTCAAATACTGTGGAATCTTAGCATCAATAGATATAAGGCTTTGTGCTGCATAAGTGGTTTCTTCTCTGCCTATCAATCCGGACGCTGAAATTCCTTCTGTCATCGCTCTGAAGGTGGAATTGACATCTGAATTATAGAATTCTACTTTTGCTTTACCTTCTTTATCAGTTTCCACTACAGGATTCCAATAAATAGCTTCTCTGTAATCAAATCTATAAGAAGTATTAGTTGTTTTATATTCGGGATAGACAAATTCTTTATTTACCGAATATTTGATAAGTTCATCTGTAGGAATAGATAGAACTGCAAAATAAGATTTAGGGGTGATATCCAGCTTATTCTGAGCCAAACTATTAGAAAATGAATTAATAATGACAACTCCATTAACGGCTCTGCTCCCGTAAATGGCTGTTGCCGCCACATCCTTCAAAACTGTAACGCTGTTAATATCATTGGGATTGATGGCTGTATTAAAATTTTCTACCGGAACTCCATCTACCACAAATAATGGACTTTTGTTTGATATTGATGAAGTCCCTCTGACCACAAAATTTCCTTTTTGCTGTTCTCCAGCCGGAGTTACAGTGACTCCTGCAACTTTTCCCTGTAATAATGACCCATAATTAGAATC
The DNA here is from genome assembly GCF_940807095.1 of Chryseobacterium sp. Marseille-Q3244. Classification (NCBI taxonomy): domain Bacteria; kingdom Pseudomonadati; phylum Bacteroidota; class Flavobacteriia; order Flavobacteriales; family Weeksellaceae; genus Chryseobacterium; species Chryseobacterium sp. Marseille-Q3244. The sequence goes on along the minus strand of NZ_CALNWX010000012.1, from coordinate 117,314 downwards.
TTTAATTTCAGAATTGCCAATAATGCTTACCGAAGAGGTACTTGTCTTTTTATTCATCAAAGTTCCGTATCCTACCACCACAACTTCCTCAATATTTTTTCCAGAAATAGTATCCTTCTTTGTATTATTTATTTTTGGTGGTATTTGTTTCAGTTTTTCTTTGATTTCAGCTTCTTTTATAATTTCTTCTACATTTATGTTATTTAGCTTTTGCTTAACAAGCGGATTTATCTCCAATTTATATGACAAAACTCTTATTTTTACTTTATGTTTAGGCTGAATGGATTTAGCAATCAATTTGTAAGAATTACTACCTTCCATCCCTGAGAAATAAAACTGACCATTTTCTGTTGTTGCTTGTTTAAGAATCTGGCCTCCATACGATTCTACAAGAAAAACATTGGCTTTTACCGGTTTCTTATTCTCATCTTCTACGACTCCATATACTGTCCCTCTTTTTTCCGGCAGAAATTTGTATTTACCTGTTTTAACAATCTCCGGAATCAGTTCAAAATACCTGTATCCATTGGTGAGCATCACAAGATCCAGACTTTTTTCTGCTTTTTCTTCTTTTTTATCAAAATAAAACTGAGGCTTTTCAATCTTTCCTTTCAGTTCAGAATCCATCAGGAACCATGAACTGATATGATTCTGTTTATCGTCAGCATAAGTCCAAAGCTTATCATCCACTACACTTATGGCAAGATTTGCTGGTATTGGTTGGTTATTTTTATCAGTAGTCTCAATATTCAGCACTACTTTTTCTCTTGGCTGATAATAATCTTTTACAGGCTTTACCTTGATATTCAGTTGCTGATCTTTATTGGTAAAGACAATACGTTCTGCAAGAGGAATATTATTTTCAAATAACGTAAAACGACAAATTCCAACCGGCAGATATTTTTCTGGCAGCTCCAATGAGTTGATCCCGTTTTGTAAAGAAATCTCTTTGCTGTAAATTTCTTTATCACGGAAAAATCCTTTTAAAACGATATTCTTTTCCTGTGTAGTCACCGTTTTCAATAAAAGTATTCCATTTTCTTTTTTGATATTCAACATCAAGCCATTATTTTTAGACTCAGGAAGATGATAAATCTGTGTAATATTTTCAGGTTTTACAACTTTTGCATAATATGTTTCTCCTATTTTCGGAGTAAGAAAGAAGCTTCCCATCCCGAAATTATAAGTGGAAACTTCAGATATTTTTTCATGGTTCTGATTATAAATACCCAAAACTGCGTCTACCGGTTTTTCATATTCATCCAATATTTTGAATGCAATATTCTGTTCTGTTCCGTTGATAAAAGTTCCTCCTTCAGGTAAAAATTTCACATCCAGATTGTTCAGTACAATAGGAATATTTCTTGAAATAGATTCTGTAAATCCATCAAAATTAACTTTAATATTTAAAAGTGCATCTGAGGATTTTAAGGATTTGGGAAGTCTGAACTGCAATAGTTTTTTTCCTTCCTTGTCTGTAATAAGCTTGCCTTCAGTAACAATTTCCCCATTATAAGTTACCACATAATCCGCTTCGTAAAAAGGAATGGGTAGATTACCCAGACTTCGCATTGAAAAGTCTGCGGTGACTTCATCACCGGAGCTATATCCTTTCTTTGGAAAATCCAGCTTCATTAAAATCCTTGGAGATACTATTTTCTGCAAGGTAATTTCTTTTTCAAAAGCATTTTTTCCTTCCTCATTCTGCATCCAGTTGGTATAGGCTCTAATCTTGTAAACACCACCCTTCATATCATCAGCGAAAGAGAAGTATCCGTTGGCATAGCCATTGTTAATTTTATATTTGGACTTTGTTAAAACACTTCCGGAAGGGTCAATGATTTCAAAATTGACCACCCTGCTTTCACTTGCCGGAAGATTATTCTTTCCCTGCACTACATATATTTTAAAATACATGTCCTCTCCCGGTTTATAGAAAACATGATTGGTCTGAATATATGTTTTTTCTTTTTCAAAATCCTTAAATGAATCCTGTGCCTTTAGCAATACTGATGAAAACAATAGGCTCAGTGATATGATATATGATATAAATTTGAAATTCATGGGTTAAAATTTGAATGAAACAATGCAGCCAAATGTTTTAAAAGAGGGAAGATTAAAGAAATCCAGTCCTCTTCCATTGTCTGTATCATAGAAATTCTGGTTGGGATCTACTCCTTTATTCGCCTGCCAGAGCATGATATTATCTACATACAACGTAATTTTCATAGATCGCTGGCTATTATTCAGAGGAAAAAAAGTGGATAATGAAATATTATTAATCCTTATATGATCTGCCTTCTGAATATAGGTTTCTGCCACCCCAAGATATCCATATCTGGACCATCTGTTTTCATGAACGTTTTGATGAGGATCATAAAAATCCACCAGAGTCTGGTTATGATTACCATTAGCCAATACTCCCTGAAAAACATAATTTTTGATGTTTCTTTCTTCTCCGGAATCATAGGAACGTCCATAATAATCCATAACAGCCTGAGTTCCATCCCAGATCTGGCCTCCTTTTTTCCATTCCCAGTTGATATCTAAAATCCATCTTTTATAGACTAAATTATGATTGAATTTCATTACAAAATCAGGAGTTGGATCTGCAATAATCTTCATTCCGGCAGCCTTTTTCGGGAATCCGGAATCGTCAATAATGAGCTGTCCTTCAGAATTCCTTTCAAAATAACTTCCCTTGACAGCTCCCAACACCTCTCCTTCCGCAAGAGTTTTATAAATATCCTGAAATCCTGAAATCGAAGTATTGTTATAACCGGATATCACACAACCTACAATATCTTTATATTTGAAAAATGAAATTTTGTTTGTTGCAAAAAAATCATTTGCCAGAAAAAGTCTATCATAAGCAAAATTAAATTCATACCCGCTATACGTATGATCTGCCATATTTTTTAGCCTTAACTGATTGTTGTCAAATACCGGAAAAACATCGCCTTCAGTTTTTCTGTTAAAATATTCCCCTTCAAGGCTAATACTATATCCGAAATTGATCTTTCCACCTATTTTCCATTCTTTTGTATTGATATTAGATAGCCCTTTGAAACTTTCCACTTCGTGTACGGGAAAATAACGGTAATAACTTTCTGCTTTCAGTAAAGTAGAAGCATAGGAGGCGTAGGACCGAGTAATTTCAGGCTCTGAGCTGAGATGGCTATAGTTTCCTGAAATTTTAAATTCATAGTTATACCAGTCAAATATATCTTTAAACCGCAAATATCCAGCTGCCTTTGGAAGCCAGTAATTGTTTTTATCTGATGTATTGGAGACATAAAAGGAATTTCCAAGATTAAAATCAGCTTCAAAATCACCGGACCTGAGTCCCATATTATAGTTGAAAATATAATCCTGAGAGGTTCTTTGATAACTATATCTTTTATTGATTAGGCTATTGTAAACGTCAGATTTGATACCATTCAGAATAAAATTAAGATTAAAAACATTCTTAAAATTATAATTACCCAATTCATATCTCCCTTGTATATTAGAGTGATATAACCTGTTATTTTGTTCTCTTTTACTGGTTATTCCATTATTGAATCCATAAGTAGATGGTTGATATTGATCCAGATTCCAAATGAAATTACTTTCGTAAGACTGAACGATATTTAATTTAAAATTTCCAAAGGTTTTATCTGCATTAAGGCTAAACTGCCGCTGCCGGTTTTGATAACGGTATTTTTGATCCTGTACAAAAAGGAATTCCGGATTATCGGCATTTTGGCTGTAGCTTCGTTGCTTTCCATTATCCAAAAAGGTCTGCTGAGCATTTGAGAACGAAACGGGAGTCAGTAAAGAATTTTGAAATGCTCTATTGAAAAGCCCTATCCTATTGGTATTTGTTGCTTTATTCTCTTCATAATTAAAGAAAAACTTCACCAAATAGCCTCCTAAATCTGTGTTCAGCTTTGTTTTAATAGAATTGATCAGATTAAATTGATCAATGAAGTATAATTGATTTTTTTGCTGCCCCAAATCCAATGAAAGGCGAAATTTCTCCTTGTATCCTTGTTTTATAATTGTATTGACATTAAGCTGATTGTTATATCCAACCATCGTTTGAAACAGATTATTATTATAGAGTACAGCCTGCTTATTTCCGTCAGCTAAAGGAACCAGTCTGCCGTTCTGATCGTATTGATAAGGGATTCCATCAAAAGCTAATGTAGAAATATCAGGTCCAAAGCTAAACACTTCATTGGTGCCAGGATCATTCCAGATAAGGGTTCCATTACCGGATCTTCCTTGTACATATTTATTCTGAGTTGCTGGAAGGGCATTATGGCTTTTGACATCCAAAGAAGAGGTAAACCCGCCATTCAATAATAACGTCCACTTCTTTTGCTCTTTCAGGACATACATACTGTCTTTTCTCTGCTTAATCTTTCTTACACTGTTAAAATACCTGTCGGAATTATTATTTAGAATTGTTGAGGCATTCTCAATACTGAACTTATCATAATTCTTTTGTGAAACCAGGCTGTCATATGTTTTATTGTAAATTTCCTGTACATTTTTTTTCTCTACCTGACTTTCAAGAATGTTTTTCAATTCTCTTAACTGATATGATACAACAATCTGGGTACTTTTTCCTTGATTCCAAACTAGAGTATCATAGGGTTTGGCTGCAATGATTGCAAATCCTTCTTCATCAGTTAGTTCATATACACCACTGTTTTTATTATAGACTTTTAAAAAGTTTTGTGGTTTATCTTTATGATTTAAAAATTTTCCTGAATAATATAAGGTTGAATTTTGCGCCTGCAATACCGTAACAGTAAACGGCAGCAGTAACAGTAAATAGTTTTTTCTCATCTTCATGGTAATGTGTACTAAAATAAGGAAAAAGAAATTTCCGGGGAAATTTCTTTTTCTCAGATTTTTATTTTTGTGTTGTTTTATAAGACTCTATCAATCGTATAAACTCTGATCGATAACCTTGTTCATCTTTATTCTTGCCCTGCTTGGCCAGGTTTTCAATATCAGAAAGGTCTTTTTTTGTAATCAGCTCGGAGTTTCTTAGTACCAAACCAAACCATGCTACTGAGGAAGCGAATTTAAAGTCCAAACTGGCAGAAGCCATTCTTTTATCAATGTTTTTAACAATCTGAGTGATTTCACGACTGGTATCTCCATCAGGCTCTTTATATCTGAATTTTATAGTCGCCAGCTCATCTCCGAACTCTTTCGAGGAAGCATTCAGAGTATATTTCAGGTTGCTATCTTTGGGAATGAAGTCTGATTTTATATCTGTAGGAATGACTTCATACAAAGCAGTTACAGTATGTCCGCTTCCCAATTCTCCAGCATCTATTTTGTCATTGACAAAGTCTTCATTTCTCAGTTTTCTGTTTTCGTAGCCAATTAAACGATAAGATTTTACATATTCCGGGTTAAATTCAATCTGAATCTTTACATCTTTAGCAATAGCATACATATTTCCTGCAAATTCTTTCCCAAGGAACTTATTAGCTTCCTGCATATTATCAATATAGGCATAGTTTCCATTTCCTTTATTGGCCAATGTTTCCAAAGTATTATCCTTATAATTACCCATTCCAAAACCTAAACAGGTTAGAAATACTCCAGATTTTCTTTTATTCTCAATAAGAGTTTGAAGGTCTGATCCTGAAGATGCACCTACATTAAAATCTCCATCCGTAGCAATAATAACACGGTTATTCCCTTCCTTTACAAAGTTTTCCTGTGCCATTTTATAAGCCAACTCTATTCCTTCTCCTCCCGCAGTACTTCCTCCTGCCTGAAGACGATCTAAAGCCTGAATAATTTTATCCTTATCACCTGCAAATGTAGATGGCAGGACCACCCCTGCATTTCCAGCATAGACTACAATTCCCACTTTATCTTTAGGCCGGAGCTGGCTCAATAATACCTTGAAAGAAGACTTCAATAATGGCAGTTTATTTTGTTCATTCATGGAGCCAGATACATCAATAAGAAAAATAAGATTAGAGACTGGTAAAAGATTCATCGGAATATTTTTCCCCTGCAATCCTATCTTCAACAGTTTATGATTGGAATTCCAGGGAGCGTCATTGTACTCCGTGTTGATGGAAAACGGATCATTGTTTTTTGGCTGCGGATAATCATATTTAAAGTAATTAATCATTTCTTCAATCCTTACCGCATTCTTATTTATGGTTTCTCCATTGTTAATCATTCTTCTGATATTAGAATAAGATGAATTATCCACGTCTATAGAAAATGTTGACAAAGGTTGATTTTGTGTCAGTTCAAATGGGTTTTCAACAAATGCATCATAACTTTCCTCATTAGGTGTAGATAAAATCTGTTTATGTTTACTAATCTCTTCCTGAAGCTTCTCCATTCTTTTTCTTTCTCTTTTTGAAAGCTTTTTAGTGGTTGCTATGATTACCCCATGTGAGGCTTTACTTCCATATATTGCAGTAGCAGAAGCTCCTTTCAGAATATTCAAACTTCCAATTTTATCAGGATTTAAGCTTCTGAAGTAATCCGCTCCTTCTACTTTTCCATTGATGATATACAAAGGAGTATTTTCTGCACTGATAGAAACAGCACCTCTGATCATTACCGGTTTATTGTCAAGATAACCGGAATTGATATTGTTAAAAGTATTTTTAATCTCATTGTTTCTTTGGAGTCTGCTATCTGATGATGTTATTTGTATCCCTGCCACTCTTCCTTGTAATGTGTTAACAGCAGAATATTGAGGGGAAATATTTGTTGTAGTGACAACAGTTGAGCTTGATGTTGTTGATTCTACCTTTTTTTTAATACCATATCCAGTCATTACAACTTCATCAATACTCTTTACTGCATCAGAAGTTTCTATGTATGTTGGTGGGGAAGCTGTAGACACATGATTAGGCATTCTTAATGGCTCCGGAACATAATTACTATATACTATTGCCTTTTCTACTTTAGGATACACTTTATTCTTCTCTTTCTGAAGATTCTCTTTTGTTGTATGGTCTATTTCCACAATATGCGTATCAGTTATAGGTTCCTGTAATATTTTGTGTTCTGCCATTTCCGGTTTTACAGGCTGCTCTTTTTCTTTTTTATTCAGGAAATATAAAGCACCTATTCCTATCATTAGGCTTGCTGCTATCCCGTAAGGGAACCAGACAGGAATGATTTTCTTTTTTTCTTTTTTTTGATCTAATTTTTCTTCTACTTTGTCCCAAACTTTATCAAAACCAGTAAAAACGGTTGGTTCTTCTGAAAGTTTAGAAGCTTCATTGAATTGTTGATCGATATGATTATTTTCCATTGTTGTAAAAGTTTAAATGTTTTGATTCACCAAAAGTTCCTGAAGTTTTTTTCGTGCAAAATTGAGCTGGGATTTTGAAGTTCCCTCACTAATGGAAAGCATGGAAGCTATTTCCTTATGTGGATATCCTTCAATGGCAAAAAGATTAAAAATGGCTCTGCATCCTTCAGGAAGAAAGTTGAGCAGACTCAGAATATCTTTTTCAAAGGAAATATGCTCTGAAGATCTTTCTGAAGGTTCATTCAGACTTTCTTCCAGGGAAATAAATAAGGCTTTATTATTTCTTAATTTCTGGAGACATTCATTTACTGCAATCTTTTTTGCCCAAGCTTCGAAAGTATCCGGATTCTGAAGCTGGCTTATTCTTGTAAAAATCTTATAGAAGGTATCGGCTAATACTTCTTCTATATCTTCATCGTTTTTCAAATAACGTTTGCAAACTGAATACAGCTTACCCGCCATTTTATCGTAGACTTTCCGCTGTGCTTTGCGATCGTTACGCTGGCATTCTATTAATAATTCTCTTTCCATTGTCAGAAGTTATACTATAATAGATGCAGGAACTTTAGCTGGGGTTGGAAACATGGTCAACTTTTTTAGAACAAAAGATTATTTTTAAAATTAGCTTATTTGTTTTTTTCAACAATATTTTAATTTCAAATTTAACTTTTCCCTTTGTAACAAATCTCTATTATCAACGACTATTAATACAAATAATCTTTTTATAGTAATGAAAAATGCGAAAATTGCATCATTACTTTTTGTTTTGTCTGCAGGAAGTATGATGTTTGCCCAAGATGACTTAATCAATAAGTTAAAAAACAACCACTCACAAAATGCTAATTTTCAGTTCACAACGTTAAAAGACGTTGGTGCTACTTCTGTAAAGAACCAGGGTTCATCCGGAACTTGCTGGAGCTACTCAGGAAACTCTTTCCTTGAATCTGAAATGCAGAGAATGGGCAAAAAACCTGTAGATCTTGCTGAAATATTTACCGCAAGAAATTCTTATCATGATAAAGCGAAGTTATATGTTTTAAATAACGGTGCTATCAGCTGGGGTGACGGTGGAGAACTTCACGATGTCATCAACATGTACAAAAAGTATGGGGCAGTTCCACAAGATGTGTATTCAGGATTAAAAGCTGGACAAACGACCAACAACTTCAAAGAAATGCAAGGGAAGCTAAAGCCGGTTCTTGACAGCCTTGTTCAGGCTTCTTCTAAAGGAAAACTTACTGATAACTGGATGGATTCTGTAGATGCTATTCTTGATGAATATTTAGGAAAAGTGCCTGCTAACTTCACGTATGAAGGGAAAAACTACACGCCAAAGACTTTTGCTAAAGAAGTAGTAGGAATCAACCCTGAAGATTATGTAGAATTATCTTCTTACAAAGATTATGCTTACTACCAGAAATTTGTAGTTCCAATTCCTGATAACTGGAGCCACGATTCTGACTGGAATGTTCCAATGAAAGACATTACAGCCATCATTGACAATGCAGTAACTAAAGGATATTCTGTAGGTTGGGCTACTGACGTTTCTGAGCCTTATTTCTCTTATAAAAATGGTGTGGCATATGTTCCGGATATGGATTTAGATCAGATCAATGCAGAGAACAAACAGACTTTGTTTACAGAGCCTAAAAAAGATAAGACGATCACTGAAGATATGCGTCAAAAAGGGCTTAACAACCTTTCTACAACGGATGACCACGGGATGCACATCGTAGGATTGGCAAAAGATCAGACTGGTAAGGAATATTATATGGTTAAAAACTCCTGGGGAGTAACCAATGACTTCGCAGGGTATCTTTATGTAACAAGACCGTATGTTGAATATAAGTCGACTGCTATTTTGGTTCACAAAAATGCGATTCCAAAGAATATCTTAAAGCAGTTGAAACCAACTAAAAACATTGGTTTATAAGAAAATCACTTCTGTCATTTTAACGTGGCAGTTTTAGATATTTAAATCTGTTAAAAAACGCGCTCCCATCATGATGGGAGCGCGTTTATATTGATCTATATAGAGATTATTTTTCGGTTATATGACGATAATAATCTACTAAAGAGTATATCGTAGGTTTTGAACCTGGTTTATAATCAATGACCAGCCATTTATTTTCGGAGCGGCTTTTATCAAAGACATAGTTTTCTTTTGGAAAGTCAATAATTCGATACCCTGTAAAAATAGTTGCAGGCACAATTTCAAATATTTCTGCTGAATAATAGTTAGCGTCATCAACAATCGTATAGAAATTATCTTCTCCCTGTTTCTTTTTGATTTCCTCTACCTCTTTATCATCAGGACCTAACAGTAATATCGTTGATTTTGTGATGATGGTATCGGCTTTTATTTTTTGACTCTCAATATTATATTCTTCTTTTTTCTGTTCCGGAATATTTTTTTCTACAGCCTGAAACTCTGTTTTCTTTACCTCTTGTTGACAGGACATCAAGAGAAATAGTAATGTAAGTAATAAACATTTATCTGCCATTTTATTAAATTCTTCAATTTGAAAATTAACTGATAGGCAAATAAAGCAAAAAACGTTTCTATCCTCAAATTTTAAATCATTCGCACTATTTCAAACAAAGTATTGCAAGATTAATAAAAAATATTACATTTGTAACCTCAAACAAATCACTACAATATGAAAAACAATAAAAAATTAGCAAAATCAGAATTAAAGAAAATCAATGGTGGAAATGCCCCGGAATGCCCAACAGGAACTCAGGCATGCTACTACACCGGCAAAGACGGATCTCAACGATGGAGATGTATTTCTGAGACTGCAGAGTGTCCTTAATCCGTTAAAAGGATCAAATCAATACTTATAATAACAATCTACAAATTATTACACATGAAAAATTTAAAAAAAATTGCAAAATCAAATCTAAAGAAAATTTATGGAGGAAATGCTCCTGTATGTGAATATGGACAAATAGCATGTCGCTATCCTGCTGCAGACGGTTATCCTGCCTATTGGGACTGTGTGCCGGTAGAATACGGATGCAGACGTTAAAGAAAGCTTTCAGATTCTCTAAATCAGTTTATTTACCCTTCAAGAAAACTGAAAACTTTTTTATTGAGTAAATAGGCCAGATGATTTAGAAAATATAATATTTTCAACCTATACAAACCTTAAACATGAAAAATCTAAAAAAATTAGCAAAATCAGAACTAAAGAAAATCAATGGCGGAAATGCTCCTGTCTGTGAACCTGGAGCAAGACCTTGCCGTTATAAAGCAGAAAATGGGCAACCAGCCTACTGGAATTGTGTAACAAACGAATACGCCTGCTAATAAAAACAAAAACCCGCCTTCAGGAAATCTGAAAGCGGGTTTCTTTAATAAATAGGTGAAAATTAAATATAAAATAAAGTGAATTATGATAATTAATATGAATCGTGAATGATTAATTTGCTTCGCAAGAATAAAATATGCTGTAAAAAAATTGACAGCGAAACTCATTAACTATTCATCATTCCTATTAAAATAATACGCCCATACTTTCTGCTGTAAAGTCCAGAATTTCTCCTGTATTCCCTTCTTTGATCTTTTTTACCCACTGATAGTCCTGCAAAATAGCACGCCCTACCGCAACAAGATCAAATTCTTCATTGTCTAGTCTTCTTATCAATTCTGTAAGATCCGTTTTTTCCGTTCCTTGTCCCGCAAATGCATTCAGGAAATCTCCGTTTAATCCTACAGAACCTACTGTAATGGTTGGCTGTCCTGTAATCTTTTTTGCCCAACCTGCAAAGTTTAAATCAGAACCATCAAATTCAGGTTCCCAGAAACGACGCTGTGAACAATGGAAAATATCAACGCCTGCTTCTTTTAAGGGTAACAGCCAATCTTCCATTTCATTGGGAGTAAGAGCGAGCTTCGTTTTATAATCTTGCTGTTTCCATTGAGAAAGACGGATAATAATAGTAAAGTCATCTCCTACTGCTGCTCTGATGGCTTTCACTACATCAACAGCAAAACGGCCTCTTTCCTTTAAGGTTTTGCCACCATACTCATCTGTTCTAGTATTGGTCACTTCCCAAAAAAACTGATCGATAAGATAACCATGTGCACCATGAATTTCAAGACAGTCGAAACCAAGATCTTTCGCTGCTTTTGCTGAAGCAGCAAACTGTGCAATTGTATCCTGAATATCTTCAATCGTCATTGTGGAAGCTTTTTCCATCGGTAATAACGGATAGTCTTCTGACATTCTGGTATCTCCAACATGCCAGATCTGAGGTCCCATTTTCCCACCATTCTGATGTACGGTATCAATTACGTTTTTCCAGCCGTTTAAAGCTTCATTTCCATAGAAATCCGGGATATTCCGCAGATTTTTTGAACCTGGTCTGTTGATAACAGTTCCTTCTGAAAGTATCAATCCTACTTCCGAAGCAGCTCTTCTTCCATAATAATCAGCTATATCCTGTGTAGGAACTCCATTGTCAGATTGAGCTCTGGTCATAGGAGCCATTACGATTCTATTTTTAAGCTGCAGATTCTTATATTGAAACGGTTTAAATAATGATGATGTGTTCATATTTAAAATAACATTTTATAATTGTTACACAAAGTAACTAATAATAGTTCATTTTTGTATCCTTTATAAAAAAAATAGTGGTAACTTCGCAGTAACTTACATTAGTAACATCAAAGTAACGTATGAAAAAGAACGAATTAATGCAATACAGCTGTCCTTTAGGCAAAGCAATGGCCGCCTTGGGAAGCAAATGGAAACCAATTATTGTATTGGTGATTAAAGACCGAAAGTTACGTTTTGGAGAACTTGCTGTGCGTATTAATGTTATCTCCAGAAAGGTATTGACCGATCAGCTGCGTGAAATGGAGGCTGATGGTTTAGTAATTCGTGAAGAATTTAAGGAACTTCCTCCAAGAGTAGAATATTCTCTTACAGAAAAAGGATTAGCCTTATTACCTATTTTATATCTTCTGGAAGAATGGGAAGCGAAATATCAGGTGAAAGGAACCTATTCGGAAGAGTGTATCGAATTGATAAAGAAAAAGGCCATTAAAATTTAAAATTATATACAAATTCATATTCTCTATTATTCTGACAAAGGAAAAATCTCATTGACCATTAGATTTTTCATTTCACTTTGTTACATTCAAAATGACATAATAGAATAAAACAAATGTATATAATATTGTATATCCTTACCTTTTTTTAATTATTATTAATAATCTCCTTTAGTCTTTCAATAGACATATCTTTAATATTCCTATGGAGCATCCTATGGCAATTTGAACATACCAAAGCCAAGTCTTCCAATGTGGTTTTCTGTTTAGATTCATAAGTCGACAATGGTCTTATATGATGACATTCAATAAATTTATATCCAAGTTCTCCATAGATATCATAGAAATTGAAACTGCAAACTTCACATTCTAGCTTACCCATCTCCTTTAGTACTTTTTGTTTTTTCTTATTTATCAGTCCACTATCTCGCTCTCTTAATTTGTGAAGCTTATATAAAACACCCCCCTCAGAGCCTTCCATAACATGATCAGATTCATTTTCTATACTGTAAAGTTGAATCAATACTTCTTTCTCCTGAATTGAATTCAAAATTAAGTTAGCAATCTGCTTTAATTCATTTATTCTCCCATAAAATTCATTGAAAATTTCTTCATCTTTTTTAGAGTAACTTGATAATCCTCTATTCGTATTATCTATATCAATAGCCATAAAATTACTTAATTTCATAGCCACACCATTGGCATTTCTGAAATTCAAATTTCTCTCTTCTTGTGAATATATGGGAAGGCTATTTAATTGTTTAGACAACTCAATAATCTTAGAATTAGTATTCGTAAATAACTTAGAATCAAGATTATAATACAAATTCAACGTTAAGATCAATTCATCTCTCTGCCACTTAGGGTTTCTCATAAAATATTTTAAAGTAAAATTAACACATATTACTTCAAAAATGTCATTTTGATTAAAATATTAAACACACATTCAAAAACTACATAAGTAATTTAAAATAAATTACTAAATATTAATTATATATTCCTTGATCAATTAAACCATCATAGATAACCTACTTTCAAAAAGGTTAGTATAACACGAAAAAGTAAGGATAGAGTTTCACAACTGTTTCTGGCGCAAATTTGCAGAAAAAATTGTCATTATGAATTACAAAGAAATTGCGAAAGAAACCATTGGTCATCTGTATAAAGCCCATTCCAGCATCAGAAAGTCTGGCATTGATGAAAAACTGATTGCATTAGCAGAACTTCGCGTATCACAAATCAACGGATGTGCTTACTGCTGCAGTTATCACGCCAAAGAACTTCTTAATTTTGGTATTGAACAGGATGTCATTAACAGATTACCCCGGTGGAAACACACCAATGCCTTTGATGTAAAACAGAAGCTTGTTTTGAGCTGGACAGAAGCTATAACTTACCACAATAATAATATACAGGAAATCAGGGAAAGGTTGTTACAGCATTTTACAGAACGGGAATTTGTGGAATTGAATGCAAGTATAACTTTGATGAGTACTTTAAATAAACTGCGGATTACTCTAGCTGAAGAGGATTAATATTAAATGGGCTGTTGCATCAGACAGCCCGTTATCCTAACCTGATATAAGTTATTCCAGTTCTATAGGGTTTAAATACTTTCTGTTCAGATCTAATTCTTTCTGCCTTTGATTGATCTTTTCCTGGCCCCCTAAGATAGTAGTTCCAGAACTAGCCAATACGGCTGCAATATTTTCATTATGGGCTTTTAGTGCCTGTTGAAATTTCGATTGGGTAGTTTCAATAGCTTCAGTATATCGTGTTTTCTTTATATTAATGAATTTTCCTTCCAATTCAGAAGTAGGTACAGATTTTACGAGTTCAAAATCATATTCATTTTTTTCATCTGCTATTTTGATGATTAATCCTGGTAATCCACTGAATTTGTAAGGACCATAAGGAAGTGGAATTTCGGTCGAATACCATGCGATCCAGTTTCTTCCTTTATAGGTAACTGTTGCTTTTTTACAGGTAATTGTATTAATCGTTTTTGTTTCATCAATGAGTTTCCAATTCCCTATTATTGGCTCTTTATAAGTAAGTACTGCCATCCCCACCGGTTGAAAGTACTGTATTTTTTCATTAGATTGTATAATGGTATAAGGAAATTTTGTTTTTGGCAGTGATGTACCGTTTTTGAGACTCATGACTATACTTCCATCAGGGTTTTTGGTGGATACAATAGAGTTTGCCATCACTGTATCTTTTTTAAGAGATTGGACACTCGCAAAAAAAGTACGATTTTCACCTATGTGTAATGAGAAAAGTTCTTCGTGTATATAATCAGGAGTCTGTGTATTTATTTTAGCTTTTAACAGATAGGTAAAATTCCCATGCAAAAGCTCTTTTTTGTCTGATTGAGAATAGAATAAAACACTTAAAAATAAGAGTGATAATTGAAATAATTTTTTATTGTAATCCATGGAGAGCGTTTTCACTATAAAAATGCATATATTTTTTATCATGACAAAAGCAAAACTGAATAACTACTGATAAAAAAACAATTTCTACCTGATAATCCCGGCATTATAATCAAAAAAACCGCTTCCTTTTGAAAGCGGTTCATATTTATCTTTAATCCTAATTAGAATATCGCTGGATATTTCTGAGGATTGGTTTCATTAAACATAGCGTAAATCTTTTCTACCATATCATCTGCAGACGGCTTACTGAAATAGTCACCATCACTTGCATACGCTGGTCTGTGATCGTTAGCAGAGATCGTTAACGGATCTGAATCCAGATATCTGAAAGCTTTCTGTTTTTCTAATATCTGCTGTAAGATAAATCCAGTAGTTCCACCTTCTACATCTTCGTCAATCACTACTAATCTATTCGTTTTCTTAACGCTTTCAGCAATTTCGTGAGATAAATCGAAAGGAATTAATGACTGGATATCGATTACTTCTGCAGAAATTCCTAATTTTTCTAGTTCATTAGCAGCTTCTGTTACAATTCTCCAAGTAGAACCGTAAGTTACCAGAGTAACATCTTTTCCTTCTTTTGTCACTTCAATTTTACCTACAGGAACAGTGAATTCTCCTAAGTTATCAGGTTGCTTTTCTTTTAATCTGTATCCGTTCAGACATTCTACGATGATTGCAGGTTCGTCCGCCTGAAGCATTGTGTTATAGAATCCGGCAGCTTTCGTAAGATTTCTTGGTACCAATACTAAAATACCTTTTGAAAGATTAAGAATTCCCGCCATTGGAGAACCTGAATGCCAGATTCCTTCCAATCTGTGTCCTCTTGTTCTGATAATTAATGGAGCTTTCTGTCCTCCTTTGGTTCTATAATGTACCGTTGCCAGATCATCACTCATTCCCTGTAGACAGTAAAGAACATAGTCTAAATACTGGATTTCAGCAATTGGTCTCAACCCTCTCATGGCCATACCAATTCCCTGTCCAAGAATTGTGGCTTCACGAATTCCGGTATCAGCAATACGCAATGCTCCGTATTTCTCCTGCATACCTTCTAATCCCTGGTTTACGTCACCGATGTTTCCGGTATCTTCTCCAAAGATTAATGTTTCAGGATATTTTTCAAAGATTTTATCAAAATTATTTCTGATCACGACTCTTCCATCTACATCTTCAGAGTTGTCTGAGTAAACAGGTTTAATTTCCTGAATGTTTTCAGCTTTCCACTCAGATTCAGAATATAAGTGAGATGAATAGTTATCTTTTTCAACTTCAGAGGCTTCATTGTACTTCTGCATCAACTGATTTCTTTCTGCAGAATTGGTACCTCTTGTTGCCAATAAAGCTTTTCTCGCCAAATGGAATACATCTTTCTTCGCTTTTGAAACCAATTTGTTGAAGTGAGTAAGCGCTGTTTCTACTTCCGTATTCTGACCTTTAAGGTTTTCTACTAAAGGAACAATAGACTGAATTAATTCCTTGATAGCAGCCTGATAGTTATCCCAAGCTGTTTTTTGTCCAGCCTTAGCAACTTTTTTAGCTTCTTCATCAATAGCATCCAATTCTTCAGCCGTAGCAATTACCTCTTCTTTTCCATCAATTTCAATAGAATAGTTTAGAATCCACTCTTTGAATTTCACCAACCCGTCAAACTCAGCTTCCCAAGCTAAACGCGCTTCATTTTTATATCTTTCGTGAGATCCTGATGTAGAGTGCCCTTGAGGTTGGGTAACATCTACCACATGTACTACTACAGGAACACTTTCTGTTCTTGCAAAATGCTCTGCTTTCGCATAAGCATCCAATAATGCTGCATAATCCCAAGCTTTCACCTGAATGATCTCACATCCTTGGTTCTCTCCTTCTTTTCTTTGGAAACCGCTTAGCATTTCGCTGATATCAGCTTTTGCTCTCTGGTTTTTAGTAGGAACAGAAATTCCGTATCCGTCATCCCAGATTGAAACGATCATAGGAACCTGAAGCGCACATGCTGCGTTCAATGTTTCCCAAAAATGACCTTCTGCTGTAGAAGCATCACCAATTGTTCCGAAAGCAATTTCATTTCCTTCTCTTGAAAACTTCTCAGAACCGTCAAATTTTACATTTTTATATATAGTAGAAGCCTGAGCCAATCCCAATAATCTTGGCATTTGTCCTGCGGTAGGAGAAATATCGGAAGAAATATTTTTCTGTGCCGTTAAATCTTTCCAGCTTCCGTCTTCATTTAAGCTTCTTGTGGCAAAGTGCCCATTCATCTGTCTTCCTGCTGAAGCCGGTTCTCTTTCCACACTGGTATCAGCATACATCTGTGCAAAGAAACTTTCTGCCGTTAAAGCATTAATGGCCAATGCAAAAGTCTGATCTCTGTAATACCCTGAACGGAAGTCTCCATTTCTGAAAACCTTCGCCATTGCAAGCTGAGGAAGTTCTTTACCATCCCCAAAAATTCCAAATTTAGCTTTTCCAGTCAGTACTTCTCTCCTTCCGAGATAAGACATTTCACGAGAAACTCTTCCTAACCTGTAATCATCAAGTATCTGATTTTTAAAGTCCTGGAAGGATATTTGCTGTGTTTCAATATAGGTTGTTTGCATAGCTAAGTAAAAAAGTTTTTGTTCTTCAAGTATTCCGCTAATATACACTTTTTAAATTAATTTTAATTTTTAATAATCTTTTTTAAAAATTTGATAATAAAAAAAATTGTGCTTTATTTTGAAAAAATTTGTAAAAGATGGAAAAAAAATCACCTCATATCCTGAATGCATCAAGCAATCTTTTAGGGTTTTCATTGATAATCATTACCTCTCTGAAGATCGCTAAAATCAGCCAAAATACGTATTTAGATGAATTTGCAGGATTTGCCTGTATCCTTTTTGCATGCAGCTGTTTCTTTTCCTTTCTGGCAATCAGAACAGGGAATAAAAAGCGGGAATACTCGTTTGAGAGTATTGCGGATTATTTATTTTTAATTGCTTTATTTTGTATAGTTCTAGCCGTTATTATTGTAACCCTGAAAATTATTTAATTTAAAATTTTCGCTCAATTACATAATCCAGCATAATGTGTAAAGACGTTCTTGCTTCAGATTCCGGGAATTCATTCAGAATATCTTTTGCCTTCTGCTGGAAATCTTTCATTACGGTGATGGCGTACTCTAATCCACCTGAGTTTTTAACGAACTCAATCAGTTCTTTTACTCTTTTAGGATTGTTATTATAACGCTTGATGGTATCAAAATAGTATTTTCTGTCTTTTTCACCGGCTATTTTCAGCGTATGAATCAAAGGCAAAGTCATTTTCTTTTCTTTAATATCAATTCCAACCGGCTTACCAATGACATTAGAGCTTAAATAATCAAAAAGGTCATCTTTGATCTGGAAAGCCATTCCCGTGAAAGTTCCGAAGTCCTGCATCTTTTTGGCAAGCACTTCATCCGTACTGTTAGACAATACTCCAATTTCACAACAGGCAGCAATCAAAGTTGCTGTTTTCTGACGGATAATTTCATAATAAACATCTTCTGTAATATCCAGTTTTCTGGCTTTTTCCAATTGAAGAAGCTCGCCTTCAGACATTTCACGAATTGTTCTTGAAATAACCCCCAATAAATCGTAATCTTTATGATCTGTAGATAACAATACTGATTTTGATAATAGATAATCTCCTACCAAAACAGCAATTTTGTTCTTCCATAATGCATTAATAGAGAAAAAATTACGACGCTTAAAACTTTCATCCACCACATCATCATGTACCAGAGTAGCTGTGTGAATCAGCTCAATCATGGAGGCACCACGATACGTTTTTTCAGTAACACTTCCTACCAGCTTGGCACAAAGAAAGACAAACATAGGACGCATTTGCTTTCCTTTGGTAGTAACAATAAAACGGGTTACTTTATCCAATAAAGCTACTTTACTCTGCATTGACTCATAAAACTTCTGTTCAAAAAGTTTCATTTCATCGTTGATCGGTCGTTTAATTTCTTCTACTGTATTTGCCAAAATCTGCGAATGCTGGGTGAATAATCATTAATTCTCACAAAGATAATTTTTTTCGCTCAATTTTAAGAGAAAATTAATCTTTGAGTTGCTCTTTGGGGATAAAATAAAGTGAGGGCTTTGTCTTTCCTAATGGAGACTTAAACTTTTCTCCTGAAATAGAAATGCCTGTTTCATCTACTGCTATCCCCTCAATTTGCCCTATGGACAAAGCACTTCCTAAATAATAATGCTTTGGTCTTTCTTTAAAAAATACTCCCGGCTCAGTTTCAGAAAATACATCCATAAAAACCTCTGTTTTCTTGCTATATCCTACCAGATAAAGTTTTTTATCAAAATAAGCGGCATCAGTCACCATGAAGTTTGTCTTATAGGTTTCTGCCTTTAAAGCATCCTGCTTTTCATTCTTTTCAGGATCAATTATATAATGTACCGTTGATTTTGAAACCCATTCTTTGGTAAACAAATGAAGTTTTCCATGAGCATATACCATGGCTTCTGCATCATAATCGGTATTAAAATAGCTGGATTTATAGTCAGTCTGTTCCGGATAATGAAATTTTATCTCCTTTACCTGGCTGTTTTGCAGACTATCTCCCTGAAAAGGAACTTTATAAATGGTAAGATGCCTTCTACTGCCATCGTTATTTCCGAAATCCCCAATATAGAAATTGCTGCCATCATTGGTCAATGCTTCCCAGTCGGTATTTCTGGCATTTACTTTTAAGGTTTTCACCACTTCTCCTGAGGTTTTATTGATTTCAAACAATTCCGGAGCGTTTCCGCTATCATTGAAGGTATATAGCTTTCCATTAAAGAAATTGAGTCCAGATGTCTCCTGGATCTTATCATCCAAATGATTGATTCTGTATTTTTTTATTTTCAGGAAATCTGTTTGTTGAGAAAATGCTGTTTGAAAGGCAAGAAAAGCCAGTAGAAGAAATGTTCTTTTCATAGTGCAAAAATAGGACTTTTAGTTTAAATAGAGGATTTCGGGATAAGAGAGTTTTAGAGTTTGCAGGATGGGAATGAGTAAAATAATGCAAAAAATACGCGGAACTGTTTGGGCGTTTTTTCGTTTTTTAATCAAATCCTTTGTGAACCCTACGCTGAAATACTATGCAGGGTTTAGGTTATTTATTTAAATACTTTACTGTTTATCTATAGATTTTAAGCTTCAAAAAAATAAAAAGGTGAGCCAAAAGCCCACCTTTCTTTATAGATTCTTATTGATTTTCTTTTTGAAATTAAGCAGTTTTCTGTTGCTTCTGATTCTTTTCTTGCTCTTTTCTAGCCTGTTTTGCAAAATATTCTTTCTGATATTGTCTTACTGTTTTTCCGGTTCCGTCATGCCTCCATCCCGGTGAATTGAAAATATAATTAATTCTATCAGTAAATTTTAGGCCGGGCTGTTTAAGATCTTTCCAGATTTTTCTCCATTCATAGAAGAGCACCGTATCAGGTCTGTTGTCCGGCATTTTTGGATAAATTCCATATTTCACGGGAATATTCGGATCTTCTTTCTGGAAGGTCCCAAATATTTTATCCCAGATAATAAGGCACATTCCCATATTTTTATCCAGATACTTGATGTTACAAGCATGATGTACACGGTGGTGAGAAGGGGTTACCAGAATATGTTCTAAAACGCCCATACTTTTTACCGTCTGTGTGTGTACCCATGTTCCATATACCTGTCCAATAGCATAGGCCACCATGATATGCCACGGATTAAAGCCTAAAAATGCTAATGGGGAAAAGTATAAATATCTGTAAAGTGGCTGTAAAACCGGGCTTCTGAAACCTGTTGTAAGGTTAAAGAACTCTGAACTATGATGCGTAATATGAACAGCCCAGAATGCTCTGGAACGGTGATCCACATAATGCAACACATAGTAGGCAAAATCCGTGATTACAAAACAAGCCAGTAAATACCAGATGCTAAGATCCCATGAAAAAAGTCTGTGGTGGTAAAAGAAAAACATGACCCCCATTGCAAACGCCTTCATAATCAGGTCAAGACCAAAGTTCATCAAAGCAAGATAAACATTTGTAGCAAGGTCTTTTCCACTGTATAACTTCGCCTCAGAAACGTGGCTGTAAATCATCTCAGCTAAAATAACCGTAGCATGCAATGGAATGGACCATGCATATACGTTTTCTAGCCCGTTCTCGCTCATAAAATACTCCATCATCACAAAATAATTTTGTGCAAAGGTAGGGTTTTAAGCGATGCTTTAAGAGAATTTTAAGGTTTTTTTAAGGAAATTTTAATCTGCATTTTTGTTGGCTAATTGCCCACAGGCAGCATCAATATCTCCTCCACGGCTTCTTCTGACCATTACGGTAATACCTGCATTTTCAAGCTGACGGATATAGTTTTCTTCAGCCTGCTTGTTGCATTGGTCATATTTTCCGTCCCCGATCGGGTTGTATTGAATAAGGTTTACCTTTGAAGGAACCTGCTTACAGTATTTAATTAAAGCTTTAATATCTTCATCTCCATCATTAATTCCTTTC
The DNA here is from genome assembly GCF_940807095.1 of Chryseobacterium sp. Marseille-Q3244. NCBI lineage: Bacteria > Pseudomonadati > Bacteroidota > Flavobacteriia > Flavobacteriales > Weeksellaceae > Chryseobacterium > Chryseobacterium sp. Marseille-Q3244. The sequence continues at coordinate 95,996 of NZ_CALNWX010000012.1, read as the reverse complement.
CATACACAGTATTCAAAAGTGATTACGGAACCTGTTTTCTGATACCAGTACTGAAGTGCCTCCATAATATCTGTCAATGGGAATTTATCTGAGAAAGGCATAATTTCATTACGCTTTACTTCAATGGCTGAGTGAAGGGACAATGCCAGTTTCACACGCAATTCATCATCAGCAAGCATTTTGATCATTTTTGGAATTCCTGAAGTAGAAACAGTAATTCTTCTTGGAGACATTCCCAATCCTTCCGGCTGAGTGATTTTTCTGATGGCTTCCACTACATTTTTGTAGTTCATCATCGGTTCTCCCATTCCCATGAATACAATATTGCTAAGCGGTCTGTCAAAATACATTCTGCTTTGGCTGTCAATCAGGGCAACCTGGTCTACAATTTCCGCTACTTCAAGATTTCGCATTCTTTTCAGTTTTGCGGTAGCACAAAATTCGCAGTTCAATGAACAGCCTACCTGTGAAGATACACAGGCTGTAGTTCTTGTTTCTGTTGGAATAAGAACAGATTCTACCAATAATCCGTCGTGAAGTTTTACTCCGTTTTTGATAGTTCCGTCGGTACTTTTCTGAAGAAGATCTACGGAAACAGGATTAATGGTATATTCTTCGGAAATTTTTTCACGAAGAGATTTCGAAAGATTCGTCATTTCATCAATCGAATGGAGGTTTTTACTCCATAGCCAATCATAAACCTGCTTCGCACGAAACGGTTTTTCTCCTAAAGATACAAAGTAGTCTTTAAGCTGATTTAATGATAATATACGGATATCTTTCATTGTAAGGTTGTAGATTGTAGGCTTGAGGTTGCAGGTAATTACTCCCTGCAACCTGTACCTAATATCTTTTTTTATAGAATTAACATTGCGTCACCGTAAGAATAAAACTTATATTTTTCTCTTACTGCTTCTTCATAAGCCTGCATTACAAAATCTCTTCCAGCAAATGCTGCAATCATCATCAATAATGTAGATTTCGGCGTATGGAAATTCGTGATCATTGAAGTCGCTACTCCAAAATCGTGAGGCGGATAAATAAATTTATTCGTCCAACCGTTGAAAGCAGAGATTTTTTTGTTTGAAGAAACAGAAGTTTCCAATGCTCTCATCGTTGTAGTTCCTACCGCACAAACTCTTCTGTGAGAATCTACAGCTTTGTTAATGATATCAGCGTTTTTCTCATCAATAATGATTTCTTCTGATTCCATTTTGTGCTTAGAAAGATCTTCCACCTCAATTGGGTTGAAAGTTCCTAATCCTACGTGAAGGGTAACTTCAGCAAAATTGATTCCTTTGATCTCTAATCTCTTTAGCAAATGTTTAGAGAAGTGAAGACCTGCTGTAGGGGCAGCTACTGCTCCTTCTACTTTAGCATAAATAGTCTGATATCTTTCTGCATCTTCTGGTTCTACTGCTCTTTTGATATATTTTGGAAGTGGAGTTTCTCCTAATTCCTTCAGTTTTGTTCTGAATTCATCATAAGAACCGTCGAATAAGAATCTTAATGTTCTTCCTCTTGATGTAGTGTTATCGATAACCTCAGCTACCAAAGACTCATCTTCAGTGAAGAATAATTTGTTACCAATTCTTATTTTTCTTGCAGGATCTACCAAAACATCCCAAACTCTTGTTTCCTTATCAAGCTCTCTTAAAAGGAAGACTTCGATTTTAGCACCTGTTTTCTCTTTATTTCCATAAAGACGTGCAGGGAAAACTTTAGTATTGTTGAAGATGAACAAATCGTCCTCGTCAAAATAATCCACTACATCTTTGAATAATTTGTGCTCGATAGTTTGTGTTTTTCTATCAAGAACCATTAATCTAGCCTCATCTCTATGCTCTGATGGGTGTTCTGCCAATAATTCCGCAGGAAGATCAAAATTAAAATCTGATGTTTTCATTTTTTAAATTACGGTTTAAAAATTATTGAAATTACAAGGTGTAATTTTCGGAGTGCAAATATACAACATTGAATACCCCTTTGTCAAGTATTATTTTCAATCAAATGTAAAACAGTGATTAGATGGGAGTTTTTATGTTAAAAAAGTTTATTTTAGTCAAAAAATAAAATAGATTGATGGAATCAGTTAGCAAAATTCACTTTCTAAACGGTTCGCATCTTATTTCTATAATAAAAAAAATAAACAAAGAGAGGTCTACAAGAGCTTCCCTTCCATTTAAAACATTATAACAACTCTAAAACTACGAATTAATATGAGCAAATATTCAATTGAAGCATTTATCAACGAAACGAAGGAGAACCCGCAACAAAGGGATTATTTTGAACTGGAAACCAAACACCTTTTAGAAATTAACCTGAATAATCAGGCAGTGTGGACTAAAAAAGGCAGTATGGTAAGCTATGTGGGAAATATCAACTTTGAACGACAGGGAATGCTGGCAGGGGGTATTGGGAATCTTCTAAAGAAAGCCATCAGCGGAGAAGGAAGTAAACTGATGAAAGCTGAAGGGATAGGAAAATTGTACGTTGCCGACTCTGGTAAGAAAGTTCGTATTCTTTACCTGAATAATGAATCTGTTTGTGTGAATGGGAATGACGTTCTAGCTCATGAACAAAGTGTAAAAAGTGATATTACCATGCTGAAAAGTATTGCAGGAATGATGTCTGGAGGGCTTTTCCAGGTAAAATTATCTGGAACCGGCCATATTGCGATTACCACCCATGGAGATCCTTTAACTTTACTTGTGACTCCGGACGCTCCGGTTTTCACTGATCCGAATGCTACCGTTGCCTGGTCCGGAAACCTCAGCCCGGAACTGAAAACCAATGTTTCCTTTAAAAGCCTTATCGGAAGAGGAAGCGGCGAAGAATTTCAAATGAAGTTCTCAGGACACGGCTGGGTATTGATTCAACCTTATGAAGAAGTGTACTTTATGGAAAAATAAATTCAACTCCACTTGGGCAATTTTTGTATTTTCGTACTAACTAAAACAAAGCGTATGAATACCCTGATCAAGTTAGTTTTCGTACTGATGATCTTTCCTACTACACTTATTGCCCAATCCCAATTATCAAAGAAAAATTACAATTACAATATAGACCTACTTCATATGTCTAATGATGAAGTCACGGTTTCTTTTGCTCCCCCTAAGAACAATCTTAAACAGGGGAAATTTATTATTCCCAAACTGGTTCCCGGGTTTTATCAGGCTATGAATTTTGGACAGTATGTCTCTAATCTGGTTGCTACGGATAAAAATGGAAAAAAAATTTCCACCGAACGTTTGGATCAAAATAGCTGGATCGTACATGATCTTCAACATGTCAAGAAAATATCATATAAGGTAGCTGATGGGTGGGATTCTTTAGAAAAGGATACTCATGAAGCTAAATCTGCCGGCAGTATGTTTATTAAAGATAGTGTTTTTGTGATTAATTATAACTCTCTTGTAGGATATTTTGAAGAAATAAAAGATGTTCCTTATCAGATTAATGTTACAAAAAATAAAGATTTTTATGCTTCGTCTGCTTTGGATTATAAACAGAAAGATAAAAACACAGATATCGTTTGGGCAAAAAATTACCGACAATTGGTAGACTCTCCCGTTTTATATTGTGTTCCCGATACAACCTGGCTGAAAATAGGTCATACCGAGGTGCTTGTCTCTTTTTATAATAAAAAAGAACGACAGTATTCAAAAAAAATAGCACATGAGATAGAGAATATTTTGAAAAACCAGCAAGCCTACCTGGGAGGAACTTTACCCGTAAATAAATATGCTTTCTTAATTTATTATGAATCTTCAAATGAACAGGGATTCATGGGAGACGGGCTAGAACATTCTCAATCTACCGTATGCCTCTACCGTTCGGGAAGCATGAAGTTTCTTCCTAATGCTTTAAACAGAGTGGCTTCTCATGAGTTCTTCCACATAGTGACTCCACTTAACATCCATTCTGGAGAAATTCAACATTATGACTTTCTGAATCCTGTTATGTCTAAACATCTTTGGTTATACGAAGGAATGACGGAATATGCAACCATTCATATGCCTATAAAACAAAAAATGGTCAGTTTGGAAGATTTTGAAAAGACTCTGGAAGAGAAGATAAAAGGGATGAAAGAATTTGATGACCAACTATCTTTCACAGAAATCAGTAAAAATGCCATGGCCAGACAGGATCAATACATGAATTTTTACGAAAAGGGACCATTATTAGGATTATGCCTGGATATAAGGTTACGGGAACTCTCAGGAGGAAAAATGGGCACTCAGGATCTGATGCTGCAGTTGATGAAAAAATATGGAGAAGGCAAATATTTTAATGATGATGATTTATTTGATGAAATTACAAAAATGACTTATCCTGAAATCCGTACATTTTTCAATAATTTTATAGAAGGCACTCAGCCTGTTCCTATTAAAGAATATCTGGCGAAAGTCGGTTTTACTTATGATGAAAATACCGGAAAAGTAAATCTTATTTTAAGCCCTGATTCAAAACAACTGGCTTTAAGAAAAGCTTGGATAAATCAGTAATCTTTAAATTCTTTCATCTATTTACCGTATTAAAAAACTGCTGTTATGAAAAAACAACTTTCAGGATTCTTATTGATTATAATTCATTTTGTTTATCCACAAATACAGAAAGTGGAGCAAGTAATCGATTCCTGTGTAAAAAAAGATAATTTCAATGGTTCTGTTTTATTAGCTCAGAATGGAAAGACTGAATTACTTACTTATAAAGGTTTATCCAACAGACATTATAATATCCCTTTTTCTGATGAAACCAGATTTCATATTTTTTCACTTACTAAGACTTTTACGGCTGCATTAATCATGCAGCTTTATGAAAAAGGAAAAATTAATCTGGACGCTCCTATTTCCACTTATTATCCGGAATACAAAGGTGAGGCAGCAAAGAAAGCAACCATAAGAAACCTTCTTACCTACAGCAGTGGCCGGGAAAATAAGGATATCAGTTCACCGGAACTCATTCATCAGGCTTACGACAATACCCTTTGGAACCTGGACGATTTTATCACAACTTTCCTTTCTGAAAAATTAGCAGACCAACCCGGAACCAAGTTCAGTTATAACAATGGGGATTTTATCCTTCTAGGCAAAATTATTGAGAAAATCTACAACAAGCCTTTTGAAGAGGTGCTCAAAGAACAAATTTTAGTTCCTCTCAAAATGAAAAATACCGGTTTTCTTCATCACAATGACATCATCAAAAATATAGATGAAGGCTACTCAGCAGATCCATCAGATCCATTTGCTCTGCATACTCCTACCAATACTTATATTGATAATTTTTATTCTGCAGGAGCTATGTACTCCACTCCTAAAGATTTATTGATCTTTGACCAGGCAATATTTAACGCTGTGCTGTTTTCAAAAAAAACTTTAGAGATAATGCTTACGGCAGACAAGAAACTAGAGGATACAGCATTAGGTTTTTGGGTATATCCTAAAAAATTCGGCGCTGTCAACACCCTATTTGCAGAACGTCAGGGAGAAGGCTATGGTCATAGTGCGAATTGGGTACATTTAATTGATAAAAACCTCAGCATCATCATATTATCCAACACCAAAGATATCAAGTATCTGAATAAAATGAGAGAAAGGTTAATTAAAGCTTACTATGGACAGTAATTTTTTCAATATTTCAACTTTTTTAATTGTTTAAAAACATTCCTAATCACTCCGTCAAAAATCCTTCGAATTTTTGCTTCCCCTCCAAAGAATGGATATCCTTTGGGATGATAGATTTTGTAGAATTAGCGAGATCTTATGCAATTTACAATCATCCTTTAAAACGGTCATACTCTCAAACCCTGAACTCCCACCCCATCGCCTTTTGCAAAAGTTTTAATATATTTAGGAAAAAAATAAATGGACAATAGCACTTCCCGCAGAAATTTTATCAAAACAGCAGCTTTGGCAGGTTTTGGTGCATTGGTTGTACCCAATTCTTTATTTGCCTATTCAAATGATTTTAAAACAGATAAAAAAGTCCGTGTGGGCTTTATTGGTGTAGGACTTCGTGGTCAGGAACATGTAAAGCTATTGGCGAAACGTAGTGATGTAGAGATTGTGGCTTTTGCTGATCCGGATAAAAGAATGCTGGCCGCTTCTCAAAAAATATTAAAAGACAACAATAAACCGGTCGCTCAGGAGTTTTCAAACGGTGAATATGACTATCGAAACCTTTTAAAATTGAAAACGATAGATGCTGTAGTCATTGCTACTCCATGGGAATGGCATCTTCCTCAGGGTGTAGAAGCTATGCGTGCTAAAAAAATTGTCGGGATGGAAGTTTCCGGAGCCATAAAACTTCAGGATTGCTGGGAATTCGTAAAAGTATATGAAGAAACTAAGGTTCCTATTTTCATGATGGAAAATGTATGCTACCGAAGAGACGTTATGGCCATTCTGAATATGGTCCGTAAAGGTATGTTTGGAGAATTGGTTCATGGAAGAGGCGGTTATCAGCATGATCTGAGAGGTGTACTTTTCAATGATGGAGTTACCCCTTATAATTCAGGAGCTGAATTTGGAGAAAAAGGCTTCAGTGAGGCTAAATGGAGAACTGAACATTATGTAAAACGCAATGGAGAGCTTTATCCTACCCATGGACTAGGTCCTATTGCCATGATGATGGATATTAACCGTGGAAACCGTTTAACAAGACTTTCTTCATTCTCATCCAAATCTGTGGGATTGCATAAATATATTACAGAACATGCAAAAGGTGGGGAAAATCATCCTAATGCCAAAGTAAAATTTAATCAGGGAGATATTGTTACCACACAAATTGCCTGTGAAAATGGGGAAACTATTCTTTTAACTCATGATACCAGCTTACAGAGGCCTTACGATCTTGGATTCCGTGTACAGGGAACAGAGGGATTATGGCAGGACTTCGGGTGGGGAGACTTCAACCAGGGGCATATTTATTTTGAAAAAACAATGAATCACACGCACCGTTGGGACAATACGGAAAAATGGATGAAAGAACATGACCATCCGATGTGGAAGAAGTTCGAAAGCACCGCTGCAGGAGCAGGGCATGGTGGAATGGACTTCTTTGTAATGAATACCTTCATTGAATGCATCAAACGAAATATCGAATTCCCTATGGATGTTTATGATCTGGCTTTATGGTATTCGATCACGCCATTGAGTGAAGAGTCTATTGCCAAGGGAGGCCAGGTCGTTGAAATTCCTGACTTCACGAACGGTAAATGGAAAACCCGTAAACCTGTATTTGGAATGACTGATGAATTCTAAGAAAACATTACTCATTCTGGCAGGTGGATTAGGCAGCCGGTACAAAGGCCTTAAGCAAGTGGATGGAATACTCGATAATGGTTCACCTATTCTGGAGTATTCCATCTATGATGCTCTGCAAGCCGGTTTTTCTAAAGTGGTTATTATCGTTAATACATTGATTCCTCAAAGCTATATTGAACGCCTCGATGCTATTTCTAAAACTAAAGGTTTTGAGCTTCATTGGGTATACCAGGAACTGAATAGTATTCCTCTACAGGGTTTTGATTATCCTGAACGTGAAAAACCGTGGGGAACTGCACATGCTGTTTTATGTGCAAAATATGCAATACAGGCGCCATTCATTATGATTAATGCAGATGATTTCTATGGAAAAGAAGCCTATTTACTCGCTGCTGATGAAATTAATCACCATCATATTTCCGACTCTCAATTGGGCATGATTGCTTATCCTGTAAGTACAACATTGAGTGGTCATGGGACTGTAGCCAGAGGAATATGTACTTTGGATTCTGAAAATAACCTGATCCGTGTAGAGGAACAAACCTCTATTCAAAAGCTTAATGGCTCAATCATTTATAGGGAAAACGGACAGAATATCAAACTGAATCCCGATACATTGGTATCCATGAATTTTTTTATTTTTCATCCTCATATTTTCTGCTCTCTGGAAGCCTATTTTTATGATTTCATAGAGTCTGATCCAACGTCAAAACAGGAATTCTACATTCCCAGCGCAGTGCAAAAAATGATAGATGAAAAGAAAGTAAAAGTAATGGTAAAGGCTTCTCCTTCTCAATGGATGGGCGTAACTTATGCTGATGATAAACAAAATATTAAGGATTTTCTGATGTCAGAAATTCAGAATAACAGATACCCGACAGATCTATGGAAATAAATAATATTGTAACACAGTTTATCAATACTGGCAATTATACTCTTTCTCCTATCAATGACGGCCTAATTAATACGACTTATCTTTTAGAAGATCTGGATCAGCAGAAAAAATTTATTCTGCAAAAGATCAATCACTCTGTTTTTAAGCAGCCGGAAGTGATTGTCAGCAATCATTTAATGGTTAATGAACTTCTTAGATCGAATAATTATGAATTTCAAATCATAGAGCCTATCCCTTCTCTTACGGGCCAACTTCTGGTAAAAGATGCCAATGATGAACCATGGCGAATGTTAAGCTTTGTAGAAAACAGCATTACCTTTCTTACCGTTCCTTCTTTACAAACCGCTTTTGAGGCCGCTAAAGCCTTCAGCTATTTCCTGAATATCGTAAATACTGAAAAGCTGCCCGCTATTGAAGATACGCTTCCTCATTTCCTCAATTTCAAAAAAAGAATTGAAGACTACAAAAAGGCACTAGAAAACGCTGTTCCTCATTTAAAAGAGAGTGCAAAGGCTGAAATAGAAATCACCAACCAGCTTATTTCCTTACCTGAGGAATGGATAGAAATGGAGAAAAGCAATCTGATCCCTAAAAGAATCATCCATGCTGATGTAAAAATCAGTAATATCCTCTTCGATCAAAATCATCAGCCATTAGCGGTAATCGATCTGGACACCATGATGATTTCTACTATTTTATATGATTTCGGAACAATGATTCAGTCTTACACCAATACCACTCATGAAGATGACGGAAGTGCTAAAAACAATTTCAATCCTGAAATGTATGAAGCTGTAAAAAAAGGATTTCTTTTCTATTTAAAGGAAAAACTGACTCCGGAAGAGTATGCCCACCTTGATTATGCTGCACAAGTCGCCATTTATATTCAAGAGGTTCGTTTTTTAACTGATTATCTGAATGGAAGCGTTTATTATTCTACAAAATATCCGGAACATAATCTGGACAGGACAAGAAATCAACTGGAATTATTGAAAGGACTGAGAGCCTATTTAAGCTACTAACTTTTTATTCTTATCAAAATACAATATTGGGATTCCTACGGAATGACAAACAGAGCGTTTAGACTATCCTCACACTTTGTCATTCTGTAGGAGTCTATACTTTTATAACTCAGGATAGATATTAAAACTTAAAATCGCACTCTAATACTCTCAAACCTTCAAAAACTCCAACACCTTCTTCCATTCTTCAAATTTTCTTTCAAATGAAATGGTATGAAGCGGACTTGTTGATGGCATGAGGAAAATAGGAAGTTTATAGTTTTTTCCTAAAAGCTTTTGCAGGTTTTTATACGATTTTCCTCCATTGCAAAAGATGGCTTTCACATTCGGATGATCTCTCAGCAATTCATCAATCTGATTGGCTTCTTCATTTTTAATCTCGGAATCCAGACTTCCTTTTCTTTCGCAGGAATCGATGACATCCCAAAGAGCAATGTGATGTTTCTTTAAGGTTTCCATTCTTTTGGAATAATCTTCGGTAAATTCTTCATTCAGTAGTTCAAGAATAATTCTCCAGAATTTGTTTTGGGGATGGGCATAATATTGCTGCATTTCCAATGATTTTACTCCGGGAATAGAACCCAGAATTAAAATTTCAGACTGTTCATCGATGAGAGGGGGAAATGATGAAATACGGTTTTGCATAATCAAATATATAACTATTTTATTTCCTTGGGTGAAGGAAATTTAAATCATTGGTTTTTAGGTTTCGGCTAAAGCCATTGGAATTTATTGATGATAAACAGAGCGGGCTAAAGCCCGTTCCTATTGATTTTTTGATATTTCTCTACCTTACTAATTAAGAACTATTACATTCTAAAACCATTAGACTTTTCATCATAAAAAAAGCGGGCTAAAGCCCGCTTCTATTGATATCTATTATAAAGTTTCTTTTAACCAGTCAAAGAATTCTCTCTGCCATACCAATCCGTTTTGTGGATGAAGTACCCAGTGATTTTCATTCGGGAAATAAACCAATTTAGATTTTAATCCTCTTAGTTTTGCCGCCTGGAAAGCTTCCTGCCCCTGCTCGTAAGGTACACGGAAATCAATTCCTCCCTGAACGATCATAATTGGCTTGTTCCATTTTTCTACAAAATTGCTTGGGTTAAACTCTGTATAAGCTTTTGGTTGTGGTTTTTCCCATGGTGAACCAAGATCCCAGTTTGCAAACCAAAGTTCTTCAGTCGTCAGGTACCATGATTTCATATCGAATAATCCATCATGAGCGATGAATGTTTTGAATCTGTTTTCATGCATTCCAGCCAACATAAATACGCTGTATCCTCCATAACTTGCTCCAACAGCAGCTACTCTGTCACCATCTACATACGGTAATGTTTTAGCATAATCTGTGGCTGCAAGATAATCTCTCATTGGCTGTCCACCCCAGTCTCTTGAGATGTCTTCATTCCATTTTGTTCCCCAGCCCGGCATACCTCTTCTGTTTGGAGCCACTACGATATAATCGTTTGCTGTCATTAGGGCAAAATTCCATCTTACACTGAAATATTGTGTTAATGCAGACTGTGGTCCTCCCTGGCAATATACTAATGTTGGGTATTTTTTATTAGGATCAAAGTTCGGTGGATAGTGGAACCATACGCCCATTTCTTTACCATCCGAAGTTTTTACCATTTTAAGCTCAGATTTACCTTGTGCTAACTTCGCATAAGTATCTTTATTCGCTTCAGTAACCTGCTTCATTTCTCCGTTTTTAAGGTTTACAGAGAATAATTCTGTAGCATGGTTTACATCTGTTCTTCCTACTATTATTGAAGTTTTGTTGTCTGTGAAAATTTCATTCACATCAAAATCTCCTTTGGTGATCTGCTGTACTTTTGCAGACTTTGAATCTAAAGAAAACAGTTGTTTTGTTCCTCTGTAAGCTGCCGTGAAATAGATCGTTTTTGAATCAGCACCCCAAAGTACATCTCCTGAAACACTATCATCCCAACCTGCTGTAAGATTGGTAGTTTTCCCTGTTTTCCAGTCTAAAATCTTTACATCATTCTTATCCGCTTCATACCCATCTCTGGCCATACTCTGCCAGATCAAAGATTTTCCATCCGGACTGAATTTTGGATTGACATCGTATCCTTTATTTGATTCTGTAAGGTTTTTAGTAGTTCCTGTAGCTAAGTCATAAGCAAAAATATCTGTATTTGTACTTGTAGCATATTCTTTACCGCTTTTTGGTTTGGTAACATATAAAAGCTGTGCAGAATCCGGGCTCCATACAAAGTCTTCAGCACCACCAAAAGGTCTTTGAGGAGAATCCCATGTTTTTCCTTCCAATAAATCTTTAGCTGCTTCTACTTTATCTGAAGTATTTACTACAAATACGTGGTTATATTTTCCTTCATTGAAATAATCCCAGTGTCTGTGGTTAAGGTCTGTATATACCTGAGCGGTAGTTTTAGGGGTATCGCTATACTTGTCTTTCCCCATTAATTTTTCTACCAATACTTGCTTACTGAAAGCAATTCTTTTTCCATCCGGAGAAACAACAATATTGTCAGCCTCACCAATCGTATAGAATTCTGCCCATGTTTTTCCGGCATCTTTTGAAAGATAGATTTTATCTCCTTCCTGAGCATAGATCCCATTTCTATCCCACTGGATCAAAGCTTTTTTTCCAAAATCGATCTTAGAAGCCTGGTGGTTAAGAACATTCAGAAAGTAGTTCTCATTTTTTGTTTTTTCTGTTTTCAGATCTACCTGTCCTACTTTATAAATAAGGGATGCCTGATCGGGAGAAACAGCCTGTACTCCTACTTTTTTCAAAGTCCAAAGAATTTCAGGTGTCATTAATTGTTGTGCATTCATTAAGAGCGGAGCTGCCAGAGCCAGCAGACTGTACTTAAGTTTCATATGTTCATTCATTTTTAGCGGATCTGTAAAACCCTACTGATTTCATCAAATCCTTTCATTAAATTCAAAGATTGCCAAAGTTAGTATTTAAAATAAAAATTACCGAAAGAATTAACAATAAAATTGATGGTCTGAAACAAATATTGAAAAATAAAGATAACCAATGAATAAAATAAAAGGGTGAATACTGAAATTTACTTCCTCTATTCCTGTTTACCTTTACTTTCAGACACAAAAAAAGTCCATTGGTAAAAACACCAACGGACTTTTCAATTTCTATTTTCATCTGCTAATCCCCATCTGAGAACATTGAATTCGCCAGAGAAGTCACGATTGATAATAATATACTGAAGACAAATGCCCACCAGAAACCATCTACCACCATACTGTCTATGAAATAGTCAGCAATCAGGATAATACCTGCATTAATAACCAATGCAAAGAATCCTAAGGTTAGAATGGTAAGCGGAAGCCCAAACAGGCTTAAAATAGGTTTTACAAATATGTTTAAAACCCCAAGTACAATAGCAAAGATAATTGCTGATGAAAAACCTTCAAAGTGTACTCCCGGTAAAATTTTAGTTAAAAGGTACGCCACGATTGCTGTGACGAACAAACGGATAATTAAGTTCATTTCGTAATTTTTTAATAGTTATGGGGTGTATGGAGCAAAAGCCATTCCATTTCAGTGAAAAAAATTTCTTTAAATCCTTTATTTAAGGAAGATTTTGTTCAAAACAATTCAAAAATCGGGTTATTTTATCTTCATCATGGTGACTAATGAAGTCGCTGCATGACTTTCTGATCCGGAGTCTTCATTCTGAACATAAATTTCCGTTCTGATGACACTGATTTTAGAACCACCTTTAATGACATAAGATTTTGAAACCAAAGCATCTCCAATAGCCGGACGCAGATAGTTTACCTTTAATTCTACTGTTACCACGTAGCAGTCTTCCGGATAATGGCTTACTGCGGCATATCCTGATGAAACGTCCACCAGGGAAGCAATCATCGCCCCATTAAACATGCCTGCTTTTCTGGTCATCATTTCCATTTTGGGTATTTTAATAGAAACGAAATCAGTTTCTACTTCCAATAGTTCAGCATTATAGAATTTCAGGGTTTCTGAACGGCCGAAGCTGTCTGTCATAAGTTTCTTTTTCTCTGGGGTCATTGTTTTTTTTAAAATTTTAATGTAAATGTAAAAAATTAATATTCATGCTGCGTAAATGATGAATTTGAAAAATAAGCAGCGCGTTTGACTGGCAGTCAAAAGGTCAAAGGTTCGAATCCCGTATTATTGCAGATAGTTATTCTTGTACTTTGTCATTCTGACGAAGGAAGAATCTCATTAATCTTTGAAAATGAATAATGGTAGTTGGAAGATATATTGTTTTTGAGGGACTGTAAACTCCTCCTATCTTAAAAGCTTTTCATTTTTTTGAATTCATCCCTTCTAAGGAAGTGAGTTATTACGTCTCCAATTATGATATTGGCAAAATAATTAGGTAAGCAGTACCTGGAAATCATCTGTTAAAGAAAGTACTCCTTCTGTCAACCCTTCCTGGTGAGCACTGAACCCTTTCAGTTTAGAAGTTTTTCCTTTTAAAACAAGATCTAAAAGCTGCTTATCAGATAATTTTTTACCAAAGATTTCAAACGTGATTTTAAACCCGCAGTTTTTAAAATCTGAACATCCAACAGCAGCTTTACCTTTAATCAGGTTATGTTCCTTGCATTTCGGGCATTTTGTTTCTTCCCAGGACTGAAGCTCTTTTTTCTGTGCAGGTTCTCTTTTTTTCTTTTCCTTCACCTCTTCTTTCTCTTCGTCCTGCAGGGTAATGACTTTACCTTTTCCGTATACTACTTTATCGGTAAGCTCTGTTACCATCTGAATCAGTTCTTCTTTGAAAAGGTTGGCTTCATACTCCCCTTTTTCAATCTTACGAAGTTTAGATTCCCATTCTCCAGTTAGTTCCGGGCTCTTTAAAAGTTCATCTTCAATAGTATCAATCAGCTGAATTCCTGTTTGAGTGGCAATCAGATTTTTTCGTTTCTTTTCAATATATTTTCTTTTGAATAACGTTTCGATAATGTTGGCACGGGTAGATGGTCTTCCGATCCCATTATTCTTCAACATTTCACGCAATTCTTCATCTTCAACCTGTTTTCCGGCGGTTTCCATTGCTCTCAGCAAGGTTGCTTCCGTGTAAGGTTTTGGTGGAGTCGTTTTTCCCTGGTGAATCATAGGGTCGTGAGGTCCGGTTTCTCCTACGATAAATTCAGGAATAGTTTGTTCTTCCTCTTTTTCTTTTTCCTTATCTGTAGACTCTTCTTTAGGTTCTTTCGCATAAACAGATCTCCATCCCGGTTCCAGAATCTGTCTTCCACTGGTTTTGAAAGGAATAGTTCCTACTTTTCCTTCTACCAACGTATTTGAAATTTTACATTCGGGATAAAAAACCGCAATGAAACGTTTCGCGATCAGGTCATAAATCAGTTTTTCTTCTCTGCTCAGATTTTGGGAAGGAGGAACTTCCGTAGGAATGATCGCATGGTGATCGGTAACTTTGGTATCATCAAACACCGCTTTTGATTTTGGAATCGGAGCTTCCAATAAAGGTGCAATCAACTCCTGGTATGGATACATCTTTCGAAGAATTCCTTCTATTTTCGGATATAAACTATCTGATAAGTATGTAGTGTCAACACGAGGATAGGTTACATGTTTCTTTTCGTAAAGACTCTGAACATAATTCAATGTATTCTCTGCTGAATATCCGTATTTTTTGTTGGCTTCCACCTGCAATCCGGTCAAATCAAAAAGCCGTGGATTTTTTTCTTTTCCTTCTTTAATTTCAAACGAAACGATTTCAAAAGGATTTACTTTAAGATATTCTAACCCTTTTTCTGCACGCTCTAACGTTTTAAGACGATCAATCGCAGCATTGAAAACCACCTCACGATATTTGGTTTTCAGTTCCCAATATTCTTCGGTAGTAAAAGCATCAATTTCTTTCTGGCGCTGAACCAGCATAGCTAATGTAGGAGTCTGTACCCTTCCAATGGAAAGAACAGCTTTATTTCCCCCAAACTTCTTGGTAAAAAGCCTTGTTGCGTTGATCCCCAATAGCCAATCTCCTATTGCTCTGGCATTTCCAGCCAGATATAGGTTTTTATAATCTTCTGCCGGTTTCAGGCTGGCAAAACCTTCTTTGATAGCGTCTTCCGTCAATGAAGAAATCCATAAACGCTGAACAGGTTTGTTGCATTTTGCTTTCTGCAGTACCCAACGCTGGATCAATTCTCCCTCTTGCCCGGCATCCCCACAATTAATGACCTCATCACATTCTTCGACTAGCCTTTCAATCACTTTAAACTGATTTTCTACTCCTTTATTCTGAATTAGTTTTATTCCAAAACTGCTGGGAATAATAGGCAGTGAAAATAAATTCCAGGATTTGAATTGCGGACCGTAATCGTGAGGTTCCTTTAGGGTACAAAGATGTCCGAACGTCCATGTCACGCAATAGCCGTTTCCTTCCATATAGCCCTGTTTAGATGCGGTAGCACCTAATACTTTGGCAATATCTCTGGCAACACTTGGTTTTTCGGCAATACATAATTTCATGAACTCAGGTTTATTGAAGGAGGCAAAAATCGGGATTTTTTTTGACTTTAGCTAATTTAGATTCAGAGTCATTGAATGTCAAAGCTTTTGAAAATGTTCTTAGCTTCGGAAATGGATAAATGTATCAAAATCATCGGAAAGATTGTCTATTTTATTCGAAAACACAGATTGATTTCATGAGCATTGCAGAAGCCTATCCATTTCCAATCCTCCTTATTACACTTTTCCCCCATATAACTTTCTATGTTACGAATTTTCTTTAAAACTCATGTTTTCATTGTTGATTACTCCTTTTCTCGACAGGTATTCCATACAGTTCCCTGAATTTTTTTGGAGTAATTCCTGTATGTTTTTTAACAAAACCTGAAAAATGCCCATAGTTTTGAAAACTAAAGTCAAAGGCAATATCTTTCAAAGGATCAGCTGTCATCATCAGCTTATATTTTATCTTTTCTATGGTTTGATTGTGTATTATTTCGGTGGCTGTTCGTCCCAAATATTTTTTGCAGAGAATATTCAGATAATTAGCATTGATCCTTAATTGGTCTGCATAATATTTTTTGGTTCTCTCCTGTCTGAAGTTTTTATTCAAAAGGTTCATAAAATCAAAAAGAACCGGATGGCTTTCATACACATTAAGGTATTCTGTATTTTTCTGTACTTCTTTAGCAATATTTCTGGCGATAATTTTCATTTTGGAGTAAATAATTTCGCTCATCACCGGCGAGGGAATTTGAAGTTCATCCCGAATATCCTTGAACTCATGCATGAATCTGTTAAAATCCTCATCATCCAGATCAATAACCGGCTTTTTTTTGTACATAAAAATCGGAAACGGCATCAATCGTTCCATTCTTTCAAATATATTCTCGCTTATAAATAGCTGGCAGATCTCATGTTGGCTTTCACAATTCCAATAATGGATCTGACCTGGAAATACCAGATGAAGCTGCTTCCCTTGTATGAGATATTCTTTCCCCTCAATGATATGCTTTCCCTCTGCGCTTTCAAACAATATCAGTGAAAGAAAATCATGACGAATAGGGTTATACCAATAATAAGATCCCTTGGATTGGCAAAAAATAATATCATGATATATTTTCAATCTTTCCTGAACCTCCCGGATCCGCTGAATTGGAATGTTTCTCTCATTCATATTCATCAATACATTTAAATGTTGCTTATTTTTATAAGTATCATACCATTTTGAAATAAAGCGACAGGAATACTTTCTTATCTTAATCGGATAAGAATTCTTTTCTCATAATCGGAGATGTAATGGAAATTATAGTTTTTGAAAATTATAGATCTTCCGGTATTCTATTCAGTACGTTTATGCCTGTATATTGATTTTGAAACTCTTTGGGTGTCATTCCCGTGTACTTTTTAAAAAAAGCATAAAAACTGGTGATTGAACTGAAATTCATCAGAATAGCTAATTCTTTAATTGATACATTGGAAGCCGCCAGATATTGTTTGATTTCTGCTAATAATTCTCGGTTTATGATTCCGGTTGCTGTTTTTCCTAGGTGCTTATTGCACAGAATATTCAGATAATTGGTTGTAACAGACAATTTATCGGCATAAAAACTGACTGTTCTTTGTTCTCGAAAATGTTCGAATACTAATGTAATAAATCTAGAAAGAAGACAGGCAGAATTCATTCTTTTTTCATAATGAAGCCTGTAGATTTCTTTGCTCAGCATCAACATGATGACTTTAAGCCTGAATTCAGAAGTTAATTGTCCTTCCGGCCCACTTTTCACCTCAGCTCCAATATTGATAAATTCATATTGAAATTTTTCAAAACTTTCTGCTGATAAACTAATGTTCCCCAACTTCATATAATGAGTGAAAGGGTATTTTAGATAACTGCCGAAAGTTTCAAATATTTTCCCAGAGATCATTATACGATCTATTTCATAACCAGATTCCAGATCCCATTGGTTGATCTGCCCTGAAAAAACAAAATGCATCTGTCTGTTCTGAACTTCTTTTACTTCTCCGTCTACTGTGTGAGTTCCATGACCTTTTTTTATTAAAAATAATGAAAAGGCCTCTTCTGTTCCTGCAATACCATCCATAGCTTCATTCCGGAAGTTCTGATATGAAATCATATCAGGAACATCCGGAATGAAGTGGTATTTTTGATTTTGTCTATTTTCAAGAGGCTTGATATGTGTACTCATGTAGAAAAGAATCTTATGAAATTTAATAACCGAATATATTTTCCACTAAAAAACCGCAGCATCTATTTTTTCTACCTTCCTTTTAGTTTAATGAAAACAAAATTATTTTTTTCAAAACAAAAAAAACATCACAAATGATTTAAAAAATTATTCAATTCATTTCTTTTTAGATCCTATATTTGAGATTAAATTTTTCTCATTTTTTCCAAAAGGCGGATCAGAGTTTCTGTTTCTTCATCTGTCAATGCATTGTACACATCATCTACCCCCGCTAGATGGTCAGTCACTTTTTTATATAAAGAATCTCCTTTTTTCGTAAGTGCAACATCTATCAGGCGTTTATCTTCTGTATTCACACTTTTTTCAACCAATTCTTTTAGAATCAATCGGTCTACCAGTCTGGATACTCCTGCGTTTTTCTCTAACATCTTTTTCAAAATGGCAGAAGTAGATAATGGCTGACCCGCATCATGCAGGATCGAAAGCACATTATACTGCTGAGAAGTAAGCCCATAACCGGCAAAAAACTCTTGCGATTTTTCATATACATGATGATATGTTTCCACCATGGTAATTCCCAGCTGCCTTCGAAGTGGAAGATCTCCTGCTTTTATTTTTTTCATTTCTTTATTTTAATTATTGTATCAGATAACCTCCATCTACCGGAAGATAAGCTCCTGTACAGAAACTTGCGTCATCTGATGCCAAAAATAATACAGCTTTTGCAATTTCCTCGGGTTTTCCCAATCTTTTCATCGCATGTTTAGATTCCATATAGGATCTGTACTCTGCACTTTGTGCTGCATTGTCCATTAACAAAGGGGTTTCTATATATCCCGGACCAATCGCATTAACACGAATATTATGAGTTCCGTTTTCCAACGCAGCTACTTTGGTAAGGCCTACCAACCCATGTTTTGATGAAGCATACGAAGCAATTCCGAATTCAGCAACCTGGCTCATGATAGAACCCATATTCACAACAGCCCCACCTGTTGACTGTTTTCTCATCTGGGCAATCTGATATTTCATTCCATAAAACACCCCGCTCAGATTGATATTAAGAACTTTCTGCCATTCTTCTATTGTCTTTTCATGAACAGGAGATGCGTCTACAATTCCTGCATTATTAACCGCTATATCCAAACTTCCGAACGCCTCTATCGTTTCATTAACAGCTCTTTCCACTTCTTCATGATTTGATACATCACATGCAATAAATTTTGCGTCGGTTCCTTCTTTCAGAATTTCTTCCAGGGTTTCCCGGTTCTCTTTAAGGTCGGCAATAACAACCTTCGCTCCCTCTCTTGCCATTAAAACAGCCACAGCTTTCCCAATTCCTGAATTTCCTCCTGTAATAAAAGCAACTTTGTTTTCAAAACGTTTCATATTGATTCTTTTTAAAATTAATAAAATTGATATTTCAAATTTAATGATTAGTCATCAATGTCTAATCATAAATATTGTTAAAAATGAAAACTATTTTAAAATTTACAGGAATCATAGGAGTTGAGAGCCAACTCTTTTTATCATGAAGATAAAGTGTTATGATGCAATCCTATTTTATACAATTCTTAAAAATTTTAATTTATTTTATTTTTCTTACAACGTAAAAAACCGGAAATCTCAATGGAAAATGAATTTAAAATGGAAAAACCATATTCAAAACAGCTTAAAATAGAAAAAAATAAAAAGATTAAACAATTTAAAAACAGCAAGTTAAATCGTTAATGATAATTTAACATTCAAAAACCCTACATTTTTAGTAGACTAATAGAAATTATATTATATATTTGCAAACGTATTCAGGAAATAAAATAAAATGAGCACAATAACAAAGAATAATGCAACTCATAAACACATCATTAAAAACATGATGAAGGATATGTGTATGCCTGTGCATAAAGAATACTGTGGGTGACCTTACTTTTAATATGACATACTTTTGAAGGCCCTACCAAGTTGTAGGGCCTTTTTTATTTAAAACCAAAACATTAAAAAAAATAAAAATGAGCAATTCTAAAAACAAATGGCTGGTTCCATTGGCATTTACAAACATTTATGTAATATGGGGGATTACGTTTTTAGCTATTTCATTTGGCTTGAAAGGTTTTCCTCCGTTCATTCTTTCGGGATTGAGATTTCTGGTAGCAGGGGTTTTGATGATGGGGTATTTATTGTCTAAAGGGGAAAAAGCAAATTCTCTGGTCAACTGGAAGAAAAATGCCATTACCGGAGTTCTTATCCTTACCGGAGGAACAGGTCTTGTAGCCTGGGGCGAACAGTATGTAACAGCTTCAGAAGCTGCAATCTCTATTGCCACCGGACCCTTCTGGTTCATTGCCATCGATAGAAAAAACTGGAAATACTATTTTTCAGATAAGTTTATTCCGATAGGTCTGATGATTGGATTCGTAGGATTGATATTCTTCTTAAAAGGAAGTGTAAACTCTACTGCGGCACATGCTTCTGGTGATCCTCAATTACGGATTACTGCTTTTGTAGTATTGGGATTAAGTTCTATTGCATGGGTTTTAGGTTCTCTATATTCCAAGAAAAATCCAGCCTCACATTCTACTTTTATGAATATTGCCCAGCAGCTTATTGTAGCAGGAGTAGCGGCTTTTCTTATTGCCTTATTCAGAGGAGAATGGACTCATTTTTCTGCTTCAAACGTGCCTGTATCGGCATGGGCAAGTGTTCTGTTTTTGATCTTCTTTGGATCGATAGTCGCTTATTTGTCGTACATTTGGCTGTTGTCCGTGAAACCCGCTGCATTGGTAAGTACCCATACCTACATTAACCCTATTGTTACGGTTATTGCAGGATGGATTGTGGCTAATCAAAGTATCAATGGAGGCCAGTTATATGGTTTGGCAATCATATTGCTGGGAGTATTGCTGACCAATGTCACCAAGTATTTCAAGCTTTCCAAACGGTCTAAGGTCAAAATCAGAAGAGTTAGAAGATTTTTTAACAGGGCAGGCAAAAGATATCAGCCTATTTAAATAGTATAAAACATCAGAATGATAGAAATCAGAAACATATCAAAAACATTCCATCAGAAGAAGCAGGCATTTAAGGCATTGGATCAGGTGAGCCTCAATATTGATAAAGGAGATATTGTAGGTATCATAGGCTTCTCCGGTGCCGGAAAAAGTACCCTGATCCGTACCGTTAATCTGTTGGAAAGACCGGATGAAGGGCAGATCATTATTAATGGAAAGGATTTCACCCAATTAAGTTCAAAGCAGCTTGCTGAAGAACGTAAAAAAATAGGAATGATCTTCCAGCACTTTAACCTTCTTTCTTCAAGAACTGTTTTTGATAATGTAGCACTTCCTCTGGAGCTGGACCACATCAGCAAAGATCAAATCAATAAAAAGGTCAACGAATTACTGAAGATTGTTGGCCTTGAAGATAAAGCCCATGATTACCCAAGAAGCCTTTCCGGAGGACAGAAACAAAGAGTGGCCATCGCAAGGGCTTTAGCCAATGATCCTCACCTGTTGCTTTGTGATGAAGCCACCAGTGCATTGGATCCGGTTACCACCCAATCTATTTTACAGCTCCTAAAGGATATTAATGTGAGATTAGGAATTACTATTCTTCTGATTACCCATGAAATGGAAGTCATTAAAGCTGTTTGTAATCACGTTGCCGTGATAGACAAAGGAAAACTATTAGCTAAAGGAACATTAAGTGAGATCATTTCAAACCGGGAAAATCCGGTGATCCAACAATTTATAAATTCAGACATCATGACCCTGCCACAGGAACTCAATACCAGGCTACAGAAAGAACCTCAGGAAGGTTTATTTCCATTGGTCGAAATAGAACTTAACGAAAACATAAGTGTTGAACAGATTCTTTCAGCCTTATACAATGAACATAAAATCCCTTACAAACTTTTGAAAGCAGATGTAGAATATTTTGGGAATTCTAATTTTGGTAAACTACTTTTGCAACTTCAAGGAGAGGCTGAGGAAAACCAGAAGGCCATCTATTATTTTAATCAGAACAAAATTCAAAATACAGTAAAAGGATATGCTTAGTGATGCAGTACTTGCCCTTTTGGCAAAAGGAACCTGGGAAACAATTTATATGACATTCGTATCCGGATTTTTTGGATTTGTTTTAGGGCTCCCCGTTGGAATTCTCTTATTTTTAACAAGAAAAGGACAGTTGTTAGAAAATGTGATCTACTACAGAGCATTATCCATTATTGTCAATATTTTCAGAGCTATCCCTTTCATCATTTTAATTGTATGGATGATTCCTTTTACAAGGGTTTTAGCGGGAACCTCCATTGGAGTCAATGCAGCATTGGTTCCATTAAGTGTGGGAGCAGCCCCTTTTATTGCAAGATTGGTTGAAAACAGCCTTATCGAAGTTCCTCACGGATTAATAGAAACAGCGAGAGCCTTAGGCGCTTCCCCTTTTCAGATCATCAGAAAGGTTTTACTTCCGGAAGCACTTCCTTCATTAATTAATAATGCAACCATTACATTAATCACATTAGTAGGGTATTCTGCGATGGGTGGTGCTGTAGGTGCCGGTGGATTAGGACAGGTTGGATACCAGTATGGATATATCGGTTATGATATTGTGATTATGAATACGGTATTGATCTTACTAGTACTTTTGGTTTTTATCATCCAGTTTATGGGAGATAGACTTTCTAAGAGGTTTGACTATAGATAAGTTGAAGGTAATAGAGTTTTTGAGTAAAGGAGAATAAATAAACGAACGCTGCTTTTGTGATTTTACTATTTTAACTTCTTTACAAATTAAAAAGAATAGAATGAAAAAAATAAAAATTTTAGGTTTAATCGCTGCTGGAGTACTTCTTTTCAGTGCCTGTTCAGGAAGAAAAGATGATCCGAACTTTATCCGAGTGGGAATTACTTATGGACCAGAGCAGGAAGTCGCTGAAGTAGCTAAAAAAGTAGCAAAGGAAAAATACAACCTTGAAGTGGAGCTGATTCCTTTCAATGATTATGTTGTTCCCAATGAAGCTTTGATGAATGGAGATATTGATGTGAATGCTTTTCAGCATGCTCCTTATTTAACCGAACAATCAAAACAAAGAGGATATAATCTTGCTATTGTAGGAAATACGTTTGTCTACCCTATTATAGCTTATTCAAAGAAAATTAACAATCTTAACCAGTTACAAAATGGGAGCACTATTGTTATTCCCAATGACCCTACCAATGGTGGACGTTCCTTACTTCTATTGCAGAAAAACGGTTTACTGAAACTAAGAGCAGGGGTTGGATTGCTTCCAAAGGTTACCGATATTACTGAAAATCCAAAACAGCTGAAAATTATGGAAATTGAAGGAGCACAGATCCCAAGGGTTTTGGATGACAGAGATGTTGTAGTAGGAATCATCAACAATAATTTTGCTGCACAAGCCGGATTGGATTCAGAAAAGCAGGGTATATTTAAAGAAGATAAAGACTCTCCTTATGTTAACCTTGTCGTGGCAAGACAGGATAATAAGAACAGCCAGAAGGTAAAAAACTTTGTTAAAGCTTACCAATCTGATGAAGTGGAAAAGAAAGCCCTGGAAGTTTTCAAAGGAGGAGCTGTGAAAGGATGGTAATGAGCCTGAAGATTGAGAAGTAGAGTGCGAGGTTTAAAGTTCAAGATCGTTATCCCTTCACTCCTAATTAACGATTCACTTGCGAAGCAAAATTGACTATTGACATCAAATATTGCATCTCTCAGTCTATTATCTACAAATCTCTCCCAACAGATTTCTACCTTCCAATAAATAACAAGCTGCCAGCAATTTTGTAGGCAGTTTTTTTATGTTTCAAAATTTATTTTCTCAATTTGAGATAATATAAAAATTTTGTTTATTTTTGCTTCAATCCATTAAAAAGGCAATATGTTAAAGAAAACCGCCATTGTAAGTTTATTCACCTTTATTTCTGTTTCTTATATGGCCCAGAACACTACTCCCATTTATTTAGATGAATCAAAACCTGTAGAACAGCGTATTCAGGATGCCCTTTCCAGAATGACCCTGGAAGAAAAAGTAGCTATGCTGCATGCACAGTCAAAATTCAGTTCTCCCGGTGTTCCAAGATTAGGAATTCCTGAGTTCTGGACGACTGACGGCCCTCATGGGGTACGTCCTGAAGTCATGTGGGACGAATGGGATCAAGCCGGATGGACCAACGACTCCATTATCGCCTACCCTGCCCTTACCGCTTTATCTGCTACCTGGAATAAGAAAATGTCCTGGAACTACGGTAAAGCATTGGGAGAAGAAGCCCGTTACAGAAAGAAAGATATTCTATTGGGCCCAGGTGTCAATATTTACAGAACTCCTCTAAATGGCAGAAACTTTGAATATATGGGGGAAGATCCTTATCTGACCTCAAAAATGGTAGTTCCTTATATCAAAGGGGTACAATCTAATGGGGTAGCCACTTCTGTTAAACACTTTGCCCTGAACAATCAGGAAATGTTCCGCCATACCAGCAATGTAAATGTAGATGACAGAACATTATATGAAATTTACCTGCCTCCATTCAAAGCAGCAGTGACAGAAGGAGATTCGTGGACGATTATGGGCGCTTATGATATGTATAAAGGTCAGTATGCCAGCCAGAATCAATACCTTTTAAATGATATTCTGAAAAAAGAATGGAATTATAAAGGTGTAGTGGTTTCCGACTGGGGTGCTGTTAACAATACTGAGCAGGCTATCCATAACGGATTGGATCTTGAATTCGGATCATGGACGAATGGTCTTTCTGCCGGAACCAAAAATGCCTATGATAATTATTATCTGGCAAAACCATATCTTGACCTGATTAAAGCAGGAAAAGTAGGAACTAAAGAACTTGATGATAAGGTAACCCGACTGCTTCGTCTTGCCTACAAAACGACAATGAACCGAAATAAACCTTTCGGAAATATCGCTTCTGAAGAACATAAAGCTGTAGCTAAAGAAATCGGGGAAGAAGGAATTGTTCTGTTAAAAAATCAGGGAAATATACTTCCAATCGATGTTAATAAGGCTAAAAGAATTGCTGTTGTTGGTGAGAATGCCATCAAGATTATGACTGTGGGCGGTGGTTCTTCATCCTTAAAAGTAAAATATGAAACTCTTCCTTTAGACGGAATCAAAAATAGATTTGGAAAACAAGCTGATGTGCAATATGCCAGAGGGTATGTAGGTGACATTGGTGGAGAGTACAACGGGGTAAAATCCGGACAGGACCTGAAAGACACCCGTTCTGAAGCGGAACTCATCAATGAAGCTGTAGAATTAGCAAAAAAATCCGATTACGTAATTTTCGTTGGCGGATTAAACAAAGCAGACTTCCAGGACAGTGAAGGAAATGACAGAAAGAGCTATGGATTACCTTACAACCAGGATAATGTGATTACAGCATTAGCTAAAGCGAACAAAAATCTGGCTGTAGTTTTAGTTTCAGGAAATGCAGTAGCCATGCCTTGGATTAAAGAGGTACCAACAGTTTTACAGGCATGGTATCTGGGTTCTGAGGCTGGAAATTCTATTGCTTCTATTGTAGCAGGTGATGCCAACCCATCAGGAAAACTTCCGTTTACTTTCCCTGTAAAGCTTGAAGATAATTCAGCTCATCAACTTGGAGAATATCCTGGTCAGAAAGATGAATTGGCTGCAGGAAAAGGAAAAGATCAGAAAAACCCGATCAATATCACTTACAACGAAGGTGTATTTGTAGGATACCGCTGGCATGATACCAAAAACATTAAACCTCTTTTCAGCTTCGGACATGGATTAAGCTATACCACATTTGAATTTGGAAAAGCAAAAGCAGATAAAACAAGTTTATCACAGAACGATACTATTACTTTTACGGTAACCGTTAAAAATACAGGAAAAAAAGCCGGAGCCGAAGTTGCACAGCTTTACATCAGCGATTTGAAATCATCTGTTCCACGCCCTGCCAAAGAATTAAAAGGCTTTGAAAAGATTTATTTAAACCCTGGAGAACAAAAAGAAGTGACTTTCACCATCGATAAATCTGCATTAAGTTTCTTTGATGCTCAAAAACACGATTGGGTAGCAGAACCGGGAGACTTTGAAGCTTTAATGGGTAATTCTTCGGATGCCATCAAAACAAAAATAAAGTTTACGTTGAAATAGTAATGGATAGAAGATGGAAATTACTATTTGACGACTAACTTATCTATCTAATTAATTTTGTAGAATTTATGAAGCAGGTTTCAGTTTTGAAGCCTGCTTTTTTATTTCTCGCAGATTCCTGTGCCTAAGTAGACGTTCTCATCTATCTGTGTAATCTGTGACATTCGCGGGAACTTAAATAATTTTTAACCATCAAGAAAAATAAAAACTTTAAAGAAGCCAGCTTCCCATCGTTGATGAATAAAAAAGGTTCCTTTATCAATAGCGCCGGCTATAATTTTAGTGATTCAAATCTTCAGAAAACTTCCCGCAGATCATACGGATTACACAGATTTTTTTAACTTATCTGCCTATAAAAATACAGTATTGAAATAAAAAATAAAGGTTTCAATTTGAAACCTTTATTTTTTATTGAACTAACTTTTTATTTTGCTCCTCCAGCATTTTTCTCAACATCCGTTTTGGTATTTTCTTTCACTTTCTGGTTCCCGAAACGCTTTACAAAGGTAACATTCACCCCATACCAATCCCATAATTCATATCTTCTGACTGTTCCTCCCTGATTGTAAGTAATATCATCAGAATAAGGTCGTTTAAAGATATTCATCAGCTGTATACTGGCCTCCATCTGTGTTTTAGGAAATATTTTTGTAATGGAAATATTGTGGAACACATTAGTATTATTGGCTTGGGTATTTCCATTGTTCTGATTGGAGATTTCCATCCAGGCACTCAGGTTAATATTTTTATTGAAAAGGTTCGTATAAGAAAGATTGGCAGAACCACCCCAATAATTGATATATGCTCTCCCTCCGATATCATTCTTCAAATTGAAATCATGATTATCAATATAGTACCAGCCGAAGCCAACATTCAGATTCAGCTTATTTTTAAGAAAATTCTGATTGGTATTGGCAAAAATGTAATATTTCTCAACTTTCCCATTAAAGTTTCCGGGGAAAGATACATTTCTTCCTCCTTCACTGGAATAAGTAGTCCAGTAATCCTGATTGGTATACATATATCTTGCAGAAATAAAATACTTTTTCAGGATTCCAAACTTCAGATAAAGCCTGTCGTTAGGGTTTGGATTCAGATCCATATTTCCTCTGGAATACGTTCCGTCAATGGATGGAGTTAAAAAAGGATTGAATTCCGAATACCAGGGTCTCCAGATTCTACGGTCATAAGTAAGGCTCAAATCATATTTATCTGAAAAATTATATTTCAGCAATAAGTTAGGGAGAAAAGTACCATAGCCGTCTTTTCTTTCGGTTCCTGCAACGTCCTGTCTTACCTTGAAATCAATATATTCATATCGAAGACCTATCCTGGTTTCCAGTTTCTTGAAAAACGTTTTGCTATAGTTGGCATATACAGAAGTTATATTATCCTCATAATGGAATTTATCCCTTGTTGAAAGCCCTGCATATTCAGAAGTCCCCAAACTGTATCCATAAAGATTATTAGGAATTACATGATTGTTAAGTTCTGTTTTTCCTCCTACTTCAATTGTTCCCCAGGATTTGCCTAATGGCTGGGTATAATCTACTTTCAGATAATAATTACGCATCTGCCCATTATTTACTGATCCTATTTCTTTAATATTTGGATCATTTAATATTGTTTTATTGATGAGCTCATTATTATCATTTCCGGAGTAATTGGTTCCTAGATTAATATCCAGGATCCTGTTTTTTTCTTTATCGTAATATTTATAAAAAGCATTCGTTCCCAGATTACGGTAAAAGGTATTCGCGTTTTGAGCCTGATGATAATCAATAAAATCTTTTTTCAGATAATCATATTCTCTCCCGTCTGTATCTGATGAAGATAAACCACGGCTTTGATAATACTCCAGGACAACTCCTATATTATTTTTATCATTAAGCTCAAATTCGGAAGTAGAGGAAAGTGATGGCGTTTCACTTCTGGATATGGTTTGATAGCTCAAATCCCTATTGAGGGTATTGTCAGCATAAAACACAATATTACTGGAACCTTTTTGTACATAATTATTATTAGAATAACTTCCTATAAAGGTTTGCGTAAATTTCTTTTTGTGGTAATTCAGGTTGAAGTTGGAATACTGTGTATTTTTTGTACTCTGTCTGTTACTGAGTGAAATACTTCCTTTTAATCCTTCATCATCGCGTTTTTTCAAAACAATATTGATTACGGAACCGGAAGCTTCATATCGTGAAGACGGGCTTGTAATCACCTCGATCTTCAGTAGATTATCTGCCGGAATCGTTTTAAGGTATTCTTTTAATTCTTTTCCTGTAAAAACTGATTTTCTATCATTGATATATACTGTGACCGATTGCCCTTCCGCTTTTATAGCGTCACTATTGTCAATACTTACCAGTGGGGTCATTCTCAGTACATCCCATGTAGTATTTCCAGCTACGATAGCACTGTTTGCCACATTAAAAACAGTTCGGTCTACTTTAGACTCTACTGTTGGTTTTCTCGCTACAATGGTAACCGCTTCTATCTCTTTTGCATTTCCCTTTACAGTATCCTTAGCAACTGGATCTGGAGTCTGAGTCTGGGCCAGAACCAAAGAACCCGTTAATGCTGCTATAGAAAATAATATTCTTTTCATGTGAAATCTTAGTTTTATCTATAAGACCACTATACGCTAACATTTGTTACATCAGAAAAATTAAAGAACGAAATAAACTTCTAGGTTTTAACAGTTTACCAAATTCATTTTTAAAAATAATTTAAAAAAATAACAATTATTAAGATAAAACAAACAATTAAAAACCCTTATTCCCAACATATATACAATAAATCCATCATGATAATAATTTCTATTAACCAAACTTTAACATTATTTATTTTCATTTTACCCATAAAAAAGCCCGGATCTCACCCCGGGCCGCTAGCAATAGCAAATTTACAAGGATTAAAAAATAAAAAATATGCTAGTTTACATTTTCAAAATAATGGATCATACCTACTTCTGGCAGATGATGCTGATCTTCATTAAAATCAGCTTCCTGATTACTCGTACTTTCTAAAAAAGAATTACTGAATAAAGCATATGAAGGTTGCTGTGCCCATCCGTTTTTCAATAACTGATGCGCCTCTACAATCGGTTTCCCGTACAATTTTCTGAAACTTCCAATATTATACTGTGAAAATGCCCCATAATGGACAATAAATTTCAAAGATAAATCTATGGTAGTACTTAAGCTTTTACTCAATTCTTTTATTTTTCTGTTGAATGCATTGCGCATTTTCCAAAGCATTCCTGAAATATTCTGATACGATGGATGTTCATCATACCGATAAAACAAAATAGCATCACCTTCAATTTCAGAAATTTCAAAATACTGATTGTTCACATCAATCAATGTAGAAAGTAGTTGTCTTACAATATATTCTCCTGTATAAAGTTTGGTATTGAACACAAATTCGGTAAATCCGCTAAAATCCGGAATTAAAATAATTCCCTCCTGTATATTTGTATCCTTCATAATAATTTTGGATTAAAAACCTGCTGCATCTAAAGACGAAGCAGGTTTAATTTTACTTTATTGCCATCCGCCACCTACGGAGCGATACAGTGCAGTGATTGCGTTCAATCGCTGAGCTTTCAGAGAAGCCAGTTCCAATTCAGCATTAAGCTTATTGGTCTGTGTCATAATGACCTCTACATAGGTTGCAGAGTTATATTTGAATAACAAATCCGCTTTCTTTACAGCTTCATTAGACTTCACAACCAATCCTTCAGCAATTTTCTGTTGTTCTTCCAGTTTCTGAATCTGTACCAGTGCATCAGAAACCTCTCCTACTGCCTTCAACACAGCTTGTTTAAAACCTATTTCAGCCTGATCTGCCAATACTTTAGACTGTTCATACTGCGTTTTCAGCTGTTTTCCATTCAAAATAGGCTGGGCAATGGCTCCGGCAGCCATTCCGAAAAGAGATCCCGGAATACTAAACCAATGACTGATCTGGAAAGCATTTACTCCGCCCTGAGCCGTAATATTCAATGACGGATACATGCTCATTTTGGCCACATGAATTGCTGCGGCACTCTTCCTCACTTCCAACTCAGCAGTTTTTATATCTGGCCTATAGCTTAATAATTCTAAGGGAACTCCCGCAGAAATATGGTCCGGAGACTGAATAGTATTCAGACTTGCACTTCTTTCGATTTTCTCAGGCATAGAACCCGTTAATAAACTCAAAGCATTTTCCTGGGTAGCCACAGAACTTTCAATCGCCGGAATTGTTTTCAGGATCTGATCTTTTACAATTTCCTGTTGTTGTACCGCTAAAGCTGTTGTTAATCCAAGCTCCTGCTGTTTTACCAAAAATTTCAGGGTAGTATCCGCATAGGTAAGATTGGATTTTGTAATTTCCAATTGAGTATCCAGCATCAAAAGATTGTAATAGCCCTGAACGACTGCTGCCACCACTTGTGTTTTTACCGCTTTCGCTGCTTCCTGGGTTTTTAGATAGTCTGCTAATGCCTGCTCCTTTCTTCCTTTAATTTTTCCCCAGATGTCAGCTTCCCACGAAAAATTGAGCCCTGTCGTATAATCTTCTGTATACCTCTTTCCCATAAACTGCCTCCCCATCATTCCGTTCATACTGTTATCTGAAGCACGGTTGATAGTGGCATTCGCAGTGGCATTGATTGTAGGAATATTTCCCCATTTGCTTTGCGTATACGCTAATGAAGCAAATTCTATTTGTTTTAAAGCTACCTGCAAATCATTATTCTGCACCATTGCTTTATCAATCAATTTTACCAAAACCGGATCTTTGAAAAAGTCTTTGTAACCGATCTTCGCAATATTGTCATTCTGCTCAACCACAACACTGTCACTTCTGAAAGCTTCAGGCATTTTCACTTCAGGCTGTTCATACTTCTGGACTCCGCAAGAAACAGCGGTTCCCGAAATGAATGCGATATATGCTATATTTTTAATTTTCATTGTTAAAATCATTTGAATTAATATTCCCAATCTGCATCAGTTACTACTCTTCCGTTGATTTTCTCATGCAAAGCCTGGAACATCACAAAAAGTACCGGAACTACAAAAATCCCTAAGATGGTTCCAAAAAGCATCCCTGAAATTGCCGCATATCCAATAGAATGATTACCCATTGCTGACGGTCCTATTACAAAAATCAATGGAAGCAATCCTGTAATGAATGCCAAAGAGGTCATCAAAATCGGACGTAATCTTGCTTTTGCTCCTTCCACCGCTGAAGCAATAAGACTTTTTCCAGCTCTTCGTCTCTGGATAGCAAATTCCACGATCAAAATACCATTCTTCGCCAAAAGCCCGATCAACATTACAAGAGCAATCTGAACGTAAATATTATTAGATAACTCTGCGAAAGTAATTCCCACAAAAACGCCTGATAATCCTACAGGAATAGCGATCAATACAGCTAATGGAAGAATATAACTTTCATATTGTGCTGATAAAAGGAAGAATACAAATACAATACACAACCCAAAAATCATTACTGACTGCGAACTGGAACCTGCCTCTTCACGGCTCATCCCTTTATAATCATAAGTATATCCAGGAGGAAGAACCTGCTTGCTTACTTCTTCTACAGCCGCCATAGCTTGTCCTGTACTGTAACCCGGCGCAGCCATTACTGTTAAATTGGATGAATTGAAAAGGTTGAAACGGTCTACCACCTCAGCTCCTGTTGTCTGCTTTAAACTCACCAAAGTATTGATAGGAACCATTTGTCCCAGGTTATTTTTAACAAAAAGTCCATTCAGAGATTCTTTATCCTGTCTCGTTTCTGGAGTAGACTGTACTAAAACTCTGTAATATTTCCCAAATCTATTGAAATCTGAAGCCTGAATACTTCCGTAGTATCCCTGCATCACTCCCAATACATCAGAAACATTCACTCCAAGCTGAGCGGATTTCACCTCATCTACAAGCACTTCAAACTGAGGATAGGTAACATCAAAAGTGGTAAATGCGACCGCCACTTCAGGTCTCTGCATCAAAGCACCCATCATTCCGTAGGAAATATTTCCAAGGTTCTGAAGTTCTCCATTGGTACGATCCTGAAGCACCAGCTCCATTCCACTCGTATTTCCGAAACCATCAACCGTTGGCGTATTAATTACAAGGAAATTCGCTCTTTTATCTTTGGAAAGCATTCCCTGCGTCTGCCCAATAATGTCATTGATATTGCTAACAGCTCCTCTTTCTCCTGAATTTTTTAATTTAACGAAAATAGAAGCTGCTGAGGAAGACATTGATCCACTGAATAAGTTCAGCCCATCTACAGAAATCACTTTATCTACCGCAGGATCTTTCATCAAAAGATCTTCCGTATCAGATACTACTTTGGATGTTCTGTCTTTAGACGCTCCAGGTGCCAGGTTAGCCGTTACAATAATAAAACTCTGATCTTCATCAGGAATAAATCCTTTTGGAGTGGTCATAGACATCCAGGCAAACAATCCTCCAAACGCTACAATCATGGCCACTGCAATCCACTTTTTCTTCAAAAGAAACAGTACCGCTTTTCCGTAACGGAATGTCAGCTTATTAAAACTCGCATTAAATCCAGCAAAGAAACGGTCTTTAAAGTTCATTTTTTCATGAGTTCCCCCATGATGCTGTTTAAGAAATAATGCACATAAAGCTGGACTTAAAGTCAATGCATTGATAGCAGAAATTATAATAGCAATTGCTAATGTTAAAGCAAACTGTTGATAGAACAGCCCTGTGGAACCACTCATAAATGCTACCGGAACGAATACCGCAGACATAATTAAAGTAATGGAAACAATAGCTCCTGTAATCTCACTCATCGCAGACATGGTAGCTGCTCTTGGATTCAGTTTTTTATGCTCCATTTTAGCATGAACGGCTTCTACCACTACAATGGCATCATCCACCACGATACCAATCGCGAGCACCAGGGCAAACAATGTAAGAATGTTGATAGAGAATCCAAAAATCTTCATAAAGAAGAACGTTCCTACAATCGAAACCGGTACTGCAATGGCTGGAATTAAAGTAGATCGGAAATCCTGTAAGAAAATATACACTACAATGAATACAAGAATAAATGCTTCAATCAAGGTATGAATTACCTGTTCAATTGATTGGTCTAATGCCTCTTTAGTCGCATATGGAATTTCATAATCCATTCCTGCCGGGAAAGATTTTTCCAATTCCTTCATTCTTTCCTGTAGTGCAATCTGAACCTCGTTCGCATTGGAACCCGCCATCTGGAAGATCGCCATCGTTACAGAAGCTTTTTTATTAAAGTTAGAGGAAACCGTATAACTGTAAGCTCCAAACTCTACTCTGGCAACATCTTTTAATTTCAAAACAGACCCGTCGCTTAATGCTTTAATGGTAATATTTTCGTATTGTTCAGGCTCGGTAAATTTTCCTTTATACCGGAGAACATATTCCATTACTTCTTTACTTCTTTCCCCTAATCTTCCGGGTGCTGCTTCGAGATTTTGGGTCTGAATCGCACGGGAAACATCAGATGGAGTAAGATTATAGGAAGCCAGTTTATTCGGATCAAGCCATACTCGCATAGAATAATCTTTGTTACCGTACACCATAGCATCACCTACTCCTTTCACCCTTTTCAGTTCCGGAACAATATTGATTTTTGCATAGTTTTCAAGGAAAAGATCACTCATTGAACCATCTTTACTCGTTAAGGAAACCATCGCAATCATACTATTCTGTCTCTTTACCGTAGTAATTCCGGCCTGGATCACCTCAGCAGGAAGCTGGTTGGTTACCTGTGCTACCCTGTTCTGAACATTAATCGCAGCCTGATCCGGATCTGTACCCAGTTTAAAGATCACAGTAATACTCAATGTTCCATCATTACTCGCTGTAGAAGTAATGTAATCCATATTTTCTACTCCATTGATGGCGTTTTCCAATGGTGGAGCCACAGATCTTGCAATTGTTTCAGCATTAGCTCCGGGATAGGCAGCCGTTACCATCACGGTAGGCGGTGCAATATCCGGGAATTTTGTAATCGGCAGGCTGACCATACCGACAATCCCGAGAATAACAAGCAACACGGAAATAACCGTGGCCAGTACGGGTCTTTTTATAATTTTCTTTAACATGATTTCTTCTTACGATTTTTTCTGTTGAGCATTTTTCTTTTGTGCCACTACAGGAGTTCCCGGCTGTAATCTGTCGAAACCGGAAACGATATACTGATCTCCAGCTTTCAACCCTTTGGAAACAATGAAATTATCACCCGCTTTTCCACTGACTTCTACAGGAAGCATTTCTGCTTTTCCATTCTTGATCGTAAACACAAAAACTTTATCCTGAATGGTTCTGGTAGATGCAATCGGAAGCAACACAACATTGCTATAGAACTGATCCAATAAGATCTTTCCTGTATTTCCGCTTCTCAGGATATTATTCGGGTTGTTGAATTTTGCTCTTAAAGTAATAGAACCCGTAGTTTTATTAAACTGCCCTTCAACAGCATCAATCCTTCCTGTCTCAGCATACTTTTCACCACCGGAAAGTAATAGAGATACTGCCGGAGTGTTTTTAATAACCTCATCAATACTGCTTCCTACATATTGTTTCCGGAAGTTATTAAAGTCATTTTCACTTAAGCTGAAATAGGTATACACCTGATGAATATCTGACAGTAGGGTAATCGCTTCCTGGTTGCCTGGTGTCATCAAGCTTCCTAAACGATAATTGAATCTTCCGATAAATCCGCTTACCGGAGCTTTAATCGTAGAAAAATTAAGATTGATCTTTGCCGATTCAATGGAAGATGTTGATTGGCTTACTGCTCCTCTAGCTGCATTATAAGCCGCTTCAGCTTCCTTCACCTGTATTTCGGAAACCATTTTATTTTTTAAAAGTTCCTTTTTTCTGTCCAGATCAATTTTAGATGTCGAAAGATTAGCCTGCGCTGTAATCAATGCAGCCTGCGCACTTTTCATCTGTTCAGTAAATATTCTGTCTTCAATTTTAAAAAGTGGTTGCCCGGCTCTCACATAATCTCCTTCATCTACAAAAATTTTACTTAGGTATCCTGTTACCTGAGGTCTGATTTCTACATTAGAGATTCCTTCAACCGATGCTGCATATTCTCTGGAAACTGAAGCGTCTCCTTGTTGTACTATTTCTACAGGAAGTTCTGGTGCCTGTTGCTGATAAGCCTGGTTTTGATTCCCTTTCTTACATCCCGCCAATGCAATGAGTGCAAGAAAAAGTAGTGTTGATTTTTGAACAAAAAATCTTTGCATAACTCTAGTCATTTAAATTTTCGCCACAAAATTCGAACGAAAAAAATTCAATAGAATTATTCAAAAAACCCCTTGTTTTGTCAAAAAGACTCCTTATTTTAAAAAACATGAGAAATATCATTCATAGATAAATTGAATGATATATTTCTAAAATTTAAATCAAAAATAAGTCAATTTTTTATCAAAAAGACACCTTAAACACAACTCATTGATTATCAATACAAATCATCTTTCCTGTACTCCAGAGGAGCTCTCCCTGTATGTTTTTTGAAAAATTTACTAAAGGACGCCTGATCTGAGAATTTAAGCTTTGAAGCTACTTCATTGACATTAAGATTCGGATTTCTGAGCAATAATCTTGCTTCTACTGCCAATACCTGATGAATAATATCCCTAGGTGTTTTGAACATTGTTTTATTGATCACTTTGGTAAGATATTTCCGGCTAATAAATAACTTGTCCGCATAGAATTGTACATTGTGTTCGTCTTTAAAATACTGCTGAACAAGTATAAAGAAACTGGTGGTCAGTTCGTCTTCCCTAGGGGTCACCGAATGCGGCTTTTCAATTTTTTTGAAATAATTATCGATTTCATAGATAACCAACGAGAAGTGGTGCCAGATCATTTCGTTAAAATAATAATTATCTTTCTCCTTGTTATTCAACATCTTCAATTCATCAAGGTAGAATTGTAACCTTTTATAAAGTTCCGGTTCATTCCTTACAATATGAGTAGGGTCTGATGACAAACTCTTCAGAACATTATTAGATTTATAATTAAAACCAGCCTGGGAAATAAAATCTACCGAAAAGAAAATATATTTGGCATTATAATCATCCGCAATATCATCTACCCAAAAAGTCTCTGCCATAGGACAAAAGACAATATCTCCTTTATAGACCATATATTTTTTATCATCCAATCTAAACCCCACACTCCCCTCCTGAACCAAAAAAATACAGAAATAATCTGAGCGATAGGGCATATTAGGTTTGATAATATAATTTGCTCTGTCAATTTCCATTACCACAAACTCTTTGATCCTGAGATCAAATTCTACTTGCTGTAACACTTCATCAAAAGCCAGCTGTGAAACAAAATCGGGTTCCTGGAGAGATTCTTTAGGGGACTTTTTAGCCATAGGAAATGGATTGTAGGGCACGAAGGTAGTGAAAAAGAGGAAACCGGGAAAAGACAAAAGAGGCATAGTAAAGCAAAAACGACACATTAACCACTTCGTCAAAGGAAAGGAATAGCAGAAGTTACTTATCACCAATAATAGTAAACCTTTTAAGCCAACCTAATTCTTCCTATATTTCAACAATCAATTCTTTCTCATATCCATTATACTTTTCATCGATATATCCATGGGGATTACAAATGATTTCGGTCTTTCCAATATGATACCTGCACGGTGTATGAATATGCCCATGAATCCAGTATAATGGTTGATGCTCAAGAATCATATGCTCCAGATTGGATGCATAAGCAGAGGTCAATGGATCTTCCTTATAATGTTCCGGTACAGATTGAATGCTTGGTGCATGATGGGTAACGACTATATTTTTAAGTTCTTTTGAAACTTCAAGACTCTCCTGCAGCCATACTTTTGAAAGCTGATGAATTTTGAACGTGTCTATGGTTCTCATTTTTGAGTAAGACGGATCACGCCTGATCTTTTTATAATCGTTCATCTTCGGTTGACAGATCATTCCGTATTTCACAGGATTTCCAAAGATTGAAAAATCGGTCCATAAAGTAGTTCCATGAAAACGAATATCTTCAATGTCTACAAAAGAGTTTTCAAGCACTAAAACATTGGAATCTTTGGCCACTTCTTTTATTTTATGAAGTGTTTTCGGATATGCTCCATTATAATATTCATGATTCCCCAATACATATATTACCGGTTTATCAGGAATAATTTCCTTGATCCATTCAATTCCTTTAGTTCCCAGATTAATATCACCAGCCAGCACAATAACATCTGCATTATCAAAACATAATTCAGTTCTTCCAAATTCATGATGAAGGTCACTAATGATTTGTATTCTCATGCTACAAAGGTAGTAAAGAAGGGCGATACTGTGAAAAGCAAAAAAAAGGAACCGGTGCCTAAACACCAATTCCTTGCTCATATAGTTTGTGTAATTTTAAGGTCGCTTATCATGAAACAGCCACTTCTGTCTGCTTCATTTTTAAGCTTTTTAATATAAAATAGAATAACATTCCAAGGGCTAAAAGAGCATAACTAATCAGTACGATCAGATTCAGACTTCCCACTGCAAATTCTGAAGGAAAGACCTGACTCATTAAAGTCATGAATGAAAGCCCGATTCCAGCTCCCAGGAAGTAACTTGTAGAACTCAAACTTGATGCCAATCCGTAATTGGAAGGTTCAACATCCTGAATTCCCATCACTGAAAGTGCAGTAAAGCAGAACGTCATCCCTATTCCCGAAATACAAGCAGATCCTAATAAAACCATAGTTAGCGGATGACCTGTATACACTGAAATCAACAGCAATAATCCCCCTGCCAGCATAAATGACCATCCTAATACTCCCATTTGAGATGAACTCAATCGTTTTGAAACATGAGGCAGTATAAATTTAGCCGTTAAAGCTGAAAGAACACTAAATGGTACAAGCATCAATCCTGCTGAAGCTGCGCTACATCCCATATCCCTCTGAAGCATTAAAGAGATCAGGAATAAAAACCCGATGAAAAATGCTCCCAGCGTGAAAAAAGCCGCATTGGAAACCACCAAGGAACCATGTCTGAATAACTTCAAATCAAATAAAGGTTCTGCAACAGTTCTCAACCTGAAGAATACCATCACTAAAAACAGTACAGCAACCACTAATGAACCTATCACAAGAAAAGGCTGCTCTTTGATATGAACCAGCTCATGTGTCCCATAGGTAAGGCTTAAAAGTCCAACGACCATTAATATTCCGGAAATAACATCTGTTTTTTGTGCCTTTTCATTTTTCTCATCTTTTGGTAAGTAATAATAAGACAAAATCAATGTGATGAGAAGAATCGGAACATTAATAAGGAAAACCCAGTGCCAGCTTAGGTATGTACTGATAATCCCTCCTACAGAAAGGCCACTTCCCGAACCAATAGCAGCAAAAGAACTGAAGATTCCAATCGCCCGGTTTCTTTCTTGTTCTTCCCTGAAAGTATTGGTTACAATAGACAAGGCTGCAGGCATCACCAATGCAGCCCCCAATCCCTGCAGAGCACGGAATATGGCTAATATATTAAAGCTTTCGGAAAGACCGGCTCCTAATGAAGTGAGCATAAAAATCAGAGCTCCCAATAAGAACATTTTCTTTCTTCCTATCTGATCGGAAAGTTTTCCGCCAATAATCAGAAAACCTCCAAAAAACAATACATACAGCGTTTGCAACCACTGAACAGTTCCCGCTCCGATATGAAACTGCTCCTGAATAGAAGGAATGGTTAAATTAATAATGGCAATATCCAAAGCCTCCACAAAAGTTCCCACCGATGCTAAAATTAATATTACATTTTTCCTTGTATCCATATATTCAAATTTCCTGCAAAATTAAAATTAACAGAACGTAAGTAAAAATTTTACATTAAATTTGGAACAATAAAATTAAATAAGATCAATTAAAAGAACAAAACAACTAAAATCATAAAATTAATCCTATAAAACAGAACAAATGCCAACAGAAAATTACACTCCCGACGAAAAAGACCTTTCTATCCTGCGGCTCCTTCAAAAA
The DNA here is from genome assembly GCF_940807095.1 of Chryseobacterium sp. Marseille-Q3244. Classification (NCBI taxonomy): domain Bacteria; kingdom Pseudomonadati; phylum Bacteroidota; class Flavobacteriia; order Flavobacteriales; family Weeksellaceae; genus Chryseobacterium; species Chryseobacterium sp. Marseille-Q3244. The sequence goes on along the minus strand of NZ_CALNWX010000012.1, from coordinate 56,924 downwards.
GATGCAAAGATGAGCGTTCGTGATATTTCAGCAAGAATCAACCTGAGCCCTACTCCTACCCATGAACGCATTAAGCGTATGGAAAAACAGGGAATTATCAAAGAATATACTGCTGTAGTAGACCGAAAAAAAGTGAATAAAGGGATGATGGTTATCTGTATGATCGCCTTGAATGTTCATAATAAAAAAACGGCAGGAAAATTCATTGAAGAAGTCAGCAAATTGAAAGAAGTGGTTGAATTTTATAATATCAGCGGAGATTTTGACTTTATGCTAAAGATCCTGGCTCCTAATATGGATGAATTTCATGAATTTTTCATTAATAAGCTATCAGAGATTGAAGGAATTGGCCAGACTAAAAGTATTTTTGTGATGAGCAGCATTAAAGAAAGTGCCCAAATTGTATAAGTAAAAAATAACACTGTAAATCAATACATCAAACCCTAAAGCTTACCATAAACCTACTCTTCAAGGGCAGGATTTTTCACGCTGCTTAAGGCGATAAAAAAGCTGATTATATATTAAAATTCCCCGCTCTTTTTAATCGTATCTATTCCATAATATAGGGTATAAAATTTACATCGTAAGGAGTATTTTCATTAAAAAAACAACTCATATTAAAGCTAAAAAATGATTCTTCTAAGAAGGATTATCTATTTTCATTTTACAAAAAGCAATTTTGCCATTCTTACCAATAAAAATATAACAATATAAAAATCAATTAATTACAAACTAAGTAGTATCTATAGTGTAGCTATGTCGTATGTTGTATTTTGGAAAAATTTATCATTATTGAATATGTTTGTGATGTGAAAAATATAAACCATTACCATAATAAAAAAACACTTCTAAAAGAATAAACATCAAATATAAAATTTACCCCGCTACAAACTACTCTCATTTTATTTAATCTAACAAAAGTATTACGAATACAAAAAATAACAAACGGTAGAAATCAAGAGGGATGAGATTTATTTAATAATCTAAACAAATAATATCAACTAAAAACACAAATAAAAAAGAGGCCTATTTAACACGATATTCTATGATGAAATAATATCTCAGCATTATGATACACGTCCTTTCATAGAAAACTGAGAATATTATAATTTATATTATTTGTTTAACTGAGAGATTACAGCTTTTCAAGTGTAGTCTCTCTTTTTATCATAATAACCAAAAAAAACAGTGATATATATTCATATACCACTGCTTCAATACACATTATAAACTTATACACTTCTGGTTTCCCCGGAAATTATTTCATTTCAGGTTTATTTCCAGTAATTCCATACTGATCCGTCAAATATTGCCAATGTTTTACTGGTTGTATCATAACACATCATTCCTGGATATGGGTTTTTCACATTAATATGAGGAGTTGCAATCTGCGGAAGGATCATTGCTTTATCCGGAGACTCCAATACCAATACTCCATCTGCAGTACTGGATGATACCCCGATAACTACACCTTTCCCTACTTCTGCGGAATTGTTAGCAATAACAGCACTTGAATTCCCTGCATCAGATAAAGATTTCCATACATCATTTTCATAAACCTTTACTTTATTATCTGTTACATCAAAAACAAATGTTCCGTTCACTAAAGACCCTGTTGGTAGTCCAGAGGTTGCAGGAAGAATCAATCCATTTGTATTTCCCGATACATTATTGAAATCCAACACTGTACTGTTTCCATCTACCACTTGTTTCCCAATTGCTACCTGAGCAATAGAGGTATTAAAAATAAAAAAGGCAATTGCTATGCTTATATTTTTTATGCTTTTCATTCTTTTCCTAATTTTTAGATTAATTATTACAGCTTCGTTCTACACACTTCCATGCTGTTCCGTTGTACAATTTCACGCATTTATCCTGAAGATCATACAAAAGCATTCCTTCTTTCGGGTCGGCAATCGCATCTCCCGGCTATGGAGTCTGGCTTACATGCTGAACTCTGGTAATCACGAAACCTTTATCTTTTGCTTCCATCGCAACAAATCCGTTGGGAACATTTTCTGGCCATGCATTGTTTTTCTGCTGTATTGTAATTCCAAACTTGGTAAATCCATCAGGAGTTCCCGTAGTACCTGCTTTTGTACAAAAGGCATCCATATCATCAATAATTGTAGGCGCATTACCACAACTAGTTTTATCATTAGATAATCCTGCCGGCCAAAGCGATGGACATGTAGCGGATGTAGCATTAGGACCACAGAAACTTGCATTTCCCATACCAAGGCCTGTCACACTTCCCATAGCAATAGCCACAATCTGGCTATCATCACTGATGATAGAAGCTCCGCCACCACCACTTACATCAGCTTTCGCAATACAATAGGCTTTACCGGTAGGAATCCCAACATATTCAACAGATGGATAAGTTGTTGACTGTTGGGTAAATGTTCCACATATCTCCACTACACTGCTGGTTCCCATTTCAATAACTGCGGTAGTTCCAGGATAAAGTCCACCAAAAGTTGGATCTCCTTGAGTAACCGACCCTGTAAGAGAAAGAAAAGATTTTGTCCCTAGCTTAACTTTTGAATTCTGTTGAGAACCAAATGTTCCAATCTGAATAGAACCGTTAGACTTAACGCTTGCTCCATCTCCAATTTCCAGATCGCCCATTACCTGAATACCGGAAACCTGAAACTGTCCGGATTTTACAATAAGCGTTGCTCCATTCGGAATCGTAACGCCACTCACTGTAGTATAGTTACCATCAATACAATACGTATTTCCGCTTACCATTGCCTGCCCTGTGTAAGGCGTACAGGTCTGGGCACTTACAACCCCATAGAAGGCAATCATTAATAAAAAAATCATTTTTTTATTAAAATCGAAAAAAAATAATTTATTCATATATTTTTATGCTAAATTAACGGATTATTCATATTTTAATTATAAATATGTGTTTTTTTCACATCTTCGAATCCCTACCCAACAATTAATATACCAAACTTCATTACTATTTTAAATAACAATGCAACGCTACTCCAAAATTCATTTTCAACAAAAATATTTTTTTACAGTGTTAGAATTTTAAACAAAAACAACTTATTGATAAACAATATTCTATATAAATCAAAACTACATATATTTCATATTTTTTTTCATATTATTTAAAAATTCAATATTATTATATGTTTATATTGATTTTTCATCCCCAAAAAGAACAAATCAATAAAAGCATAAAGCAATATGTATCAACATTCTACGATTTATAAAACATTTACCTCATTCTGTCCATAAATCCTTCTGAAATCCGATATAATCCATAAATAATTCCACGTTTTCGTCCTTCACTGTCTTATTACTCATATAATAAAATTTATCTATTGGAATATGCTCATTTGCACAAAAAGAGAACTTCTTTTTATCCGATTTTGTGAAAATATTAATATAATGTAACCGGTTTTTCTGTTTAAGAGATAATTTCAGCATCTAAATAATTCCGGAAACTTCTTCATGATAAGAAGTATAGACAATCCAAATTGTCACCTCTGTAAAATTTGCATTAAAAAGCGTAAATTTGCAGCATGAATAACGATACTATTTGTGCACTGGCTACCGCTAATGGAATAGGTGCTTTAGGCATTATCAGAGTTTCCGGAAATGATGTTTTACCTATAGTTCAGAAGAGTTTTCCTGCAAAAAAGCTGGAGAAACAGAAGTCTCATACGATCCACTATGGGTATTTTATGGATGGCGAGGAAGCGATTGATGAAATTATGCTTTCCATTTTCCTGGCACCGAAAAGTTTCACTACAGAAAACTCTGTAGAAATTGCTTTTCACGGTTCACCACACATCGGAAAACGTATTCTTGAAACTCTTATTAAAAATGGGGCGAGAATGGCTAAAGCGGGAGAATTTACACTTCGCGCTTTTATCAATGGAAGAATTGACCTTTCCCAGGCAGAAGCGATTGCTGATGTGATTGCCTCTGAGAATGAAGCATCCAGAAAAGTAGCCATCAACCAATTAAAAGGTGGAATTACTAACGAAATATCATTATTAAGAACTGACCTTCTGAATTTTGTTTCCCTTATAGAATTGGAACTTGATTTTGCAGAAGAAGATGTAGAATTTGCTGACAGAACTGCTTTAAGCGGACTATTAGATAAAATTGACCTTAAATTAAATTCTCTTATTGAGAGCTTCCAGTATGGAAACGCTATTAAAAACGGTACTGCTGTTGCGATTATCGGGAAGCCTAATGCAGGGAAATCTACCTTACTCAATGCTTTACTGAAAGAAGAGAGAGCTATTGTAAGTAATATTGCCGGAACCACAAGAGACACTATTGAAGAGGTTCTTCACATTAAAGGTCATGCTTTCCGTTTGATTGATACTGCCGGACTGCGTGAAACTGTAGATGAAATTGAAGCCATTGGAGTAAAAAAAGCGAAGGAAAAGGTAGAAAATGCCAATATTTTAGTGTATCTGGCTGATGCTGCTACTGAAGATTTCTCAGAAGATATTGAAATGATCCAGTCATTATTAAGAGAGGATCTGAAATTAATCATCTGTGCCACAAAAATTGACGAAGTTACTCCTACCAAATATGAAACCGTAGAAGATGTCTTCAGAAATGCTATTTCTCATGAACTTGATTTCATTAAGATATCGGCTGTTGAGAATCAAAATATCCAGGATCTTAAAAATGAATTATCTTCTTACGTAGAACAATTAAAATCACAAGAGAATAACGTGGTTATTACTAACCAACGTCACTTCGAAGCTTTACAAAAATCTTTGGATGCCGTAAACAAAGTAAAAGAAGCTATTTCTTTTAAGATTTCTACGGAATTATTGGCTTATGAGCTTAGAAATGCATTGGAGCACCTAGGTGAGATTTCAGGTGAGGTTACCAATGATGAAGTGTTAGGGAATATTTTCTCTAAGTTTTGTATCGGAAAGTAGGCTATGTTTTAGATTGTATATAGATTACAATTACAACAATACGAAAAACCCTTTAAATGCAATATTTAAGGGGTTTTTTATTTGTTTTATATTTTATTTCAAAATTTAACATTGCATAATATATACATTCTATTTGTTTCTATTCCGTTTCTATTAATTTGATTTGGAATAAAATTTGTAATTTCATCGTTAAAAAATGTTACATTTTGAAACAATGAGAAACATGGGGAAACAATGTGAAACATTTTTAGGGAGAATTTAGACATTATGGAAGTCAATAAAATTTGCCAATTCTGCGGAAATAGGTTTGTAGCTAAAAAGACTACAACAAAATGCTGTTCCGATGACTGTGCTAAGAAATTCTACAAAAAGAGAAAGCGTGATGAAAAGATTCAAGCAAGTGATAAGGATTTGGAAGTTCAAATTAAAGGTTATGATATTGAAGAAATTCAAAAGAAAGATTACTTATCAATCAAAGAAGTTATGTTTTTACTCAATATTAGTAGAACATCAATTTATCGAATGTTAAAAGATGGCAGACTAAGCAAATTAGAAGGCTTTAAATCGGTTAGAATTAGGAAAGTAGACTTAGATGTACTCTTTAGGCAAAAAGCCGAAAATAACGAAGAAAAACAATATAATTTACCATATTTCTGCGATGATAATTATTACACGATTAATGAGGTCTTAGACGCATTTAAAGTGAGTTCAGGTTCATTTTATCATTTATGCAAAAAACATAATGTTCCGAAAATTCCAAAAGGTAAAAATGTGTATGTTCCCAAAAACTTAGTAAATACAATCTTTAATAATGAGTAAAAAAGTAACTGTACTGAAAAAACTTGTAAAAGACAATAAAAGTAATCTTTCATTAAATTTCTATCCTCCTGTTTTCAATAGAAAGACTGGAAAATATACCCGTTATGAAAAAACAAGTTACTTTTTATATAATGATTTTCAAAGTGAGATTATTTATTACAACGATTCAAAAGGTAAGAAACAATCTAAAGTTGAAATTATTACAGATAAAACGGGTAGCCCTAAAAAATTAACTCTTACTCCGGCGCAAAAGCACCACAATAAAGAAATACTTGAAGCTATTGAATTACTTAGAGCCAAAAGATTCAGGGAAATTACGAAGCCTGATATTTATACAGAAGCGGAGCTGAAAACATTAGAATTAGCTGAAAATAAAAAGAAAATATTTACACAATATTTTAAAGAGAAAACGGAAAACGCAACTAGTTCAGTTGGCGCTTGGAAAGCTTGTTACGGATATTTTGTCAAATATTATAATAATGTTCTTTTCAGTGATATTAATAAAACTTTAATCGAAGATTTCAAAAATAGATTACTTGACTCATTTCAACTGAAAAGTACCAAACATAAACTAAGAAGAAACTCCGCGGCAAGTTATTTTATTCGATTTATACAAGTGTTAGAAATGGCTTATGAAGATAATTATCTATCACAAAGTTTTAAGGGACGTATTGGCTGGATTGAAGAAGAGGAAGTCATGAAGAATTTTCTTACAATTGATGAATGTAGAACTCTTTTCACAACGGAATATTCTGATGAAACATTAAGGAGATATTGTATGTTTGCATTTTTAACAGGTCTTCGTTATAGTGATATTAATAATTTGACATGGGAAGATGTTGTTATAAGGGATGGTGTAAGCTATATATATTTCAAAATGCAAAAAACCTCAGCATTTCAATACCATCCTATTTCAGAAGAAGCCGTAAATTTAATGGGAGATAGAACAAAAAAATCAGATTTTGTTTTTAATAGAATTGCATATCATTCACTCAATGATAATTTAAGGAAATGGTTGTTGAAGGCAGAAATAGACAAGAAAGTCACTTTTCATAATTTCCGAACATCTTATGCTGTTACACAATTAGAAGCCGGAGCAGATATATATCTTATTTCAAAAATGCTTGGTCATAAAAATGTAACTACAACCGAGATTTATGCTAAAATAGTGGATAAAAGAAAAGTAAGTACAATTAATAATATAATATTGGGAATATGATAGAATTTTTACCTGTTATAGATAATGATTTTGATTTCTCTCCGCTATTTCAATATTTTGAAGAAGGGAATAAAGAAGAAGAACAATTCGATGTATACCCATTTTCAAAGTTTCGTTATTTCTTTTGGAATAAAGAAAGTTTACGTCCAAAAGGTTTAAATATTGATGAGACGAAAATAGAAAACTTTGATATGTTTAAAAATATTTTCATTAGAGGTGATTATTTTTATCTTATAGCATATCATTACTTTATCAATGTTAAAGAATATAAATTTGAGTATAAAGTTGAAGGTAAGATGAGAATTGAAGGTGAAGACGGAGAACTTAAAATGGTTTCATTTTTTGAACCTTTATATAATGCTTTATTAAAAGAAAAGACAAAATCACAAACTTTGCTTCGGCATGAGTATATCCTGTCAAAGAATAAGTTTAACTACATTAACAAACTTACTAAACTTTTGTTGAATGATTATAATGATTTAGATGACGCAATTCGCAAGGAAAAAAATGTATTTTCCAAATATGGAATTGCTGTTAAAGAGATCTATTTAGATATTTTTCGTGATTTCTATTCTAATTTTGTTGATTATTTATCTAAAGATAATTTTAATGCTTTAAAAAAACTTGTTTACCCCTCTAAAAAAGAAGTTCAATCTTTTCAGATAGAAAATAGACCTAATTTAAAAAAGGGATTAACTGATGAAGCGAGAGAAGTTGTAATAAATTCAATTAAAAACAGCTTGATAGAGAATGAGTTCATTGCAAATGTGACAACTTATGAACAAATTGATGATTTGTTCAATAATCGAAGAAGAGAAAGGGATAAAATCATTTGGCTTAAAACACCTTCATTACTAAAAAGTTTTTATAAAGTTTTGAATGATAAAAATATTATTACTTCAACAAATAACACACATTGGAAAATTTTATCCGATTTTTTCACATATCGCAATGATGCTGAAGTAAACTCTGATAAGCTAAAAGATTTGAAATATTCAACAAGTCAATTAGATGTTTTGAACTTAGAAAATTGCTTTAGGATTCTTGATGAAATAGTAAGCATAAAATAAGAAACTCCTACTTTGTATTTTTTTATAAAAAAATTACATTTTATTAATAAAATCAGATATTATAAATGAATTGATATTTTATTTTAAATCATAATTTGTTGATTGTCAATTGCTTAAAACTCCTATCGTAAAGTGGGAGTTTTTTTGTTTTTGGCACAATTGCTAAATTCTTGATGCACTCGTGACATGAACAATAATGTCATGACGGTAAAATCCAGCCATAACGAAAATTTCGGTTCTATAATCGAAAAATTGGTGCAAAAAATAGTAACCAGACTATTTTATGTTTATGTAGCAAAACTAGATATTTTTAGTCGTATTGCGCACACGAAAGAAGTTTTAACAACAAAAGAGGTTGCTGAACTTCTTGGAATGAATGAAAGAGTTGTTAGAGACAAAATTAATTCTGGATTGATTCCAGCGTACAAACCTGAATTTGCAAACAAATTTCTTGTATTGAGAAAAGATTTAATGAATGAAATTGTATCTGGACAACGATATAAATCTCTTTCAATGATAGAAGCAGAGGTTAATAGCGGATTTGATAGCAGAAAATATGTTTAATCTTAATACTTCTGAAAATGTTAGATTATATTAAAGCATATTTTCCCGATAAAAATGAAATTTTTGGAATTATGAAAGATAATTACAACCTTGAAAAAATAAGTTATACCAGATTTGATAAAGCTGAGAATGCACTTGTTTCATATGAGACATACAAAAAAGAATTTGAAAATATGGAACTTAAAATCACAAATCAAGGAGCATATATTCATAACTCTTTACATCATTTTTATAATAAAACGGTGTATGGAATTGATGGGAACTATAATGATTTTAAGCATTCTTCTCTTGTTAATGCAATTGATTTTCTAGAGGATAGGATTAATTTCCCGGTTGATAAACTAGAGCTTTCACAAGGTTTAGAATTTGGATTAAATCTAAGAGTACCATTTGATTTGGATGAATTTATATTGGATCAATGTATTCTCTATGATTTTTGTGAAGTCTCAGAATTCCCTCCCCCCACAGAAGAGCAAGTCTATAAAGAATTTCAAAAAGGTAATTATAGACTTAAAATCTATCATAAGGGTAGACAACAATGTAAGGGAGAAGTTATTTTAAGAATTGAGATTAAATTTTTAGATAAAAGAGATTTCAACAAAAACGGAATTTATTTTTTGAGCGATTTGGATGATCGAGATAATTTAATTTTTCTCTATGACAAATTGTATAGTATTGTGAAATTTAAGCTAATGTGTGTTGATAATATTGAGGTTAGAAATTTTTCGCATTACAAGAAAAATAAGCTTTATAAATATTGCTCACACAAGTATTGGGGTGAGCTAAGTAAGGATAGCTTCAAGTTAGAATCAAAAAAAGTCTATCCATACTTTGAAAAAAATAAATTATTAGAAAATAAAAAAATACTCTTATCGCTTATGGATATTAAGTTTACTGAATTATTAGATAGTTAGTTTACGGGCATTGTATAATAGCCGTAAGGATATTAGCTATATTAAAAACAGGCTTGTTTTTGAGCCTGTTTTATCATTCAAAAGTTTCAAAAGTTTCAGTATTTTTGTCATACTTTGCAAGTAGTGTTAATTCTTTTATTTTGTCATTTGTTGTATCAAAGAAATGTGCTTTATTAGCAACATCAATAACAATGCTTCCACTATACTGACCATCATTAAACGAGATTGTTTGAGCTTTAATTTCACCACTTGAAAAGTTTTTGTATTCTTTTGTTTCTGTTTCAGCACTTATAAATTCATATTTAATTTTTGCATGACAAACTAATTGGTTAACGGTAATTTTTTCATTTTCAAATTCAAAAAATATTCCCTCAAAATTAACTGCAAATTGAATTTGATGCTCAATTGTATTATTTTTCAACCAATTATTAAATGCTTGCCAGCCAATATATTTCCAGTTTGGTATGACGGCTTCTTCAAGTAGATCATATAAAACAAGTTTTTCTCCTGAAATTGAAATTAATTGTAACTCTTGAATATTATTTATTTTAATTTGTGACAATTTTGGATTCTCATCACAATAAATTTCCTCAATTCCAAAACCATGAAAAACAGGGTTTATTCTTGATATAGGAAATAATATACTATTAGCATTCTTACTGATATCATCAAAAGTATAGAGACTAATTCCAAAAGATTTAGCCGCATCAATTGCATCCTTTTGAAATCCAACTTGAGATACAAAGATTTTTTTATTAATAGAAGGTATCCTTAGACACTTAGAATTAAATGCTTCAATTTTTTCAACAGAAACTTTATTGCTATATTCTTTGCATTCAATCGCAATCTTAATGTCAAAGTTATTTATTGTTGATTCAATTAAAATATCTATTTCTCTTTTGTTGCCACTTTCATTTGGAATTTTATAATTACTGAAAATTTTTGTTTGAGTATTCGTTTTATAGACTTCTTCAACAATTCTTATTAATTTTTCTAAATTTTTACCATCTTTCATAATAACTTCTGTTTATTTAAATTTATTCTTCACGTCTAGGCATTACTATGTATTTTACTTGTTGTTCAAACTGATTACACCAAAAGGTTTCATAAATATTGTATGAATTACTATTATCAAGCATTTCATTAATAAATATATTGATAGCTGTTTCTATAGTTTTCTCTCCATTTTCAAATGGATAAGTTATAATTGGTAATCTTTGATCCTCATCAATATCACCTTTAATGACTATTTTTTCAAAAAACTCAAATGCTTCTGGTGTATTTGTACGAAAAACTCTCCCAAAGTTGAATGGTGAACTTTCTAATTTTGTACACTCACTAAAATCTTCTAATACTTGTAGCTTAACATTGACTATAGCGTTAGCAGTTTCTAATCTTACAGGTATTTCGATTATATTTTCATTCTGCGAATATATATTTTGAAAAACTCCAGAGAACTCTGATCCTGTATCAATATTAGAATTTTTTAGATAAAATTTTTTTTGAAAACTTTCTTGCAATGCTTTATGTAAAATACTTCTCAAAATTTCAGAGTTATTTTCTAATAATCTAAAGCTATCAGTATTTCTAGTCACGTCAATATTTCCTATGATGTACTGATTATCATTTGTATTATTAAATGATATGCTGAATTGATAATCTACATTATTAATAGTTTTTTGTATTTCCATATTAAAATTTTTAAAAATTACTATCTATTTGCACCTCTCTTACCAGTCTATTTAAAAGGCTTTCAAATGCTTCGCTTGGTGACTTTCCACCGGATATTTTAGAAATAAGTTCTTTAAGTTCAAATTCAAAAGCTAACCCACTCCTTGGATTGTAAAGTTGTCCACATTCCCAATTTGCTTTATCAGACATTTGTTTTAAAGCAAAATATATTAATAACTGCTTTAGGTCACTATTCTTAAAATTTCTATTGACTGTTTTAATCTCAACAATAGTATTATCTATTAATAAATCAGCTTCCAAGTTGGGAATAAATCCATATCCTCTTAATGTTGGTCTAAAAGTTATTTTTTTGGAATTTTGTTTATATATGAATTCTAAAGTGTTATTTGAAATTTTTTCAATTTCATTAATTTCAACTTTGCTTAAAATAAGATCTTCATCTTTATAATTTCCATTTTTCCAGATTTTACTTGCAACTTCCTTTGTAGTATTTAACATAGCTTTATTATCTGATAAAATAGTTTTAAGTTTTTGATCCGATGTAATTACTCGTTCGGATAAGGTAAATGCGAGCTCAGAAACAATATCATAACGAGCTTTTTGAAGTGAAGGGATAGGTATTCTATTTACTTCAGTAAGCTGAGTACCATTTACCATTCTTATGAAATTAGGAGTCAAAAATGGAAAACTTTGTTTCCAAATCGGGGAAAATTTTTCTGCAATATCTCTTTCATTTATCATACTAAAACAGGTTTTGTTAATTGTTTTCTATCTGCAAACCAATCTCTCATCAGTACCTCTTCTTTACTAAATAAATTCTTATTATGGTCTCTCCAATGTTTGCCTTCATCTCCTAAATAATAAGATGAATAAATAATTGATCTTCTTTCCCACATTGTAAGCGTAGTGAATTGACTTTTTACATCTCCAAGCCAAAAATCACAATCCCAATTTGTCATTGCTACAATTATTTGTCTTTTTAATAAGTGATTAGTTTCTGTTTCAAAGAGGTTAATAAAAATAGTTTCTTTAGCCGGAGAATGTCTTAACGATAGTATTTGAACAATATAATTTAAATTTATTTCAATTTTAGTTAAATAATTTTCCTCAGCAAATAGTTCTAATAATGCACTATCAACAAAATCTTTTCCAGCATCAACTAAGTCATCATAGACACTTCTAACTGCTCTGATTATAGTTGTAAAAACAGGAGATAGGTTTAGTAGGTTATTACTGTCTAATAAAATTTTCACTGCATTTACTTGGTTTTCTTCTGTCAAGGCTTTTATTGAATTTATCGCTTGCTTGGTAACAGTTTGATCAATTCTAGTCTTGTTTACTTCTCTAGATAGTATTCCAATAATATCTATTTGACGGATTGACTGTTTAATTGTTTCATAATCCTCATCAGCTGTAGCCGAGTAAGGATCAAATCTAATAGATATGTTTAAAAGTTTTTGCTCTTCTTCAGGATTATCTATTTCATCAGATATTGGATCTAAAAAATAGTGAATTTCTCTAAATTCTTCTGAAGACATAATCTTTGTTTTATCCTTTTGAAGGCTAAGTTGAGCATTTGATAATTTTTCAGACAATAGAATCAAAGATTTATATGCTTCAGATTCACTGTTACAAAAGATTGTATAATCATCAACATATCTACAAAAAACAATACCTTTCGATTTCAAATTAAGATCTGTATTATTTAAAGCTAATTCAGCTAAAATTCTTGATGCGGGTCCGCCAACAGGTAATCCGTATGATATAGTGCCAGAAAAAATACTTAATAATCTCAATATTCTTTTAGGAATATCTGTGGTATCAATTTTTTTTAAAGCATTTTCAAGTTTATGATGATTGATTCTTGGGTAAAAATTAGAAATATCAGTTTGTAAAACATAATCGAACTGTTTGGAGTATTCTACACATTGCTTTTTATAATCTATCCAATTGGCATCTTTAAATAATGAGTTCTTTTTTGCGTTCCATTCATACCTATAAGAAAAGACATTTTTTTCTACCTCTTTAATTCTTTTATTTTCAATTTTTTCAGCCAAGGATATTACGATTCCTAAATAATATGCGTTCCAAAAAGGTTCTATTAATGTTGCTTGCCGAAATCCATAATATCCTACTTGGCTAAGTGTTTCAAGATTTATGGGAGGAGAAAGCGATAAAGATTGTTCAAAATTTTTGTGATAATCCTCTAGTATATCTAAGCACTCTTCTAATTTATCTTCAAAGAGATATCTTTCAAAAGGAAAAGGAAATATATCTGTATCCCCGTGTTTAACAATATTTAATAATGCTTTTTTAAAATTTTTTCTCATTCAGGATTATTTTTTTGTATAAAGTTTTCCAATTTAAATAAAAATTCTATTGTTTTACTAGGTATTTTCACGGTATTTATATGAAACTGAAAAAACCTGTTGTAAACAGGTTTTAAAGTATTAGAATTTTTCTTTCTTGAAAGTATTTTTTAACTCATTAATAATGAATTTTAAACCTCGCATGAGATAATAAGCACAACCAATATACAGAATGAGGTATGCAAATAGTATAAAAATAAATGATACATCATCCCAAATGTTGTATTGCTTAAATTCAAATGTTGGTATACAACTCCCTTGAAACTGCAATATCATTTTGCTACATCAAAGGGGTTTTCAGTATTTTTCATAAACACCGAACCCATCCTTTTGTATTTCTGGGATTTGCCCTTAACGCACACATCATAAATTCCATTTCCTTTTTGTTCTAATATACGCAAGAAAACAACATCACTTTCGTTGCAGTCATTATCTATCGCAATGTGTTTTCTAAGATCAGAAATAGTTGCATCTACCTTCTTCAAAAAAGATTGTATTTTCTTATCCGGTGCTGGTTCTTGGTAAGTTGAGGGTAGATCACACTTCTTGTCTTTTTGAGAGTCTTGTGCAAAATAAAGAGTTGGTACTATCAATGCCAATGTAAAAATGATTTTTTTCATAAATTAAAATATTTTGTTAATAACTTTTCTTCTGTATTCGTCTGGATCAAACATCAAATCAAATGCTTCTACAAAATAAAATGGAGAAAACATCTTATTTAGATTTTGAGAGTATATAGGTTGATTTACTATTCTATTAAAATCTGGTTTACTTCCATATATGGTAAAAAACATATTTTCAATTATTGCGCTTCTGCAAGTTGTATTTTGTAATTCCACATCTTGAATTGCATAAGTATTGAGAAGCTCAAAAGTATTTTGTGAAAATATTCCGTGATGTAAGTTTAAGATAGATTTAGCAATGAAGTTGCTATATCGTACGCTTTCAATCTTATTATTACTAATAAAAATGTTATTCTTATAATCTTTGTCAGATTTGGGCAAAGTATAAAGGATTTCTCCAATGTTAGCCAAATTTATTACCTCTTCTCTCAGTTTAAAAATATTCATACTTTAAGTTTTAGGAAATAAAAAAGTGTGAGCAATTCACACTTCGTATAGGAGGTATTTGGCGTAACCCACAAACACAAAAGCAGAACGCCCACACAGTCGTGTGGTGTCTGACTTTTGCTTTCGTGTTGTATTTTTAAATCGCCAAATTTTCCTATACAAAGCAAATAAGTCTACACTTATTAAATTTCGTTAATGTCTTTGCGCAAAACTACAAATTTTGTGCCTAGTATTAAGAGTCATTTTTATTTACTTCAAAATTTAATGTAAGATTAAATTCACGCTTTTTATTATTTGAGAAATCATTATAGGCACAATTATACTGTTTTTCATAATGATTAAAGGTTTTTTTGAATTTTTCATAATTCTCAGATTGAGAAAAATCAACCTTATCTTTATCAGAAAAAGGGATGATAAAAATCTTTTTTAAGCAAGTAAATTGAAGCTCACAAACTGCGTAAGGTATATTTTCATTATCGTTATTCCTTATATATGTGATTAGTTGAGGTTGTAAGCCAAAATGTTCATAAGTCGTTATTTCTATTATTTGGGGCAGTTTTTCAATTTCTACATTGCCATTTATCCATTCAATTGTATTTTCAAAATATCCTAATTCTTTGTCATCAATAACAGACAAGAAATATTTACATAATGTTTTATAAATATTTTGCAAAGAAATTGGATTTTGAGATTGTAGTTTTACTTCATAGTTTTCTTTAGGGTTTTTAGGTCTATCATCTAAACTATCAAACGTTAATTTCAATCCATCATCATTCAATAGAGTAAAGTTCTTTCCTTTATATCTTTTTAAACCATCTTTCCCTTTAATACTGAAAAACGCCCTATAGAGAGATAGATATTCAATAATATCACCTTCAATACATTCGCTAAATCTCTTATTGCATGAGTCACATTCATCAAAAAGTATTAATGTTTTATTTCCTATTGCTTCAGAAATTGCATGTGCCTTACTCTTGAAAGTTACATCCGGTGATTTTTTTTTGCAAAATCTACATATCCTTTGCGACCTGTTTTTATTGCCTATATTTCTTCTGTACTCTCCAAACGTTAAAACTTCGTAGTTATCAATAATATTTTTAAAATTTACTTCAAAATCATTTTTTAACTTCTCAAAATCTTGTCCCTTGTTTTGAGACTTTAAATAGAATCCCATTATAGTTCTATCTTTAAAGCTATATTTATTTGAAGGTATAAATATAAAAATCTCGCCTTCGGACAAGGAATTTAGTTGTGCTTGTAATGCGTTTAATTCGGGGAAATCAATTACATATTTATTGACGAAGCTTAATAATGCTTCTCGAAATTCAATATTGTTTTGAGTAATACCATTAATTACATGAATATCCTTTTCTTCATCATAAGTAGAAAAAATAGAGAATAAATCATGTAAAAACTCATCTAAATATTCTTTTTTTGAACATCGCACTTCAAATTCAAATCTTCTTCCAGTCAATACAAATTCTACACAGTATTTCAGCATTTTAATATTTATACACAAAAATATTGTTATAAATTTTCATTTCAAAATTTCACAGCTAACATCTATATCTATATATAACCTATCTATACATTTGTGCCCCCCCAAAGGTCGCTTTTCTACTATACCCCCATGCATCAGGTTTTAAAAGTAAAAGTTGAGCCACCATGATTGGATTACAGAGATTTTTTACACTTTATATCTGTAATAACAAGGGTAATACATTCAAAAAATTTGTAATTTCTATTTGAAGAATAAAGGAAATCATCACTATATAAAGATTTTCGGGTTAAAAAAAATCTTAACCCCTTATTATTCTATATGTTTAAAATGGTACTTTTGCCTTGATGGAATGCCCTATAACATTTTATAGACTTTATCAGTTTTTATAGAAAAAACATTCTAATTGATTCTATATTGCTACTATTTATTTTAATATTCTGATAATCAGCAATAACTATTTTTGTATCGGGAAATAATTGTCATTGCGAGTCGAAAGAAGAAGCAGTCTCATCAGTAACTTTATCGTTATTTTTCTCTTAGAATTAATTTAGAACATAAAAGTTTATTATAAAATTAAAGCGAGTTATTTACTCGCTTTTTTTTGTTTACGCTTTACTATATAATGAGCAACGAGCGGGACGCTCGCGCCAGCATGGAGAAGCTAAAATACTCTTTAGATAATAGTTAGATTTTTGCCGATTCACATAACAAAATAGCAAGCGAAATTTAATTTTAAGTATTTTTTATTTTTTTAATCTTTTTTCTAGTTCAGTGATTCTACTCTCAAGATTTTGATTTTTTTGATGTAATGCTCTTACAGCTTCCACAAGTATGGCATCATAGTCTCCATAAGCTGTTTGAAGATAACCATTAGAATCTGTGGTTACTTTATCTGGAAAAATCTCTTGTATATTTTGAGCTATAAATCCCATTTGCTTTTCTTTCGGACGACTAATTCCCGTATTATTATCGTTCCAATAATAATATACCCCTTTCAATTTTAATAGTTTATCTAAAGCTTCATTACTGGAAATTTGTTGAACATCCTTTTTAAGACGTACATCAGAGTTGGCAACCCATGAGCCTGCAGTATTCTTAGATGCTTCTCCCGCTATTTCCAAAATGTTTGTAGCAGGCACTCTTCCTATTCCCACTTTCCCATCATTAGCAATTGTCATTCTCACCGCATTTGTTGTCGTTCCATTAGTCGTGGTAAGGAATCTAAGCTCAGCTCCCTGTGCTGTGGCAGAAAAATTTTGTGTTGCGTAGGCTATGATCATAGGATACATGTTAATGAAAGCTCCTGTTTCATTATAGCCATCTCCTGAATTTCCGGAAAAAAGAACCGCACCTAAAGCTTGCGCTGATACTACTGCTCCATTAACAGAAGGATTCGTAGAATTATTTCGCCTCAATATTAAGTAGGAATGAGCGCCGGTTGTGCTATTAGATGATCTTTCACTGATAATTCCCATAACGTCGGTTGTGGCCAGTTGAAGGGAGCCTGCCGGATTTACTTTTCCAATATCTACTCTTCCTGCATCTGTCACCGTTATCATCTCGGTATTGTTTGAGTTGTTGATTCTGACAGCTTTGGTTGAAGCTGTATTCCCTTTACTTAATATATCTAATGTTGCTTCTGGTGTGTTTGTGTTAATCCCAACCTGGCTGTACAATTGAGCACTTGTAAGCAAAATCAGATAAAAATAATTTTTGAAAATAATTTTTGGTTTCATAGTTTTATGTTTTGTAATTTAGATTTCTTATTAATCAAAAAGATATTGATATACTTAAAGTACCATTGTCTATTAAATTCCAGACTCACTTTTTGAGATATTGTGATTTAGCTGGTGCATTTAAATATATCATTATTTTATATAAATTTTATATAAATCTTCTTTTCCATTTAGTAACCGTATTTCTACTGAGGTTAAAATGAGTCGCCAATTGAGTATTATTCAATCTGTTTTTTTTCTGATAATCTAACATCCTGATAATAGTTTCTTTATCATAGGCTTTTAGTTTCTGATTATGTTGCTGATCACCAAACAAACTGATATTCAACCGTATCAAGTCGTAGTCTGTAAGCTTTTCTTTGTCTAATATTTCACAAAGCTCTTTTCTTTTATCCGGATATTTAAAATGAATGAGATCTTCATAGATCCTTTTAAAGTTGGGTCTACTCTTTTCATTTTTAACAGTCCTGTCAATCAAAATTTTCATCCTTTTGTTCTGGTATTAATTAGTGCTTGTTTATTATATTTTTCAAACCATTTATAAAGTGTTGTTTTAGGGATTTTATACTCTTCTATTATCTGAGCTCTTGTTTTTTTACCCTCATTGACCATTTCAATCATAAATTCTATAATCTCTTTAGTATATATATTTTTCCTGAATACGGGAAGCAAAGATGAATGCTTTATTTTATGTTCAGAATCACGGCATTTAGGTGGCGCATAGAGAATTAAATGTTGAGAATAAATTCTGAAGAAATCATATTCAAGAACTTTTGACCATTTCAGCAGCATATGGGTGGTAATTTCTGGTTCTTTGTACATTTTTAATATTTCTTCTTCTGAGACATCAAGGAAACGCATAAGGCGATCCATCTCAATATTCTCCTGTTTTACTTTCTCCTCTATGCATTCGCCAATATGTATTTGTTTATATAGCATTATGAAAATGTTTTGAATATGAAATAACTGTATTTTTCGGAGTTTTCACTGATGTATTGCCATTTAGAAGTTCCTCGTATCGCAGAAAAGATACTTCTGTCATCTAAATTAGCTGAGCGATCAAGTTGTACCGTATTCCCTCCCACTTGATCAAAGGTCAAACCGGAGAAATACAACCCAATCAAAAGGACAATCATTCGTTTCATTGTAGATATATTTTGATTAAAATTTATGTAACAAATATATCCTCAAGCGAAAATAGCACCTAAAATCAGCCTACTCTATTTCTACTCTTTAATTAAAACACTAATACAAAAGCTTGATTATCAAATAAATAAAAACAAAACAAAGTATAACCTATTAGATAACTCTAATAGATATATATTAAAAATGTATTTAAATCAATTGAAGAATCTAAGTTGAATTTTTTACGAATTCGATATTTTCTATTTTCAATAGTTCGGATGGAAGAATGGGTATAGACTGCAATTTTTTTTAGTCGAAAAATTCAAATGTATCATGGCACAACATCACCTTTTGCAATATGAGTGATTCTCAATCTATTTTTTTACCGGATAATTTTGCTTTATTTAGATTAAGAATGGAATATTTGTGCATCTTTTTTATCATCCGCATACAAAGAAATCTGAAATCCCATACCATATATATAAAGGTAACTTATTTAAGTGATCATTCGGTTCTATTAAAGCCAATGTGTCCCCGAGCATTTCAAAAGCAAGGTTTGTAAAATTTTCTCATTATTTTTTTGCTTTTACAGACGAATCTAGCCTCTAAATAAACAAAACCTTTTTACTACAGAGATAAGCCTGAATTAAGGAGTTATGAAAACAATAAAATCTTTATGAAACCCCGTTAGAGACAGCTCATTCAATATTAGAAAAATACATATTCATCCTTCTCATCAATTCCCAAAATTCACAAAATGAGGCACCTCCGTAGCAAAACTGTTCATTGGGAGAAGATTGTTTCGGTTGCTGTTAAAATCAAAAACAGAGTTATTATCAAATGGAACACGAGGATAATAGGTAAAAGAAACCTGAATCCTGTTGAACACCAAAAACGGATTATTAATCAAAACTCCCACTCCTATTTTAGTATTTGTACGGGTATTGAAAAGCTTTTCATTGGGCATACCCAGCCATCCTACTGCCATCGTTAAATAAGGGCTGAAATGGAAGTTTTTCCAGGTTTTATTAACAAACATCTGAAGCTGATACCTTAAGACCATTTTTTTAGTTCCAATGTAATCAGCATTATAAACAGGAAATTCATCTGGCGAAGTGAGATTGATTCTATCTTTATAAGAATAATTATGTTGTGGATTCCCCAAAGCTAAAGTTGGAGAAAAGAAGTGTCTTACTTTCGCAAACTTCCAGTCCATAAGATTCGTAAAATACGTTCCATCTATACGGAAAGACTCTCTGTTTTGGCTGTCTTCATTAAAAAATCTTCCAAACTGTGCTTTCAAGGTAAAATATCCCAACTTTGTAAAGCTGCCGTAAGATGCAGAAACTCCTGCATAAGGATTTACTTCTTTATTTCTGGATAAACCACCTGCAATAATGTTCACAGAGTTCCCATAAGCGATATCCTCCGGTAAATCATACTGAAAAATATTCTTCTGCACAGAAAACCGCCTGTTAATAAGCCCCACAGACATCAAAAAACTGTTGTAGGAACTAAAATATTTATACTGATCGATTCCAGGACTGTCTTTATACTGATAGTTTTGGAATCTTCCTATAACAGCAATATTACTGCTAACTTTTTCACTGGGATCTGATGACACCGGGATCTGATACCCACCCCACAAATCCTGGCTGTATACTTTGATCTGAACTTCGGGAAATGCAGTATCCGTTTCTAAGGGAAGTAAAACATTCCGCATAAAATATTCAAAAGTAAAACCACCCGCCCATTTTGTTAAAGGGGAGAAAAAATCTCTTCTGACATTAAAATTGATTCTTTCATTTCTCAAAAAATCCCGTTCTCCGAGGATTTGAGCACTAATGTAAGATCCAAAAAGATTGTAGGTGGTATAACTTCCTAAAACATAATCCTGCTTTTCTTTAGAGTCATTTCTGTAAAGGAAATCAAAGGTGTGGCCTAGTCCCAATACATTTTCTTCAGTAACTCCAAGGCCAATCTTACTTCCTGAGTAACTGATTCTTGGCTTTAAGCTCCAGGAATCAAGAACTTTTACCACCACATCAATAGAATCTTTGTTGGAAGTATCGTCGGCAACACTGATATTCACTCTGTTTATAAAAGGCATTGTTCTCAACAAACGTTCAGATTCGTAGAGTTTCTGGGCATTATACTCTTCCCCTTCTTTAAAAAGCAAATAATTATTAACAGTAGAAGTTCTTGTTGTGGAATGAAGGTGGTCTGTAAACCAATCGTACCATTTCAATTTTTCTTTCTGATCTTTAGAATCATATCCAAAAGGGTCAATGGTTTCGATCCTGATGTTTCGGATATATTTTTTATTATAGGCTTCCTGTGGAAGTTTTTCAGTTCTGGACTTCACGGAAGTAGAATCTGCTTCCCTACGAAATATGAAACGATGAAGGAATTTAGTGACTTTTCTTTTATCCGAAAATTCTTCTATTTTGTAATAAAGTGAATCTTTCTTTTCCTGGGCACTTAACAATAAAAAACCACTTAAAAAGAAAATTAAAGTTACAATTGATCTAGTCATTAGTCATCAAAATTCAATACAGTTTGTAGTATCAATTTACAAGCCAACAGACCGTAAATAAAGGATAATTTATTTTAAAGGTACTACTTTTGAATGAGAAATCCCAACTACAATAAAACAGCATTACCTAATCAAAGTGATTTAACAGATCAAAAGCAGACGATATTCACCTTCATTTTCAACAGGAGCCCTATGCACACAAGGTAACACTTTCTGTGCAGGATGATCTACCGCCAGTCGCCAGAGATGTCCTATTCCAAGGTTTGTAGGTTGTGCATTAGGCTGAGCCTGATAATGCAGATCGAAGAAACAGTCCTTCAAAAAACCGTCAAATTCTTCTTCCGGCCCATCATGTAATTCCTTGAGTTTTTTCCGGATTTCAGGAACCTGTATTTTTTGTAGCGCCTGTTCATTGGGCAAAATATCACTCGCCGCACCATGATAGGTACATAAAAAAGTATCTGTTCCAATAGGTGAACGATCCACGTGATACGAATAAACATCCGTTGAAATAAAATCGAACTCCTCGTCCCGTTCGTAATTTTTAAGCAGATTAAGGGAAGGCAATGCTCCGAAATCCGTTAATAACTGTAAATCATTCAGGATTATTTCTCTGGCGGTATTTCCTTTCTCCGATAACTCCAATGCTAAAAGATCTCCCGCAGAAATTTCGGTAATATTCTCTTTCAAAGAAAGCTTAGATACAATTTCTTTAAAATCACCGTCTAAATTCCTGTACCAGCACATCGCATTAATCTCTCCCTGAAAATGAGTATTTATAAGTTCAGAAAATGTAGAAACAACTCCTATTTGATGATTGTCAGAGAATGTATTGTTCATATGTTGAAATAAACAGTTTAGTCGCGTATGCTCTGCAAAAATAAGAAATAGGCTGGAAGATAACACTAAGATTAAGTTTCCTTTTTAGACTATGATTTAGGAAATAATATACTCAAAATCAAACGTCATCTTTCAATTTTCATCATGAAAAAAGGCTGTCTTAAAAATCAATTAGCCTGACTTTTGAGACAACCTTCCTTTTTTCTAATTTCTATCGAATGTTTTCGGGATTAAATTCTGGTCGGTTTCCCCACTGAATATCCAAGCAATGATATACCATCGGTTATTTTCAAAAATGAGTTGAATACTGTTGATTCCTCTTCTTGCCACTTTACCATTTTTTTCCAGTCTTGTCTCGTAAGTACTCCAAACCTGGGCGATATTACCAAAAATTCTGACTTCTCTGTTAATTTCGTTCTCATAAAATGCAGTGCTAAAAACCATATCATCCGTTGCCTGATGAAACTCTTGTAATGTCAAAGTTACCTGCTCTTGCTTTACCTTGTCAAAATAAGAATATACCGCTTTGGGATGATGCAAATAGTGATCTCTTTCCCATTGTCTTTTCGCTCCTTTTTCACCTGATACCACCTCATAACTTGCTTTCATGATAGCATCAATGGTTTTTGCATCGTTTTCAAATGTTTTGTTCTGTGCCTTTAAATTTCCTGTTGTCATAAAAAATATAGTTATCGTTAATCCGTAAAATAAAAATTGTTTCATGTTTTTTTTTGACAAAGCAACACCTATAAATTCTTTCAAAAAAATAAATTATTTACCTTATTCCAGTTTTTATGTAATCCGTTTAGTTTCTTATTTAAAGTATTTATTAAGTATGATATACTTAAGGGTCCTAAGGCAGTATCAGATAATGTCAGAGTGCTTAAGGCCTGATGCTAAAAAGATATCAGTTTTTTATGCTTTCCCGTAAAGCAAACAATAAAAAGAAACGTAAATTTGGCGCCTAAAGTACAATATCAGGCTTAGTCTGCGTTTTTGGATCTGATCTTGTTAAAAAACAGAGACATCCGAAAACATATAATTTCAATACCATTTAAGAACAACAAACGTGTATTATAAGGAAAACAAAAAATATTATTTTAAAATTGATACTGAAAACAGTGAAGGCGTTGAAGTATTTGTCGGGCAAAACGCAGGCAATCAATTGAATAAAGATATCCTGAATGCAAAAGCAGAAGTCCTTATCGTTTCCCCTTATATTGATGAAGTAAAATTGGATGATCTTCTTATGCTGAAGAACAGAAATATCAACGTGAGACTGGCATTCAGTGATCTCCGACCTGAGCAATATGGAAATATATTACGAAAACTTATCCATCAGAACCGGGTGACAGATGTAAAGAAAAAAGAGAAAAGGGAAAGTCTGAAGAGCCTTTTCTTTTTATCCTCTATTGGACTTTTCTGTCTGGGAATCTTTTCGCTCATTTACTTCGGAATACATCTTGTTGATGACCTTACCAATTCCAATAATTTCATTGCTCTTATAGTTGCTGTTGCCTCTCTATACGGATTCTTCAGATGCTGGGAAAAGAAAACCGAAATAGGAAAAATGGAGATCTACACTTACCATTACTCCGAGAAATTAAATTTTAAGTATGTCCGAAACAATCGTTATGACAACAAATTCCTGCACTCAAAAATTTATATAATCGACAGAAAAGTAGCCTATCTCGGATCATTAAACTACACTAAGAGTGGCTTTACTTCTAATTTTGAATCCCGAATAAGAATTACCCAAAGGGAAAAGGTAAACGAATTGGTGCGCTTTGTTCATGATATTTTTGAGGATAATGTGAATCTCAAGAAACATGAACTTTTCTACCTTGGAAAACAGGTATATAGTGAAGAAACATATTAATTGATCTTGTCTGTAAAAATTAAAAACGGCCATTATCATTATGGAGACAAAAGTTCTCCTTTAATTATAAAAAAACAGTGTTCTCTTCCGAGAACACTGCTTATTAAAATGAAGTATGGATTAATTTTTAATCAATTTGCCTTGCAATGATTTTTCTCCTGCCTGCACAATAACGATATACGTACTCTGCAACCAGTTGGAGACATCTACATTCACTTCTCCTGAAGATGACTTCAGTTCTTTATGGAATTTAACATTCCCCATAGTATCAAAAACTTTGATCTGTGTTGCCGGCAATTTCTCATTACCGGTATTATATGAAACCTTCACGATATCCTTTGCTGGATTTGGCATCAATTTCAGAGAAGACGCTGTCGTAAGACTTGGTTTTCCTGCATTGGCAATACTAGGTTTACCTATAATCTGTGGCTCAGCAACAAATTTACAGTCTTCCTGACCCATGAATAGGATTGCATCAGTTCCACCAGGGAAGTTTGCATTTGGATAGAACATCAATGGATTGCTATTCATATCATAAGTACCTCCTGCCGGAATGGTAATCATAGATGGTAAATAAGTTCCATATCCATTAAGACTTGAAATGTTAAGCATGATCGGCATTCCACCGTTATTGTATATCATTCCATGAACATTATAATGATCTCCATCCCATTTGAAGGCTTCGATCTTAACGTCAACGTCACATTGTGTCTCTACTCCACAGTCTTTGCCTGGATAATAGTTCAATGGTCCTGAATAGAATTCACATTTTTGCCCTGATGGCATGTTCTGTTCAATTTTCAGTCTATAAGTTCCTGCACTGCTTACATAATAGAACGGATAAATGATATCATTGGTTCCATTTTGAAGCGATGTTCCAAATAGTTCCCATTGATGATAATCGAAAGTACCTTTTGGTCCCAGTACATAACGTTGTTTATCTCTACAGTAATCATAACAACCTGTAGGGAACACCCACATAAGGCTTTCAATGCTTAATGGTACAGCTATTTCATTATCTGTTTTACATCCAGTCGGAGCTGTATATATCACTTTATACACGCCTCCTTCTCCTACAACAATGCTTTGTCCTGTCATTCCATTGCTCCAGTTATACTCTCCATTTGCCGGTCCAGATGCTGTTAATTTCACCTTATATGGCGTACATTCTATTTGAGTATACGTTATTGTTGGCTGTGCTGGCGGATTGCTTACAGTTACGATAAAGTCTTTGGATGAAGTACAATCTGTTGTTCCAGGGCTACGTACTTCTAACGTAAAGGTATAAGTACCTGCAGACAACGCTCCTGTATTGAAAACAATTGGGAAGGTATTAGACCATAGTGTACCAATTGGAGCACCATTTTTCTTCCATCTGTACTCTAAGTTATTAGCTGTCACAATACCATTAAGTATTGCTGAACTTCCTGAACAAATATTTGTTTGTCCTGAAATACTAACATACGGAGGTTTTTTGATCGTAATAGGCACCGCTTTTTCGCTCATGATATTAGATCTACATCCTTCCGGTGATATTAATATTGGCCAATAGCTTCCTGATTGCGTAGGAACAAAGCTCATTGAATTAGGAGCTCCAGGTACTTGCTGAGAGCCATTCATCCAAATATAACCTGACGGTGCTGTACCTATCGGCGAAAAGGACACTACCGGAGCACTTCCTTCACATGCAACAGCACTTAATGGAAGAATATTTCCAGTAAAATTAGCATCTTTTACCATAATATTAACGGTAGCAGAGGTATAAACACATCCCTGTGGAGTCCTAACTTCCAGCTTTACAGTTTTTGTTCCGGTAGTATTAAATGTAACCACCGAACCTGGCTGTGAAGTAATAAAAGCTGTTCCATCAAAATACCATGTGTAAGTATTTCCAGAAGTATATGACACAGGCGAAAGATTAATCGCTTCTCCTTTACATGCAATAGCCGGAAGTAAGAAATCCGTACTAGGAGTCGGTGCCAAAGTAATTGTTTTTGTAATCGTACAAGGAGGATAAAGATACGATGGCGCAAACATTGACATTGTAAAGGTGTATGTTCCTGGTGGCAGATTATTATAAGTTGCTGTCTGTCCTGTCTGTGTAGGAAGTCCTGGTGAACTAAATTTATACACAATAGCATTCGGGTTTATATCGAATATCGTAGAGGTATTGTAAAGAGTTACATTATATCCGTTACCATTACAAGTCTGAGAAATCTCAAATTTAGGTTCATAATGTTTTCGAACCTCAATGCTTGTTGAATACCAGCATGTACCATATCTTAAACGAACACTCACAATGTGTGCTCCAGCAAGATTGGTTTGGAACTCAGGTGAAGTTGTCCCTTGCCCGTTAATTATAGTAAGGATATTATTAGACACCCACTCAATCTGATCCGGCGTATTATTTACGCTGAAAGAATTCACAGTAATCTTATTACAATCAGTCCATTCTGCGGCAAAATAAACCGTAGGTGGTGTTGTACAGTTATTGCCTGTAGGACAAGCATTGGTTACTTTAATCTCTTGTGAGTACACATAACATCCATTGATATCTTTAGCTCTTACCTGATAAGTTCCTGCAAGGCCAACTCCTGACAATGTATATGAATTTGTAGTAAATCCATTCAATGGTAAACCATCTCTGAACCATTGCCACTCTAAAATATTGGTAAGCCCTGTTGAACTGTTAGCGGTAAGAGTATAAGGTGCTAAAGGCTGACTATCACAAACCTGAAGATTATATACTGGTGAAACCGTAATAATTGTTTCCGGAAGGATAATAAAATTAGCACTTGCCGTTGGTTTGTATGAACATGAATTAGCCCCGTTAATAGTTACTGTAACGACTTGCGAAACATTACCTCCGGTATTATTCTGAATATATCCGTTATTCGGAAAACTATAAGTTCCGAACTGATTAAAGTTTTCTGTATGACTGCCATTAGCAAAAGTAAACGTTACACTTGTTGCTGTAGTAATTCCCCCTTGATTAATAGTGAAATTAAGATCTGAACCTGGACAAATTTTTCCAACATTGGTAAAGTTTATCACTGGAAGAGCCATCTTTTTTATCGGCATAGAAATAATCTTCACCTGACCACATTTTACAATTTTTAAATTCAGATTAGTATCATATACCCCGCCTGAAACTTCGTTAATATTTACCACAATATTAGCCGTTCCCTGTCCAGATGAAAAACTTCCGAAATTAGGTTGATCAAAACTCCATTCCATAGAATCCGGAACAATATTTCCTAAAACCGCACTGAAGTTCTGCGTGCTGCTTGGGCAGAAAGGTCCCATATTCTGAACAATAGAAACCTTATTAAGATCTACTGCTTTTATGTTTTTTGTAATCGCACTGGAAAGACAACCAGCCTGACCTAGTGTTCTATAACGAACAGACACTGAGAATGTAGGGAACCCGGTATCAAATACAACTGAGATAGAATTTCCTGCATTACTCCCGATAATTGTACCATTTGTTACAGTCCATACCGGAATCACATTTGCTGGAGTTAAACCAATTGAATAAACATAAGGTCTTCCCGTACATACCACATCATCCCCAACAATTGGTCCTTTCGGAGGTTTTGGTGGTGCTACTACATTAACAAGTATTCCCTGGCTTTCACAGCCTCCACCTGCTTTAACTGCTGTTACAATATAAGTACCCGGTGTTGCAAAATTATAACTAAAAGGTACACTGATTGGTTGTGGCGAAGTATACACTACCCCACCATCTAAAGTTACATTCCAAATAACAGGAACATTAGGACTAGCTGTAAATGTTTGAGATGTGCCTACACAAATTTCAGGTGTTCCACCTGATATGGTTACCGGCTGTTCTACAACAATTTTTTTTGCTGCTTCTCCACCGCATAACATTAAAGTATTGAAATATTTACTTGTCAAAGTATAAGTACCTGGTACTGTTGCCTTGAAAAGAATTTCATTTCTTTGTTGGTTATAAGTCAGTTCACCTAGTCCAGGACCTGTTACATCCCAGTCAACACTGGTAGTAGGCCACTGTGGAAGTGAATATGTATATTGTCTGCCAGTACATACTACACTTTGCCCTTTAATCTTTGCGGCTTTCAAAATTACAGGAATTTTAACCGTAGTCCACTCTGGACATCCACACTCTGATTTATACATTACGTATCCAAAGCCGTCCTCCGGATCTACCTGATCCCATCTAACTTCGATTTCATTTCCATAATTATTTAAAAGTGTTCCACCAATTACTTTCCAGTCTCCCTTACATCCATTCAGTACACTGTACTTTTCAACACTTCCTTCACACACTACCGAGGCACAGTTGATCTGTACAGGTGGTGATTCCAGAATTTCCAGTTTTTGAGAAACAGTTTCTGAGCAACCACATTTATTGGTTACAGTCAGACTAACAGTAAGCCCTGCTGCTGAAGTATATGTGTGATTAGGTTCAAAGGCTGTGGAAGTTGTTCCATCTCCAAAATCCCAAAAGTAATTGACAATATCACTTCCTCCATTTGCCTGAGAAAGGTTTTGAAAATGAACCTCCGTATTCTTACAAACTCTATCCTTCATATTAAGGACCGTAAAATTGGGAATCGGCTTGTTTATTTTCTCGATGCAAATATTTTGGGTCTCAGTTGTTCCATCAAAAAATTGAATAACTGCATGTACAAAGCCGCCTCCAGCAGCCCCCCAAGCTATAACAGCTTGTGTATTGGAAGCACCTGAAACACTTTGCACAGTTCCTCCCGCAGAAGTCCATTGCACATTTAAAATATTAGATCCGTGGACCGTATAAGTCACATTGGAATTCTCACAGACACGGATACATGTACCAGTCTCGACGCTTGCAGCAGCAACAGAATTGTCGCCATTGCCTTTTTCGCCCCGATGGACTTGGCATCCGACCTGAGAGTCCCAGGTAACATGAGTTGATGATTGTGCTTGCAGACCCCAAGGTACCAGGAGCCAACATAGCAGGAGCCATCTGAAGACGTGCTGCCTACTAAGATAAGTGATGTTTTTCATGGTTAATAAAAATGTATTAATTTTCATTTGGAAATTAATGAAAATTTTAACAACAAAATCATTTATAAGTGAAAAAAATTGTATTATAAAACATTTAATATCAATAAAACACCATCATTACTGACTATACCTCAATTAACACACCCAAAAATAATTTACAAAAAAGTCAAATTATCACCTTTTTATACCACAAAAACAGAATTTAATACTATTAAAATATACTTTTTAAAGAAAAAAATTAACCAAAAATACAACAGGTAATCTTATTTTTTATTTTTTAATAATATTTTAAACCCAAAATGATCTTTATTACGATTAATCACAGCATATTTGAATAGCAACAGAATTATCTAATACAACACCCTGATTACAGATTATTTTGCCTAAGAATTTATATGTATTATTGTTATTACAAATTCACAACCATGAAAAGAATTCTCACCTCCCCTCTGTTTATTCTCTTTTCCTTTTTCTGCCACGCTCAGAGCAACCAATCCCGGTTTTTATCCGATACTCTATATGAATCTAAAAGACCTCAAAAAGACATTGTAGATATTTTTCATAACGTCTTTCATAAAAAAAATAACGGTGACACCATTCGTGCTGAGAAGAAATTCAACTGGTCTATGATTCCAGCTGCAGGATATACTCTACAAACAGGATTTGCTGGGGTTATAAGTGGTAATATTGGGTTCTACCAGCAAAGATCCAAAGACCAGAAAATTTCTAATATTTCTACCAGCTACACCTATTCACAATATAAACAGACGATCTTTCCTCTCTATGCTAATATCTGGACAAAGGATAACAAAATCAATTTTATCAGTGATTTCAAATACCTTAATTACCCCTCAGAAGTATATGGACTGGGAGGAAAAAGAATTTCAATTGAAGCAAACTCAAACACCGCTTATACAGTTAACTTTAAATATATAAAATTGCATCAATCCGTTATGTTTAATGTATTAAAAGACTTTTACGTGGGCGGAGGAATTTATTATGATCAATTTTGGAGTATTAAGGTCACAGATTCACTGGGAACAAGAATCAGCCGCCTTCTCACCCGGGATTTAAAAACATCCGAGAGAGCATCAGGATTGGCAATAAAAGCTCTATACGATAATAGAATCAACCAGATCAACCCTCAGAACGGTGAATACTTAAGCATTACTTACCGTCCTAACTTTACCTTCATGGGAAGCCAGTCCAATTGGGCTTCGCTTCAGATAGACGCAAGAAAATACGTTCACTTCCCGGCTAATTCAAAAAATATTCTCGCATTTTGGGGATTCGCCTGGCTAACTACAAGTAAAACAACACCACCCTATCTTATGCTTCCCAGTACAGGTTGGGATGACCAGAACAACACAGGAAGAGGATACATACAAAGCAGGTTTCGTGGAAAAAACATGTATTATTATGAAAATGAATACCGTTTTGGGATTACCAGAAACGGTTTGTTGGGAGGGGTCGTTTTTGCAAATGTTCAGTCTTTCTCCGCAGATCTTTCCGATGAATACAAAAAACTCCTCTTTGGATACGGAGTGGGATTACGCATCAAACTTAACAAACACAGCAACACCAACCTATGTATAGATTATGGTTTCGGCCAAAATAATTCACACGGTTTTTTCGCCAACATTGGAGAAGTTTTTTAACTCACTATATTCTCAGGATAAATTGCAGGAAAAGGCGAAATACTTTATTTTATCTATAGATAAGCCTCAGATCATCCTTTTATTAAGTAAAAAAGAACTTATTTTGTGTCAGAAAACAATTAACAGGTAAAATGAAAAAATATGGTAAGGAAATAATGATAGTTTTAATAGTATTACTGTCACGGTTACCTTTTATTTTTAATAGTTTAGGTACTGATTTGGATGCCTGGAGAGAAGTATATACGGGAAAAGTACTCTATGAAAATCATATTTATAATGTTTCCCGTTTTCCCGGATATCCATTACCGGAATTTTTATATTCATTAGTATATCATTATCCTTATTGGCTTATCAATTTACTGTCAGTTTTATTTACAGCCGGTTGCTGCCTATATCTTTTTAAGATTTTGAACTTTCTTAATATCAAACTTTCCTTTCTTATCACCATCGTATTCCCATTTGTACCCATTATCTACCTCAACAGTACAACAGCAATGGAATACAATTGGTCTTTATTCTTTTTACTGGCGGGCGTTTATCATCTCCTCAATAAAAAGATCTGGCTTTCCGCTTTATTATTGGGACTTATGATAAGCGCAAGGTTCAACAATATTATTTTTCTTCCGGCCTTTCTTTTTCTTGCATACATTTACCTTGAAAAGGATATAAAAAAAATCTTACAATTCTCCGTTTTAACCGGTATTTTTACCTGTATTTTCTTTTCACCTGTTATTTTAAAATATGGCATTAATTTCCTTCAAAGTTATGGAGACTCAGAAGTTAATCTTGCAAGTATATTAAGTCTGGGTACAATATACATCTATGGAACTTTAGGAATACTAGCTATTATTCTAGGCTTAATCATCCAATTGTTTAGGGGAGGCTATCAAAGGCTAAAAGATGTATCTAAAAATCATTTTGCCCTATTCAGCATTATGATGATTATTTCCAATCTGATATTCTTTATCAAGTACCCATTGGAACCAGGCTATTTAATTCCATCAGTCCCTTTTATCCTTATCCTTCTTCAATACATAATGAATGAAAAAGTAATGAAACCTGTACTATTTGCATTATTCCTATCCCCATTTTTGATTCACGTAACCGCAAAGAAAGTTCAGTTTACAGGTAGCGTATTTATTAATGAAGAGTACGAAGATCAGGAATTGGCCTATTGTAAAGAGGTTATACAGGAAATTAAAAAACGTTCCGAAAATCAACCTGCCATCTTCCACTTAGGTAATTTTTCCGAACAAATTTCACTGATGGGAAATTTTGACCAAAACAGCAATATAAAGATCGTTAAAACCCTTAGCCCGAAAGATCAGGAAGACATTATTAACAAAAAGTTCCCTCTCTATTATATTGATACTGGAAATGCAAAGGAAGAAAATAGCAAAACCCATATGCTTGATCAATATGGAATATTATTCCACAAAGATTTTGAACTAAAAAGATAAATCAGCATTTGGAATTAAAATTAATTTTTGTCCATACCCCAAGGATTAAAACACAAGAGTCATTCACTACAACTCATATCACAATTGAAAATGTAATATTTCCCTATTTCTGAGGAATAACTAATCCTTCATGCCATCTCCTCTCCATCTTCCCAGTATACCTACAACCAATCTTGCACAAAAAATGAAATACCTTATCTTTGTTTTTTCGAGGCTTATTATAAACTTTTATTCGAAAATATTTACATGAAAAAAAATAGCTTTTTATTTTCCGCCAAAGGAATTCTTATTGCAGGATTTTTGTCCTTAAATACAGTGATGTACGCTCAGAAAACGGCAGACCTTTCTACCATTTCAGAAAAAACCTTAAGCAGCATCCTGGAAAAGAACAGAAATTATTACACACAGGGTAAAGTAGCAGATTATATTCCTGAATTGGGTAAAATGGACGCTAAAGCAATTGCTTTTTCAGTAGTAGATAAGAACGGTAAAATATTGAATACGGGTGACGTTAGCAAAAAATTCACTATGCAGAGCATTTCCAAGATCATTGCTTTAATGGTTGCCGTCAATGAAAGAGGAGAAGCCCATGTTTTTGACAAAATGGGATATTTCGGATCAGACAGACCTTTTAACCATTTTGCCAATCTAGAAACAACAGGAAAGCCACTCAATCCAATGATGAATGCAGGAGCCATCCTTACTACTTCTTTAATTCCCGGTGAAGGCGAAAAACCATTCCTTAAAGTATTGGATATGGTTCGATACATCACCAAAAACACTACTATTGATTACAGCAAATCTGTTTATGAATCCGAAAAATCTACCGGGCACCGTAACCGTGGAATGTTCTATATCATGAAAAATAGCGGATTGATTTCAGGAAATGAAGACCAGTTAGACAACTATTTCAAACAATGTTCTATTGAACTTACGGCTGAAGATCTGGCGAAGATCGGCTATTTCTTCGCCAATCAGTGTGTACGTTTTGATGGAGATTCCCAATATAAAAACGCTGACCTTGCTAAACTTATTGAATCCCAAATGCTAACTGCCGGGATGTACGAATTCAGTGGGGAATATTCCCGCATGGTAGGATTACCAAGCAAATCCGGCGTAGGAGGCGGAATTACCGTAAGCGTTCCCGGAAAAATGGGTATCGGTGTATTCAGCCCTGCATTGGATCAACATGGAAATTCATTGGCTGGATACCATATTATTCTAGATCTGGCAAAACAGTACAACCTGAGTATATTTTAAAACTTACTGATTATAGAAAAAGCGGAAAGCATTTTAAGCGTGAATAAATCCTTATAAAATTCAATTAAATTTCTACTTTTTGACCTTTTTATAAAAACTAAAGCAGCATTTCGCTGCTTTTTTTCATTTATATTTCATATTTCCGTAATATGTTTACTCTATAACATAAAATTATCCTTCTTTTCAAAATCCCAATCTGGATAAAATAACTCACAAAAAGCAATTCTCCAATACGTCAATAATATGATATAAATCAATTTCATACAAAATCAACTCAAAATTTCATGCTTTTCAAACATCCGGTTTTGCTGATTTTATGCGGTAATCATTTATGTTATCTTTTTGTAATATACAAAAAAACAAATCTCTTCTTTTTGAAATATTTTATTTTTTATTTCTATATTTGCTTAACATTTCTTTAACTATAATTATTTATTTTTATGGTTACGCAGATTGTGCCGGCTTGTTTATAACGAATAAGAAAATAAACCGTATACTTTTATAACATTTGAACAATTAACATTTGTTTGTTAAAAAAATTATTATCGAATTTCATTTATGATTAACAAAATATCATAAATTTATTATTTTTATTCATGCATCACAAACAATCAGTCTTTATTACCATTAGATTGATGTTTTAATGCAAAATCGCATATTATTATTTTAATACTAAATGCAATGAAAAACTTGACCATTATTAGGCTAATGCCTTTTGAAAAGCCGGACACAAATCACAATCCTAATCACTTTAGGACCCATCACGTGTTGTTGAAAAATCTTCAACAAATAAGCTTTACCAGTGAAAATATAATAAAAACCAATTTTATGGTTTTGTAATAAGACATTCTTCTTTGTCTCAAAGACTTATGTGTTTTTTGCAAAATCTTTACTAACATATCACGCCATGAAAAACTTAACCATCATTGGACTAACGCCATTTGAAAAGCCGGATGTCAACCTTATGCCTAAATTGCATCAGGCGGGTATATTTCCTGTCCTCAGCTTAGGCCAAGAGTTAACGAATGCCCAGGCAGCACTTAGCCAACTGGAAGAAACAGACCTACCCTCTTATGGTATTTATGTTTCTAATGAAAAACTATCAGCGCTTCAACTTCCTGAAAGTGTAAGATTTGCGATCTTACCATTCGGAATGAAAGTTCCTCAAAACCCAGAACTGGATATTATCTATCAGGTAACCAGTTTAGAAGAAGCAAGACAGGCTGAACAATCAGGAGTTAAAGGAATTATCATCAAAGGAAATGAAGCAGGAGGTCAAATCGGCTACGAATCTACATTTGTATTATTCCAGCGCATTATCAAGGAAATCACAAGCATTCCAGTTTGGGTACAAGGAGGAATAGGACTCCATACCGCTGCAGCTGTGAAAGCGTTGGGGGCAGCAGGTATTGTACTGGACAGTCAGCTTGCTTTATTCCCTGAAAGTTCAGTTCCAAAAGACATTAAGGATTTATCCTCAAAACTGAACGGAACCGAAACCAAAATCATTGCTAATCACCGCGTATTGGTAAGGCCTAATTCGCCTTCACTACCGGATGATATCAATGCTGAAGATCTTAAACAATATTTTACTGATCTCGATATCAGCAAAAGCTATATCCCAATGGGACAAGACATTTCGCTGGCTACAGACCTTTATGAAGAGTTCAGAACATTGAAAAAAATGGCTTTTGGATTCAAAGAAGCCATGTATGGTCATCTGAAGCAGGCAAAAGCACTTCAGGTTATTGACCAAAATAATCCATTAGCTCAGGAGCTTGGTCTTACCTATCCCATTGCACAGGGGCCAATGACCCGTGTAAGTGATGTAGCAGGATTTGCCAATGCCGTGGCCGAAGCAGGTGCTTTACCATTTATTGCCCTATCATTATTGAAAGGAAACTCTGCCAAATCTTTGGTGATGGAAACAAAAGAATTGGCTGGTAATAAAACCTGGGGTATAGGTATTTTAGGATTTGCGCCTCAGGAATTAAGAGACGAACAAACTTCTTATATCCTTGAAGCACAACCTCCTGTAGTGTTGATCGCCGGAGGAAGACCGGCACAGGCTAAAGTATTTGAAAAAGCAGGCATAAAGACATTCCTTCATGTTCCATCTCCTGCCCTGTTGGATATTTTCCTTAAAGAAGGTGCAAAAAATTTCATTTTCGAAGGCCGTGAATGTGGTGGACATGTGGGTCCATTATCCAGTACAGTTCTTTGGGAAAAGCAAATTGAACGGATATTAAAAGAAGACCATCCGGAAAATATCAGTGTATTTTTTGCCGGTGGAATCCATGATGATTTCTCAACAGCATTCGTTTCTATTATGGCTGCTCCATTAGCTGCCAGAGGAGTGAAAGTGGGTGTATTGATGGGTACTGCTTATCTGTACACTCAGGAAGCTGTACAAACAGGAGCTATTCAAGAAGAATTCCAGTTACAGGCAATGCAGGCTAAAGATACCGTCTTATTAGAAACAGCTCCGGGACATGAAACCCGTTGTTTAAATACTGCATTTGCCAACCACTTCAATACTGAAAAAGCTAAACTTTTAGCTGCCGGAACAGATAAAAAAGAAGTATGGGAAAAACTGGAAAAATTAAACGTAGGCCGCTTAAGAATTGCTGCTAAAGGAATTGAACGTCAGGGAGATCAGCTAGTAAATATTCCTAAAGATAATCAATTAGATCTTGGAATGTACATGATCGGCCAGATTGCAACGATGCAAAACAAAGTGCTTACTCTTGAGGAACTTCATCAAAATGTAAGTATTGGCAATTACGAATACATTCAGAATGCTGAGTTGGCAGAACAACCAACATCCAGCGAAAAACCTTTAGACATTGCCATTGTCGGAATGGAATGTATTTTTCCGGGTGCTAAAAACCTGGATGAATTCTGGAGAAACATCATCTTAGGAAAAGACAGCGTTACCGAAGTTCCGGACGAAAGATGGAATAAAGATCTTTATTACAAGCCGGATTCAGATGAAGCAGATGTATCCCATTCAAAATGGGGTGGTTTCATTCCGAAAATTGATTTTGATCCACTTGCATTCGGAATTCCGCCACAATCTCTAGCTGCTATTGAACCTACACAATTACTGACTTTATTGGTAGCAAAACGTGCGATGGAAGATGCAGGATATGGTGAAAAACATACTAATAGAGAAAACATTTCTGTAATTATTGGAGCTGAGGGAGGTAATGACCTTGCCAACAGCTATAGTTTCAGAGGATATTATAAACAAGTATTCGGAGAGCTTCACGAAGAAGTAAAAGAGGCTTTCCCTCATACTACAGAGGATTCTTTCCCTGGTATTCTGGCCAATGTGATCGCAGGTAGGATTACCAATCGTCTGGATCTTGGTGGTAGAAACTTCACGGTAGATGCAGCGTGTGCTTCATCTTTAGCAGCTATTGACCTAGCATGTCAGGAGCTTGTGTTAGGTAAATCTGATATGGTTCTTGCCGGAGGTGCAGATTTACACAACGGAATCAACGATTACCTCATGTTCTCCAGTACTCACGCTCTTTCCAGAAAAGGAAGATGTGCGACCTTCGATAGCGACGCAGACGGAATCGCTCTTGGAGAAGGAATTGCAATCCTTGTATTAAAAAGATATGAAGATGCTATCAACGATGGCGACCGCATCTACTCTGTCATCAAAGGAGTGGGTGGATCCAGTGATGGCAAAGCGCTAGGTCTTACTGCACCAAGAAAAATCGGTCAGGTAAGAGCCTTAGAACGTGCTTATACTCAAGCCGGAATCAGTGCCGCCTCTGTAGGATTGGTAGAAGCTCACGGTACAGGAACCGTTGTAGGAGATAAAACAGAATTAAGTGCTTTAACAAACCTATTCAGTCGTTCGGGAGCATTACCGGGACAGACGCATTTAGGTTCTGTAAAAACACAGATCGGACATACTAAGTGTGCTGCAGGTTTAGCAGGTTTAATCAAAGCTTCTTTGGCCGTTTATCATGGAGTAAAACCTCCTACCCTTCACCTTAAGCAGCCGAATGCTTATTATAACGCAGAAACCAGCCCGTTCTCTTTCCATGCGGAAACGGGATTATGGACAGAGAAAAACCGTTATGCAGGAATCAGTGCTTTTGGATTTGGAGGTACTAACTTCCACACCGTAATTGCTAACCATCCGAAACAGGATGACTCTATTGCGATGCAGTCATGGCCTTCAGAATTATTTGTATTCCGTGGGGATACGTATGAAGAAGCAAAAGGGCAATCAAGCCAGATCAAAACGTTATTGGAAATCAATGATGAGATTCCATTAAAAGATATTGCTTACAGTTTAAGCATTTCTTCAGAGAAGCCAATTCAATTCAGTGTCGTAGCGGATAACGCTGTAGACCTGATGATGAAGCTTGAACTGGTATTGCTAGGGATTGAAACCAAAGATACCTTCACTGTTAATAAAAAAGAAGGTAAAGTAGCGTTCACATTCCCTGGACAAGGAAGTCAGAGAATCAATATGGCTCGTGATCTGTTCGTAGTTTTCCCGGCAATGCGTAAGGTTATTGATAACTATCCTGAGCTTGAAAAAGTAGTATTCCCTTCAACAACATTCAATGAAGCGGATTTAAAACAACAGAAAGAAACTATTAAAGACACCCGTTTAGCACAACCGCTTCTAGGAATCGTTGATCTTGCATTGGCTAAATTCTTAGAATCATTAGGAATCATTCCTGATATGCTGGCTGGACATAGCTATGGTGAAATACCTGCTCTATGTTTCTCAGGAGTATTTGGTGAAGATAAATTGGTTGATTTAAGTATCCAGAGAGCTCAATCTATTTTAAATTCAGTAGAAGGCGGAGATCCAGGCTCAATGTTAGCGGCAAGTGCTACTCACGAACGTTTACAGCCTATCATTGCTAAAGTGGAAGGATGCTATCCGGTTAACTTCAACGCTCCTAATCAATGCGTCATTGCAGGAAGCACACCAGCCATCAATACATTATTGGATGTCCTTAAACAGGAAGGGATTTCTGCTAAAAAATTAGAAGTGGCATGTGCATTCCATAGTCCGTTATTGGCAAAATCAAAAGGTTTATACGCTGATGTATTAAAAGATGTTCCTTTTGAGGAAATGCAGATCCCTGTATGGTCTAATACAACAGCTGAAGTATATCCATCGAATCCTTCAGATATCAAAGAAAGATTAACTGACCACCTGGTACAGCCAGTAAGATTCGTGGAGCAGATGCAAGCGATGTATAACGATGGAGCAAGAATCTTCATCGAGGTAGGACCTGGAAAAGTCCTTACAGGATTGGCAAAATCATGTATTGAAAAAGATCAGTTGACTTTATATGTTGAAGACAGCAGCCGTAACAAGTTTACTCATTTACTGTGTATGTTAGCTCAGTATTTAGGAACAGGGCGCAACTTCAATATTGAAAAACTTTTCGATGGCCGCTTCGTTCAGCTCGTTGATATCAACCAGCCTGAATCGTACAAAAAAAGCCCTGCCATCTGGCGTGTTAACGGACAAGCTGCACATCCGACAACAGGCTCATTACCTGCTAATGGTGCACTCCCTATCATAAATCCTATTCCTATGAACAATTTTACGACTCATAATACGCAAGCTCCTGCACCGGAAAGCCTATCTACGGCAGAACGTATGCTGCAGGAATATTTAAACAGCATGAAATTAATGATACAGGCACAACGTGATGTGATGCTTTCCTTTATGGGACAGAATCCTCAGGTGAATCCAATGCCTGTTTACAATACTCCAATGCCGGCTCCTTCTCCGGAACGTACAATCCCTGTACAGCAGGTTCAACAAGCAACAACAGTTGCCGTTACAGCTGCTGCCGTTGCAGTAAAAGCCGCTCCAACAAGAGATATCAAAGCTTTATTACTACAGGTTGTAAGTGATAAAACAGGATATCCTCAGGAAATGCTGGGTATGGAAATGGACCTTGAAGCAGACTTAAGTATCGACTCTATCAAAAGAGTGGAAATCATCGGAACACTTCGTAACGAATTGGGAACTTTAGCAAAAGGCAACACCAATGAAGATATGGTGATGGAACAATTGGCAGGAATCAAAACCCTGAGCGGATTAGTTTCATGGCTTACTGAATTCTCAGGAGCAGATGCAACACCGGCAACTCCTGAAAAAAACGGAACTTCAGCTGAAGCAACTTCAACGCCACAAGCAAAAGCGACTTTATCATTAGAAGACCTTCAAAATGCAATCCTGAATATCGTAAGTGAAAAAACAGGATATCCAAAAGAAATGCTAGGTCTAGACTTAGATTTGGAAGCAGATCTTAGTATCGATTCTATCAAGCGTATGGAAATCATTGCTGATCTTAAAAACAAAATCGGTTTCGGTGAAAACCTTGAACAGGCTGATGATGTAATGGAAAAACTAGCGGCTATTAAAACCCTTCGTGGATTGGCAAGCTGGATCAGTGAAATGAGCGGTGACACCAGTGAAGTAAAAAACGAAGTAAAGGAAAAAACAATTTCTGAACCGACAAATAACGTACTATCACGTCTTCGTTTTGACATTACTCCTACAGATGCTTCAGCAGTACAAAATACTGATATTCTTCAAGGAAAACGTTTCGCCATCACTCAGAATGACAGCCAACAAACCTCAGCAATTAAAGCTGAATTGGAAAAACACGGAGCTATCGTGGAATTGGTAGAGGCAGATAAAGATCTTTCTAATGTTGATGGATTAATCATGTTAGACCTATTCTCAGCTACAGATAAACCAAGCATCATCGATCACGTTGATTTAATTAAAAAACTTGATTTTGATAAAGCAAAATGGGTATATCTTATTTCTGATATTCCTGCTCATATTCAGGAAATCAATAATGTAAGTGTATTGCGTCATCACCAGGGTTATCCTGGACTATTCAAAAGTTTAGCGAGAGAATTCGATCATACAACTTGCAGATTAATAAGCTTGAGCACTCCTCAGGAAGTAGATCAGATCGCTGAAATCACTTTAAAGGAGATTCTTACAAACGACAAACCTGCTGAAGTGATTTATAAAAACGAAACAAGACATAAGGTAGATATCATCCCTTCCCCCTTGTCGACAAGTTTAAATGAAGCACACATTCAGCTAGATCAGAAATCTGTAGTATTGGTATTAGGCGGAGCACAGGGAATCACTGCAGAATTAGTGAAACACATGTCTCAGGCTTACCCATGTACTTATATTTTAGTAGGAAGATCAGCAGATCCAAGAAATGAAGTTTCTGCTAAAGAATTCGAAGGAATGAAG
The DNA here is from genome assembly GCF_940807095.1 of Chryseobacterium sp. Marseille-Q3244. NCBI lineage: Bacteria > Pseudomonadati > Bacteroidota > Flavobacteriia > Flavobacteriales > Weeksellaceae > Chryseobacterium > Chryseobacterium sp. Marseille-Q3244. The sequence goes on along the minus strand of NZ_CALNWX010000012.1, from coordinate 15,971 downwards.
ACGAAAGAGGAAATCAGAGCATTCCTGATCAAATCCGGAAAATTCACTTCACCTGCTGAGATCGAAAAAGAAACCACAAAAGTTTTCAAAAATAATCAGATCCTACGCACCATCCGTGATATGGAAGCGCTTGGAAACACGATTATTTATCAATCATTAGACCTTTGTGACGAAGAAGGATTAAGCAATCTGATCAGCGGTATTTATGAAAAATACAACCGTTTAGATGGTGTAATTCATGGAGCAGGTCTTTTAGAAGATAAATTATTCAAACAAAAAACCACTTCATCTTTTGGGCGCGTATTTGATACCAAAGTAAAACCACTTCGTGTATTGGCTGAACAACTTCGTACAGACTGTCAGTTTGTGGTATTATTCTCAAGTATCGCATCAGTATATGGTAACAAAGGCCAGACAGATTATGCTGCTGCCAACAGTGTACTGGATGATTACGCTAACGCTCTGAATAAAAGATTAAAAGGAAAAGTAATTTCCATCAACTGGGGACCTTGGAAAGGAGCCGGAATGGTTTCTTCTACCCTTGAATCTGAATACGAACGTAGAGGTATTTCTATGATCCCATTGGATGAAGGAAAGGAAATCTTCCTTAATGAAATAAAATACGGAACTGAAAGCCAAGTGCTTATCATGTCAGGAAATAATTGGTAATCCTCTGTATACACTAACCATGAAAAAAATAGATGTTGCTGTAGTTGGACTATCCTGCGTCTTTCCCGGGGCGCAGGATGCCCATACTTTTTGGCAGAATATTGTCAATAAAGTAGACTCTACCCAATCGGCTCCGGCTGATCGGATAGATCCGGTACACTTTAGTGATGCCACGAACCCTGTCGATCGTTTCTATTGCCAACGAGGCGGGTTTATTCCTGATTATGAATTTAATCCTACCAGCTTTGGAATTTTACCTCTTGCTGTGGAAGGAACTGAACCCGATCATTTACTGACCTTAGATTTAGTTCAAAAAGCTTTGGAAGATGCCGGAGTATTTCAAAAGAATACTTCCCTTGAAAAGACAGGAATTGTCATCGGGAAAGGAAATTATACCGGGCCGGGAGCTACCCGTGCCATTGAAATTGTAAGAACCGGAGAACAGATTTCCTCATTATTGCAGGAACTCTTACCTCAGGTATCTTCCGCTGATATTGAAAAAGTAAAACATGCTTTCCAGGAAAGAAAAGGACGTTTTGCTGCCGATACCGCCATGGGATTGATTCCCAATCTGGTAGCTTCATTAGTAGCCAACCGTTTTGACCTTGGAGGCGTTGCTTTTACTGTAGATGCTGCTTGTGCCAGTGCTTTAATCGCTGTAGATCACGCTGTACAGGAACTTCAGAGAGGCCGTTCTGATATGATGATCGCCGGCGGAGTTCATACCGGACAAAATGCTGCATTCTGGAGTATTTTTGCTCAATTGGGAGCGATGTCCCGTCAACAGCAGATCAAGCCCTTCAGTATGGATGCTGATGGATTACTGATTGGAGAAGGTTGTGGTTTCGTCGTGCTAAAACGATTGGAAGATGCCATTCGCGATCAGGATAAAATCTATGCAGTGATCAAAGGTGTGGGTGTCAGCAGTGATGGTAATGGAACCAGCGTGATGAGCCCATCCGTAAAAGGTCAGCTGAAAGCGTTAGAACAAGCCTGGATCAATGCTGATCTGGATAAAAATAAAGTAGGTTACCTTGAAGCTCATGGTACCGGAACTCCGCTTGGAGATAAAACAGAACTTCAGACCTTAGCACAGTTCTTTGGGAAAGAAGAAGCTGCTCAGGTGGCAGGAATCGGATCCGTAAAATCCAATATCGGGCATGCTATGCCGGCTGCAGGAATCGCAGGACTGATTAAAACCTGTCTTGCTTTACACCACGATACATTACCACCAACATTGTACTGTGAGAATCCAACGGCTGAAATGCAGAATACAAGATTCGAACCGGTACAGGAAGCTAAAAACTGGTCAAAAACCGGATTGCCAAAAGTAGCGGCAGTCAACGCTTTCGGATTTGGAGGAATCAATGCTCACGTTGTTCTTGAAGGCTATGATATGCCGAAAAAAGACACCGTATTGCTATTGGCAAGACCTACTCACGCAGAACTCGTTGCTGCATTAAAAAATAATGAAACAACAACAGGTGAAGGAGATTTCAGAGTAGCGATATTCGATCCTACGCCTGCAAGAGTAGAAAAAGCCCTTAAAATTGTTTCTAAAAACCTGATCTGGAAAAACAAACAGGACATCTGGTACACTTCTACCCCATTATTAAAAGATGGTGGCAAAGTAGCCTTTGTATTCCCTGGATTGGATGGTCTGGCAAAAGGTGAGGTGGAAAGTGTAAGCCGTTATTTCGGATTAACAGCGCCTATAGAAACTGAAGGTGAAGGTCTTTTAACCGATGCTTTAAATATCTTCAACAATTGCAGCATCCTTGATAATTCATTGAAAAAACTGGGAATTATCCCGGATATGAATGCAGGACACAGTTTAGGAGAATGGCTGGCAGGATATTCATCAGAACTGGCAGAAGCCAATTCTGTAAAAGCTTTAATTGATGTATTGAATCCTGAAACTTTTGAATTAAAAGATTCCAAGTTCATTGCCATCGGAGCAGGAATTGATGTCGTACAGCCTTTTATTACTGAAATTTCAGATTTATATATTTCTAATGACAATTGCCCTAATCAGGTTATTCTTTGCGGTAGTAATGCTGCATTGAACGAATTGGTTCCTTTGTTAAAAGCAAAACAGATCTTCCATCAGGTACTGCCGTTCCAATCCGGATTCCACTCTCCTTTTATCGCTGATAAACTGGATGTGATTCTTGCCGGAATGGAAAAAGCACAGTTCCAGAAAACGAAGATCCCGTTATGGTCAGCCACTACTTTAGAACCTTATCCTGCAGATCAGGCAGCCATCAGAAAACTGAGTGCCGAGCATTTGGTAGAACCTGTTCGCTTCCGTGAACTGACGGATAAATTATACGAAGAAGGCGTAAGAGTATTCATTCAGGTGGGTACCGGTGGACTGATTGGATTTATTGATGATACTTTGAAAGGAAAAGCATTCAGCACGATTGCATCCAGTGTTCCTGCCCGTTCTGCATTAGCGCAGTTACAGCGTGTGGTTGCATCCCTATTTGTAGAAGGTAAAACCGTTGCGCTTGACTTTTTAGAACTTCACCATGAATCCAAAAAATCATCAGGAAAAGGCATTAAACTGGAATTAGGCTCACCTATTATCCGAAATTTTAAAGAAGTAAAAGCATTAGCTCAAGCCTTTGAAGCCCCAAAACAATATACTGCTTCCGCTTCAGCCATGACTGCCAAAAGTGGTCACCCGCTGGTACAAGCATTTCAGGACAATGTTACGGATATGATCCGTATGCAGGAAGAAGTCTTGACTTTATTCCAGAACCGTCCGGAAATCACCATTCCACGTCCGGCTCCTGTAGTACAACAAGCAGCTCCCAAAGCTCCAAGAAGCACAACTTTCTCAAAAGATCTGTATGTGACGCTTGAAAGTCATCCTTATCTGATCGACCACAGCTTATTGAGACAGCCCAAAGGATGGGCTCATGTAGCAGATATGGAACCGGTAATCCCGATGACCATGATCTTTGAGCAGCTTGCAGAAATTGCAGAAGCGGAAATTCCGGGAACACAGGTTCATAAAATCATGAACGTAAGTGTATTCCAGTGGATGAATGTAGCACAACCTTTTGAGAAAACCGTAAAAGGACAATGGCGTGGCGAAAACCATGCGTATCTGGATATTGAAAACTTTGCCAATGCTGAAGTGATCTTAAAATCTTCACCTGTCCCTACTCCAACATTCAACCTTTCTGTCGGTGACCTTTTACCAATTGAAAGAACCCCTGAAGAAATCTATGATGCCCACATGTTCCATGGCGATAAATACCAGGGAATTACGGAAGTTTCAGCGGTTGGAAACAAAGGAATTGTAGGAAAAATTAAAGGAAATGGCGGAAAAGGATCTCTGCTAGACAATGCCGGACAGTTATTCGGGCTTTGGTTACAGCTTACACTGGTGAAAGACCGTATTGCATTCCCTGTGAAGATCAGAGATATTGAATTCTTTGGCGATATGCACGATCAGGAAGGTATTTTTGAATGCACCTGTATGCTGACTGAGCTTAACGATGAATTTGCCATTGCAGATATTATCCTGAAAAGAGACGGAAAAGTATGGTGCGCGATCACCGGATGGCAGAACAGAAGACTGGAAATTGATGCCGCTTTATGGAATGTTTCCATGTCGCCATTGCATAACCGCCTTTCTGAAGAAATTGCTCCGGAAGTATTTTTCTTCCATCAGGCGTATACCAGAGTAGCTTCATGGGATTTTATCCTGAAAAGATATTTCAACCAGACGGAAAAACAGCATCATCTGCAATTATTACCAAACAAAAAGAAAAACTGGATGGTAAGCCGTGTTGCCGTAAAAGATGCCGTTAGAAACCTTCTTCGTCAGGAAAAAAATCATGCGTGCTTCCCAATCACCTTTGAAATACGTTCCGATGAAGTGGGGAAACCTTACCTCATCAGTGATTTCACAGAAAACATTCATATTTCATTGGCTCACAAAGGAAAAGAAGCTGTGGGGATTGCGAGATATGGCAAATCTGTAGGAATCGATATGGAACTCATGGAAGAACGCAGTGAAGGATTCTATGATCTGGTATTTACAGACCATGAATTAGCCTTATTAAAAGGAAAAGACCAGGCAGAATGGACCACTCGTTTCTGGGTAGCCAAAGAAGCCTACGGAAAATTCTTAGGAACCGGATTGAAAGGAAATCCAAAAGCCTTCGAAGTCGAACTTATAAAAGACGATCACTTGTGGATCAACAATACTGAAATCAAAACTATTAAACATAAAAATTATATTATCGGATGGACACTGTAAACGCAACATTAAAAATGAACCACGAGGAACTTTTTACTTTATTAAAAGGTTTTATTACTGAAGTGATAGGTGCTGAATTTGTAGAGGAGATGGACATTACTCCGGAAAGTTCATTCACCAAAGATCTTGAAATGGACAGCATCGAGATTGTCTCTTTCTCTGAAAAGATCAAGGCGCATTTTGGCGATCAGATCGACTTTACAGGTTGGTTATCTTCTATGGATCTTGACCAGCTTATTAATCTTGACCTTAGTATGATCATCAATTATATCTACGAATGCCAATAATCACTGTCAATAATAAACAAGTTCATATACAGGAACTCAACAAAGGAGCCGAACAAACCGTGGTACTGATCCACGGTATGTTCAGTAACCTGTCCATTTATTATTTTAATATTGCCCCAATTTTGGCAAAACATTTCCATGTGGTGATGTACGATCTGAAAAGTCACGGGATGAGTGAACGCTTTTTGGATGGGTACGACCTTGAAAACATGTCATCCGATCTGATGGGTTTAATAGATCACCTTCAACTGGAAAAAGTACATCTTGTAGGCTATAGCTTCGGCGGTCTTATTGCTTTGAAAACAGCATTAATATATCCTGACCGTGTCAATCAACTCGTGGTGATGGAAGCCCCTGATCCACAAGACGAAAAAGCCCGTAACATTATTGATGAATACAGCAAGGAATTCCTTGAGCATTATGTAGCCAATTTTACAGATACTACCAAAGTCCAGATGGGCAAAAGACAAATGGAAAAGAACCATCGCATGTATGAGTTTTTGTTTAATCAAACCAGCATCAAAGCAGATATGATCAGGGAAAAACATTTCCTTGGTGAAGCTGATTTCAGTCAACTGAAAGCTTCTACGTTATTGCTTTACGGTGCGGATTCCAACTGCAGACCTACAGGAGAATGGCTGCAGTCTCAAATCAGTGAATCCGAACTTGAATTAATCTCCGGCGATCACAATATTCCCATTCAGGAACCTCAGCTCATCGCAGAGACGATCGCTCAGTTTTTATCTAATATTTTAACGAAGAACCATGGCTAAATTTGCATTTATAGTTCCACCCTTGACAGGACATGTCAACCCTACCCTAAGCATCGGTGCTACGCTGTTGGAAAGAGGGCACGAAGTAGCCTGGATCAGCCTTGACCCGACTTTAGAGGCGAAACTTCCGGAGGGCGGAAAATTATTACTGATCCAATACGATCAGACCGACGCAGAAAAGAAAGAAAGCGAACAGTATCTCGATATTATTTCCAAAAAAGTAGTCTACGGAATAGACAGCGTGAAGTTCCTTTACGAAGAAGTGCTTATTCCACTAAACAGACACTGCTATAATGGAATTGTTGCTTTATTAAAAACATACCAACCTGATTTAATCATCGGTGACCATCAGTTATTTGCGGCTCCGGTAGCGGCAAAAACATTAGGAATTCCTTGTGCAACTTCCGTTACCGCTCCGGCTGCCATTAAAATCATGAATGAACTGCCTAAAATTCACGAATGGGAAGTCAATCAGGTCATTGATCTGCAAAAAGAACTGGGCTTTAATGAAGAGCGTTCTCTGGCCACTTCAGATTTGTTGACGCTTGTTTTAACTTCAACCTATTTCTTTGGGGATATGGAAGATCTGGCTCCTCAATATCAATTCACGGGACCAGTTCTTACAGAGCGTCGCGTTTCCTGTGAATTCGATTGGGATAGATTAAAAAGTGCTACTAATAAAAAGATTTTAGTAAGCATCGGAACTACTTTCGATCACGATCATAAAAAGGCATTTTTCCAAAAGGTAGTAGACGCTTTCAAAGACGAAGACTTAACGGTTGTCGTGGTTTCTGATCCGCAGCTTTTCGAGCAGTGGCCGGACAACTTTATGGTGTATCAGCAGGTTCCGCAATTGGATCTGTTACCTCATCTTGATGGCGTCGTTTGCCATGGCGGTCACAATACCGTTTCCGAAACCTTATCCAACGGAATTCCTTTGGTAGTCATTCCGATTGCGTATGACCAGTCGCATGTGGCAGGACGTGTGGTGCGTACAGAGGCAGGTGAAAGACTTAATTTCAACCGATTCAAAGCCAATCATCTGAGAGAAGCAGTACAACAAATTTTAAACAACCCGAGCTACCGTGAGGCCGCTCAAAAAGTAGGACAATCTTTTATGGAAGCAGGAGGAGCAGCTACAGCAGCTAATTTATTGGAAACGGCGATTACTAAAGCCTCAAAACACGAAAAACCATCTAAATTTTTATTCGTTGTTCCGCCATTTTTCGGACATGTAAGCCCGACATTAAGTGTAGGTGCTAGTCTTATTGCGCGTGGTCACGAAGTAAAATGGTTTGGAATTACCCCATTAGACAATAAACATATTCCGGAAGGAGGTTCTTACTACTATCCAGAAGAAGATCTTATTCCCTATCAGGAAGAAATCGCCCGTATTTTAAAAAGACAGGATGATGGCCCGGCTTGTTCAGGCCCTGAAGTGATGAAATTGGCATTGGAAGAAACGTATGTTCCTTTTGCTAAAATGATGATGCCTGGATTAACCCGATTAACAGAAAGCTGGATGCCTGATGTAATTGTGAACGATTGTATCACATTCGGAGGTGCGCTTTTCGCTCATAAACATAATATTCCTTGCGTAACAACAACACCAGTACCACCGGATGTGATGGGAGACACCGAAAAAAGTGCCCCAAAAATCTGGGAATGGCAACAAAACCTGATCAAAGATCTACAAAAAGAAGTAGGCATTCACGAGGAAGGAATTTACATTCATTCCCATAAACTGAATATGGTATTTACGTCGCAAGCCTTTGCCGGTTTTGATACCGTACCATCGCATATGAAATTTGTAGGCCCGGTAAAAGGCCGTCCGAATGATGCTCCATTTGACTGGGATAAATTAAATGCTTCTACTACTCCAAAGATCTTTGTATCCCTGGGAACTTTATTGGTAGACATCAGAAAAGCATTCTTTGAAAAGATCATCGCTGCATTCAAAGACCAACCGGTTACTGTGATTGCCGCTACTCCACCGGAAATTTTTGAAGAATGGCCGGAAAACTTTATCGTGAACAGCTTCGTGCCCCAATCTGCGGTAATGCAAAGAATGGATATGGTAATTTGCCACGGTGGTTTTAATACTGTAAATGATACTTTCCGTAACGGATTACCAATGTTAATCACGCCTATCGCTTACGATCATTTCCATATTGCGAAATTAATTGAGCAGGCAGGTTGCGGAATCAGTATCCGATACAAAAGACTTCGCGTAGATGCCCTTCGTGAAACTGTTTTTGAATTATTGGAAAACCCTAAATACAGAGCTGCAGCCCAAGAGGTTCAGAATACCTTCAACCTTGCCGGAGGTAATGATAAAGCGGTAGAATTGCTGGAAAACTTTGTACAGGAACATTCCACATTAGCTTCAGTATAATAAGCCATACATCTACATATGAAAAGAAGATTGTTATTTGGCGAACGAATGTTACTGGGAGACGGAACAGAACCGTTCAATGCGGTGATCCCTTTCAGACTCAGAGGTACCTTTGCATTAAAGGATATCCAGCAGGCTTTGGCTCAAATCCAGAAAAAGCATCCGTGGTTAAAAGCGCTGATCGCTCACGATGAGAAAAATATTCCCTGGTTTGATGTTCCTGAAAACCCAATTTCCATTCCGGTACGTATCGTTGCCCGAAAAAGCGACGATCACTGGCAGGAAGAATCCAGAAGAGAATGGAATACCTTATTTGACCCTAAAAAATTACCCCTGATCCGATTTGTCTGGCTTAAGGGGGAAAACGTTTCTGACATGCTTTTTGCATTCCACCATTGTTTATGCGATGGTGGTTCTGCAATGGCTTTTCTCAACGAATTTTTAAAAGTACTGGATAATCCCAATGCAGATATTGGAATAGAAAACCCTATTTTAGGTATTGAGGATGTAGTTCCGGCGAATATTTTAAACAACCGTAAGCAAAAGCTTAAAGCAAAATTTATTGGAAGGCTGGCTGCTACAGCCATTAAGATTATACCTACCGGTAAAAAATCCATTGATCGCAAGGACGACTATCTGCTTCATTGGAAAGTGGATGAAACGGTATGCCAGCAACTGGTTTCTTATTGTAAATCCAATGGCGTAACGGTGAATACGTTCTTAAGCGCTGCTTTATTGCAGGCTTTTAAAGAAGTAAAAAAAGAGGGCGCTTTTAATAAAGTTTCCTGTCCGGTAGACATCAGACGTTTTGCTTCACAGATCAAAAATGACCATATTTTCGCTTTCGGGCTGATGATTGTGGTTTCAGCGAATGAAAAACTGAGTTTCTTAGAAAATGTACGTTCGATGCAGACTTCTGTGGAACGTAAAACGTCTAAACTCAATCCTTATATTACCATGATGGTGATGGAATCCGGTCATGACGCGTTGAATAATTTCACCAAGCTTTTAAAGAACGGAAAATCATCTAATGACTGTATGTTTTCCAATCTGGGACGCATTCAGATTCCGCATGAGTATAAAGAATTTTCAGTAGATACTATTTTCAGTCCGTCTGTGATTGGCCCATTGGGAAATACAACGACATTGGTAGTGTCTACCTACTGCGGGAAAATGGATTTTTCCTTTGTGGGAAGCGAAGGCTATTTACCTTATATTGATGCCATCGCCATCCGTGATGAGTTTATGCAGATTATTAAATTACAACTGGAATACATCCCTATATCATGATCAAAAGAAAACTAATGATGGTGGAAAGGATCATGTATGTAGATCCGGAAACCCCCGTAAACTGTATATTTGCAGCCAAAATAAAAGGAGAACTTCCGGAGCAGAATTTTAAAACTGCTCTGGAAAAAATCCAGCAAAAACATGCGTTGCTAAGAGTGGTTATCGACTCCAAAAGTGAGAAATATCCCTTTTTTATAGAAGAAAAGGAGATCGCTCCTATCCCACTCCGCATCGTAGAAAGAACAACAGACCAGGATTGGCTCACAGAGTCTCAAAAAGAATGGAAAATCTTATTTGAGGAAGAAAAAACACCACTAGCCCGTGTAGTATGGGTAAGAGGACAGGATTTTTCTGAAGTCTTTTGGGCGATCCCGCATTGTATTTCAGACGGAACTACCGGCGTTACCTTAATGCAGGAACTTCTTCAGCTGTTGGATAATCCAGATCTGGAGTTAGAACCTTATGAAGCATTCACCTCCGTAGATGAATTTTTACCTTCCAACTTTAATGTAAAAACTAAGAAATTTAAGGCAAATCTTTATCTGATGTTTGCTAAATTCTTCTTCCTTTTACAACCAAAAAGTAAAAAGAAAAACCTGGGAAACAATTATGTTCTTCACCAAAAGCTGGATGCGGAAACCACTTCTCAAATTACTGAGCGATGTAAAGCCAATGGCGTTTCCGTCCATGCTTTATTGTGTGCTGCGTTTATGCAGGCCTTTCAGGAAGTAAAAGGGAAAGAAGCCAAAGGTAAGGTGATCAGTCCCGTAGATGTGCGTCATTTTATTCCGGAGATCAAAGAAGATCATTTATTTGCCTTTGCTCCAACAGTTGATCTTGCTCTAAAAAAAGGAAGTTCTGATCTGTTGAATAATGCCCGACACATCAAAGAAGACCTTGTCCAAAAGATTGGTAAAATGGAAGCCCGCGAACTGCTATGGATGGGTGAACAGATGCACCCGATTGTAGACCGTATGATCTCCATGCTTAAAACCAGCAATGGCGGTCATGATGTGACTTTATCCAATATGGGAAGAATCAACATCCCAAGTGAGTATAAAAACTTCAAAGTAGATACCATCTTCAGTCCTACGGTAGCCTTCCCATGGCTGAACTCAAATACTTTGACAACAAGTACTTACAATCGTCAGATGGATTTTATATTTTTGTCCAACGAAGACTTCCTGCCCAAAGCGGAAGCTGCCCAAATAAAAGAGAAAGCTATAGCGCTAATGACCACCTCATGAAATTGAAATTTAAGCCGAAGCCGCCTAAAAAGCTCAAAAAAACTACCCTTAAACGCTTTCTCATCAAGCGGACGATCTATTATGTCCTTCCGAATGTATTTTTCAATTTCATCATTGCCTATGCCAGCTTCAAAGAATTAGGCTACACTCATTTTTTCTCCGGCGAACAGAATCTGGCCCGCCTTACTCTTCCTATGGCCCTATTTCTCCCCGTTGTCCTCACCATAGACATCATCAAAAGAGTCACCGATGCCGCCGGACAAGGCGCCATTGAGTTTACCGTAGATGAAGCATTAAATATTAAAAAATTGATGACCAAGCTGAGTATTCTGCATGGAGTGATTACTTGTTCTTTAGTATTAGCAATGCTTTTTCTAGGGCAGTATAATTTTTCTAAGGATTATAGGCTGGATGCTACGGCGATGGCTGTTGTTGTGGGGATATTGGCAGGAGTGCTGTCCGTGGTGTTTGTGTATTTGCCGGTTTGGAGGTTGAGGAGGTGGATGTGTAGAATAGTAACAGTAGTATAGGTAAAAAGCATTAAGATTTCTCAATATATTATTTGTTAAACTTCTTTTGTATTTAAAGTCTGGGACGAATATCTATATGTAAAAAATTACTGAATAAAAGCTACATTTTCAAGATTATTATACTAAAATTTTACTATTTTTAAGGTTGAATTAAATTTCAACTTTATTAAATCGTACTATGATAGACAAAAGTACAATAGAAAAACTTATAAAATTTCGCGATGAACGAGATTGGGAACAGTTTCATAATTCAAAAGATTTGGCATTAGCTTTATCTATTGAAGCATCCGAGCTTTTGGAAGTATTTTTATGGAAAAAAAACGAAGATTTTAATAAGGATAAATTAGAAGAAGAATTAGCTGATGTATTCATGTATGGTTTACTTCTTGCCCACAAAAATAATATAGACATTAATGCTATTATTTTAAAAAAACTACAGAGAAATAATGAAAAATATCCTGTAGAAAAGGCAAAAGGAAAATCAAATAAGTATGATGAATTGTAGTACTAAATGAAGAATTTTATAATTACAGAGGAGTATAGCTTTAACAACCTCATAGAAACTAAAATAATTAACAATCACAAAGACTATCTCTCTTGGCCGATAGTTTATTTTTTGAAAAATAAAAAGACTAAATCTGCCTATGTAGGAGAAACTACAGATGTAGTAACTCGAATTAATACACATTTAAAATCTGAAGAAAAGAAACAACTTTCATCAGTAAATTTCATTTTAAGTGATTTATTCCATAAATCTGCTACGTTAGATTTGGAATCCAATCTTATAAAATACATTTCAGCTGATGGACAATACAATTTACAAAATGGTAACCTTGGTATTTCCAATCATCAATATCACGAAAAGAAAATATACTGGGAACTATTCAAAGATATTTGGGATGAACTTATACAGTTAGGTATTGCGCGACACTCATTAAATCATATTAATAATTCTGATCTTTTCAAATACTCTCCTTATAAATCGCTTTCAAAAGAGCAAATTAAAGGCTTAAAAATGATTTTAAGCTGTTTGTTGGATGAAGGAGCTAAAGTAAGTCTCATTCACGGAGGGGCTGGAACGGGAAAATCTATTTTAGCTATTTTTTTATTCAAATTACTGAAAACAGATTTAGAGGACTTTAATTATGCAGATTTTGATGAGGAAGATAAAGAACTTTTTTATTTATTAGAAAAGGTTAAAGACAAATTTTCTGATTTAAATATGGCATTGGTCATTCCAATGGCTTCATTTAGAAAAACAATTTCTAATGTATTTAAAAACGTGAATGGTTTGTCGACTAAAATGGTCATTGGACCATCAGAATTAGCTAAAAATAAATATGATCTTATCATTGTTGATGAAGGACACCGCTTAAGAAGGAGAGTAAATTTAGGGTCTTATTATGGCACATTTGATGTTAATTGTGAAAAGTTAGGCTTGGATAAATTCGCTTCCTCAGAGTTAGATTGGGTTCTCATGCAAAGTAAAAAATCTATCATCTTTTATGATGAATATCAATCTATAAAACCTTCAGACACTCTTAAAGAAAATTTTAAAAAGCTAGAGTTAGAATCTTATACTCGGGTTGAAAAATTAAAGACCCAACTTCGTGTTCGTGGTGGGAACAATTATATAAAACTGATTCATAAACTCTTTGATGAACCGTCAAAGCTTCCTGTGGGAAAATATAAGACTGATGATTATGAATTTTATCTTTTTGATGATTTGGGAGACATGGTTGACCGCATAAAAAAGAAAAATGAAATTCACCGTTTGTCAAGAATAGTTGCAGGATATGCTTGGGAGTGGGTTTCTAATAAAAATCCTGACTCCTATGATATTATTATTGGAGACAACAAATTAAAATGGAACAGTGTTTCTGTAGATTGGGTCAATTCTTCAAACTCTATCAATGAAGTTGGGTGCATTCACACTACTCAAGGGTATGATCTAAACTATACTGGAATTATTATAGGGCCGGAATTGGATTATGATTTTGAACTCGGAAAACTAACTATAGACAAGCAAAAATATAAAGATAAAAATGGGAAAAACTCCATTAAAGATGATGCTGAGTTATTGGACTTTATTATCAATATCTACAAAACAATATTATTGAGGGGCATAGAAGGAACTTATATTTATGTTTGTAATGATAATCTAAGAACGTTTCTAAAACAATTTATACAGTCTTTTAATACTATATCTAATAAAAATTCAATAAAGTTTCTAGATCATCCAACTGAAACTACTATCCCTTTTTATGATCTCAATATTGCAGCAGGATCTTTTTCTGAATTGCAGGAATTAGAAAACGTAAACTTCATTGAAGTGGATGGAATAGATAATAACAATGATTATTTTGCTTGTACTATAGTAGGTGAATCGATGAATAAAATTATACCTAATGGCAGTATTTGTATCTTTAAAAAGTATAGTGGAGGTTCACGTAATGGTCTGATTACTTTGGTTGAAGGCAGAAATATTACTGATATAGAATTTGGAAGTAATTATACTATTAAAGAATACTCAAGCAAAAAAGTAACAGATGAAGAAGGTTGGCATCATGAAGAAATAATCCTGTTACCCAGATCAAATGATTCTAGGTTTGAATCTATTATTCTCAGGGACGAGGAAACGGTTGATTTTAATGTCTTGGGGATTTTTGTGAGAGTGTTAAAATAGTACTTATTTTTAATAATTTATAAAACCTTTATTTAAAAGGTTTTTATTTTTGAAAAAGATTATACACCACTCTTATAATTTACTAATTCATAATTAGACACTGTAATTATGGAACCCCGTAAGGCATAGTAAATAGCCTGAGATATATTTGAAACAAAATAATATTATGAAAATAATTTCTTTTTAGAGTAAATAATTTTAGATGTATTTCAGGTGGAATTGAGAAAACACAATTGAATTTAATAAACTTTGTATATACAAACGTTTTTGACTGCATGCATTAGTTAATGTGGTTCACTAATAATTAAAAATATAAGTTTCCTAATTTAAACATTGTTCATAAATTACAAATTAAAACGTGCTATTAACACTTTAATAAATTATTATATAATATATACAAAATGATTTTTAATATCTACTATATAAACTTTCCTAAAGTTTATGAAATAAAAATGATGCTTAATAATATACTTCTTGCTGGACAGACAGTTGAAAAAGATAAAAGTATTGAAGGAGAGGCTTATCTAAAAACAAAATTAGGTTTAATATTCTTGATATTTTTAAACTTGGTGAAGCTGAAGTAGGTGGAAATATAAAAGGTTCAGGTTCTAAAAAAGTGTTAGAAACTTTCGAAATAAAAACAACAAAATCTGTAATTCTAGATGAAGTTGTTAAAAACTGTAACAAATTTAATGGTTTTGACAATGTTTCTGAAGGACAATTAATAAAAATTGATGATGTAAAACTAACTTTGGAAAATGAAGCTGAACTAAGGATAGTAAAATTTATGAATAGTGGAGCTATGAAAGATTTAGTCGTTCCAGGTGCAAATGGATTGGACATGAATAATCTTTTTAATTCCATGTTTAAGGACTATGCATATAAAATTAAAGGTGCAATAAAAAACGATGAAAACATATTAATAAAAATTCCATTAACATTTGAGAGTGAATTTGAAAGTTCTTACAGTGTTGATGATCTATTTGTAGGAAAAGTTTCTATAATTGGATTATATAAGGGAAAAATAAAAATTGATGATTTAAAAAATTCTTTCCAATATTTTCAAGAACTAGGACAACTTCAAAATACTTTTCAAACAACAGTGACGGCTGCTAATACTGATGATTCTGAGATTGAAGAAAGTCATTATACAACGAATGAGGAAAATCAATCTTTCAGTTTTACAAGTTCAGGAGATGGGAAAGAATATTATTATATTGATTTATTGGCAATTATTCAAAATGTAAATATTAAATAATAATATATTAACAATGACTTTATTATTTTACGAAAAAGATGACTATTATGATTTTAAAGAATCAAAGGAAGTAGAAGGCTTTACAATAATTAGCATTACAAAATTTTTACATAATTTTTCTTTAATAGATGAAATAGATACACAAACAGAAATAATCGATATTTCTGCAATGACTGAATATAGCAAAGCACAGTCAATATTTGAAGAGGTAATTGGTCGTTTTAAAGAAATGCCAATTTTTATATGTGACATTTCAAAACGAGAAGCTCTCGAATACGAACTACGTTTTGTATTTGACAGTTTTGAAAATGTTGATAAAGATTCATTTATTAGAAAAGAAAGAAATTTAACGCCTGTTGAGGAGAATTCTATAATTTCAAAAAGACACAGAAAAATAACTGACTTAACTGATCCAGAATTATTTGAATTTTTTGAAAATGCCGGTAATACCATTGCGGATATTGAGGAGAGAAAGGCACTTAAAACCATTGGAATAGGTACACCAGCTACCCGTGCTTCGGTTATTGAAACGCTTTTCGACAGGGATTATATCCGCCGGG
>NZ_CALNWX010000011.1:0-155618 GCF_940807095.1 Chryseobacterium sp. Marseille-Q3244 | reverse complement strand
TACAGCATATGCCATGGTAAGAACAGTAAGACCGAAGGCAAGAGCAACCCCTAAAAGTCCGATGCCAATATCAGGAACACCGGCTGCAAAAACAGCGCTCCCGCAACCTCCGAAAACAAGCCAAAATTAAATGAAACTTCATTTTCATAGTATTTAATCATTTGTATAATCTACTTTTTCAACACCAGGCCCAGTTTCAGGTCTTGTTAATATTATAAAATTATGAACTAATTTGTATTCCTTCCAGCTATCCCTAAAATCTCTATCAGCTTGTGAAGCAGATGTACTAGCACTTCTACTATACCCCAATGTAGGATGTGTATGAAAACTAGTATTTGTATATAATCCACGTCTCTTTAAGTCATTTCGATTAATAGTTGTAATAGAGCTTGAATAAGAATTACCTCCATAATCATCCATATAAACGCTATTAATTTTGGCATCTTTCGAGTCTTCATTAGATAAATAGGCTCCAGATAACTCAACTCCTACATAATCAGATAGCTTAACTGCAAAGTCCTCTAACTGCTTTAAGGTAGGTTGTCCTTTCTCTCCAACATCAATAATATTGTCACTAGTTTTAAAGTTTTGGCCATCCTTTAAAATTCCTTTCGCAATATTAGCTACTTCTACTTTAGCTTCTCCTTTTTTATTATATGCTACATTTCCATTTTTATCTGTTTTAATAATTCTATCAGGAAGATTATTCGTTTCTCCAACTTGTTTTACATCACCTGTTTTTATATTAAAGGTGAAATCAGTCTTAGGAGCTCGTCCATCCGGATCAATAAACCTTATTGGGTTATCAAAAGCATAATTATATGGACTCCATCTTCTCATCTTCTCCGCCAAAGGATCCACAACACCCCATCTTCCTAAATCCGGCATATACATCCTAGCCCCATAATCATACATACCAGTCTCCTGCAGCTCCTTTCCATTGTACTTATAACTATATAACCCTCCAAAATTAGAAGCCCCAAGCATTCCTGAGATATGGTTGAGACCAAAAGGATAATAGTTATTCGTATCGGTAATTTCCAGAACCCCTGCGCTGTCTTTGGCAAAACTTACCCGGGTATTGCCTAAGTGATCTTTATACTGGTAAATATAACGGTTTTCTGTGAAACTGTAAAAGCCTTCTGAAGTGGGTACAAAATCCAGTTTCCATGCTGGGGGATCTCCTATATTAGGAAAGGTTTTTTCGAGACTTCCATAAGCTTGCTCCTCAAAAGCAGATTCGGTACGACAGGTCAGACAGAGTCCTCCACCCTCCCGGTATGAGTATTGGAAGCCATCCAGATAATCGGTCATACTGGTTCTAACCGATCCTCTCGGAGGCCGGGTTGAATAGGTTTTTCTTAGTTTGGTACCATCTGCACGGTATAAATATCCAAGATTAGCACTAGTTTGCTGACCAACAATAATAGGATCCGGATGGCTCATTGCAAATGCATTGGGAAGGCTAAGATGATTATAACCAATAGTATTGATTCCCTTATCCTTCATATTGATCATACTTCCGTTCACATCATAATCTATTATATTATTACCGCCTTCATACCCGGTATCATTCATCGCAGATTCTATTACCTGATTCAGGCGGTTTCCGGTGTATTTATATTCAAGGTTATCTACCAATGCAGGAGTTTGACCTGATACTGGAGTGGCTTTCCGTTGCAAAGTATTGATATTCCCATTCAGATCATAGGTAAGATATTCATCAAAATTACCATTGGCAGGATTAGTGGCATTAGGTTCTGAGTAAAAGCCATTTTTTAAACGGTTCAGAGGATCATATTCATAGTTGTATCTTTTCAGAATATCTTCTGAAGAATTCTTCCAGTCGATCTCTGCAATATTTCCGTTAAACTTCCCAGGTGATTTTGCTGAAGATACAGGATTATGATATTTTATTTCATACCCAAACAATTTTCCATTTAGATTCGAAGGATCATTGATCTTAGTCATCCAGCCGCGGATATTGTACTTATAATCT
Organism: Chryseobacterium sp. Marseille-Q3244; assembly: GCF_940807095.1. Taxonomy (NCBI): domain Bacteria; kingdom Pseudomonadati; phylum Bacteroidota; class Flavobacteriia; order Flavobacteriales; family Weeksellaceae; genus Chryseobacterium; species Chryseobacterium sp. Marseille-Q3244. The sequence continues at coordinate 153,619 of NZ_CALNWX010000011.1, read as the reverse complement.
ATCTGCTGAAGCGCAGATCCTGCAGCAATTCCACCCACTTTTTTAGATTCCAGCTGGGAAAGTTCATTATAGGTATTCTGGGTAAGGATTTCCGTCGGATTAGCATCTACCTGATGTTTGTGAACCAAAAGTCTGTTCTGGTGGTCATAGTCAAAGGTTTCTGTGATGACTCTTTCTGTGTCTGTTTCCAGTCTCTTATGTTTGGTGATCACCGTTTGGGCTAGTCCTGCAAAATCCAGCTTGGATTCTGTTTGGGTATAGCCTCCCAAATGATTAATGGAATGGGTTCCTATCACTCGTCCTTTGGGATCATAATACGTATAAATCTTGGTCCAGTTGTCATCTTCAATATTTTTTACCAGACTCATCAAAGGAAGTCCTTTGGTACTTTTCCCTTCCGGGGATACCGTTTCTTTTAGTGTTTCTACTCCCTGAATGGTAGAAGGAAATGATGGATTAAAGTTATACCCCGGATAAATATCATAATAATTAACCGAAAAGACTGTTTCAAGATAAGGGAAATTGGTGTTAGTATAAAATATCTGCATTCCGTTTTTTGTAAAGCCGGTGGCAGATCCATTCTCAGTCATCACCGCCGCTCCAATCATTGTCTGCATATAAGCTCTGCTGCTCCCACTCACAATACCTGTTATGATTACTCTTCCTAATGCATCGTATTTTGTAAATAACCATTTATTCGTTGGGCTCATATTAGCATCCTGGGTAAATATTAACCGATCAGCCTTATCATACACCATATATTCCCAACCTTTACCAGGAAGTTTCTTTTCTACCAGTCTTCCTCTTCCATCATAACGGTACTGGTAACAGAGATCATTGAGCAGTGATTCATTAATAGGTTTTTGAACCGCATTGGGAGGAATTACAAAGGCCAGCTGATCGTATTCGTTATAGACATAGTAAGTATCTGCCTGCTCGGTGGAGCCCATCAGCTTTCTTACCAACAAGGTTTGGCCTTTTCCGTTTTTGAACTCCACCGTTGGATTTCCATCTTCATCTGTCACTGTATTCTTATACAAGGTACCAGGTGCATATAAAACAGCTGGAGATAAACTTATCCCACTTTTAGTGGCTCCGTTTTCCCAGGTGGTAGTGGTAATATGCTGGTACACTTCATTAAGAACATTAGCTTCATACCCAAACTTCACAGGCTTAGTACTCCAGTCATTCCCCACCTGGATCTGTTGCTGAAGCCTGTTCAAAGGAGAGTTTTCCAATATTTTCTCGGAATAGATCTTTTCTGAGCCATAAGGAGAATTGCTGGCATTGGATAAAGGATTGGGAATAATCCCCCCATTCAAAGTTCCTGATTGAGGTACGGGAAGATAATCTTTTACCTGTCTTCCGAACTGGTCATATTCAATGTGAGTAACCACATCCTTTCCCAAGGGAGAGGCTTTTACATTCACTACCTGTTTAGGTCTTCCCAAACCATCAAAATACTGAACGGTTTCTGAGGTTTTTGAAGGGGTCGTTCCATTATAATCAAGATAGGTCTTGGATTGGATATAGTTTTCTCCCGGGGTAAGCTGCGCATGGACTGAATGGCTTATCAGCAGCATGCCTATGGGAATTATAAGTTTTTTCATCGTCTTAGTTTTTGTAATGGTAGTTGAATTCTTTTAATAGTTTTCCGGTATTATTATGCTCTCTGATTTCTTTAAGCCTTCCGGCAGTATCATAAAGGTAAACTTCACGGATTCCGGAGGGAGGGGTAATGCTTCTTACTCCAATTAATGGATCATAACTGTAGGTTGTGATCTGATAACCGGACAAATTATTCCTAAAGTCCTTAAAGGCATTGTGCAGATTGGTTTCATCATTATTTCTTTCAGCGGCAGCATCCAGATTAGAGGCATTCACTATACTATCTATAAAAGGTTGCCCAATGCTTTCGAGTTTTGCATTTTCAATCTTGGCAATAGGCTGAGTTTGGTTGTACCCCCAGATAATGACTATTGATACTCCCGATCTGTTAGTATACTGCACAATATTCCCTTTAGAATCATACTTATCATAACTCAATTCTGTTGATCCCTGATTAGGATTTTGGAGATCATAAGACAATACTGAGGTCGGAAATAATGTAGCAGGATCGTCATACTTAGTTTCTTCTTTGAAAATAATTTTATCATTCTTCTTAACCTCTGTTTCCAATGCTAGCTCAACCATATTGGCCGAAATCAGTTTCTGATTGCCTTTTTCATAGGCATATTGGTAAGCAGATTGCGTAATTTCTCCTGACGGAAAAATACTCGTTGTATTTTTTAAATTGATGGCCTTATTTAGATCCGTCTCATAATAATTATAATTTATTTTAGTAATACTGTTACCATTTGAAAAATACTGAGTGTTTATTTGTTTATCAAGCAGCAATTTTCCACTTTTTAAATAATTCTCAGTAGATGCTTTGATGTAAAAGTCAAGGATATTACATTCTCTATTTGTACAATATTGAAGAAGTTCAAAATTTGTTGAAGAAGCAATTCTGTCCTTATAATGATCAATTCTATCAATTGAAAGGTCATTTTTAATGTAATTGGTTCTATACAACATTGTATCTGTTTCCACAATTGCACCATTCTCATTGTATTTTGTTATTGATATCGGGTTTTTATTTACAAATTCATATGGGTCCCATTGAGCATTAGGATCATAAATATCTAAATCCCTTCCGGCTTCTTCAAACTGGTATAAAGTTTTTCCTTTACCATTATGTTTTTCAGTTACATATTTATAGGTCACCACATCATTTCCGAAAACACTACTTGATTCTGCTTGATTATCTGATACTTCTAATCCAAAACAAGGATCTGGAAAAATATAAACGGGTGGCCCATTTTGCATTCCATTACCATTAGGATTATTTAATGCATCCATAATTTTTTTATGGTATCTATTCTCCAGTATTTTGACAAATTTTAATGGTGATGTAAACCTAGCCGAGGATCTTTGTAAAGAATGGCCTGGATCCGTATAATCAAATGTTTTCCTTTGATAAGTCGTAACCCCATCAAAATCAGAAATAGATTTAATTCTTAATCCCCCTACAATAGTATTCTGATTAACTTGTTTTTTAAAATACTTTTGCTTTGTTATGCTTATTGAAGCAGAGCAGTATGCCGTTGGATCATTTCTCTGAAGCATAACTTTAAGTCTTTTTTTCTTTGTTGGATCATGAAACGGAACTTCTTGTAAAGTACCATTTATCATTTTTTTTATACTTTTTGGAATAAAGTACGGCTTTCCTGAGGCATCTCTATAATATTGCTGAAGAATCTTCCAGGTACCATTATTCTGCAATTCTTGCAGGTATCCATATCCGTTGCTTCTTTCATTGATAGACTGGGGAGTTCCTATAGGAGTACTATTTAAGCAACTATTACCGAAATCAATATGATATGTAATTGAATCTGAAGGGTTGCTCACATTATAATCCAAATAAAATTCCGAAGAATATTCTTCAATATTAAATTCATCCTCATTATGAAATGCTCCGTAAATATTATTTAAATATTCTTCTTCAATTGTAGGAATAAGAGCTTCCTCCCAGATTCTGTTTCCTTCATATTCGAATGAAGAATATCCTTTGGTAGGATAGTTGATTTTCTTTAAAATAAAAGATTCTGCTGCAACTTCATTTACAGATCGGTCAGAACCATCGGATGATTGTGGAATAGTATATAAATGCGGATAAATAGCCTTAAAAGAATTATTTTTTCCATTATGATATCCCCATAAATCTTTTGAGTAACTATTTAGAGAAGGAAGATTATTTTCATTATACTCAAATGAATACTCAGAACTATCTAATATGTTTTTTATTCCTTTCAACTTTAATCTATAATTTTGATATGGGGTATTAGAAACTCCATTATTAAAATAATCTAAGTTCGTTTTAAAACCTGATATCAAAGATGAATGTGAAAAAACCTTTATATTATCTAAAGCAAAAGAATATCCCTCCAGTCCGTCAATATCTTTTCTTCCTAAGCTACCAGTTATAGTATTTGTATAATTAAATTCAACTGTTCCCGATGGGAAAGTTATCTTGGTTAGTAAGAGATCTGTAAAGTAATTTGTAGTTGTACTGTGTGTGTTTTTAAATTTGTCCGCACATAAATTATCATACGTTGTGATTCCCGATGGAAATTGTAAAAGTATTGAGTTTGTAGAAAATTGTAAACTATTATTACGTATTTGTTTTTTATGTTTAAGCATTTTATCATACTCAAAACCTATAGTTTTGCCTGATGGAAGATTGATTGCTGTTAAAAAATAGGTTGTTACATTAACTTCGGACATAAGAGATGATATATTTCTCCTATCTATAAAACTTTTTTTCGAAAAAATATATTTAACACCTTTAGGATCTGTAATAGAAAAGACACCATCCAAATAACTAATTATAGCATTTTCATAAGGAATTGAATGAAACTGTCCATTACTACCTCTAAAAAAAGAACCTGAAATTGTAGGTAGATTATAGTGGTAAATATCGGGTTGAGTATTAAACTGACTGTTCTGCTCCCACAAGTTATAAAACATTGATTTGGCTGGTTCAGTCAATGACATAAAAGTTGAATATTGATATGCAGAAGGTTGTTTTGGAAACCATGATCCCCCATCGTTTGTCCCCAGGTCTTCTTTTCCGTGCTGCTCTACAGTAATTGTGTTGGGTATTCCCAATGTCCACCCCAAACCTGTAACACTTGAAATCTCATCTACTTTAATACCTCCTGTATTATATGATAACTTAATGGGAATATCAATACCATCAACCTTTATATTATAAATAGGTATTTGTACATTCAGTTTACCTGTTCTATAATCTACAGGAAAATCTGTAGCTTTAAAAAGACTATAAGAATCTGGTGTTGTAGGAACTATGAATTTTTCGCTTTTAATACCTACATTCGATTCTAAATTATTCTGGGCGCTATAAGAAATACTAAGGAATAATAGAAAAGCAAAGTAATATATTTTTTGTGTCATTTTCATTATTAATTAATTTGTATTTATTTCTTAATCAGCTTTGCATTCGCTGTTTTATTATTATCAGTTTTTATGGTCACCAGATATGCTCCTTGTATCAAAGCCTGGGTATCAATCTTAGTTACTCTGTTCTTAGTTTTGAAGCTCTGAAGCTGTCTTCCGCTCATATCATAGAGCATGATATCAGCCTCTTTAAAATCAAAACCAATTTCTACGTAGGCATAGTCTGATACCGGGTTCGGATAGATCTTCATTTCATATTTGGCAATCAGATCACTTACCTGCTTGTCGCCAAGCTTTACAATCTTCCAGTTTTCTTTCCCTAATTCTTTGGCACTGGTTCCCGCTAACACAATAGAACCATCTCTGTTCAGCTTTAAATCTGAAAGTCTTTCCTCTTTTTGTCGGGATTCTCCTGTTATATGTTTTCTCCACTGTTCATTCCCGTTGCTGTCTAAATACAGCATCCAGAAGGTCTCATCATCTTTTTGTATTCTTCCTTCGGCTTGAGTGTAACCACCAAGTAAAATTCCTTTTGAAGACTTGTCATCTGCGGAATGAATCACACTCATTCCCATCAGAATATCACGGTTTTTGAAATTGTAGGACTTTTGCCACTGCTCCTCTCCTCTTTCATTAAGGGCAATCAGCCATAGATCCGTACCTTCTTCAATACCTACTGTTTTGTTTCCTGATCGTTCGGATCGGGATTCACCACCAATAACATAACCGCTTGATGTTAAAGCCAAAGTTCTGATATGGTCGTCTCCCTTACCTCCAAAGTTCTTTTCCCATTCTACTTTTCCATTTTTATCCAGTTTGACAATCCAGTAGTCGCCTTCGCCGAAGTTGCTGCTGGCTTTTGGCTTTCGGCTAATGGCTGTTGGAGTAACAGATTGTTCACCTAAAGACTTCTCTTCGTGGGTTCTGGCTCCTGAACCCATATCACGAACCTCAGGACTTCTGGAATAAATTCCTAATAAAGCTCCACCGTCCTTCGTTGGAATCATTTTTTCGACTTCGTCTAAGCCTTTTCCGCCTAATATCAATTGAGAAAGTTCTTTACCGTCTTTGTCGAGCCTGGTTATCCAGACATCTTTGGAACCATAGCCTTTGGAAGAGTTTTGAACATTTCCGGCGACAAAAAAGCCTAAGTCTGTCGTTTGAATAACAGATTTAGCTTCCTCATCAGAAGAAGTGCCCAATGTTTTCTGCCATAATTCATCCCCGAATTCATTGATCCGGATGAGCCATATATCGGAACCACCTTTGGAATCATCTTTTTTATCGAGTCCTTTTCCTGAATAAGAAGTTCCGGCTAAGAGAAATCCTCCATCCTGAGTGCTTACTGTTGCGGATAAATAGTCATGATTTTGCCCTGAGAAATACTTTTCCCAAGCCTGTTCTCCCTGCTGATTCAGCTTCGCCAGATGAAAATCATAGCCGTTGTTTTGTTTATTGCCTTGTTGGAGTTTATCGCTCTGTATAGAGCTGCCTGTAATAAGATACTGCTGATCGATGGTCGTAGTCACCTGACTTAGAAAATCCTGAGTAGTGGATTGGATGTCTTTCTGCCAGAGTACTTCCTGAGCAGACATACCCAGAACCGTGCATATAGTACATGCACCGAGATAAATTTTTTTCATTCCCGTGTTGTTTTTGAGTTTAATGATTAGGTTTTTAAATTCGCGCAAATTTAACTTTTTTTCGTTAATACAAATCATATCCATGTGATTTAACACCAAATATTTGTAATGAATTATGGAATTTCATTACATTTTTATGATTTTATACTATTTTATCCAAAGCTACCACAGCACAACGACAAAAGCTGTCGTATCTTTTCAATAAAAAAACCTTTGAAAAAATTTCAAAGGTTTTATTGATTTCTGCCTTGGAGAACCTCTTCTATCTCTTCCAGCGCAAATCCTTTTGCTTTTAATAAAATGAGTAAATGATATAAGAGATCAGCGGCTTCATTTTTAAAGAGAGTTTCATTATTATCTTTAGCCTCAATAACTAATTCTACAGCTTCTTCTCCTACTTTTTGAGCCATTTTGTTCATTCCTCTCTGATACAGTGAATAGGTATAGGATTCATCAACTTTGTCATCAATCCTTTGGGATATTTTTTCTTCCAGTTCGTATAAAAAACCCTTTGAAGTCTTTTCTCCAAAACAACTGAAGCTTCCGGTATGGCATACTGTATTTGTGGGAATGACCTTAATCAGTATCGTATCCTGGTCACAATCTATATCAATACTTTTTACGGTTAAAAAGTTACCCGATTCTTCTCCTTTTGTCCAGAGTCTGTTTTTGGAACGGCTGAAAAAGGTAACTATTTTTTCTTTTTTTGTTTTTTCAAAAGCTTCCTTATTCATATAGCCCAGCATCAGAACTTGCAGCGTTCGGTTATCCTGAATCACCACCGGAACCAATCCGTTTTCTTTATTAAAATCAATATTCATCGTACTTGTATTTTTTGAGTTTTTAATTGTTGTTTTAAATCCTGAATTCCTATTTCATTAAAATGGAATATACTGGCTGCCAAAGCTCCTGTAGCCTTGGTTTCATTAAATACTTTAACAAAGTCATCTACAGCTCCGGCTCCACCGGAAGCAATCACAGGAATGGTTACCCGCTCTGAAACCTGCTTGGTAATATTGAGATCAAAGCCGTTTTTAGTTCCGTCACCATCCATGGAGGTTAACAGGATTTCCCCAGCTCCCAAAGCTTCCACTCTCCTTGCCCATTCTACCGTATCAAGCTCTGTAGCCTCTCTTCCTCCTTTGATATGAACAAGATCAGTTGAGCCTACTCTTTTGGTATCTATAGCAACTACCACACATTGGCTCCCGAATTCATTGGCTAACTCAGAGATTAACTTCGGATTTTTTACAGCTGAAGAATTGATACTGATTTTATCCGCTCCCGCTTCCAAAAGCTTGCTCACATCTTCCACAGAGGCTATTCCACCCCCAACAGTAAACGGGATACTCAACTCCTGAGCGATCTTCCGTACCAACTCCACGAAGGTTTTCCTGTTTTCAATGGTAGCTGTAATATCAAGAAAAACAAGTTCATCCGCACCCTCCAATTCATATTTTTTAGCCAGTTCTACAGGATCTCCGGCATTTTTCAGATCCTCAAAATTGATTCCCTTCACTGTATTTCCATCTTTAATATCCAGACATGGAATAATTCTTTTTTTAAGCATTTTCAATAAAATTTTGAAGTTGTTTCAGACTTATTTTCCCTTCATAAATAGCCTTTCCGATAATTGTTCCTGTACATCCTATATCTTTCATTTTATAGACATCTTTAATCCCCGAAATTCCACCACTGGCCACCAAGTGTAACGACGTTTTATATAAAATTTCAGTATAAAGACCTGTTGAAGGTCCCTCCAGCATTCCATCCTTCGAAATATCCGTGCATATGGTCGTTTTAATTCCCTTTTTCTGATATTCCAGAATAAAATCAATAATGTCTTTATCACTTTCTTCCTGCCAGCCGGAGGTTTTGATTTTTCTATTCTCACAATCAGCTCCCAGAATAATCTTATCCGGGCCATATTTTTCAATGATCTGAAGACAAAATACAGGATCCTGTACTGCAATACTGCCTAGAGTGATCTGCTTCGCTCCTGAATTAAAGACTGTTTCAATATCCTGCGAGGTTTTTAGTCCACCCCCAAAATCAATTTGTAAAGAAGTAGATTTTGCAATATTTTCAAGCACTTTCTGATTCACAATATGTTTTGATTTTGCACCATCAAGATCCACCAGGTGAAGAAACTGAATACCAAAGTCTTCAAATTCCCTGGCCACTTCTACAGGATCTTCATTGTATATTTTCTTTGTGTTGTAATCCCCTTTGGATAAACGCACACATTTTCCTTCAATAATATCGATAGCCGGAATAATCTTCATTATGATAAGTTTATAAAGTTGTTAAGTAGCTGGCTTCCTACACTTCCCGATTTTTCCGGGTGAAACTGTACCGCATAAAAATTATCTTTCTGCAAAGAAGCACTAAATGAAAGGATGTAATCACAAACGGATGTGGTAAATTCCGATAGTTCACAATAATAGCTATGCACAAAATATACATCATTTTCAGCTTCAATTCCTGAAAACAACGGAGAGCTTTGTCCTAAAACCGTGTTCCAACCCATATGGGGAACGAGTTCCAAAGGCGGGAATCTTTTGACATTGATATTGAAAATTCCCATTCCCTCTGTATTTCCTTCTTCGTTTCCTTTGCACATGAGCTGCATTCCCAGACATATTCCCAAAACAGGTTGTTTCAATGTTGGAATAAGTCGATCAAGTCCTTTTTCTTTCAACAACTTCATGGTAGACGAGGCCTCACCTACACCAGGAAAAATCACCTTATCTGCTTTCAGGATAAGTTCAGGGTCATCCGTAATGACTGAGCTGATATTTAACCTGTTTAAAGCGTTCTGTACAGAGCTTACATTACCTCCGTTATATTTTATTATTGCAATCATATTATAAACTTCCTTTAGTGGAAGGTAAATTATAGTTGATATCAGATTGATTAACCGCCATTTTCACCGCTTTGGCAAAGGCTTTGAAAATAGATTCAATCTTGTGATGTTCATTCTCTCCTTCTGCTTTAATATTTAAATTGGTTCTCGAAGAATCTGTAAAGGACTTAAAGAAGTGAAAGAACATTTCCGTGGGTACATCTCCTATCTTTTCTCTTTTAAATTCAGCATCCCAAACCAGCCAGGATCTGCCCCCAAAATCAATGGCTACCTGCGAAAGGCAATCATCCATAGGAAGCAGAAAACCATACCTTTCAATCCCTTTTTTCTTTCCTAATGCCTTTAAAATGGCTTCCCCCAAAACAATACCCGTATCTTCAACCGTGTGGTGTTCATCTACCTGAAGGTCCCCATTAACTTTGATCTTAAGATCCATATTTCCGTGTCTGGCAATCTGTTCCAACATGTGGTCAAAAAAATGAAGCCCTGTAGAAATTTCAGATTTGCCTTTTCCATCGATATTTATCTCAATTTCTATTTCCGTTTCATTGGTCTTTCTGTAGACTTTTGCTCTTCTCATTCCGGATTTTAAGAACTGGTAAATCTCAACCCATTGCGTTGTTGTCAGATCAGATTCACTATTAAAGCTTTGGTTAAGAAAAATAGATTTAGAACCCAATTTTTTAGCAAGTTGCACATCCGTACTTCGATCACCAATTACATAGGAATTTTCGAGATCATAATCACCATACATATATTTCGCCAACATTCCTGTTCCAGGTTTTCGGGTGGGCAGATTCTCGTGTTCAAAACTTCTATCAATTAAAATATCACTGAAAATGATGCCTTCATTTTCAAAGGTTCTGAGCATTTTTTCATGAGGGACCGTAAAGGTTTCCAGAGGAAAACTCTCTGTTCCTAATCCATCCTGATTAGTAACCATGACCAATTCATAATCCAGTTCATTGGCAATTTTTGAAAGATTTTGCAAAACTCCAGGATAAAACTCCAGTTTTTCCAGCGAATCCACCTGAAAATCAGTAGGAGGTTCAATAATCAAGGTTCCGTCCCGATCGATAAACAATACTTTTTTCATACTTATATGTTTTTTAAAAGGGTTACCAGCTTCTCATTCTCCTGGCGATTTCCTATATTTATTCTGATGCATCCCGGAATAGCCGGATCTCTTCTGCTTGTCAAGATTTCCTGTTCCAGCATTTGTGCATATACATTGTCAACATCTTTTAGCCTGATTAAAAAGAAATTAGCATCTGTTGGAAATATTTTGCCAATACATGCAATTCCTTTAAACTGACTCCTCAGCCATTCACGCTCTGCTACAATATCACGTACATTCTCTTTCAGCTTATTTTCATCTTCAAGAGCACTCAGAATTAGCTCCTGGCTCAATGCATTAACGTTGTAAGGTGCTTTCACGGTATTAATCAACTGAATAATCTCTTCCGAAGCATAGGCAACACCTACTCTGGCTCCTGCAATCCCCCAAGCCTTCGAGAAGGTCTGAAGAACAATTAAATTGGGATACTTTGTCAACAGCTCAAGACTTGATTTTTTCCCGGAAAATTCTATATAAGCTTCATCCACTACAACAATCCCATTGAAGTTTTGAAGGTAAAATTCAATATCTTCAGTGCTATTCCCGGTTGGATTATTTGGAGAACATAGAAAGAAAACCTTGATAGATTCTTTCTGTACTATTTCTAAAAAGTCATCTTTTACAATATCAAAGTTTTCATCCAAATTCAACTGTAAAACCCTGTTTTCATTGATCGTGGCATAAAAACCATACATTGCAAACGAGGGGTTCATCATTAGGATAGAGTCTTTTTTAGGTTCACAGAAAATCTTAATGATTAAATCGATGAGTTCATCACTTCCGTTTCCTATCGCTATTTGTCCGGGAGAAAGATTTTTAAGCTCAGATAATCTGTTTTTAAGTTTTCTTTGGGTAGAATCCGGGTAACGGTTCCATTTTCCAAAAGGGCTTTCATTAGCATCTAAAAAAGTAGGATCATTAAACTCATTATGATCTCTGAAGCTTATATAAGGTTTTAATTTTAAAATATTTTCTCTTACTAATGTATTGATACTGATTGTGTTCATATTATCGTTTTAATCTTATTGATACTGCATTTTTGTGAGCAAGAAGCCCTTCTGCTTCTGCCATTATTTCTATTGTTTTTCCTAAACTTTGAAGTCCTTTCTTCGATAAATGCTGGAAGGTAATTTTCTTCACAAAACTGTCCAGGGATACACCACTGTAATTCTTTGCATAAGCATTTGTAGGAAGGGTATGATTGGTTCCGCTTGCATAATCTCCGGCACTTTCACAGGAATAATTCCCAAGGAATACAGAACCTGCATTCTGGATCATAGGGATATATTTTTCAAACTCACCCAGCGCAAGAATAAGGTGTTCCGGAGCATATAAATTGCTGAACTCAACGGCTTCCTCAAGACTATTTAACAAGATAAAGCAACTATTTTCAAGTGCTTTCCCTGCCATTTCATTTCTCGGTAAGCCTTTGATTTGACGTTCAACACACCTAATAACCTCATTAAAAACTTTAAAGTCTGTGGTTAGAAAAATCACCTGGCTGTCACTGCCGTGTTCTGCCTGTGAAAGCAAATCGGCAGCACAGAATTCCGGAATAGCTTGCTCATCACCAATCACGAGAACTTCACTAGGTCCTGCCGGCATATCGATAGCGACTCCATACCGTTGGGTATACTCTTTTGCTGCTACTACGAATTGATTTCCAGGGCCAAAAATTTTATATACTTGTGGGATGCTTTCAGTTCCTAAAGTCATAGCTGCAATGGCCTGAGCGCCTCCAGTTTTGAAAATCTTTGAAACTCCGCAGAGCTTTGCCGTATATAAAATGGCAGGATTAACATCTCCATTTTTATCTGGTGGTGTACACAGAATGATTTCCTCACATCCAGCAATATTAGCAGGGACTGCAAGCATCAAAACTGTTGAGAATAAAGGAGCTGTTCCCCCGGGAATATAAATTCCTACCTTTTCTATCGCTCGGTTTTCTCTCCAGCAAACCACCCCTTTTGCTGTTTCTATTTTCTGAATCTCCGGATTTTGTGAATCGTGAAATTTAAAAATGTTTTCTTTTGCTTTTTGGATAGCCTGCTTTAAATCATTACTAAGCTGATTTTCCGCATTATTTATTTCCTCTTCTGTAACAGCAATGTTTTTGGTTTCGGCTTTATCAAATTTTTTATTGAATGCTATTAAAGCTTTATCTCCTTTGTTTTCAACTTCAGCAAATATTTCAGCAATCAGTCCGGAAATCTCTTCCCGTTCAAAAACAGGTCTCTGTACCAGCTTTATCCATGAATCTTTTGTTGGATATCGATATATTTTCATTTGTATTATTTTTTATTGATCTCTCATTTTTTGAACCATTAAGTTTATTTAAGCCGCTAAGAATCATCTAGATCATTGTTGAATTCATTAAACTTAACTTATCTTAATTTTTCTTTACTGTTCGTTACTTTTCTTAACAGTATTATTCTTCTTTAAATCACCATTTTATCAATGGGAATAATGAGTATATCTTGAGCTCCATTCTCCTTCAGCTCATCGATAACTTCCCAGAAACGCTCTTCATCAATTACAGAATGAATACTACTCCAGCCTTCTTCTGCCAATGGGATCACCGTAGGGCTTTTCAGTACGGGAAGTACATCTGCGACTTTTTGGATTTTATCATTGGGAACATTCATCAGGATGTATTTTGAATTTTTTGCCTTTAAAACTGCTTTGATTCTGAAAAGAAATTTATCCAGAATAGATGCTTTTTCGGATGATAATTGTGGCGTTTGAGCCAGAACTGCTTCTGATTTTAAAAGCGTTACCGTTTCCCTCAATCCGTTTTTGAATAAAGTACTTCCGGAACTTACGATATCGCAAATTCCTTCTGCAAGCCCGATATTGGGAGCAATTTCTACGGAACCGGAAATCACGTGGATATCTGAAGTGATTCCTTTTGCTTCTAAAAAATGCTTAAGAGTGTTAGGGTAAGAAGTGGCAATTTTTCGGCCTTGGAAGTAGCCAAGATCATCGGTTTCAACTTCTTTTGGGACAGCAATGGAAACACGGCATTTTGAAAACCCCAGTTTCTCAACAATTTGAAACTGCTTTTGTTTCTCAATTAAAAGATTTTCACCCACAATAGCAACATCCACCACTCCATCTTCCAGATATTGAGGAATGTCTGAATTCCGAAGGTACATGATTTCCATCGGGAAGTTATCTACCGAAACTTTTAGCTGGTCTTTTCCATTGTTGATAAAGATTCCACAGTCTTTAAGAAGCTGCAGGGATTCTTCGTACAGCCGTCCACTTTTCTGAATCGCAATTTTTAATTTACTCATTTCGTCTTTTTGAGTCCGAGCAAATAAAAACTGATCTGTTGAAATTTCTGAAGAGAATTCAGGAAACAAAAAAAACCGTCTATTTACTCAGACGGTTTTTAAATATTTTTGATTTTAGCACAAACATATATCAATCAATTCCGCCTAACAGAGATGATGATAATAATGATGTAATGCTAAAAATATTGGTTTCATTGTATTGAATTATGATGCAAATGTAGGATTTATTTTTAAAATCCAAAGTTTTTTTAAATAATTTTTTGATAAAGTTCCATCAGATTCTTGGCAATGGGTTCATCATTGAACTGTTGAACAAACTCGAAACCCTTTTCCTCACGCCGTTTTCTTTCGGATTCATTTTCCCACAAAAATTTGATCTTGGCTTTGATATCAAACTCATTGTTTGGATCAATATATACCGAATCTTTCCCTCCTGCTTCCGGCAGACAACTTGTATTGCTGGTTACCACTACTGTTTTGGAGAAAAGTGCTTCTATGATAGGAATGCCAAAGCCTTCAAAGAAACTTGGATAGACAAAAATATCTGCCAGCTTATAAATCACAGCCAGTTCATCCATAGAAACTCCCTCCAGAAACTGCACCTGTGTTTTCATTTTATTTTTTTTCAGGAAGCTTTCTATTTTTTGATAATATTTGGTTTTTTTTCCTACTACCACCAACGGAATTCCGGTGTCTTTGATCGCTTTTACTACATTCAGAAGGTTTTTACGATCTTCAATGGTTCCTACATTCAGAATGAATCTTTCAGGAAGTTTGAATTTGTCTTTAGCCATCTGAATCTGTTCCGCAAACTGTTGTTCTTTAAATGCTTTATGACAGCCTTGATAAATAACTTCAATTTTACTTTCAGGAACTTTTAAGAACTCGATAATGTCTCTTTTCGTCTGTTCTGAAATTGCAATGATCTTATCTGCCATATCAGCCGCTTTTTTAAACTTCCAAAAGTGGATTTTACGATCAAAAAAAGAATAATATTGAGGATATCGTACAAAGATCAGATCATGAATGGTAACGATCTTTTTAATCGGTTTCTGATCCCATTTCAAAGGCAATTCACCAGATAAGCCATGGAAAATATCTGCCCCTACCTTTTGGGCATCTTTTCCCATTTTCAACTGGCGTGAAAACTTTCCTTTTGAGGTTTCTATAAACTTAACATTGGAGCGTTCAAGAATGTCTTTTCCACGCTCAGACTTGTTCTTGTTGAGCAGCAGATATTCATTGTCCGGTTCATATTGAGAAAGTATTCTTACCAGATCTCTTGAATAATTACCTAGCCCTGAGGTGTTATGGAAAAAACGTTTTGCGTCAAAAGCAATTTTCATGCGTGTACCTGTTTTTGAAATTCTTGAAAGGTACCAAAGGTATGACCTTTTTCTTTAAGCCATTCTACAAAGGCATCAAACCTTGCCACCATATCTTTCCCGGAATTTTTCACCGTAAAACCAGGCAATTTGAATGCTTCCTCCTTGATGGATGAAAATTCCCAGGGATGAAAATAAATATTCAGATACTTATCTTTTTTCAACACATCAGCTACCAGCTTTTTATAGAAAGCTAAAGGGAAATTGTGAAAACTTAACCAGAATAAGGGAATTCTGAAATTCGGTGAAACAGAAGCAGGAACCTGCATGACATTTCCTTCATTAAAGTAAGTTCTTGAAACTTTAAGGTTGTTATATCTTCCCGGTAAAAATGTAGGATTAATGGATGAATTGTATAAATATCCTGCTTTTTCCACTTCTTTTTCATCTACCGGCATCATTCTCGGCATTCTTAATCCGGTCACTTTTGTGGAGAATAACTCTTCCAGTCTTTCTCTGGATTCTTTCAGGTGTTTGTCTTCAAATTCTGAATGAAACCAAGTATGAGAGGCCAATTCATGTCCTTCGTTTAATAATCTTTCAATAAGATGTTTGCTGTTTTCTGCAAAGACTACGGTAGAAAAAAAGGTTGCTTTTGCTCCGTGTTTTTTAAGAATATTTAGAATATTTTCAAGTCCGTGCTGAGATATAGAGATTTGTTTATCAAAAGAGATCTCTCCTTTATATTCTAAAGGCATGTCAAACTCCTCGATATCAAAACTTAATAAAACCATTTAAAAATTTTTGTTTTTTATAATATAATTAGGCCTTTCTTTAACCTGTTTAAAGATCTTACCTAAATAAATGCCAATGATTCCCAGGATAATCAGTTGCAGCCCTCCAAAGAATACAATGGTCATAATTAACGATGCCCAACCTGAGATTTCAGTATGCACCACAAATGAATGGATAACATAAGCAACATATCCAATCACTGAAAGCAGTGAAAATAAGAACCCCAGATAAGCCGCTAAATAAAGAGGTTTAACACTAAAGGCAGTAATTCCTGTAAAGGCAAATTTGAGCATTTTTTTCAGGTTATAGCTGCTCTCTCCTGCTAATCTTTCTCCCGCTGTAAAGTCTATTCCGATTTGTTTGTAGCCCATCCAGCTGGTTAGTCCTCTTAAAAACAGATCATCTTCTTTGAAGCTTCTCATTGCTTCTACGGCATTGGCATCCATCAATCTGAAATCAGATCCACCTCCTTTGGTAAGATTCACATCTGAAAGACTGGATAAAAGCTTATAGAAGACATCCGAGGTTTTCCTTTTGAAATAAGAAATCTGTTTAGGATAAGTTCTTACTGTAAAAACAATATCATATCCTTCTTCCCATTTTTGAATCATTTCTGGGATAAGCTCCGGGGGATGCTGAAGATCGCCATCCATTGAAATCACAGCATTTCCATCAGCAAAATCCATTCCGGCTTTTACCGCCGGCTGATGTCCAAAGTTTCGGGAAAACTCAATAAATTTGACTTCTTCATACTTTTGAGACAGTTCCTCCAGCTTCTTCTGTGTGTTATCTCTGCTTCCATCATTCACAAAAATGATTTCAAAGGTATAATTCTTCAGTTCCGAAAAAACTTCTTTTATTTTTTCATGAACTAAAGCAACATTCCCTTCTTCGTTGTGGGCAGGAATAACAATAGAAATTTTCTTCATACATTAATTTAAAGTGTAATCCTTTTCAAAATCTTTGGTCATCAATTCGTAAATGACCCTTAACCAAACTACAATACAAGGTACGGCTTTCAAAGAATATTTAATGATATAATTTTGTTTGATAAATTTCGGGAATAAATCCGAAGGTGAAAAGCAGGTTAGAATAATAACAAATACCAGCAACCCGATAATCAAAGGCGTTTTTTCTTTCTGAAGGGTAAACCAGATCATTACTCCTGCTACTGCAATAATATATGTTGGTGATTCTGAGCCTGAACTGAACAATACCAAAAACAGTAATGTAGAAGCCAGGATCATCAATTGAAATGCATAGTTCTTATATTGCTTGATTCTGATATATGGTAATGCAAACAAGGGAACCCCAAAAGCCAAAAAGGTAAGATTGGAAATGGATGCATCACCCAAAATTCTTCTTACAAATCCCATTAATGATATATCCTGCATATTTCCCAATATCTGATTATCATTGTTTTTTGAGATCAGTGAGGTTGCCCAGTCTGAATAACTCTGAATAACGAATTGCGGACTGGAGTAAATCATTGGAATGCACAAACACAGCACTGCCACGACAATTCCTGAAAGAATAAATTTGACCTTGTTTTTGATAAAGAAAAACTGAGATAATCCTACGATTCCGTAAAGTTTAACAAAAATTCCTACTACAATGGCGGTCGCTGACTGTACTTCTTTTCTTTCGTAAATGAATGTTGCTGACAGCATTAAAAGTCCTACCAAAGCTATATTGAATTGTAAACTTACTGCAGCAGTAATAAATTCCTGCAGACACAATAAAGCAAAAAGTGCCTTTTTAGCATCCGAAAACGGAAGTTTATGAATTGCATACAGGAAAATAGCAGTATTGGCAACATTCCAAAGGGCAATTCCCATCCAATCCGGCATTACCGCAAAAGGAGCAATCAGCAAACTGAAGAAGACTCCATAGTGGTTCATGTCTGAATAGAGCTCAGGATATCGTAAATAGAGATTTTTCTCATCCAGCGTATTAAAGAACACACCTTTGAAAATCAGATAATTGTTAATTGCCTGAGGTCCTCTGGAAAACTTAGAAAGTGCAGTAGCGATGGCTACAATAATATAAACCCCAAATATATATTTAGGGTTTAATAGTATTTTAAGAAATTTTTCTTTCAAAATGGGTTGGTATTAGTTTAAAAACTTAATCTTAAACAGCTACATTATTCTCTCTCAATGCATCATTAAGAGAAGTCTTTTTATCTGTAGATTCTTTTCTCTGGCCGATGATCAATGCACATGGAACCTGATATTCTCCTGCTGGATATTGTTTTGTATAGCTTCCAGGAATTACTACAGAACGGGCAGGAACTCTTCCTTTAATTTCGATAGGCTCACTTCCTGTTACGTCAATAATTTTTGTAGATGCTGTTAAAACAACATTAGCCCCTAATACCGCTTCTCTTTCTACATGAACTCCTTCTACAACGATACATCTTGAACCGATGAAACAATCATCCTCAATGATTACCGGAGCAGCCTGTAATGGTTCCAATACACCACCGATTCCAACTCCACCACTCAAGTGAACGTTTTTACCGATCTGTGCACAGCTTCCTACTGTTGCCCAAGTGTCTACCATTGTCCCTGAATCTACATAAGCCCCAATGTTTACATAAGATGGCATCATAATTACTCCTGAAGCTACAAAAGAACCTTCTCTAGCAATAGCATGAGGAACCACTCTTACTCCTTTTTCCGCATAATTTTTCTTTAAAGGAATCTTGTCATGGAATTCAAATGGACCTACTTCAATAGTTTCCATCTTTTGGATCGGGAAGTACATTACTACTGCTTTCTTCACCCACTCATTTACCTGCCATCCGTTTTCCGTAGGCTCTGCTACACGAAGTTCTCCGGAATCTAATAAAGAAATAACCTCTCTGATCGCTTTCTGGCTGTCTTCATTTTGTAATAGGTCTCTATTATCCCAAATGTTTTCAATAGTTTGTTGTAACGACATGTTTCTTATTTAAATTAGTTTGAAAAATTATACGCGCCAAAGATACAAAAAAGTTCAGCAAAACGGTTTTTAAGTTTATGCTTTTAATAGAGGCTTAGCATACGCCCAACCCTCTTTTTATAAGTAAGATAAACGGAACCGTGCTGTCTCAGCAAATGTTCTTCTTCAAGACGAATCTGAATCTGCATTAAAATACTTCCTATGACAGCTAAAAAGAAAGTAATTATAGTGGGAAAAGTAAAGAAAAACCCAAGAAGACTCACCGTCATTCCAAAAAATACAGGGTTTCTTGATAATTGAAATAATCCGGTTGTAACAAGCTCTGTTTTCATGTGCTCATCTATGCCTATGCGCCACGAATCTTTCATTTGTAGCTGAGCGATGACCACCCAGATAAAGGCTATAAGCATCAATCCTATTCCAAAATATTGAAACAGATCAGAATCTAATATTTGTATTCTAAAATTCTCTCCTGTACTTGGAAATAATAAAGGAATGATCGTATAAATCCATAAAACAATAAGAATCAATTTGAAATACCAGCCAACCAATGCATAAGCAGAATCGTTTTTGGGTAAAACATTAGGGTTTTTGCCAATTTTCTTGGCTACAGCAATGCTAATTCCGAGAAATGAGACTAAAAAAAACAGAATAAAGTAAATAGGAATAAAGAATCTGATAAAATCTGTCATGGTTAATTTATTTATGGCAAATTTCAAAGGTTTTACAATGCAATACTATTGCAATATTTTTCCAAATAATTCCCATTCCCAACAAGTAGATTTTACAGAATAACAGGTAACGTAATCATTCTTAAAAATTCCATTCACATTCAATATAATCATTGAAAACATCCATATTCCTCTCCGTTTATATTGAATAATTATTTCAACAAAAACCTATTTTACAACACAATACAGAACTTATCTAAACTACAGATTTAATACTTGATTTTCTTTTTTTAAACTCTGTCAGACTCATTTGATGTTTCTTTTTAAAGAACTTATTCAAATGGCTTTCATCTGAAAAGCCAAATTCAGTGACAATTTCATTAATTCTCATATCACTGAAAAGAAGTCTGTGTTCAATCAGTCTCAATTTATAATTTAGAATATAATGGGTAATAGTCTCTCCACATTGATTTTTAAAATAGCTGCCAAGATAGGTTTCAGAAAGCCCAAATTCCCTGGCAATCACAGAGACTTTTAAGAGTGTCGGATCGTGGATATTCCCTTGGATATAATTAATAATATCCACTATTCTTTTATCTGTATTGGTTGCTATATGCTCAACCCGCATTTTTGAAATATTCCTTGCTGCAATGACAATAAGTGCATTCACATAATGCAGTGTAAGCTCTTCTTGGTAAATATCCGGGTGACGAATCCCATGAAGAAGTGAATCTACAATAGACTCTACTAACACTACATCAGATTTATTTTGTAAAATACAGCCGGAAAGATAGGAAGCTCCATACAATAAGCACCCTATTGAATCAATGCTATTCCACTTGTAATCCTTTACATAACGTTCACTGAATTTCACGAGCAAAAGCTCTGTTTTTTCTTCAACTTCCAAATGATGTTTATCCTCCGGGGTCAGTAATATCAGACTCCCTTTACTATAAGAAGCAATATTGTTATTTATTATGAAGGAACCTTTTCCAGCAATAACATATATGATTTGAAAAAAGGAGAATTGATTGCCTTTTAAGGGGCAATTTTCAGTTTCATGATATTCAACCTTTAACAATTGATCTATATTCTCTCTTTTCATGTGGTAAAAGTACTTATTTATCATTAAAAAATACTGATTTTTTACATTTTTTCTGTCCAAATTTGCCATGTCAAAATTTTTAAAATCAATGAAAAGATCAATCTATGTCCTGGCACTGGGTGCTTTCGGCATTATTACCACTGAATTCGGAGTTGTGGGTATTCTTCCTACAATCAGCAGACAATTCGGAGTATCCATAGATACAGCAGGATGGCTCCTGAGTGCTTTTGCCATTACTGTTGCTATTTCCTCTCCTTTTATCACCTCATTCACCGCCAAAATAAATCGTAAGTTTCTCTTATGCCTTGTGATGAGCATATTTGTGCTTTCAAATCTTATCTCTGCGTTTTCTACCAACTTTACCATGCTTATGGTTGCCCGTATATTACCTGCAGTACTGCATCCACTTTTCTGGAATATTTCCATTGCGATCGCATTCAAAGAAAAAGGAGCAAAAGGAGTATCTACCGTTATGCTTGGGCTGAGTCTTGCTACCGTTCTTGGTATTCCAATGACGACTTACGCCGCTGATCTTTTCCAGGATTGGAAAGCTTCATTTTTCCTGAGCAGCGCTATCAGTTTCATTGCGTTTACCGGATTACTGTTTTTTATTCCTTCCCTGCCTGCAGAAAAGGAAAAATCTGAACAGAGTCAGTTAGCCATATTGAAAAATCCTCTTTTATGGATTAACCTAATTTCCACTATTGGTACATTGGCTGCTATGTTCTCCAGCTACACCTATCTTACTGCTTATCTTGAAGAAATTACCCGAATGGATGGGGCTCAGATTAGTATTATGCTACTCCTTTTCGGAGGGATGGGAACTCTTGGCAATTGGCTTATGGGGATCGCTTTAAGCCGGAATGTAAAACTCACAACAAGATTGTTTTTACTTCTCCTGATGTCAGTTCAAATCCTGGCTTATTTCCTTGGCGGAGCTTTTATTCCTATGGTCATCATTGTTTCTTTTTGGGGGATGATTCATACAGGTGGTTTTTTGGTTTCAAATATCAGAACTACACAAACTATTCCTCATCATGCCCTGGAATTTGTTAACAGCCTGCTTACATCCTCTTTTAATATTGGAATTTCATTAGGCGCATTTCTTGGAGGAATAGTCAGTTCCTATTATGGAGTTCAACATGTTCTTTCTGTGAGCGTCTTACTTCTTACAGCTACGTTTGTTCTAAGTTTCTTTTCTTTCCCAAAAAACATAGCAACAGATGATAAAAATGAAGACAATGAACTCATAGCACCTGTTTGTGAAAATATTTAACCCATACATAATAATATAAAGAAAGCAACTCTATTTTTTCATAGAGTTGCTTCTCATTAGGTGATCACTAATGCTAATGGAATAAGTTGATAATATTAAAAGATCCGTTACTATCGAATTAAAATGCAGGATTACAGAATAACCTGCGGTTCCACTTATCTTATCTCACAAATAATAAACTCCATTGTTTTCTCAACATGCTTATCTTCAATGATTCCTGTTGCATATTTGCCATTTGTAAAACTAGCGGATGAAATTTTGAATAAAAACTTTTTTATACAGATGAACTGAAATCAGATATATGTGACGTACTTATTAATGTAGTCTGATTATTCTTAAAGCATCATTTTATTGATGGCATCAAGAAGACAGTCTTTATAACTTTTGGCAACGGTAATTTTTAGATTTCCGCATAACAATTGATTATCTTCAAAAGATTCAATATTGGTCAAGTTAACGATATAGGAATTATGAACCCGCATAAATTCTTCCGGCAGGTTTTCAATCAGATCTTTAAGTGTTCTGTAATAGATGTATCTGTTTTGATCTACGGTATGCACTTCCACATAATTTCCGAGACCTTTTATGATATTGATATCTTTAAAGAAAAGTTTTACCAGTTTTTTATCTGTTTTAATAAAAGCAAATGTCCGGTTTTCCATAAAAATTATTATAAAACTCTTTGGGCATGAAGATAAGCTTTATTCCAGTACTTTTCGTTCAGGGATGAAATAATAACTCCTTTTGAAGTGGAAGCGTGAATGAATTTCACTTCTCCGTCCGGGCCGATATCATGAACAATTCCTACATGAGAAACTCTACTTCCTCCAGCGGTAGCAAAAAATAACAGATCACCGGGCTTTACATCCCTTATATCAATATTCTTCCCTGCTGCAGCTTGATCGGTTGATCTTCTTGGAAGATTGAAATCATTTTCTTCGAAAACCTTTACCGTAAATCCGGAACAGTCGAAGCCTGAAGAGGTATTCCCTCCAAATCTGTATGGAGTTCCAATGTATTTCTCAGCATCTTTTAAGACATCATTGATGGATCTTGAAACTTTTCCATCGAATTTAGAATCCAGTTTCCTTAGATTTTCAGATTTTGCTACTGTTTTGGACCCTGATTTCTTACTGGAAGAAACATTTTTTGAAGATCCGCAAGACACTACAAAAGCAGAGGCAATCAGCAATACAGAAAGCTGCTTTATATTCAATTTTTTTTCAAATAATCCTGATCCCATACTCGTCTGATTTTTACTTGATTAACGATTGATGTACAAATATACATTTTATATTTTAATTATAGTATAACTATACTACAACTATATGATAAATATATGTTAAAATTTTGATTTCCGTTATTTATTACTATATTTGGAATTCAATTTTGGCGATATGGCAACATATGAAAGTCTCATCAAGATTAAAGGTTCTGTAGGAGACCTTGTTTTTTATACTCTGAATGGAAAAAATGTAGTTCGGAAGAAAAGCGGGTTCAATAAAACGGCTTTTAAAAAGGATCCGTCTTATGAAAAAGTAAGACAAAACAGTTCTGAATTCGGACATTGTTCAAAAGCCGGGAAGATCATCAGAAACAGTCTGGAACTTTATCTTAAAGAAACAGGAGATGCCCTACTCTACCAGAGGTTTGCCAAGCTGATGACGGAAATAAAAAATCTGGATACCATTTCCGAAAGAGGAAAACGTACAGTTGAAAACGGTCTAAAGACTGAGGAAGGAAAAAAACTTTTGAAATCTTTTCAGTTTGGAGAAATAAAAAATGCATTAACAGAAGTTGAGCATCAGGATCATAGCCTTCGTATCAAAAGAGATAAAAATGCAAGGGGAACCATCATTACCTTAAAGCTGGATTTAGAAAATTATACGGTTGAAAAGGTTGAAGAAAACCTGTCTTTGAATGAATCTCCGATCTCTTTTAAAGAATATTTTTCAGATGATAATTTTCTTCTTTATTTTTTGGTGCTGAGAAATGAAAATAATGAAATTTCCCATATGGGATTTGTATAAATAAAAAAGCCTGCAAAATTGCAGGCTTTTTTATTTTATTTCTTGTCTCCTTTCCAGGTTCCGTATTGTGCCGGAGTTGGAAGGGTATTTGACCAATTTCCGTTTCCTTTTTTATCCGGATTAAGTTTTCCTTTGAATTCTCCTTTTGACGGAAGACCTACTGTTCCTACCAGATCTCCACTATTACTCAAATTACCGGAAATATTATAATTCTCACTACTTACGTCAGAATGCATCGTTCCTGATACTTTCCCTGTTTTATCAACCACAAAATTCCACACTCCCTTATCACCTCCTTCATAAGTTCCAGACCATGTTCCTACATAATCATAAATGGTATCATCATCTGAACTGCAGCCGATAAATAAAAATGCCGTTAGTAAAAGTAAAAAAAGTTTCTTCATAGTTTCAGTAGTTTTATAACCAAAAAAAATCCTGTTATTCTCTATGCATTATATTCAGAAATATCCTGTTATAGAGAATGAGCTTAATATTTATTATTTTTTATTTCGTGCAAATCTACTAATTTTTTATTCAAATTATCTGAATTTTAATGAGTAGACAATATTTTTGTTAAAAAGCAACACATTTCGGCTAAAATACAAATATTTTTCAAACAAAATTTAATAACATAGAATTTTGAATTAATGTTTAAAACTTATTGTTTAAAATATTAATCAATAGTCAAATTTTTAGATATAATTTTAGATGTAACATATTTTTAATTAGTTTTTTATTCTTCATTAATACATATTTCTTACCTTAGTGAAAAATTATAAAGGTATCTAAAAAATACCATGAAAACAAAGACTTTTTTTTTGACAGCACTTGCTTTGTGTAGTTTCGCTAGTGCTCAAGTTGGAATTAACACATCGACCCCCACAAACACGTTGGATGTTAATGGATCGGTGAGAGTCAGAGGGCTTTCAAATCCTGACAATAAAATCGTTGCTGCTAATGCACAGGGAGTTCTAATGCTCATCTCCCCTGAAGAGATTTTTGCTCCTAAAGCTTTATTAAATACTTCCATGGCTTCCACTGAGCAAAGATTCACAGTATATGAAGGAAAATGTTTTCAACCTACAGACAATGCTTCTTCCTGTACTGTTTCTTTAAATCATTATACGTCCTGTGCAGGGTTTAGTAATCCCGTAGATACACAAGTAGTGGTGGGACAAAGTATTAATACAGCTAACGGGCAATTCTTAGGTTCATGGACAGCCCGATATATTGATAACAAAGGATTTTCAAATACTGCTGCTGTTGCCAACCAAACAGCACCGGATTATCCCAGAATTTCTTATCCGAGTGCTAATTCTGTAAATTATTTAGGAAGTGGAAATTTTAACGGGCAGTGCAATACGGATCTGGTGACAACTATAAACCAGACCACTGGAGATATAAAAATAGAATCTGTAAAGAGAAGTATGTATGCCCATTTAATATACCTTCTATCTGTAGCACGTTCAAGAAGTTTATAATAAGAAAATCAAAAGAGATAAAAAAAGACTGATTGTAATCAGTCTTTTTTTAGTATAAACCTAAGAAAAATATAAGTCCTTCATCTTTGGTTAATTCATCCCATTATTTATGTTTCAATTATTAGATTGACTTACCATTTATATTCTTTCAGGCTAATAAGTCCACAGGTATTCAATTGATTAATAAAAGATGATGTAAAAGCTGCGGGTTCCAAATACAGTTTTTCCAGTTTGCTAAGACCTTCTACATTGATTTTTCTTAAAGGATTGCCATTAAGATCGGCTTCTTTAAGTTCAGAAAAAGGTCTCAGATCTATTTCTGTAATTAAGTTTTTTGAAATGTCCAATTCCTTGATATCAAAAGAGCCTTCAGCTTTAAATGTTCTTAACTGATTTCTGAAAAGTTGCACATTTTCCAATTTAGGCTTTTTGCTCAGATCTATTGATTCTAGCTTGTTTACATTGATTCTTATGTCTTTTAACTCTGCAAGCCCAGAAAGATCCAGAGTAGATAATTCATTTTGATCCATAAAAATCACTTCAAGGTTTGTACAGCCTTTTAATTTGAGTTGTGTAATTTTATTATTGATTCCATAAACATATTTGAGGTTCCGCATCCCTTCAAGATCTACAGTATTTACTTTGTTGTCAAGAAAGGCAAAGTCCTCAAGGTTTGTAAAATTTTTAATCCCTACTACCGAAGAAATACCGGCATTATTTACATGCAGTTTTTTAATATTGATTACTTCTGACTTTTGGATATTACCATCTCTGTTTGTATCAAGACCCTGAGCAATTAGAGCTGATTTAAAATTTTCATCCGGAAAACTAATGATCTGTGCTTTTAGAGTAATACCACTGAAATACAGATGAATGAGAATTATTATAACTGGTTTCATGAGTTTTATTTTTAATGATTAGTTTTTGAGTAAACAGTGATTCGCTTCTAAGCGCCTGGTTATTTAGCGATATTGACAACAGTAGCTTTGTTATTTCCCAGCACCTCAATATAATCACCCACTTCTTCTTCATAAGCCTTTGATTCATATCTTGTTTCTGTTGGGAAAGAACCACCACCCATCTGAATTCCAATCATGTTTTTGTTGGCAACCACTGGTCCGGACTGAACCTGATTACCTCTAACTTTCTCCCATGTTACCAGGCTTACAATATAATATTTTCCAGGTTTTATATTAGTGAATACAAAATTGCCTTTACTATCTATGGTCTTAGTTTCGATACGGGCCATGGCTGCTTCTTTTGTCATTGCTGTTTGTTTCTTCCGGCTGTTAAATTTCTTTTTAAGCTCAATATATTCAGTAAGATGTGGAGTGACAGGATATAATAAAACTTTCTCTAAATAGCCAGGATAATTGACATATCCTCTTTTTTTAAATGAAATAGTGCCTTCAATACTCCCATTGCCTTTATCAAGCATTTTATAAGTTTCTTCTTTATTAAAAGAAGCTGTAGGAAGAACATATTCTATGTTCCTTTGTGCTTTTGCATTAAAGTAAAAACATAACAGGAATATCAAAATACAACAAGTGTATTGTCGGGGATAATGATTAGTTTTTATCATAATTAATTATTTAAAATATTGGTGATTTTGTATTTTTATCTAACAGGCTTATTTTTAAAATGAAACAGCATTCCTATACCTGAATCTGAATAAGATGATTATTGTTTTATCCTATTCTTTCTGCAAAATTAGCTCATTCTTTATCCCATAAAATGATCGTTTTCCATTTAAAATGGTCATTTTATTTTTTCTTCAGTGGGTAATAGAAAAAGTTTATTCAAGTAAAATTGCCTTCCCAAGGTTTGGAAGTATTAAACCTCTATAAAACAATCTTTTACCATTCTCCCTCATTTTAAAGAGGAAATCAAAAAGTTTGATACTAACCTGAAATATCTGCCCACACATGCAAAAGATAATGTTGAAAAGTCAAAAAAAATAGTGACTCAGATTATTGCAAAATATGAGGGCATACTCTTTTTGTTAGCCATTAATCCCACAACCAATATTCAAACACTTTTAAAACAAATTAAATAGAAAAAAGACTGATCGTGATCAGTCTTTTGTATTCATAAACATTATTAAAGTTCAACATTGTTATTTGATACTGTTTGCCCAGTTATCCATATAGTTTTCAAAAACAGTAAGAGGCATGGCTCCTCCTTTCAAAATAGTATCATGGAAATCTTTGATATTAAATTTAGAGCCTAACTGCGCTTTGTATTTATCATGCAGTTCTCTTATTTTCAACTCTCCGATTTTATAAGAAAGTGCTTGTGCAGGGTTTGCCATATAACGTTCTATTTCAGCAGTGGCAAACTGTTCAGAAACGGGTTCGTTATCCATCATATATTTAATGGCTTCTTCACGTGTCATTTTTCCTGTGTGCAAACCGGAATCTACTACTAAACGGATCGCGCGATGCATCTCTGTGCCTAACGCGCCAAGCTGATGATACGGATTGGTGTATACTCCCAGGTCTTTCCCCAAAGATTCAGTATATAACGCCCACCCTTCTACAAATGCTCCATTCATATACTTTTGACGAAATTCCGGAACAGAGGTATTTTCATATTGAATACTGATCTGATAATGATGTCCTGGAATAGCTTCGTGTAAAAACACACTTTCCATATCCATATTGGTGATGTTGATCTTTGTTGGGTCCAAAATAGGAGCATAAAAAATACCGGGGCGATTAGCAGGAAGATTCCCAGGAAAGTATTGTGGTGATGCTGAAGCTGCTCTAAACTCTTCTGTCTTACGGATTTCAAAAGGTGTTTTAGGAGTAATCCCGAAATACTTCGCCAGGTTAGGTTTTATTTTGTCATAAACATTCTGATAAGCTTCTAACACTTCTTTGTCTGTTTTGAAAGGCATGAACTGCTTATCGGTTTTCATAAATTCAAATAATTCAGGAAGTGAACCTTTAAAACCAATAGATTTCTTAATCTTTTCCATCTCTGCCGTGATTCTTGCTACTTCAGATAAGCCTAACTGATATACTTCTTCCGGGTCTTTATCAATGGTTACCATAGAAAAAATATAGTCTTTGTACATTTCTTTTCCATTGGGAAAAACATTGATTCCTGAAGATGAGCGTGCTTTCGGCAGATATTCATTCTGGAAAAAATCTGCAAGTTTCTGTAGGGATGGGAAAATATTTTTAGCAAGAACCTCTTTAAAGTCTTTACTTAAACGGCTCTGCTCTTCTTTTGAAAAATCCTTGGGAAAGTTTTTTATGGGTTCGTAGAAAGAAGATTGATCGTTATTTTTTGCCAGTTGCTGTAGTTGCGGAATGATTTTCACCACCAAAGACTTCGGCAAAACAACGCCTGCTTTGATCCCTTTTTGCATATTTTGTATAGAGACATCCGTCCATCTTGTGAAATCCTGACAGCGTTTCATCCAATTCTCATAGTCTTTTACCGTTTTGAAAGGCTGTGCTGAGCTGCCGGAACCCAACATCGCCATATACGTAGGAATACTCCCCATCTGATCGATAGGCATATATTCCTGATGATATTTTTCTGTTTTCAGAGCAATTTGCAGATCATTCTCTAAAATTGCCAGTGAAATACGGTCTTCTTTATTCAAATCCTGATTTTCAAAAGGTTTCAGAAGATTGGTATATTTTACATAAAAATCATGGATTTTTTTGAGTTGGTTTTCATCATCAGCAGGAAGCTGATCGTTATACCCATCAATGCCGTTAAAGGTTGCACTTAACGGGCTTAGTACATTTGACTCTTTATAGTATTGGTCAAAAACCTGATGTAATTTGATATTCTTTTGTTGCGCACTCATGCAGGAAACAATAACAGTGCTGAGTAAAGCCAGCTTATGCTTCATCATATTTTTATTAGTTTATGGATCTGAACAATAAAAATACATTAATTATTCTATTATCTTACTACTAAATAAACTAATTAGCAATTTGATATTCAAGCTAATATTATTGCTTGACTTTTCGTTCTCTAGTTGCCAGCCAACAGAGTACCGATCCCGCACAAACCATTACAGCTCCCTGCCAGAAAGAAAGTCCCAATGCTGTAGAAAGAAGTACTGAAGACAATGCAGAAGACAAAACGGGAATAAAATAAGACGCTCCTGTTAAAACAGTAACATTACCATTCAGAATTCCGATATTCCAGGCTGCATAACCAAATCCCATGGCAGAGGCAGCAAGCAAAAGATATATAACTGAAGACAAATTAATCTGTATACTGGCTGAATCCCCAATAATTAGATATTTGATCCACAAAGCAACGGCAACCATTATAAAAAATAGCGTTATCCCATTTACACCATTGGCAATACGAACGGTAATCACACAATAAGCAGACCATAGCAAAGCTCCAATAAAGGCCAATCCATAACTTAGCGGATTAGTTTTAATATTGGCCAGCATTTGAGAAATGTCTAATCCCTGCTCTCCCCCCAATACCCAGACAATTCCCAGCATGGACAGAATAATTCCCGGAGCAATCAGCCAGTTTGTTTTTTTATTGGCAAAAAGGATGGTTGCCACCATCGTAAATGTAGGCCACAGATAATTAACCATTCCTACTTCAATAGCCTGTTTGCTATTGGTAGAATATCCTATAGAAAGAGCCAAACAAAGTTCATAAGAAACCATAAGCAACCCTCCGTATATCAAATATTTCTTTGGAAATTTTGATAAGGGAACCCATTTCATCGTAAAAAGCAAAAACACTGAAGCTACCGTATATATTAATGCTGCCCCCACAGTGGCTCCAAAGGAATGGCTTACTTCTTTGATAAGTCCTACAATAGAAGACCATAGAATAATAGCACAAAATCCGATAGCTGTGGCTTTGGTTTGTTGGGTCATGAAAAAGTTTTTATTTGCTTGTTTATGATGATGAAAACAAAAATAAGGAAAAATTGAAATTGACAGCAAAATATCCAAAATTATAGGAAAAACAAAATAACGTATTAGTTTTATTATTCTGTATTCCTTAGTTAGATAGCAAAATACGATCTTCTGTTTTTTGTAATAATTGAACCAAAGTTTTATTGATAAGTAATTGATTAAAAACTTCGCTTATTATATCTTTATTTTTACTACTCCCAAAAACACAAAATCTCCGGGAGAGCCGGAGATAAAAACACAAATGATGAAAAAAAATTATTTCGAGCCACAAAACTAGATTTATTACCCCCATATATTATGATAGAAAAGCGTAAAAAAATGATAATAAATTACCCCCAATAAATTTTAATAAAAACTATCTTTCGATGGATTGCCTAAATTGTGTTGGAGTCACCCCTGTTTTTGATTTAAAAAATTTAGTAAAATTAGTAAGTTCCTTAAAACCCAAATTGTAAGAAATCTCACTAATATTTAATTTATTATACATCAGATTTCTTTTAATTTCTAATATCATCCTGTTAATTAACCACTGTTTGGGTGTCTCCTTCTCTACTTTAAGAAAAGCTTTTTGAAGTGTTCGAAGCGTTATATTCAATTGTTCACAATAATAGTCAAGATTTAAATGTCCATTTAGGTTTTTATTTACAAGCGATTTAAATCTAGCAACTAAAAGTTTATCTCCACAAAAGTCCAGGTTAATTTTAGAATGTATGGATATCTCTTCCGCGATCAGAAGTATGTTAAACAAATAGTTATTTAATATAGTACTCTGTACGTCCCTATATGGCCTGGCTAATTCACGTTTTATGTAATCGAATAGAGCTAATACTTCTTCAAACCGATCTTCTAAATTGAAATATCGTATATTCAAAGGATCATTAAACAAACTGGTTTCACTATAAAATTGAGTTTGAGTACTGTTCTGACAAAGAAAATCTTCAGTAAAAATCATGATCTTACTTTTATAATTAACAGGACCATTAAACTGGCAAATCTGATTGGGGGAAGCAAACAAAATGTGTTTCTCCTTAATATCTATTGTTTTAAAATCAATATTAATTGTTCCTTCACCTTCACAAAAAAGATGGATACAGTTAAATAGTATTTTATGCGGTTGAAAAAGCTGAGTAGGTCGAGTCAGTAGAAGATCAGATATTCCTTTTGTTGTGATAAAATGAAGACTATTTTCACTATGCAAAAAAGGTTCAATTTTAAAATCCTCCATAAAGTTATTTTTTTATAATTAAATATATAAAAAACATTAAAACTATCTTATTATAATCACTCATCATTCATTATATTATAAGTCTCACCCGCTGTTCTGACGTATATTTTACGGATATTGCTCTTTGCGCTTTTAAGAAATAAAAGAGGCTGTAAATTTGCTCTAAATTTTATAAAACCCAAACAAAACACGCTAATAAACAAACCGTTAAAGAATTCTATAGATTATCATTTGGTAACTAATTTTGTCACAATCTTTACGAGTTTATATGAAAAATCTGCAATTTTATGTGAAAAAGAAAAAACCTGCAAAAAAATTGCAGGTTTTATAGCTTTAGCACTATTTGTAAAATACTCGTGGAGAATACGGGATTCGAACCCGTGACCTTTTGACTGCCAGTCAAACGCGCTAGCCAACTGCGCCAATCCCCCTTTTTTAAAGCGATACAAAAGTAAGTATTTAAATGGTATATGCAAATATTTGCATAAATATTTTTGAAATTTGATAGTTAAAAAACTTAATAGCTCATTATCAAGAGTCAAATTTTCATTATAAAAACCGCTTTAATGGTAATTCATCTCCGCAAATTAATGATATTACAAATAATCAAGATGAAATTCATAACAAAACAAACCATTATAAAGGCTTTTTTTGTAAAAAATTAGAAGATCTGATTTTAGTACCTCTAACGGCTGCCTATACTACTGAAGATGGTTGTTTTACTTTAAACAATCAATCTATCAAATGGGTTAGTTACATAGATAAAGTAGGTTTTCCGATCAAAATTATTTTATCATTTCTTTTTAAGCATTCAATTACTCCTCCATTAATGCTTTTTTTAGCTTTTCCATTGAGATTTTTTTAATTTTTCATTATTTAAATATGTTGTTTTGATGCTAAACAGCATATAACTCTCTATCATTAGACTTAAAATAAAAAAACATGAGAAAAAGTGAAAATTTGCTGATATTTCTCAATATTTATTTTCAAATAAATATGTATATTTTTCTCGAAAAAGTCTCATTTAACATTAATTTATTCATATAACCAGCTACAAACTAAAGTGTTAAAGAAAGTTAACATATCATAAAATAATCAGCAATCATGCTCATTCTTCGACATTTACAAAATCCTGTAAAAAATATTTAATACTTAATTAAAAAATAAATTTTCATCTTTGCAGCCTTAAAATCAAACACGCTAGTTTATTTCATGAGCATTATTTTAAAAAAGCGACTTCTTATAGCGCTTGTATTACCAACGGCAGCCTTGTATTACGGGCAGAGTACGAAGGATTCTTTAGAAAAATCTAAATCTATTGATGAGGTGATGTTGGTAGGTAGAAACCTTTCCCAAACAGCCAAAGAGAGAAAAACACCTGTTGCAGTTTCCAACATTAAGGCTGCTGAAATTCAGGAAAAACTGGGAAACAGAGAATTCCCTGAAATTATGAAGTCTACCCCTTCGGTATACGTTACCAAAGTAGGTGGTGGATTCGGAGACAGCAGAATTAACATGAGAGGTTTTGATGGTGCCAATATTGCGGTAATTATCAACGGACAGCCTGTTAACGACATGCAAGGAGGTACTGTCTACTGGTCTAACTGGACTGGACTAGCAGATATTGCAAGCTCTATTCAGATTCAGAGAGGCTTAGGAGCTTCTAAATTTGTAGTACCATCTGTAGGGGGAACGATCAATATTGTTACCAAAGCTACTGATTCTGAGCAAAAAGCAATGATTAAAGCGGAAGCTGGTAACGACAACTACTCCAGACTTTCAGCAATGTACTCTTCCGGCTTGAAAAACAAATGGGGAACCACAGTATTACTTTCCCGTTGGCAAGGTGATGGTTACATCAACGGAACTAAAGGTGAAGGTTATTCATGGTTTTACTCAACAGGGTTTAAACCGAATGAAAAACATGCGTTCAATTTTATTGCAACCGGTGCACCACAGGTACACGACACAAGAAGATCTTCTGCAACCGGAGCTAATGTAGCAACCCTACAGCAGTTCGAAACTTACGGAAGAAGATACAATCCGCAAACAGGAATGCTGAATGGATCTCAATTCAATTTAGCACCTAATTTCTACCACAAACCAATTGCTTCATTGAACTGGGATTGGAATATTAATGACAACCTGAAATTATCCACAGTGGTTTATGGCTCTTGGGGACGCGGTGGTGGAGGTACCGGACTTAACGGTTCTATTGTACAAGGTAAAAATACCATGAACTTCATGAATAGTAGTGACGGTACCATCAATTGGGATATGATTTACCGTTATAACAGAGGAGGTTCTGTTACAGATTATAATGGAAATACCTTCCAGAAATCTACTTTTACAGCTCCTACAGGTTCTCCTACTGATTACAACGGACAATATGTAAGTACTTTAAACGGAACTACCGGTATCGTTAGAAAACAAAGTATTAATGCTCATGACTGGTACGGAGTAATCGCAGATCTTAATTACAAAAAAAATAACTGGACTTTTAACGGAGGGATCGATCTTAAAACTTACAAAGGAGCTCTTTATGATATTGTTACTGATATGCTAGGATCAGATGCTTTATTTGTAAAAAATACAGTGAACACTCCCAATGGTTATTATGTAGACCGTACAGTAAAGCCGGAACCTCTTACCAAAACAGGTAATACTCAGAAAGTATCTATCTACAACGAAGGGCTGGTAAAATGGGCTGGTGTATATGGAATGGTTGAATATAGTTCTGAAAAACTAAGTGCATCTGTTCAGGGGTCAGTTTCTGAGCAGTATTATAAGAGAAGAGACTATATGCTTTATACTCCTGGAAATCAAGATACCAAATGGTATCACAAAACAGGTTATATTGTAAAAGGAGGGGCTAACTACAATATTGATGATCATCATAATGTATTTTTTAATGCAGGAGCTATTTCAAGACAGCCTTTATTCAATGCCCTGTTCCCTTCTAACCAGAACATCTACAACGATGCGAAGAATGAAAGAATCTTCTCTTTAGAACTAGGATATGGCTTCAAATCCCGTTATATCGATGTTAATATCAATGCGTACAGAACGCAATGGGATGACAGATTCATTTCAAGAACATTTAACGCAGGAGCTGCAGATGTTGCTAAGTTCTCTCAATTAAAGCTTGGAAATGCCTATTTCTACAATGCACTGAATGTTGGACAACTTCACCAGGGTGTTGAATTGGAAGCGAAAGCAAGACCTTTTGCTAACCTTAGATTGAGAGGAATGGTTTCATTCGGAAACTGGAAGTACAAAGGAAACGCCAATTTCAATATTCTTGATGTTCAAAGCAACCAGGAAGTTGCCGGAGCAACAGGGATGATCAATATCAAAGATCTAAAAGTTGGAGATGCTGCACAAACTACAGCAAGTTTAGGCGTTGATTATAACATTACCAAAGCATTCAGTATTGATGCTAACTGGGAATATTATGACAAGTTATATGCTCAGTTTAACCCTATTAACTTCCTTACAGAAGCTGACAGAGAAAGAGGAATTGTAAAATTACCTAGCTACAATCTGTTTGATGTAGGAGCAAGCTACAAATTCGAAATCGGTCAGAAAAAATCTTTAACCTTAAGAGCGAATGTTTATAACTTATTCAACAAATATTATATTTCTGAGCTAAGTTCTAATATTCATGCTACTGATAAAATTGCTACAGGCCCGGGTGCTGGAAAAACATACCAGGAAGCAGGTAGAGTGTATCAGGGTGTTGCAGATGCGAATACAGGTTTCTTAGGATTCGGAAGAACGTGGTCTGTGGCTGCGACTTTCAGATTCTAATGATACCTTCTGAATATAAAATAATTGAACCCGTCACTTTTGACGGGTTCTTTTCTTTTGAAAAATGTTGTTACGCTTTCCTATTCTGTAAAGAAATAAGTGATACATTAGACAGGACAAAAACTAAAAACCTTTTCTATTATAATGGACAAAGAAACTGTACGCTATATCATAACCTATTTCAGGCATCTTATAACTGATGATGAAGACCTAGCATTGAAGTATCACATTTTTACTTATAAAACTTCTGATAATCCTGAAACAGGATCTCTTGTTAAACATAGCCATGATGAGTTTGAGTTCAATGTGGCTCAGCGAATAATGGCTGAGACTCCAGAAAAAGTTTTTTTTAATACCTGTCCTCAATGTAAAAGACTGGCACGTACTCCTTATGCCAAACAATGCAGATATTGCCAATACAGTTGGCATAATCTTGTGGCAAAATTTAAAATCGACAGTGTTTTTCAGCTTACCAACAGAAGTTTTTATCTGCTTGGAGAAATTGTAGAGGGAGAAATAAATCCTGGCCAATTAATGGATTTAGAAGCACTGGGACTTCATAAAAAAATTAAAATTGAATCTATTGAACTAGGTAATAAACCTGCCAATAGCGGAAAGCTATGGAATGGTATAGGACTGGGAACCAATGAACTCACTGAAGAAGATAAACAGTATATAAAACAACAATCTTCTCTTCACCCTATAATCAATATTATTACCTTACCTTAGGATTATGTATCTAATAGATATATTTTTACTTCGGAACTAAAGGAAGCAGATTAAACAGTTTCTTATAGTCTATATTCTTTCATTAATTGATTAAAAAATTATCCATTATAAAAATATTTCCGCCATTATCATACTTACGTTCACCTACTATTCAAATCCATATCAATCAGATAGGCTAAATGCTCGTGCATTTTTTCTACAAAATGAAGCTCAGCATTCAGAATCTTAGCCGTTGTTTTTTCGAAATTGTATTTTGTTTTGATACTGAATTCAAACTGGTCAATAGAGAAATCTTTCTCTTTATCATAAAGTTTTTTAATATGACTTTTCATCAATTCATCCCGGTTATTCAGTACGGAATGAAACTCTACAAAAAGGATATTGTTTTCCTCTTCAAGTTTTACCAGTTTTAACTGATAGTTGTACTCTACTCCATCAATTAGTCTGGATCGGATATTCGATGGACTGAATAGAAAACTATAATATTCATTAGGGGGGAAAATCAGGCTGTAAAGTTCCGGTAATAAAAGAATGTACTGCAGATTTTTCTTCAGTTCTACGTCAAAGTTTTTCAGTCCTTTTTCATAATTGGAAATAAACTTGATCTGGTCTTTTTCTTCAGGAAATAGGGTTGCCAACTTATTCTCTTTCCATTCTTCCCAGTTCTTCCAAAGATCCTCTTTATTTTCAACGGAAAGTATTTTCCCATTGAGATCTCTTTTCAGTTGAATATTACGGGAAATATCTGCAAGGGCAAGGCTTTGCAGCAGAAAAGGTTTCATCACATGATCTTCAGTATCACCTGTGATTTCCTGTAATTTTATAGTGTTCTCAATATATTTTTCACCTTTTTCCTGCTCAATAACAAGATCTGATGAGGTTTTTAAAGAAATTGGGGGATTTTCTTTACCCATCAGAAAGGTATTCTCAACCTTCAGGGTATATTCCTGCAAGAATTTTTCCAGTTGAAGAAGGGGAATATTTTCCCCGAATAAAAAATTTGAAATACTCATTTCATTAAAGTGGTGTACTCTGAATACTTTTTATCTATGAAAAATTAGTTTTTATATATTTCGTCCATACTTCTTTTATAAAATATGTTATTTTGATAATAATCTCATTTACTTTGAAATCACCAATTTAAATTTATTGTAATAAATCTTATTTTAAATTTTATTATATTAACATTAAGGAATCATAATTTCCAAATGCAGATGTTATTTTATTTAAGATCAAGAAATTCCGGCTTTAGTATATTTTTGTAGTCCAACAAATATTCATAATCTTTGTAGTTTTGTGGCCTTCTAATAAAATTGTGAGAAACATTTACTTTTGTTTTTTTTGCTTCTGTTTTACTTTTATTATTTTTCTTATCAAAAGTAGTTTCAAAAATATTTGTATTACCGCTTAATTTGAAAACTAATTCATTTTGAATATTAACTAAATCATCTTCATAGATACTATTAACTTGACTCAAAAAAAGATCATTATTGGGAAAAGGCTCATCCCTATCTTCTTTAAATGATATTTCCATATTAAACTTATCATATACTAATGATAAATAAATAAACAAATTACCTCCATTATAAGTTAAAAACTCAACTGTAATATCATTATAGTTATTATTAATATAGGCCAATGGTTTTTCATCATTAAAGATCATAATATGATATTCTTTATTATTTTCAAAAGCATATTTCGCCCAATTCTCAACATTTTTTGCTGCCTCTTTTTCTTCTTTCGATGATTTTTTTTCTATTATTAAATCATTAATATTATCCAATGTATCTTGTTCGGACATTATCTCATTTGACAAATTATTATATTGTAAAAATTTATAAGTAATCATATTTATAATCCTTTAATCTGTGATATATCATCTATAATTGTTACACCCTTTTTTTTTGCGTAATCCAAAACTTCTTTTGAAACCCCACTCATATTTTCAACTTGAAGATAAATTTTTTCTCCTAGCTTTCCAAATTCGTCTGATTTTGAACCTGCATATTTTGCTGCATCATTAATATAGTTTTTTGCAGTTGGTGTAGCTACTTTACTTAAGTCGGTAGCTTTTCGTTCAATAATACCTATACCTTTAATGTAACTATCAACGAAGCCTTTCTTCCCATTTTTTAGAGAAACAAATAGTTCTGATCTAAATATTTTACCTGCATTTGTTGCTAATTCTTCTGTAAAAGCATTCATTACATTATTAAAACTATTTCCCCTCATAATATTCTGAAACCATTTCTGAGATTCCAAAATCATTTGAGACAAACATCTACCAGAATTATGAACCAGTAAAGCTAAGAGGCCTACAAAATAGGTATGAAAATGGGCTACCGTAAAGTTATAAACTTTTTTAGGTTCATAGCTATATTCTGTTTTTTCAATGGTAACTTTCTCATCATTTTTGGTTAGAATTTTTTCGCCTACTTCTAATTCTGAGGCATCTTTCCAGCCTTCTTCAGTATAGAAAGGATGGGTAGCCGTTGTTTCAATCACTTCAGCTTCCGTATAAATACTAATGGTATGGTCACTTTCATTAATGATAAGATCAATAACCGGCTGAAGAGCTACAGTATCTGTATCTTCATCATAAGCCCACACCTGATCTCCGATTCGGATATCTTCAATATTTTTAATTCCGTGTTCAGTATGCACGGGTGTTCCAGCCGGAAAACAGGCAAAAACACAGGTCTTAAGCAATTTTTTGGCTACATCATCTACACTTTTCTTCAAAGCTTCTTTGCTAAGCTTTTTCATCGCTGCTTTTCCCATCTGCTGAAGCGCTTCTTTAGATATGGCTTTTGCACCGGCTTTTATAGCGCCTTTCAATCCTGCTTTTGCTCCTTGCATAGCTACCGTTCCGGTTCCAAAAGAAACCACACCTACCGCAATAGAGGCTACATCCCATATTAAAAATCCGGCATTCATAAGGCTGCCGCCTACATCTCCGGTTTGTATATCATTGATAAGGTCACGACCGCTTCCCCACACAGGAATCATTCCTTCCACAAAACCTGCTTCCCCTACACTATTACCATTTCCGCTGTCATCAAGTTCACGCTGTGCCTGATCCTGCATATCTTTTACCTCCTGGGCAGCATCTTCCGGAAGAGGAACCTGTCCGCTGGTCATAAACTCTACCTTTCCTCCAACAGGACATTGACACGTACTTTTTCCTATCAAAGACCGGATTCCGTTAATTTTCACCTGCCAGGTATCCTGCCAGGTCATAGGAACTGTGGCAGGGGTACAGGGGCCACCACTAATCTTACATACCTTGAAGGAAGGTATGTTAACCAAAGGAGTAGCATCTTGATTCGTTGCTACAAGACAGCCATGAATCTTCACCTTTGTATTAAACGTAGGTTTGAAGAAATCCGGAGCTGCTCCCTGGTCACACATCATCAGGGCATTGAGGGTTATGTATTCTAACTCATCCATGATTTCTGTTTTAGCATTACATAATATTGGTATCTCCTGAAGACATTACAGCACTTGGTCCTCCTGTAATCGTAAGTGGTGAATCTGTACTAATATCCATTGGACCGCCTTTGCTTGACAATCCTAATGCTCCTGTAAGCGCGGTGATATCAATCATTCCTTTTCCTGCTGATGCCGTAATTCCTGCTTCGGATATCGTAATAGAATTATCTCCTACCTGTAATGTAATACTTGTTTTTCCGTCAAGAGTGATATTTCCGCCGGCATCCATTTTTAACAAGGATTGTGGTGGAGCATCTTTCTTACCTCCTACATTGATTACGTTAGTACTTCCTGCATTCACAGTATGGTTGCTATTGGCATTGGTGGTTGCATTTCCGGTTCCGTCAAAATTCATATTGGCACCACCCTGATCTTTAAGATTCATAGATCCTGCACCATTGTCATATTTTAATTCTGCGCCACTTCTGCCGCTGAAACTCATGATATTATTTCCTGAACCACCACCAGCTCCAATTCCGCCATGATACATTCCGCCCATTACAAAAGGACGGTCCGGATGAAGATGTACAAAATTAACAATCACCTGATCTCCCACTTCAGGAATAGACATAAATCCTCTGTTTTTGCCAACCTTTTCACTGCTTCCGGCGTCAGGAGACATTACACGGATAAATTCCGTAGTGTCTTGCCCACTCTGCCAGTCAAGCTGAACCTGTACTCGGCCTTGATTTTCAGGATCGGTATTGGAAATTACCTTTCCAAACTGAGGTTCTGCCACAGGAACAGTAAATTCCGGTCTTGGAATAAATCCGGTATCAGAAGCTATGGCCTGGAAAGATCCGTCATAATACCCACGGGCATCTACCTCATGAGTAACCTCTATGAGCATTAACTTTGTAAAATAGGAAGTATTGTTGGTATCTGTTTTACGCATTTGAATATCCGCAATACAGCCCGGATAAAGAAACGGGACCGTTGTATTTCCAGAAGTGATAAAAACCTGTGAAGCATTGCTTCCTGCTGTTCCTTTTTGAGAAGCATCAATATCCATAAAAGAAGAAGCTTTGATGGGAGCTACTCTTAAAGATGGCGTTTGAAAAGTCTTTTCTGAAATTTCATACGCGCGCTTAGCAATATCTGAGGTATGGGTTATTTTTGAACTTCCACCTTTAAATTTTTCATTTTTGCTGCTGTTGTATCCATAGAATGAAGGATTCACATGCTGAGCTTTCATTTTAATTTTAACATCGGTCAGGTTACTGCCATAGGTCAGCATTACAGGTTTTTCCTGTGGTGGAAGCTGTCCGAAGTGTAAGACTTCCCCATCGTAGAAAAATTGTTCCCCATAAGCTTCAGCAATTCTTGCCAGATAGTTATAATGGGTTTCTTCGTATTGAGAACTGTAAGAGACATTCCCATGACGGGCATCTACCCTAAAATCAAATTTTCCCTGTCCCAATCCTTCTTTAATCACTTCATTGGCAATACTGTTCAAACTGATAGGCTGTGCTCCTCCAAAACTTTGAATATGAGGTGCCGCATCTAGTAAGATTGTTGGGCTGAAGCCTGACAACACAAGATTACCCAGACTTCCTTTTTCCTGACTGAATCCGACTTCTGTGATAACTCCTACAAAATTTCTTTCCGCACCTCCTTCCACATCTTTATATTTGAAAACAACAGTAATCCTCTTTCCAAGAAAATTCTGTACTTCTTCAAGATTATGGTTTTCTGCACTTCCTAACGTATCATGGGCTAGAATAAGTTCAAATTCATGATGTTTAGTAGCGCTTTGCGTAAGTTTAAAATGTTTAAAATATTTTATAGGCTTACCTTCCACATGGATATCAAGCTTTACAACACGGTTGATTCCTGCTATCGCACTCTCCGGAATACTGTCTGCGTTGAATATTTTGGAAGTAGGCTGTTTTGCCCAAAGCTTTTCTTTGATAATAGCAGGTTCGTTTGGTAACAAAGGCTGATTCAGAAACTGTTTTCCTGTATTCACCACATTGACTGCATTATTTACTTTTGAAGCAACTTTCTTTACTTCTTTAATTTTCTTATTGTCTTGGATTTTGTTTACAAAACCTGTCTTGTCCGAATCTATTTCCGGTTTGGGAAGATTATTCTTTTCCTGAAACATGACATCTTTTTTTGGGTGTATGACTTAATTGGATATTCAACCTTTACAGGTGAGACCCTTTAGCTCAAGGAACCAATCTATAGCTTGCAACGGCCTCTGGAACAAGCCTTTCGATGATTGATCTGAGATGGGTGCAGTTGGAATTTTAGAAAAATAATTCCACTTTAAGTACTTAGTAATACTTTAAAAAGGGGTTGATTTCGGTATTTTTTCATAAGTTTTTTTAGTGATTTTGGTAATGCAATATATCACCTTAAATATTCACATCAAAATGAATTACCGATTATTTGAAAAATTGTAGTAGAACTACGACAATGAAATTTACAATGACTTTTCAACAAAGCTTTTTTCTCATTACTGAACAAAAAAATCCATGTTACGCTCAGTGTATCAGTAACATGGATTTTTAAATTTTAGTTGAAACTTATTAAAAATAGATTAAGCTTTATTTGAATTCTTAAGCTGTAAAGCTCTCTGATAAAAAGATTGACTGGCAATTTTTTCTTCAGCTTCATCAATGGCTTTTAGGAGATTATTTTCATTATCTGCAATTTCACCCAATACGATCGTAACCAGTTCCCATACTGGTTTCATTTTTTCAACTAACTCATTTCCTTTAGAAGTTAATAGAAATAACCTTTTACGTTCATCATTTTTATCTTTTTTCCATTCTAAAAGTTTGAGTTTTTCAAGTTCTTTGAGCAAAGTAATAGTAGAGGGATGGGTATAACCAATTTCATTAGCAATTTCAACAACACTGGCTAATTCTCTTTGATAAATAGTGTAAATTACAGGAAACCATTTAAGTTCGAAATCAATTCCAAAAGCTTTATAGATCAAGGCACCATCCTTTCTCAGCTGTTCACTGAGGCGGTGGAGCCTGGTGGATATGGCAAGAATTCCTGCTTCGTTGATAACATTCATGTTCAGTCAATATGTAAGTGATAAAAGATATCGTCAGCACTCATTAACGGAAAATATTCCGGAAGGTTTTCTTTTTTGATCTTCACAAAATTATTTCTTTCATAAAAACGCTGAGCTGCTTTTAATACCGTTATGGTTCCCAAA
Source organism: Chryseobacterium sp. Marseille-Q3244 (assembly GCF_940807095.1). NCBI lineage: Bacteria > Pseudomonadati > Bacteroidota > Flavobacteriia > Flavobacteriales > Weeksellaceae > Chryseobacterium > Chryseobacterium sp. Marseille-Q3244. Next base: position 110,702 of record NZ_CALNWX010000011.1, on the reverse strand, counting down.
TATAAATCATCTATTCCATTTTCATCACAGAAAGAAATTAAAACTTCTAATAATTCCTGTGCAATATTCAGCTCTTTTCCCCGGAATTCTTTTTTTACAAACATTTTTCTGATGGCTCCTGCTCTTTCGTCAAATTTGACCAAAGCAATGGTTCCCACAAGCCCTTCATCTATAAAAGCACCCCAAAAGTTTCCTCCGGCTTCAGTATAAAAACTTTCTATCTCAAAAAGATCCGGCTGGTCATGGATCGTAAGCGGAACATTAAATTCTTTTTGCTGAATATTCAAAATCAGGTCAATAGCCTGTTCTGAGTAAGCATTTCCTATAGGCTGAATGTATAATTTCATAGTATTCTATTTTAAAGTATAAAACTACGTAGTTAAATACATATATACAAATTAAATTTTGTATTTAACAGATATTAAGGTTTTTAAAGGATGGAAGTTATACTTGTCGTATTATCACTGTGAAGAAACCAATAAGTTTATCCAATTCGAGACATACTATTCAATTATTTTGAAAGCTTATTTAAAATAAAAAACGTGTGTCATTACTGACACACGTTTTATAATTGATCACAAAATATTTTTTATTTCCAGCCTCCACCAAGAGCCTGATACAGCTCTACGGCAGCCTTCATTTTATTATATCTTGCATTGGAAATATTAAGTTCTGCATTCAATGAGTTTACACTGGCATTTAAAACTTCAAGATAATTGGCCATCCCATAATTGACCAATTCCTGAGAATAGTCTACTGATTTTTTGTAGGCATCCAATTCTTTTTGTTTTAACTCAATAAATGAATCCTGAACAGAGAACACCCTGATAGCATCGGAAACTTCTTTTCCAGCAGTAAGAACTGTTTTTCTGAAGTTCAAATAAGCTGTTTCCTGGTTAGCAAGACTCACATCATAGTTCGTCTTGATCGTTCTTTTATTCAGAATAGGTTGTGCCAATCCAGCCACCACATTCGCAAATAATGAGTTTACATTAAATAGGTGGTCAATGTCTACAGACTGAAGTCCTCCTGTTCCTGTAAGCTTCAATGTTGGATAGAACTGAGCTTTTGCAGCATTGGTCAATTCAAATGCATTCATTAAGTTGTATTCTGCTCTCATGACATCCGGACGGTTAGCTAACAATTGAGCCGGGTATCCCAATTTCAAATCGATTGGAAGATTCTGGCCTTCCAAAGTAGATCTTTCAATAGTGTGTGACGGTTCTCCCATTAAAAGGCTCATGGTGTTTTCCAGCAGTTGAATCTGTGTATCAATATCAATCAATAAAGATTTTGCATTGAAAACAAGGGCTTCACTCTGTTGCACCGCTACCTCTGTAAGGGTTCCGGAAGCTTTCAATGCCTTTGTCGTTTCCAGATTCTTCTCACGAATCGCAATCGTTTCTGTGATAATCTTCTTCTGAGCATCAAATGTCAGCAACTGATAATATGCAGAAGCAATGGAAGAAACAAGACTGCTTTTTACTGCTTTATGAGCAGCAACAGTTCCTAAATAAGCCGCTAATTGTGCTTTTTCCTGTGCTTTCATTTTTCCCCATATATCAGCTTCCCAACCGAGACTTGCTGTAATGTCAAATTGATTGACATATCGTCTTTCTCCAATGATCTGTCCAAACTGAGTATTGATAGACTGTGTCTGGAAAGTATAATTGGGTCCTACCGAAAGAGTTGGAGCATAGGCTGCCTTACTTTGTTTAAGGTAAGCTTCTGCAGAAGTAATACTTTGTAAAGCAATTCTGATATCCAGATTATTATCTAGAGCTTTTGAAATATGTCCCTGAAGCAGGGGATCTGTAAAGATTTCCTTCCAGGAAACATTGGCAACGGTAGCACTGTCTGAAGGAAGCATATCTGTACGGAAAAGCTTTTCGTCAACAACGTTCTTCGGCCTTTCGTATTCCTTCCTGGCCATACAGGACGTGATGGCTCCCAGCATAATCGCTGAGAAAGTTATTCCTTTTATGATGTTTATTAAACTTTTCATTATTTGAAATTTAAATGTTCAAGGTTTCCGGCTTACCGTATTAAACTTTAAACCAGAAAACCTTAAACTAAATTAATTTACTCTGCTAAATTGATATCTTCTTTTTTGATAGGCTTAATCTTCTCCTGTATGCTTTCAAAAATCACATACAATACCGGAATTACAAAAAGTCCTAAAACAGTACCTATCAACAATCCTATGGCTGCTCCTGTTGCGATTGATCTGTTACCCACAGCACCAATTCCACTTGCTAACACTAACGGTAATAAACCGAAGATAAAGGCAAATGAGGTCATCAGAATCGGCCTTACTCTCGCTTTTGCTGCATTGATGGCAGACATCACGATTGTTTCACCATGATGCCTTCTCTGGACGGCAAATTCAACAATAAGGATCGCATTTTTCGCCAACAATCCGACGAGCATAATTAGAGCAATCTGGAAATAAATATTATTTTCCAAGCCCATAATTTTCTGTCCGAAATAAGCTCCCATTACCCCAAGAGGAAGAGAGATAACAACGATAAGCGGAAGGATATAACTTTCATACTGTGCAGAAAGGATAAAGTAAACAAAGACCAAACTTAACCCGAAAATCAGAAGGGTCTGAGATCCTGAATTTAATTCTTCTCTGGTTAACCCTGTAAATTCTACTGCATAGTTTTGATTCAGGGTTTCATCAGCTACCTGCTGTACAGCAGCAATAGCATCCCCGGAACTGTATCCGTCAGAGTTTGCTCCCGTCACCTTCACTGAAGTAAACAGGTTATAACGGCTTACAGATTGTGGTCCGTATGCTTTTTTCAATGTTACAAACTGTGAAATCGGAGACATGATACCTGAACCTGTTCTGACATAAAGCTGGTTCAGATTCTCAATATTCTGTCTGTTCTCTGGAAGTGCCTGAACCATTACTCTGAACTGTTTTCCATACTTGGTAAAGTCGGCAGTATAAATACCTCCAATATACCCTTGCATGGTAGCCAAAATATCATTCACAGAAACGCCAAGCTGTTTGCTGAGTGGAACATTAATTTCCATCTGATACTGAGGATATTTTGTGTTAAATGAAGTCTGAGCAAACTGAATTTCAGGTCTCTGCATCAGCTTACCGATGAATTCATTGGTTTTATTATCCAAGTCAGCATATTCTCCCCCTGATTTATCCAGTAATACCATTTCAAAACCAGCACTGTTACCAAATCCCGGTACACTTGGCGGTTGAAAGAATACTACTTTGGCATCAGGAACAGATCCTACAATTCCAAATAATTTTTTGGTGATATCTTCAGAAGTCTGACCATCTTTTTTCCTTTCTTCAAATGGCTTCAACTTAACAAAGGCAAGACCATTGTTACTTCCGTTTCCTGATAAGAATCCTCTACCTGTAGAAATCGTTACATTCTGTACTCCCGGAACTTTCAATGCTTTAGCCTGAAGTGTTTTCAATGCATTATATGTTCTTTCCATAGAAGCACCCGGAGGAAGCTGAACATCGGTAAAGATAATTCCTCTATCTTCTGTAGGAACGAAACCTTTCTTCATGGTTCCACTTGCCCAATATAGAATACCTCCTGTAACCGCAAAGATTACCAGGGTTACCCATTTATGTCTTAACAAAAATACAAATCCCCTTCCGTAACGCTCAGTTGTTGTTTTAAAAGCAATATTAAACTTATAGAAAAACTTCTGTAGCAGGTTTAAGTTCTTATACTCTGCATGATGCTCTGCGTGAGGCTTTAAGAATAATGAACATAAAACCGGACTCAACGTTAATGCATTAATAGCAGAAATGATGATCGCGATGATCAGCGTAATACCAAACTGTTGGTAGAATACTCCTGTCGGACCTGTAATAAACGTCACAGGGATAAATACCGCTGCCATTACTAAAGTAATAGAAATAATAGCTCCTGTAATCTCATCCATCGCTTCCACCGTTGCTTTTTTAGCATCGGAAATACCATGCTCCATCTTCGCATGAACGGCCTCCACGACGACAATCGCGTCATCCACCACAATACCAATGGCAAGTACCAATGCAAAAAGGGTTAACAGGTTTAATGAGTATCCGAATAAATTCAGGAAGAAGAACGCCCCTACGATAGATACCGGAACCGCAATGGCCGGAATTAAAGTAGATCTGAAGTCCTGAAGGAAAATATATACTACAATAAACACCAGGATGAAAGCTTCAATCAGTGTATGTACTACTTTTTCAATAGAAGCTTCTAAGAACTCGTTGGTATCAAAGTTAAAAGTATATTTAATTCCTTTAGGGAAAGTACTTTCTGCAGATTTCAGAGACGTTTTGATATTTTTAATAATCTCCTGTGCGTTGGAACCCGGCGTCTGGAAGATCCCCATACTGATGGAAGGACTGTTTCCGTTCTCCCCAATCCCTGTATAAGACTGGCCTGCCAATTCTACTTTAGCAACGTCTTTAAGCATAAGGTTTTGTCCGTTTGGAAGAGATTTGATGATGATATTATCATACTGTTCTTTATCGTTGAATTTACCTACATATTTGATAATATATTCAAAAGAACTTCCACTGTTCTGCCCAATGGAGCCCGCCGCAGCTTCTCTACTCTGCTCATTGATCGCATTGGTAACATCCGTAGGGGTAACACTATAAGCCGCCATTTTTGCAGGATCCAGCCAGATTCTCATGGAATAGTTTTTACCCCCGAAAACGTTGGCATCTCCTACACCATTTACCCTTTTTAGGTTTGGAATAATATTGATATTCAAAAAGTTCTGAAGGTATACATCATCAAGATCTTTGTTTTCCGAATAGAAAGACATATACATCAAGGCACTCGTCTGTTGCTTTTGAGTTACAACCCCTGAACGCGTCACTTCGGACGGCAACAAAGGAGTAGCTCTAGCCACACGGTTTTGTACGTTTACCGCCGCAATATCAGGATCTATTCCTTGTTTAAAGAAAACCTGGATCTGGGCAGAACCATCATTTCCTGCAGAGGAAGTAATATAGTCCATACCTTCTACCCCGTTGATCTGCTCTTCTAAGGGAACGACCACACTTTTCATTACAGTTTCCGCATTGGCTCCTGTATAGTTTGCAGACACACTTACTGTAGGCGGTGCAATATCCGGATACTGTGTAACCGGTAACGAGATCAGCCCTAGCACACCGAGAATCACAATCAAGATTGATATTACGGTAGATAAAACCGGTCTGTTAATAAAGTTTTTTATCATTAGAATTTCGGTTTTATTGATTGAACAAGACTATCCATTTTGATTGGTTTCGGTTTTACAGCTGTTCCCGGTTTCAATCCTCCGATACCTGCTGCAACCACTATTTCACCTTTATTAACTCCTGATTTTATAAGAGCTAAATTGTCGATTCTGTCAATAACATTTACTACAACGTTTCTTGCAGTATCTCCTTTTTCTACTTTATATACGTATACAATACCTTGTTGCTCGTAAGTAGCACTTTCAGGAACTACAAGAACATTATCATAATTCTGAGGGAATCTGATCGTTCCACTGTTACCATTGCTTAATAATTTTTGAGCATTGGTAAAGGCAACTCTGAACTGAATGGTTCCCGTAGTAGGATCTATCTGACCGGTAATGGCTTCAATTCTTCCTTTTTCAGGATAAAGACTTCCGTTGGCTAACTGAAGCTCAACCATTGGTAAGTTTTTGATTTTCTCAGGCATAGAAGCTCCTGGAGATTTTTCAAGGAAATCAAAATACTCCTTTTCATTCATCGCAAAGTAGGCAAAGATTTCAGAAGTATCAGAAATGGTTGTTAAAGGGGTCTGGTCAGACGGCCCTACCAAACTTCCGACTTTTAACGGAAGTCTTCCTACTACTCCTGAAATAGGCGCACGAATAATGGAATATTCAATATTAGCTTCTACTCCTTTGTAGTTGGCTTCAGCCTGTCTTTTTGCAGCATGTGCCTGCTGTAACTGAGCCTGAGCCTGGGCTAACTGAGCTTGTGCAGATTGTAACTGTACGTTACTGATAATATTTTTCTGAACCAGAGGTTTCAGTTTGTTGACTTCAACCTGAGCAGCATTTACAGATGCCTGTGCAGCGGCAATAGTAGATTCAGCGGCCCCGATTCCTGCTTTAGAAGCAGCGGCATTTTCGGTAAGGATATTGGTTTCCAAACGGAACAAAGGCTGTCCTTTGGTAACATATTGTCCTTCATCTACCAATACCTGGGTAATATATCCCTGTATTTTAGCACGTACATCATTGTTTACTCTACCTTGAATGGTAGCCGGAAACGTCTGATATCCTACTATATTTTTTGACTCCACAGAAACAACAGGGTACGGTTTGGCACCATCCTGTTTCGGAGCTTCTTTTTTGCAGGCTGTGAGAGAAAGCGCTGCAATGGAAAGTATAACTAGCTTATTATTCATTTTATAGTTTATTAAGAGATTCCTGAATATTTTCTATGTTTTTGTTTAAGAGTGCTTTGTAAACTTCTATTCTTTCGTTGTATCCATCGTCTTTACTTTTTTTAAAATTGTTTAAATCATCTAATAGCTTTAATTCGTCCTGCATTTTCTGGACAATTTTCTCAAATCGGATCTTTTTGTATTCATCATTGATAAAAAAATACCGTTTCCTCTCATCCATCTTATTATGATCTACGATGAGCTGTGCATTTAACAATAATGAAATACTGGTGGAAACGGAACTTTTGCTCGCAGAGAGCACTTCAACAAACTCGTCAAAAGTAATTCCTACTTTCTCATAATCAAAAAGAAGGTAGGAATAGATTTTTGAAGCTAAAGGAGGTAGGCTGAACACAGTGCCATAAAACTTTACGGCATCCTGAAATATTTTTTCATCAATTCCTATACTTTGGTGCATAATATAAAAATTTGAACAAAAGTAAAAATTAGTTCAGAACCAAACGAACAAAGCTGATAGAGATTATAAATACAGGGCGTTTTAAAAATTCAATGAAAATTGATTTAACTTTTGCCTTAAATTATAATCTTCTCAAAAGCTTTCCTTAATCCATCGGCTAAAACTACTTCTCCGCAATAAGAATATCCTTTGCTTTCAAGAATCTTCAGCATTGCAATATTATCATAGTTTGTATCTACCTTAACACTCTGGATACCATTAGCTCTCGTAAAGTCCTCTATATGATCGAAAAGTTTTTTAGTGATTCCCTGCCCTGCAAATTTTTCATCAATGGCCACACGATGTACCACCACAAATTCTCCGTTGCTTAACCACTCTCCTTCGATTTTGCTATAGGCAGGTTCATCGTTAAGGATCAAAGCCGCATATACTGCAATTTCCCCATCTACTGTAAGTACATATCCGAAACCTTTTGCGATATCACTTTCTACTGTTCCAAGATTGGGATAACCATTCTGCCATTGTGTACTTCCGTCCTGCTTTCTTCTTTCAATGGATTGCTGGATGATTCCCCAAATAATGTCTCTGTCTTCAATTTCCGATTTTCTTAGTTTGATTTCTGGATTCATGTTGTTGATTTTGATTAAAAAATATAGAGTTTAAAAGACTAAAATCAGAACTATTTACCTGTTGATCTTCTGAATTTAAAACTGATTTTATTAACGCAAAGGCTGCGACTTCGTCATAGAAGAAGCGATTGGCTATGTGATTACTTAATAAGAGGTTGTCTCAAAAGTCAATTAATTTGGCTTTTGTCATTCTGACGTAGGAAGAATCTTATTTGAAATCAATCGTTTGAGATTCTTCATTACATTTCATTTCATTTCATTCAGAATGACACTTTTGAGATAGCTTCTGTCTTTGCTTTCTTAAAAATATACCATAAGGTTACTAAAGCTTTGCGTCAAATTTTAAATCACCAATATAAGTTTCTATTGATCTAACTTTGGCTGTGATATAAAATAATAATTCTTCAAGTCATCTTTTAAATATTTAATTTTTTAATGTTTTAATGTTTGATTTAATTAAAAAACCGAAAACTAATTATAAAATTAATTTTCGGTTCGAAGTAGTAAAATTTAAAATTATGAAATTGTTTTATTAATTTTCACTTTGTTGAAGATAAGCATCAATAATTTCAAATGCTTTCTTTTCATCTTCCAGATCCACCATTACCTTTAGCGATGTTGCTGTAGGTGTTGTGGTAAATGTCAGATAGTTGTTTTCAATAGTGTTTGTAATTTGCGCATCATCCAATTTAGACTTAACCAACTGAATTTCTGAAGGGTTATCACTTTCGTAAACTGATACTCTCGTACTTCTTTCCATATTCTAATTGTTTGAGTATCTAAATGTACAATGTTTTTTTGAAAATTACAAATCTTTATTTTTAAATTTTATTAATATTGTTTTCAATTTTATCTAATGCCAATTGAATTTCTTCTTTGGTAACATTAAGATGTGGTCTGAAACGTAAAGACTGATCTCCACACGGAAGAATAATCAGTCCGTCATTAAATAATTCAGTCATCATTTTGTTTCTTTCTGCTCCGGATGGAAGATCAATAGCACACATTAATCCTCTACCTCTAGCATTGGAAATTTTTGAAGGATATTTCTCAGCCATTGCTTTTAAGCTCTCCAATAGGAAGTCTCCTACTACTCTTGCGTTTTCTACAAGGTTTTCTTTTTCAATAACTTCCATTACCAGTTGAAAACGAAGCATGTCGATAAAATTACCTCCAAATGTAGAGTTGATTCTTGAGCTTTCTCTAAAAACATTGTTCGGAATTTCGTCAAACTTTTCTTTGTTGGCCAATACTCCGCAAACCTGAGCTTTTTTACCGAAAGAAATAATATCCGGCTTCGCAGTAAAGTGCTGGAATGCCCACATTTTCCCTGTAATGGCAATACCCGTCTGAACTTCATCAAAAATTAGTAAGATTTCATTGTCGTCACAGATTTTTCTTAATCCTAACAAGAATTCATCTCTGAAATGGTTGTCACCACCTTCTGCCTGGATAGGCTCAATGATGATACAAGCTACTTTATCAGGATTCATCAGAATAGCTTCTTCAATCTGCACTAAAGCTAATTGTTCATTTTTGATGGTTTCTGCCAGATTTTCTTCTGTGATTGGGAATGATAATTTCGGATTTAAGATTCTCGGCCATTTAAACATTGGGAAATATTGATACTTCCTAGGATCCGATGTGTTTGTTAAGCTTAAAGTATACCCACTTCTTCCGTGGAAAGCCTGTTTGAAATGAATACAGATTCCTGCTTCAGTATCAAGACCTTTTTCGAAGTTCTTGCGGGTCTTCCAGTCGAAGCAAGCCTTCAATGCATTTTCAACGCCTAAAGTTCCGCCTTCAATAAAGAAAGCGTATTGTAGTTCTTCAGGAATCACTACTCTTTCGAATACTTCTAAAAAGTGAGCATATTCTTCTGAGTAAACGTCTGCCAAAGTTGGTTTATTGACAGCCATTCTTCCCAACCATTCTGATCTTTCTACAAGATACGGGTGGTTGTACCCGATGGAAGCTGATGCAAACATAGAGAACATATCCAGGTATTCTCTGTCTGTAAGTTTATCGTAAAGCCATGATCCATGAGATTTTTCAATGTCCATCACGAAATCAAAACCGTCAGCCAACACATGTTTTCCAACTGTTTCCTTTACTTTATTTGCTTGTATATCTAATGTGTGTTCCATAATAAATTGTTGTGTGATTTAATAAGTGAATGATGAAACGATCAAAAGGCTGAGTATCTAATCATTCAGGTTATTAAGTTTTTTTTTTTGTTTTTTTGGGTGCTTTAAGTAAAGCTTTTATAAATCAAATTTAATTCCCTGTGCTAAAGGAAGTTGTGCAGTATAATTTATAGTATTAGTTTGCCTTCTCATATAATACTTCCAAGCATCTGATCCTGATTCTCTTCCACCTCCGGTTTCTTTTTCACCTCCGAAAGCTCCTCCGATCTCAGCACCTGAAGTCCCAATATTTACGTTCGCAATACCACAATCTGAACCTGCATGGGAAAGGAATAATTCTGCTTCTCTAAGATTTTGTGTCATGATGGCAGAAGAAAGTCCCTGTGGAACATCATTCTGAATAGCAATTGCTTCTTCTAATGTCTTGTATTTGATTAAGTATAAAATCGGAGCAAATGTTTCATGCTGAACGATCTCATAAGAGTTCTTTACTTCAGCAACGCAAGGCTTCACATAGCATCCGGATTCGTAATCTTTTCCAGATAAAACGCCACCTTCTACAACGAATTTACCACCTTCTTTTTTACATTTTTTGATAGATTCCTGATATTGATTTACAGCATCCACGTCAATAAGTGGTCCCACGTGATTCGTTTCATCCAATGGATTTCCGATTTTCAACTGGCCATAAGCTTTTACCAATCTTGTTTTTACTTCATCATATACCTCTTCGTGGATAATCAGTCTTCTTGTAGAAGTACATCTTTGTCCTGCAGTTCCTACGGCTCCGAATACCGCTCCGATGATAGACATATTAAGATCTGCATCTTTAGTGATGATAATCGCATTATTCCCTCCTAATTCAAGGATAGATTTTCCGAATCTTTCTGCTACCTTAGAAGAAACCATTCTTCCTACTTTTGTAGACCCTGTGAAAGATACCAAAGCTACTCTCTTGTCATCTACTAATTTCTGCCCAATCTCATGGTCAGCAACCAATACACTTGAAATTCCTTCTGAAAGATTGTTCTCTTTCAAGACTTCATTCATAATATTCTGACATGCAATGGCACAAAGTGGAGTTTTTTCTGACGGTTTCCAGATGGTAACGTTACCACAGATCCATGCTAAAGCCGTATTCCAAGACCATACTGCTACCGGGAAGTTGAATGCAGTGATGATTCCTACTACCCCAAGCGGGTGGTATTGCTCGTACATTCTGTGACCAGGTCTTTCCGAATGCATGGTATATCCCTGAAGCTGTCTTGAAAGTCCTACAGCAAAATCGCAGATATCAATCATTTCCTGTACTTCTCCAAGTCCTTCTTGCAAAGATTTACCCATTTCATAAGAAACAAGTTTTCCAAGATCATCTTTATATTCTCTTAACTTTAAACCAAGCTGTCTTACGATCTCTCCTCTCTTAGGAGCCGGGATCAGCCTGAATTCCTGAAATGCCTTTTGAGCCGTTTCAATAACTTTGTCATAATCACTTTCTCCGGAAGTCTTTACTTTAGCAATTAATTTCCCGTCTGCAGGAGATACGCTTTCAATCGTCTTTCCTGAAGCGAAATATTTACCGCCCACTGAAGTCCCTTTATTCTCTTCTTTAATACCAAGGTTTTTGAGTGTTTTTTCGATTCCGAAATCCTTTACTTTTTTTGACATAAAATCTTACTTTTCGTTCTCTCTAAAGATAAAAATATTATGCGAACCTCAAAACTTTAATTTTTTAATATGTTATTTATTTGGACTAATTATAAACATGCTTATCTTTGTAGGGTAATCTTTTTGACAGTCACCAATGGAAAATTCACAAGAAAATAACTCAAAGTTTAAAAAGTGGTTCAAGCGTGTGGGATGGGCAGGGTTTGCTTTCTTTACCATTAAAGGCTTGATTTGGCTCGTAATATTCTACTTTGGAGCAGACACTCTTCAGAGTTGTATAAAATAAAAAAGCAGAGAAAAATTCTCTGCTTTCTTTTTTTAGAACATGTATTCAAACTTATTCTTTGACTATTTTAACAGCTCTTACTTCATTTTTTGTTTTAATTTTAACAATATATGCAGCAGGAAGGAGTTCAGAAAAGCTAACTTTTAACTGAAAGTTATTCACATCAGTATAATCTTTAATCTTTTTACCACTCACTTCATATACTTCAACTCCTTCTATTTTTGAATCCAAAGAGATATTAAGCATATCTTTTACTGGATTAGGATAAAAAGCAATGATGTCATTTTTCTTAGGCAAATCTGATGTAGCAAGTACAGATTCCGCACAGTATCCTGAAATAATTGCCAAAGGATAATGTTTTCCGCTTGAAAAATTACTTCCAAACTCTCCACAACACTGGTCTCCTGTTACCCACATGGTATTGTTATTTTTCTCAGCATATGTTGCAGCATATCCTGGGTAGATGTTTTTCCAGTCAGAATCCAAACCAATCCTGATTGGAGTTTTATAATTCAAAGTTCCATGATAGCCTGCTAGCTGTGATAGCCCGTTAGATCCCCAACCCCATAAAGTATTATCATATTTCAGAGCAACCACATGATATCCACCTGATTTAACAGATTTCCAATTATTGTCGGTACCTACCTGAATTGGGGTGTAAATCTGAGCACCCCATCCACCATTTCCTATTTGCCCACCATAGTTATCGCCCCATGCCCAAATAGTATTATCATTCTTTATTCCATAAGAACTAATGTATCCTGCAGATATATCTCTCCAATTTGTGTCTGTACCAATCTGGATAGGAGTTTTTACAGACGTATTTCCTGCTCCAACCTGCCCTGATGAGTTTAGCCCCCATCCCCAAATACTTCCATTATTTTTAAGCGCAATTGTATGGCTTCCTCCACTTGAAAGTTTCTTCCAATCTATATCTGTACCTACTCTAGTAGGTACAAGTACATCAGTCTTATTTCCTAATCCTAATCCATAACTACTGTTATTTCCCCAAGCCCAAAGCTCACCGTTTGTTTTAATAGCGAAAGAAGAGTATTCACCAGTCATTACAAAACTCCAATCATTGCCAGTCCCAATTTGTACGGGAGCAAACTGATTTACATTTGTTCCGTTACCTACTTGTCCGTAATTATTCAACCCCCATGCCCAAAGTGTGCCGTCTGTTTTTATGGCTAATGTATGATATCTTCCCAATGAAAAATTCTTCCAGGTATCCGAAGTAATCTGTTCTGGGAAATATGCTGCACTTTGTGTATTATTTCCAAGTCCTCCATACCCCTTTTCTCCCCAGGTCCAGAGTGTCCCATCAGTTTTTATACCTGCCGTATACCTTCCGGTTTTAGAAGGACTGAATTCTTTAAAGCATTGTGATGAAGATAACTGCCCAAGAATGACAGCTAAGGTTATTAGTGTTTTTTTCAAAATATTTTTTTGCAAAGATAAGTTTATAGAATCAATATTTTGAAAGACTTTGGGTAATTACACAAACTAAAGGCTTTTCTAAGATATTTTTCAAAAACACATAAAAAATCCGTCCTACAAAAACATGAAGACGGATTTTTAATTTCAAACCGGTTATTTATAGTTTATTCTTTCTTTTTTCTCCCCGAGTTAACAAGGCTCTGATGAAGCAAATATTCAATTTGTCCGTTCACACTTCTGAATTCATCATTGGCCCATTTCTCGAGGAGTTTATAGGTAGACTCATCTATCCTTAAGACAAAGGATTTTTTGCCTTTGTTTTCCGAAGTGTTCTGAGCTTTTTCTGATTTCATTTATTCTTGTTTTTGATGCAAGACGCATTGGATTATATTCCAGATTTACAACTTTGATAAACCTGGAATTATTGATTATTTTGATTAATTATACAGAGTTCCTGCATTCAGTATCGGGGTTGCCGCTTTTTCACCGCAAAGCACCACCATTAGGTTGCTTACCATTGCTGCTTTTCTTTCATCATCAAGCTCAACGATATTCTCTTCTGAAAGCTTTTTAAGGGCAAGATCCACCATTCCTACAGCGCCTTCTACGATTTTCGTTCTTGCTGCTACAATAGCCGTAGCCTGCTGTCTCTGAAGCATAGCCCCTGCTATTTCAGATGCATACGCTAAGTGAGAGATTCTGGCTTCCTGAATAACAATTCCAGCTTTTGAAAGGCGGTCCGTAAGTTCCTGCTCCAAAATAGAATTAATTTTATCACCTCCTTCTCTTAAGGTAATCGGCGCATGATCATCTTCTAAATTATCATAAGGAAAGCTCATTGCCAAATGACGTACTGCTGCCTCACTCTGCATTTTTACAAAGTCAGAATAACGTTCAACATCAAAAGCAGCTTTATAAGTATCCCCTACTTTCCAAACCATTACGACTGCAATTTCGATAGGATTCCCCATTTTATCATTTACTTTCAAAGTCTGACCCTGTAAGTTTTCTGAACGTAATGACATTTTCTGAGATGAATACAAAGGATTAATAAAAAACAATCCGTTGTCCTTAACTGTTCCTACATATTTTCCAAAGAAATTCAACACTCTTGAATGGTTAGGCTGAATAATCATTAAGCCTTTTAAGAAAAAGCAAGAAACCAGAAAGCAAAGCATTGCAATGACTACAAACGTAATACTTTGATCCACTCCACTGATAAAGAAATAAACTGCGGCAGCAAAGAGGATGAGGCAAATCACTAATGTAAGGTAACCCGACATGGGTTTTAATGTTTTTTCCATGATTGAATTTTTAATTTGATATTATTTTGATATCATAAAGTTAGCAGTAAATTTTGAATTGTAGATAAAAAAATTATTTTTTTTGAGGAGTTTTAAATACGAGATATGAGGTTCGAGGTTTTATACAGGAAGCAATTGTAGTTTGTAAGTTGAGAAGATGGGAACGTTGAGCTGTCGGATGAAGCAACTCCTTAAACGAAGTGTTTCTGCTAATAAAAAATAATCAGGCTTTATCATTAATAAAACCACAGATGACACAAACTTTCACAGATGTTTATGCTTTATCAATTACTATGTTATTGTAAATAGTCTCTTTTTGTTTAATGAAATTACCTACTATCATTGATGTAGTATTACCTGTGTCCGTCTGTAAAAATCTGTGGTTAAAAATTTTTAATCCGTAATCTTAAAAAGCAATACTTTATCTTTCTATTACCCACAAAAAAATCCCGGAAGTGAATTCCGGGATTTTAATTTGATATGGGTAAAAAGATTATTTCTTCGTTAAAGCTTTGAACTTGAAATAAGATACAGCTGCTAAAGTAATCATTGATGCGATTCCGATGTATACCCAAGCTGGTATTGGTACCGGATCACCTGCAGCATAAGAGTGCAGTCCGCTCAGGTAGTAGTTTACCCCAAAATAGGTCATTACCATTGAACAAAAAGCGAACATTGCTGCTACGTGGAACGCCCATCTGCTTCTTAATCCCGGAACTAATCTCATGTGTAAAACGAAAGCATACACCATGATCGAGATGAAAGCCCATGTTTCTTTCGGGTCCCAGCTCCAGTATCTCCCCCATGATTCGTTGGCCCATATCCCTCCAAGGAAGTTTCCTACCGTTAAAGCAAAAAGACCTACTGTTAAAGACATTTCAGAAACAATTACCAATTCCTTCAATGTTGTATCATGGTGAATTTTGTATGTTTCTTTGCTTGAAATAATATAGAATACTAAAGATAGTACAGCAATAATCATCGACAGGGCGAAGAAACCATAACTTGATGTAATGATTGCTACGTGAACAATCAGCCAATAAGATTTTAATACCGGTACAAGTGGTGTAATCTGTGGATCAAGTGCAGATCCTCCGTGTGCAAATCCCATCATGATAACGGCTACCATGAAACCTGATGCAGGAATCAAAGCATTTGAATTTCTATACAGAGCTAAACCTGCCGAAATACCAACCCATGAGATAAAGATAATCGCTTCATATCCGTTACTCCAAGGTGCATGTCCTGAAATATACCATCTTGCTACAAGACCTAAGAAATGGAATATATATCCAATTAAACCAATTGCGATAATTACTTTAATGGCTTTTTTTAATATTTTATTCGGTTTGAATAATTCTACAAATCCAAGAATTAGAAGAAGTCCTCCGATAATGGTATAGAAAATCAATAATTTGAAGTTGATATTCACATTGTTCATGAATACTTCAAGATCTACTTTAGACTGATCCGGAATTACGGCTTTTCCCCATTTTTTCTGATAGTCTGAAAGCTTCGCCAATTCAGAATCTGCCTTAGTCCAATCTCCGGATTTTTGTGCTCCGATTACTTCTGAAAAATAAGGTCCCATTACTTGCTGAGACTCCATGTCCGGTTCAAATTTCTGATCCAGCCATGAATGCCAAGTGTGATTAGCATCATTTTTCACAGGAACAATTCTTAAGAACTGGCCACTGAAAAATTCATTGAAAATCTGAACTCTTTCATTAAGTTTAATTACCTGCTTGTCGTATTCAGACTGGTCACCTGGTTTTTTGGCAAAAGCTGTGTTATAGTCTTTTTCCAGAATATAAGTTAACATTCCTGTTCTCTTATCTACTGGGAATAAATTCAGTAAAGAAGTATACCCCTCTTCATTGGCTTTTGTTTTTTCAAGAAGTGCTTTTCCTCCTTTTTCATCAACTTTGATTAAAGGAACTGATGTCCAGCTTTCCGTATCTGTATTGATAGAAAGGAACCATTGGTTAGCATCCAGAGATTTTCCGTCTGTTCCTTTGAAGCTGTCATGCTTGTAAAGTTTTCTTAAAACTTCTAAAGCCTGCGTATTCATTGGAATAATTCTCCCTTCGAAGTTCTGAACCAAAAGGTAGCCGAATTTCTCTGCGTGTTCTTTGCTGATTTTATTTCTCGAAATAATTTCATCAGCTGAAATGGTTCTCATTTTCCCCATTGGAGAGGCTAACGAGTTCTGTTTTATTTCAGTATCCTCGGTTGTTTTAGCTGTAGGATCCGGTGCTGCGTGTGTATGCCCGTCACCTTCTACATGTACATGGTCTCTGCTTCCGTCAGTAGTTCCATGTGTTTCAATTTTCTGAGCATTTAACCCGAAGCTTAAGAATAGTAAAAGTACTGCTGCGGCTTTCTTTTTGTTAGCATCTTTCAGCATTTTATTTAATTTCCAGAAGTGTGTTCCTTTCCAGAAGAAGATGACAAACATTCCTAAGAATAATAATCCATACCCAATATAAGAAACTAAAGTTCCCCAAAAATCGTGGTTTACAGACAATACAGTTCCCATTCTGTCCGGATCAAAACTTGACTGGAAGAAACGGTAACCTTTATAGTTTAGAACGTGGTTCATATAGATTTTATAAGGGGTTTCTTTTCCTTCATCAACAATTTTCACGTGACTTTCGTAAGCGCTCGGAGAGCTACTTCCCGGATAGGTTTCCATTACGAAATCATCTAACTTCAATGCGAAAGGAGTGTTATAAACTTTAGGCCCGAATCCAACCATAATGTTTAACCCATCCATCGTAATTTGTTTGTAAGCATTTGGATTTCCTTTTTCAACGGAAAGATCAACCAATTGTTTTGTTTTTGGCCCTTGCAATTCAATCTGAAGCATATCCGGAACGGCAGCATCTTTCTTTCTATCCCCTTCAATAGCCATCAGTTTTCCTTTTTTAAGGCCTTCAGGTACTACAAGCTTTAATTCATTGATGCTGTATAAGCTTCTCAATGCTAAAGGCTGGAATTCATCTTTTACAGTATTTCCGGTAGCCTGTGTTGCCATGGTCATGTAGCTTGCGTCTACTGGAGTCTTGATGAATAATTTACCCCCTTCATTTTTGAATTCAACAGCTCCATCAATGGCTCTGTTGAAAGTTACCAAAGTTCCATTAATGGATTTTGTATCTCCTGCTTTGATATAAATATTCTGTCTTCCTGTTGTTCCTGTGGAAACTAAGTGAAGGTATTCAGTTCCGTTAGGCTCAGCCAGTAAGCTGTCTTTTTTTCTCTGAATATATTCTTTTGCAAAGATCTTTACTTCTTTTCCGTGGAAATCGTAAGTAGCATTAAGATCTTTGTGAAGTGGAGACATCAGGTAAGGAATATCCTGGTAGTTTAGGACATCTCCTTTTTCCTCGATCTGGATTTTAAGGAAGTTTTTATCCGTTACAATTTCGTTGGATGTTTCCCCTTCTCTGATGTGCATTTGCCCCTCAAAACTGATGTATCTTGTGATGGCACCACCAATAAAAATGAATACAAAGGCAAGGTGAAAAACTAAAACCGGCCATTTATCCTTTTTCCATAGTCTGTATCTTCCGATATTTCCTATGAAGTTAACAATAAGCAGCACCATAATGAGTTCAAACCATTTTGCCTCATAAATTAATGCTTTTGCTGTAGGAGTTCCGTAGTCGTTTTCTAAGAACGTTGCATAGGCCATTGCGAATGCATAAACCAGTAACAATACAGCCATTGTCCTGGTTGAGATAATAATATCCTGGAGCTTCTTCATGTTTATATGTACTTGACATGCAAAAATAAGGATGATAAACCATAAAGAGCTGAAAAAAAGCTGTTTTTTATCATTTTGAAGCCTGTTTCCCTTATTTTGAATCGTTCTTAATAATATTGGAGTTATTATGAAAAAATCAATTTCTAACCCCGAAAAAATACGGATTCATAATACCTATCTTAATGATTGAAGACTTCTATTTCAATAACCTTATTTTTTGTAAAAACAAACCCAAAAGGAACAATCTATCAAAATTTCTCTACTTTGTAAACCGAGGTACAAAAAAACGATCCCAATCATAAACCCTGGCCACGCTGTTGCAAATTTCAAGCATAAACTCCTGATTATTGGTATTGGTCATCACGACTACTCCATATCCCTTATCAAGACTTCCATAAGAGGCACAGGTAAAACCTTCATTACCCCCATTATGATTAAAGTAATAGACTCCATTTTTGTATCGGTGAAATACCCCTAATGCTACTTTACTTTCGTTGTAATTCACAACCGGAGTAAACCTTTTCTCCATATACTTTTGAGCTAAAACTTTTTCAGACTTACCTTTTAAAGCCAGTTGACACTCAATCATATATTTGGCAAGATCTTCAGGAGTTGTCCAGAGTCCCGCTGCCGAATATTCCGGATACAAATGGTATTTTCCTTTTACTTTCTTTCCATCGGAATAATATCCTGAAGCGATATTTAAAGTATCATTTTTCAAAGAATATGTGCTATGCGTCATTTGTAAAGGTTCAAAAACCTCTTTCTTCATAAACTCTTCGTAGCTTTTTCCTGAGGTATCGGTAAGAATCAATTGAGAAACCACTGTTCCACCACCGGAATAATCAAACTCCAATCCGGGAGCCTTTATGGAACGGACCGATTTAGAATTGGCAGGCGAAATACCATCCAGAACTTGTACAATATCAGGAATTGGCCCATTTCTTTCATACCCCATGAATCCCGAAACCCCCAATCCAGCTGAATGGCTTAATAAATTTCGTGAAGTAATGATCTTATGTTTAGAAATGCTGTCGTAAGGGAACTTCCAGCTTTTGAGATAAGTATTGATATCTTTATCGAGATCTATGCTGCCCAACTGTACCAGCTTCATAAATCCTAAACTATTGATGGTTTTGCTTATTGAGGCAGCCTGAAATAATGTATTGACATCAACTTTTCGTCCTTCTTCTTCGTCCGCATATCCATACCCTTTGATCCATTCTATTTTATAATTATTGATGACCGCAATACTTACTCCTTTTACATGGAACTGTTTCATCCGGTCAAGAATGTTATAAGACGGAACTTTATCACTTCCTGAAATAACAGATGGGCTTAAAGAATTTTCAACTTTAAGAATTTTATCCCCAATATCACTATTCAGTTTTTGAGCAGATATAAAAAACGAAAAAGCGATAAACAGCAACAATGAGCACTTTTCTATATTTTTCATTATCAACAAATTAGTCCAATTGTTTTTCTTTACAATGTACTCATTTTGTTAATTCGGATAAAAAAAATATAGTGGCTATATACAATTTTACATCATTGTCATTGACTACGTCGAATCTTCGATTTCTGACAAAGGAAGAATCTCATAATATCGCTTAGATTCTTCATTTCACTTCTGAACTACGTTCGCAGACCTTCAGTCTGTATTCAGAATGACAGAGTCATAGTAATAAGATAACCGCATTAGTGTACAATTGCATATAATTACCCAAAATATAATCACAAACTATTTCTCCAAGGAAACCTTTTTTCTGATCTTGCTTAAAAATTCATGGGTAATTCCAAGATAGGATGCGACCTGTTGCTGGGTAAGCTTCTGTTCAAGTCCAGGGTATTTCTGTAAGAATTCAAGATAGCGCTTATCTGCTGTTTTTCCTGTTAAAGACAAAATCCTTCTCTGTAACGCCACGGACGACTGCTGATTCATGATCCTGAAAAGCTTTTCAATCTGAGGCATTGTTTCATAAAGATACTGCTTATCTTTTTTTGAGATCACCAATATTTCGCTATCCATAAGAGCCTCAATATTCAAAATACTCGGAACATCGTTAATCAGGCTGTCAATATCCGTGATCCACCAGCCTTCTTCAGCAAAATACAAGGTTTGTTCAAATCCGGCTTCATTCAGATAATAAACTTTGAAACAGCCATTCAGAACAAAACCTTCAAAAAGACAATAATCTCCCTCTTTCAGAACAGCATCCTTCTTTTTAAAGCTTTTCAACTTGAAAGGAGCAGAAAACTGACTGAACTCTTCCTCAGAAAGAGCAATATACCGGCTGACATTTTTATAAAGCAAATTGAACATGATAATATTGATCAAAAATAAAGATACCAATATTCCTGATATCTTTATTCATTAATAAGTTGGCGAGTTCTATTTTCCTTTTAAGAAATCCTCTGTATTGATGATATTCGCGTAAAGACCACCCAGTGCAGATATTCCTGCGAGGAAAGACTGTTGAACATCCGATGCTTTTACAACCTGCCCGTTCAGCTCCCTATCTCTTGTTGCTGTAGCATCACCAATAATCGTGTTATTGAAACCAAAATCAAAAGCAGCTCTTGTCGTAGATTCCACACAGACATCCGTCATCATTCCCGTAATGACAAGGTTTTTAATATTTTTTGATTGAAGGGATTTCAATAGATCCGTATCCCTGAAACTGTTAGGAAAATGTTTTTCAATCACTTTCTCATCAACTGAAGGTGAAACCAGTGAATGAATTTCCGCTCCTGATGTCCCTGGCAAAAAGAAGACAGCTCCCTCATTGGTTGCAATATGGCGGATATGGATGACAGGAAGATTATTCTCCCTGAAATATCCCAAAACCTGCTGAACATTTTTGCCTGCCTGTTCAGCTCTTTCTAATATCATTTTTCCTCCGGGAAAATAATCGTTCTGTACGTCGATAATTAATAATGCGGTGTTTTCCATTTTTCTTTTTTGTTGTGCGTTAGTTAATATCAGTGATAATAGAGTCAGACATAGAGTCAGTACGCTTTTCGATATATTTTTCATTGATTACATTTTATGACACAAAATTATCCAACCTCAAACATCAAACCTTTGAACTAGTTCAAAAACATATATCATCGACAAATAAAAAACCGAAGGAAAATCCCCCGGTCTCATTCTTTTATCTTATTTCCAATAGCTCCATTTCAATCCATCAAATACCGCCATAGTTTTACTCACCGTGTCATAACACATCATTCCCGGATAAGGACTTTTAACATTAATATGGGGATCTGCTATTTTGGGTAGTATTAAAGCTTTATCAGCCGACTCTAGCACCAATACCCCGGGAACCGCTGTTGTAGAATTTCCTATAATTACTCTATTAGGTCCCGGTACTTCAGCATTGGTATTGAAAGTAACATTATCAATAGAACCGGCATCACTAAGGGCAACCCATTCGGAACTATTTTTCATTTTTATGATTTTATCATTTTTATCCATGAGAATCGTTCCGGCTCCAGCATCATTAGGCAATGTTTCTACTATGGGAAGTATAATACCATTAGTCGTATTAGCCGCAAAATCTAGAATTCCATCTCCATCTACCGTTTCTTTACTAATACCTACTTGAGCAAACATAAGATTAGTAAATAAAAATCCTGTGAGTACTATTATATTTTTCATTTTCTCTTTTTAAATCTAAACTATTATTCATTACAAGATCTTACAATGCAATTCCATGACGTACCGTTATATAGCTTAAAACAACTATCAGCAGTATCGAATATCAGCATTCCTTCTACCGGAATAGCAATACTTGCAGCTGTGGTCCTGGTAATAACAAGACCTTTATTTCTTGACTCTAGAGCAATAAATCCGTTCGGAATAATGCCTGGCCAATTTGCCTGCATCCCTGTCTGACCTGTAATTCCAAATTTTGTCATACTATCAGGCGTCCCCGCAGCAGGATCTTTAGTACAATAGGTCTGAAGATTAGTTCCGAAAGTAAAATATTGATTAGTAGGAAACAAATAATTGAATACAGCTTTGCCATTTACAAAACCTGTAGCTGGAATCAACTTTACATTTTGGGTAAATCCGGCGTCATCGGCTACCAGCATAAATATTTTATCTGTTGGTAATATATCAGTATATCTTGAAAGGTCTGCCTGTAACCATGTTGGGTCCTGATCATTCA
This sequence comes from Chryseobacterium sp. Marseille-Q3244, assembly GCF_940807095.1. Lineage (NCBI taxonomy): Bacteria > Pseudomonadati > Bacteroidota > Flavobacteriia > Flavobacteriales > Weeksellaceae > Chryseobacterium > Chryseobacterium sp. Marseille-Q3244. The sequence continues at coordinate 88,411 of NZ_CALNWX010000011.1, read as the reverse complement.
TTTTCTGTGCCAACCAACTTCTCTGAATAATCTTTCCTGAAGTTGTCCCAAAATTTACTAATGGTAGATCCTGAATGTTATTATCCCCCATTACCAAAAAGGTGTTATCTTTAGAAAAAGCTGTTCTGCTTACATCAGCATTTGGTACAATAAAATCATTAGTTGTAGCGGCTATAAGCATACTATTATTATCCTCATTAATACTATTGCTTACTTTTTGGTTCAGAACCGACATATCATCTCTCGCAATTCCAAAAATATTATTATTGAAAGCAGCATTCAAACTAGAATCCCATGTAACTGCCTGATCAGAATTCAGATAATTTAGGGGCTGTTCTAACGTAATTCCATACTTGATACCAAGATAAGAATTCACTCTCTGCCTTTCTATAGGAGTTTGTGTTTCTGAATATAAAATAAATTCTCCTATTCGGTCTCCAGCAAGCGATGACGAACCTGATCCACCATCATTATCCATTAAAAGGACCAACCCCGGATAATTGTATATAGAAGAAACATCATTTGATGGACCGCCATAGGCAAGACCATTGTTATCAAAAAAATATTTCACATCTTCACCTACGATATCATTATAATATGACTGAATACTGGGTACATTAGTTTCTATGGTGTTGATAGCATTTGTTCCAAAAAAAACGTCACCGGATTCTTTTTCATTATAAAACTCTGGACGATTGGTTCTTGTTCCAAAAAATGGAGATTGCCATACGCCGGCAATATCTGTAGGATTGGAACTTCGGGTAGTTCCATTCATTACAAAAACGGTTCGGTAGGTGGCTGATGCTGTTCGGGTAAGATGGGTATATGAAGTAAGTGATTTTGTAATATCATCAGGAAAACCTGATGGAAATTTGTATCCGGATCTATACCCATTAGTACTGACAACTTCTATAGCAGGATTAAAATTAAAGCTCGGAATTGATGTAGCAGAACGATAAACCGGTATAGCTTCTACTCCAGGATCTGCATAATAACCTGGGATTCCCTGGTTGGCTATACCATTTACTCCACCTGTTTTTTGATTCTCCCAGATGGAAACTTGTGTATTGTCAGTTGTTGTAGCTGTACCCGCATCGGCTTTCACCCATATCTGTAAATTACTGGAAACACCACCCGGAGATTGCGCCCATAGCATACAATTACCCAACAAGAACACTAAGAGCAGTTCTTTTCTCATTGATCTATTTTTAATGTTTGTATCTATTTTCAAATCAGCAAATCAAGTAAAGAATCACCAATTCACTAAGAAGGATGGAATATGGAAGTTGATTAAAAAGTAAAATTTATACAGTTTTTTTTCCTTATGTATACTATCTATTAAAATGGTAAAGCATACAACATAAAAAACTTATTAATTTCAACCAGATCACAAATATATGAAATATTTTTTTTCAATTTAAGAAAGGTAATTTGATTGAAATAATTAATATTTTTTATATATTTTAAATTCAAATTCAAGTATGTTTTTGAAACATTCTAAAAGAAATACCGATCAATTAATATAATTTAACAGCTCTGTATTTGGATAAACAAAAAAAATAACCTTATTTTTATTTCAGCCAATATTTATAACACAAAATATTTTTTAATCAGCTTTAAATAATTGTAGTAAAAAGTGAGCATTACAAAATGTTTTTTGAAGAAAAAGATTCTTTTTAGTATTGAAAAAACATTAAATTTGCCACATTGATATTTATGGATAAAAAGACACAAAAAAAACCGACTGAATCGCCTGAAAAAGGCAGGATTTTATCTAAGCCACGCATATTTTTCGGGCTTACTTTTATACTGTTCTCCGCTGTTCTCGCTTTATCATTCATTTCCTATTTAATGAACTGGAAATCTGATCAAAGCCAGGCCGGAACTATGCTGGACAAAAGTATAAAATCATCAAATATTTTCGGTAAGGCCGGAGATTGGTTTGGAAACATTTTCATATTTGAAAGTATTGGTATAGCCTCATTTATTATAGCCTTTTTATTTCTTGTTGTTGGAACATTGATCCTTAAAAAGAAAACTTTCAAGCCATGGAAAACAATTGGTCATTCCCTGTTTTTCATTTGCTGGCTTCCTATTTTTATGGGAGCACTTACCAAAGGACAAGGAGTTCTGGGAGGTGTTTACGGATACCAGATTATGGATTACTTAAATGCTATTATCGGATCTGTAGGATTATGGACTGTATTGGCTGCAAGTATCCTTTTGTATTTTATTCTTGAATTTAATCTTCGCCCAAGTTCTATTAAAGCAAAACTAAACAAGATCAACGAGAACACCATTGGAAAAGTAAAATCAATGATGCCTGACTCTGATGAAGATTTTGAAGCTGATGAAGAATTAAAAGAAGAAACGGACGAAATAGAAATCGAAGAACATACAACACCTAATGTTACGGTAAGTGATATTACCAATTCTACATCTAATAATTCAATCAATAAGGGTAAGGAACCGGAACCGGTAAATATTCCAAAGGGATTCCCTGAAGTTTCTGCCACAAATACTATTGATACAATATCTACTCCTAATCATACATCATTTGACAATGAGCCTCAGGAGGCTTCTCAACCTGTCAGTTTAAACCTTTCTGCAAAACCAACAGTTCCGGTTTCAAGCCCGGAGGAAGCTTTTGACATCAGGCCTTCTGCTCCTGTTACCGCTCCGGCACCTGTAGTTCCTGTATCACCAGCCTCTACACAGGAAAACATTAAATTTAATGTAGAAGTAGCACCAGTAATTGATGTTTTGGATGATTCCGATAAAAAATCCCAGGAACTGGTAGATAAGCATGGCTTATATGACCATACATTAGATCTGGCTAATTTCCAGATGCCACCTGTTGAGTTGTTAAAAGACTATGGTAACGAAGAAATTTCCATTAACAAAGAAGAATTAGAAGAAAATAAAAACAAAATCGTTGGACTTCTGAAGAACTTCAACGTAGGAATTGCCGAGATCAAAGCAACGATCGGTCCAACAGTTACGCTATACGAAATTGTTCCGGAAGCAGGAATTCGTGTTGCAGCGATTAAAAAATTACAGGACGATATTGCATTGAACCTTTCCGCATTGGGAATCAGAATCATTGCTCCAATGCCAGGAAAAGGAACAATCGGTATTGAAGTACCGAGAAAAAACCCAACAATGGTTTCGATGCGTTCTGTCATTGCATCTCATAAATTCCAGAATACAGACATGGATCTTCCGGTGGTTTTCGGAAAAACGATTTCCAATGAAATTTTCATGGCTGACCTTTCCAAAATGCCTCACTTATTGATGGCGGGAGCAACAGGACAAGGTAAATCTGTCGGAATTAATGCTATTCTTACTTCCCTACTCTACAAGAAACACCCAAGCGAACTGAAATTCGTAATGGTTGACCCTAAGAAAGTAGAGCTTTCTCTATATTCAAAAATTGAAAGACATTATTTAGCGAAATTACCGGATGCGGAAGAAGCTATCATCACAGATACCAATAAAGTAATCAATACCCTGAACTCTCTGTGTATTGAAATGGATACAAGGTATGACCTTCTTAAAAATGCGTTCTGTAAAAACCTGAAAGAATACAATAAAAAGTTCGCAGAAAGAAAATTAAACCCTGAAAACGGTCATCGTTTCCTTCCTTATATCGTATTGGTAGTAGACGAATTTGCAGACTTAATCATGACTGCCGGAAAAGAGGTAGAATTACCGATTGCCCGATTGGCACAGCTGGCAAGAGCCGTGGGAATTCACCTTATTGTTGCTACCCAAAGACCCTCTGTAAATGTAATTACAGGTATGATTAAAGCTAACTTCCCGGCAAGAGCTGCCTTTAGAGTAATCTCAAGTGTCGATTCAAGAACAATCCTTGACTCTCCCGGAGCAGACCAGTTGATTGGTAAAGGAGACATGCTGTACTTCAATGGTAATGAAATTTTAAGACTTCAGTGTGCCTTTGTAGATACTCCCGAAGTGGAAAGACTTGCAGAATATATTGGTGAACAAAAAGGATATTCATCTGCATTCCTTCTACCGGAATATGTTTCAGAAGATGCCAACAGTTCTGCTGTAGGTTCTTTTGATCCTAATGAAAAGGATGCTTTATTTGAAGAAGCGGCAAGAATCATTGTTTCTACACAACAGGGATCTACTTCAATGCTTCAAAGACAATTGAAACTAGGATACAACAGAGCCGGAAGAATCATGGATCAGCTGGAAGCAAGTGGTATTGTAGGTGGATTTAATGGAGCGAAAGCAAGAGAAGTTATTATTAGTGACCTTCATTCTTTGGAGCAATTCCTTGAAGATCTAAGAAACTAATCAATCATAAAAAGTATTCTACTACAAAATAATCCCGGGTATTTTTAAACAATATTGCCCGGGAAATATTATATAATATTCGTTAAAACTATGATCATGAAAATTACAATAAAACAATCTATCAAATTGGGTCTTTTTGCCTGTACCCTTACACTATCTTCATGCGCTTTACGATCCGTTCCCAGCGACTATACTTCTGTAAAAATGGAAGTCATTGACAATAATACCCTCGGAAACGGCAAAGTACTTATTTATAATGGAGCAGGTGCTCTCCACAAAATGGATAATACGGCAAGATTAAACATTGTACTTGATGGTAAATCTCTGGGGCAGATCAGACCAAAAGAATATGTTATTGTTGATTTAGAGAATGGAAAACATGAGTTCACTGCTCTTCACATAGATATGGTAAATATGAGAAGTAAACATCAGGTTGAAATCAATCCAAACACTAAAGTTATTAAAATTGAACCTACCATTACTTCTAATAAATTAACTGTAACCAATATTCTCCCTGAAAACTTTGAAAGGTATGTTGAAAGGCCTGAGACCAGATAATTTGCAACACAATACATATTAAATTAACCATAAAACTTTACATGAGAAAATTATTATTTGGGCTGTTCTTTACTTCAGCTGTAGTATGCCTGTCTGCTCAGAGTTCTGCTTCCAATACCCTTAACAAGGAGTATTTTAAAGAGAAAACATTAGTTTTTACTTATAATACATCCAGTGTTGAGAACTTTAATGTAGAAGGGCCTCATGCAGGTATGTTTATTCAGCCTGATGTAAAAAAGACATTCGAAGAGGCTGTATCTGAAATGGCGAAAGAAACCAAAATCAACTTAATTAATGGTAATGATTCCAGTGCAGATCAGATAGATTCAAAAATACTGGATATTACATGGGAGTTCAAACTATTTAGTGCAGAACTGACAACAAAAGTAAACTTTAATGTCAATAACCAGAATTATATGAGTACCGGAAGCTTTAAAAATATGGGTGGAGGGTCCGAGAGAAAAAATCTGAAAAAAGCTTTAAAAAATTCAATTCATAATTTTTTACTTGAGTATCAAAAATAAGAAGTATTTTTTGGAACAGTTTTTGGAAGAATAGCATAAATACAAGGAAAAAGCGTTATTACTTTACCCTTGAAAGTTTAAAATTATCTAAAGATTATTAAATAAGAAAAATGAAGAATATTATTTCAAAAGTTATATTGGGAAGTTTTGTGGTAGGTGCAGTAGGTATGGCGAATGCTCAGAAAATAGATGCAAAAGCTAAAAAGATATTGGATGACATTACAGCCAATTACAATTCTAAAAAGAATTCTTACTTCAAATTTTCTTTTGGAAGCGGATTGAACGGGCAGGTTAATAAAACAGAGCCCGGTATTTACTATACTGCGGGAGATAAATACAAGTTGAAGATCATGGATACAGAACAGATCTTCGATGGAAATAAAATCTACAATATCAACGCTGATGATATGGAAGTCACTATTGCAAAACCTAACGGAAGCAGTGCTATGTTCTCCCCTATCAACTATCTTACGAACTACAGAAACGAATACAACGTAACTTATAACGGTAAGAAAACAGTAAATGGAGTAAACACAGATTTCATTAAGCTTACTCCGGTAAAAGCCAACGGAATTCAATTTGTATATCTTTTTGTAGACTCTGCAAAAAAACAAATGGTAAAACTTGAGCAACACGGAAACAACAAAGATGTTGCAGTGATTGCGATCAAAGAATACAAAGAGAATCAGGATCTGGATCCTAATATGTTCGTTTTTGACAAAAATAAGTTCAAAAACTATGTCATTACAGAACTTTAAAAGTTGATAATCAAAAAAGTAAATTCACTTTTTGATTATTTCACTTCTGAAAAAAAATAACAAAATATAAAAGCCGCAAGTTTGCGGCTTTTTGATTAATTTTGGCGCATGTTAAAAATACTAGACAGATATATCATAAAAACCTTCTTTGGACCGTTTTTCTTTATATTCAGCGTATTGTTTTTCATTTTCATTGTAAACATTATCTGGGTTCAATTAGGGCAGTTTATGGGAAAAGGATTAAGCTACTGGCAGATCCTTAAACTTCTTTTTTACCTTGGGGTGAACGTTATCAGTATGGTTCTCCCCCTCACTATTCTTCTGGCGAGTATCATGTCATTTGGAGAATTTGGAGAACGCTATGAACTTGCAGCTATGAAAGCAGCAGGAATACCTCTTACCCGAGTAATGGCTCCTCTATTAGGAATTACCACGATTCTTGCCATCATGTTGTTTTTCTTTTCCAACAATATCATTCCGGATTTCCAGAGGAAGGCAAAGAATATGCTTTTTAACATTGCTCAAACAAAACCGGCCATCAACTTTACTCCCGGACAGTTTATTGACCAGATCCCGGGATACATGGTGAAGTTTGATAAGATCTATGGTGAAAACGGAGAAAATATTGAAGGTGTTTTTGTTCATAAAAAAGCCAATACTTACGAAAACCAACAGTCTGTTGTGGCTGAAAAAGGAAAATTTGTACCGGCAACCAACAAAAACTTTCTAAAGCTGATCCTTTATAATGGGTACGTATTTGAAGATAACTTTGCAGGAAAGGGAGAAGATGTAAGAAAAAAACAACCTGACCAGGCAATTAAATTCGATACACTCGTGAATCATTTCGACATTAGTGAGCTTATCAACAAAGCTATCGAAAAAGAGCAGATTACAGATGACTACCGTTTTCAAACTTATAGCGAGCTTAATAAAACCGTTGCCATTAGTAAAAAGGAAAATGCAGTGTTCTTTAAAAACATTGGAACGGATGTTTTAAACCAGACCAATACTGTAGTTGCTTATATGGATCAGGCCAATAAACCTAAGGTAGCTCCAAAAGCACAAATAAAACTGGATACCGTAAAGAGTGACAAAAAGCTTGAGATGATCTATAGTTCCTACAATAGACTTGACAATCTGAAAACAACACTGGAAGCTAAAAAGAATGAATTTAGTACGAATGTAAAATATTTCAGTAAAGTTGTTATTTACCAGCAGAGATACATCTCTTATTCAGTAACCTGTCTTATTTTCTTCCTGATTGGAGCAAGTTTAGGTTCTATCATCAGAAAAGGAGGAATGGGACTTCCGGTAATCATAGCGATTGTTATCTTCATCATTTTCTATGTAATTAATGTTGGGGTGGAAAACATGTCTTGGAGTGGTAAAATGAACCCTTATTTAGCGGCGTGGCTTCCCAATTTCATTCTTCTTCCGTTTGGAGTGTGGATGACTTTCAAAGCACTTACAGATTCACAATTGTTTGATGCAGAAAAATACAAAGCATTATTCAAACCGATTACGAAAAGATTCTCAAAAAGTAAAGAACATAAGAGATATCAATAATTTCAAAAAAAGGTCCGGAAAATCCGGGCCTTTTTGTTTTTTAAAAGATTAAACCACAATTACCTCCCTCTTCCAGTTTCCTACCCCTAAACTATAGTAAAAAAAGCTATATTTGCAAAAAAATAAAACTATAACTATATGAAAAAAGTACTGGCTTTAAGCCTGTTTGCACTGGTTTCTTTTAATGCTTACGCACAGGAGGACAACAATACAGATTATGAATTAAGAGGTGATGAAAGATATGGGTATATCATCGACAAAAGTGGCAAAAAAATAGAAGGAATTGTAAGATTAAACGGAGATGCTATGTCTCCCTGGGATAATCAGAAAAAAGTAAAATTTGTTGCTGTATCTGATATTGATAAATCTAAAAAGAAACAGAAGTTCAAAACACTGGATACTGATGACATCAAAGAATATGTCGCCATTGATAATAACAATATCGAAAGACACTTCGAAAATATCAAATATACCAATACTAAAGAAGGGTTTAATACGGCAACGGGAGGTTTAAGTGGTAACCTCAAAGCCTTCAACAACCTTACAAAAAGCACACAGTTTGCTGAAATTGTAACAGATGGAAAAATCAAAGTATATAAGCTATACGGTTATCCTACTACCTTTTCAGCCGGAAGTCAGATTGCAGTTGCTGAAGCTGAAACCAAGAGAATGAGAGAAATGCCTTCTTATATTTATAGCAAGAAAGGAGGTAAAATTGAAGAACTCACCCTGGCTAAAGCAAAAATAATTATTGCAGACTGCAGCTATGCTAAAGGCAAGGTTACCAGCGGTGCTTATGCTTCCCTGAAGAATGATGAAAAGAAAAGATCCGGTCTCGGCAGATTAATCAAAAGTCAGATTGACGATGTAATGTCAAACATTCCGGAAATTGTAGAAGAAGTCATTATAGATTACAACGAAAACTGTAAATAAATTATCGAATACGATAAAAGAGGCTCCAAATTTGGGGCCTCTTTTTTTGTTAAAACATTATTTATAAATGATTAAAATTGATAGACAAAAGCATTAATATTCATCCCCGCTCCTACTGAAGCAAACAAAACAACATCATTCTTTTTGATCTCATGATCTTCTAATTCACCTTTTAAAATCATGGCAAGTAAGGATGGAATAGTTGCAACACTGCTATTGCCAAGTTTATGAATTACCATTGGCATGATGTGTTTCGGGGTTGGAGTATTATACAATTGATAAAACCTGTTAACAATGGCTTCATCCATTTTTTCATTAGCCTGATGAATAATAATTTTATTTAATTCATGAATTGAATATCCACTATTATCCAGGCATTTTTTCATAGCTTCAGGAACATGCAGAAGGGCAAATTCGTAAATTTTTCTTCCATCCATTTTAATATATTTGGTATCCGGACATTTCTCATTGTTATAAGATTTACCAAAATATAAATAGTCCTTTTCTGTGAAGGTAAAAGATGCAGACAAATGAGATTTTATTCCAGACTCATCATCCATATTAGCTTCCAAAACAGCTGCTCCTGCACCGTCAGCATAGATCATACTGTCTCTGTCGTGAATATCCGCCACACGGGAGAGCGTCTCAGCTCCAATCACCAAACAACGCTTGGCAATACCTGCTTTGATAAAGGCATTGGCTTGTATTACTCCTTCAATCCAACCCGGACACCCAAACAAAACATCATATGCAACACAGAAGTTGTTCCGTATCCCCAATAAATGCTTCACCCGGGCAGCAAGACTCGGAACTGTATCAGACTGCACAGTACCAAAACGCACATCTCCAAAATTGTGAGCGAATATAATATAATCCAGTGTTTCAGGATCTATTCCTGCATTTTCTATAGCCGCCTGAGCTGCTTTAAGTCCTAAATCTGAAGTGACTTGTGTACTTTTGGCATATCTTCTTTCTTCAATGCCTGTAATTTTTTTTAATTTCTCTGTTATTGAGGCATTATTGTCTTTTAATAAAGCTCCATCCTCATTGAGGAAAATATGCTTGTCAAAAAATAAATTGGTAATTGTTTCTGACGGGATATAATTCCCCACTCCAATAATTCTGGTCATCATCTTTATGTTATTCATCCTGTTTTTATAGTACTTCAGGAATAATTCGATAAATATAACGATAATACTTATCAATATATTATAACATCTAGATAATTCTAATTAATTTGTAAATATTTTAATAAAAAAAGAGGATTCCAAACCGGAATCCTCTTTCATTATTTTCAAAACTGAAAATTATACTTTCATAATTTCAGCTTCTTTTGTCTTAAGATGCTCATCGCAAAGCTTTGTGTACTTATCTGTGTAAGTCTGGATTTCTTCTTCCACCCCTTTCACAACATCTTCAGAAACACCATCTAGCTTTTTAAGTTCTTTCAAACCTTCCTGTCTTGCATTTCTTACAACGATTTTTGTCTGCTCAGTTTCGCTTTTAGCCTGTTTTGCCAATTCTCTTCTTCTTTCCTCTGTTAGAGGCGGTACATTAAGAATAATGTTTTCTCCATTGTTAGAAGGTGCAAAACCTAAGTTTGAATTGATAATAGCTTTTTCAATAGCGTTGATCGCTGTTCTGTCCCAAGGTTGAATAGAAATGGTCATTGCATCTGGAACGGAAACATTGGCAACCTGGTTAATAGGAGTAGGTGCTCCATAGTATTCAACCATTACATCCTGAACCATTGCTGTAGAAGCACGTCCTGCTCTGATTCTTTGAAATGCATGGTCAAGGTGTTTTACCGCTGCGTCCATGTCCTGTTTTACAGATTCTAATATTAAATCTAATTCTTCCATTATTATATTAAAGTTTGATAAATTGCACATTAGTGATAAATGATGAGTAAAATGATGAGTAATTAATAATAAACAATGAGTGATAGTAAACTCTTTAGTTATTATCTGCTACCTATCCCGATCACCTGATTACAAATCAACCAGGGTACCTACATTTTCTCCATCCACGATTCTTACTAAATTCCCATCTTTATTCATATCGAATACAATAATAGGCAATTTATTTTCGTGACTCAAAGTAAAGGCAGTCATATCCATTACCTTAAGGTTTTTCTCAAATACTTCATCGAAAGATAAGGAATTATATTTTACAGCATCAGCATTCTTTTCAGGATCACTGTCATAAATCCCGTCTACTCTTGTTCCTTTAAGAATAACATCTGCGCCAATTTCAATTGCTCTCAATGTTGCCGCTGTATCTGTTGTAAAATAAGGATTTCCTGTACCTGCACCGAAGATCACTACTCTCCCTTTTTCAAGGTGTCTTACGGCTCTTCTTTTGATGAAAGGCTCGGCAACTTTATCCATTTCGATCGCAGACTGAAGTCTTGTCTTGATTCCAGCATCCTCCAATGCCCCTTGTAATGCCATACCATTGATTACAGTAGCTAACATTCCCATGTAGTCTCCCTGTACTCTGTCCATTCCTTTTGCAGCTCCAGCTACACCACGGAAAATATTTCCTCCTCCAATGACGATCGCTACTTCACAGCCTTTTTCAACTACTTTTTTAATCTCAGCAGCATATTCCTGCAGTCTTTCGTTGTCAATACCGTATTGTCTGTTCCCCATTAAGGCCTCACCGCTAAGTTTTAGAAGGATTCTTTTATATTTCATCTTTTATTTTTAATAAACTTTTTAATAGAGTTGTTTCTCCAAAATTTGATTTTGCAAATATAATCATTAAAAATATTGATAAAAGAAAAATATTTAATTAGAAATAATGTAAGAAATATTTTGAAAAGTACGAAAAAGGATTATTTTTGCATTAATTATAAATTGAGTTGAAGAAAATTATCATTTTTTCATTATTTCTATCAGGAATTGTTTCTTATGCGCAAACAGGAACAAATGTGTATCCGTTCTTAAATGTACCTGTATCTGCAAGACAGGCAGCCTTGGGTGGAGATGCAATTTCGATAAGAGATTATGATGTTTCCTTTGCTATTGCAAACCCGGCCCTGTTAAATAAAGATTCAGACAAGCAGCTTTCTGTAAACGCTACCGCTTATCTTGCCGACTCCAAATACGGAACCATTGCGTATGCCAAAGACTTTGAAAATGGCCACATGGCCACTATCAATGCAAGGTATATGAGCTACGGAAGTATCCCGAGAACTGATGAAAGTGGTTTTCAGGACGGAGAATATAAGGCTTCTGATGTAGCTATTGGTGCCGGATATGCTTACCAGTTTGAAGAAGACTGGACCATTGGTGGAGGATTAAATTTCGTTACCTCAAAAATAGACAACTATACTTCTTCCGCAATCTCAGGAACTGCCGGAATTACATATCATAATAAAAAGAACAAAGAAGTTCTGTCTCTTGTATTAAGAAACTTCGGTTTTCAACTGAAATCATTCAATGGAACCCGTGAAAATCTTCCGTTCCGAGTGGATATAGGATATACAAGAATATTGAAAAACTTCCCTCTTGCTATTACCATTACTGCACATGACCTTCAAGAGTTTAATATTTCATCAGAATATAATAAGGATGGGCAGAAAGTGAATGCAGGCAGAAAAATTGCCGATCACTTCTCTTTAGGAGCAGAATTATTTCCCGAAAAAAACTTTAATATCAGATTGGGATATAATGTAAAAAGAGGAAATGAACTTGCTGTGGCAGATCAAAGAAACTTTTCAGGACTTTCTGGCGGATTTGGAATTAAAGTTTCAAAATTCCGTATAGATTATGCCCACATAAGATACCATAACTCATCTAACGTCAATCAGATAGGTATTTCCATGGATCTTTCCAGCCATAGAGGAGAATAGAAAAACTCTTAAATACCTCTTAAAATTTCTTATTAGTTCTTGATTTTCTAAAAAAAATCTAGAAATTTGCAGTATGAAAAAACCTGTAATAGCTATCGATGGGTACTCGTCTACCGGAAAAAGTTCTATCTCCAAAATCATTGCTGATAAGCTAGGACTTATTCATATGGATACAGGAGCGCTTTACAGAGGAGTTACCTGGTTTGCTCTGCAACATTGTCTGAATGAAGAAGGTGGCATTGATCTGAAAACTTTATTTTCATCCTTAGATCAGATTCACCTTGAATTTAAAAACAATGACGGAACACTTGTTATTTATCTTAATAATGTAGATATTTCTAAGGAAATCCGTACCAATGAAGTTTCTGATAATGTAAGTCTTGTAGCCAAACAAAAAGAAGTAAGAGATTATTTATTACAGTCTCAGCGTTCTATAGCAGAAAAAGGAGGAGTCATCATGGACGGACGTGACATTGGGACAGTAGTTCTGCCAAATGCGGACTACAAATTCTTTCTTACTGCCAGTATAGATGAAAGAACCAACAGAAGATTTCTCGAATTAAAAGGACTGGGAATTCAAGCTGATAAAGAGCAGGTAAAGCAAAACCTGATTGAAAGAGACAAAATCGATAGCGAGCGTGAAATTGCCCCATTGAAGCAGGCTGACGACGCTACGGTAATTGATAATTCTGAGCTTACTAAAGAAGAAACCATAGAACTGATTCTTTCTTACATCGAAAAGATTTAACAATTTTTAATAGGCAGAAAGCCTCCTTTGGTATACAAATTGTAAGTTTTATTAGTGTAAAAACTAATCTATTATTAACTATTAAAAAACTTAAAATGTCTAAAAACGGAAAAAATACAGCAGGTATATTGGCGGGACTTCTTGCAGGTGCTGCAGCAGGTGTAATCTTAGGGATGTTATATGCACCGGAAGAAGGAAAAGAAACCAGAAAAAAAATCAAGACTAAAGCGAATGATTTAAAAGATCAGGCTAAAAACAAGTACGGAGAGGTTTCTGAAAAAGTGAAAGACCAGTATGGCAATATTTCTTCTACTTTTAAAGAAACAGCTAGCAACGTAGCACATACTATGAAAGACGGGTATGACAAATACAAAGATCAGATTGTTTCTAAAACTGCAGACGTAGTAAAGGATGTAGAAGCGGAACTGAATGATCTTAAATCATAAGTAATTTATCTTTTTTAAGTAAATTACAGAAAGGAACTTTTGTGCGAAAGTTCCTTTTTTTGTAACTTTAAAAAAAAACAATGATAGAAACTATTAAAGAATATGCCTCGAAGAGAATAGACCTTCTGAAAATTGAAGCTACTGAAAAGTCTTCTCTTTCTGCCGGGCTCATTACCTACTTTGTAGTACTGCTTGTTGCTTTTGCTTTTTTTATTATCCTTTTCAACTTCGGAATTGCTTTTCTTATTGGGAAAGCATTGGATAATTATTCATACGGATTCTTAATCGTTGCAGCATTTTATGCTTTGGTAATGGCTTTTGTCATTGCATTTAAAAACAAAATTGTGAATACCGTTGCAGATCAGGTTATTAAATTTTTAAATCATTAAACTATGGGCAGAAAATACGAAAGCATAGAAGAACTAAGAAGAAAGAAAAAACTGCTCCAAGGTGAAATTAATGATCTTGAAAATCTTCTTACTTTTAAAAATACAAAAGAAAGTCTTAGTGCATTCACCAACGGTCTCAGCGATCAGTATCTCCAGGAAAAAGTAGACGAAGACGGTGATGAAAAAGTTGTTTTGAGAAAGGATGTCATTGCCAAGCAGCTTACTTCTGAAGTAAAAGATCTTCTGATCAGTAAGAATACCGCTGTAGGACTTGCAAGTTCTGCTTTCAAAGGAAACATTGCAGACAGCATTGTTAAACTGGGGGTTACAGCCATTGTAGGGAATTACGCCAAGAAGAACATGAAAAGTTCTAACTGGAAGAATAAGTTGGTAGGAGCTGCTTTAATTTACCTTGCTCCTATTGCTTTGAAGTTTGTCAGAAAAAAACTGGAAGAATACCAGAAAAATAAAAGTGTTTCCAGCATGGAACAATTGATATAGAAACTTTTATAGGTTTTAGATATCAGATTTCAGATCTATCAATTGGGTAATCAATTTTCCCACGCGGATAATGTCTGAAATCTGATATCTGAAGTCTAAAATCTATTTAGAAAATAGCTGTCCTAAAATAATCCCGGCTGCCATTGATACATTCAGGCTTTCTGTAGACTGGGATTTTCCAAACCTTGGAATGCTGATGCATTTTTGCAGTAATTTTTCTGTTTCCGGTCTCATACCATTTCCTTCATTTCCAAGAATCAGATTTATTTTTTCAGGCTTCTCGAAGGTATAGATGTTTTCTCCATCCATATCCGTTCCGATATTTACATTTTCGGTTTTAGAAAGATATTCAACAAGGTTTGTATAAACGATATTTACTCTTGTAAAAGATCCCATTGTTGCCTGGATCACCTTTGGATTGTAAAAATCTACGGTATCTTCACTACAAATGATCTGTTCTATTCCGAACCAGTCTGCCAATCGGATAATGGTACCCAAATTTCCCGGATCCTGAATACCATCCAAAACAAGTTGTATATTCTTATCTGCCCATGATTCTTCCTCTGGCAGATAACATACCGCAACGGAATCTTTTGGGGTTTTAAGAAAACTGATTTTTTTTAACTCATTTTCAGAGATATGAGTAATAGGGCTATCAGTACGGTCCAATTTTTGTGGATCGGTTGATAATATTTCTTTAACTTTAAAGTTAGAATTGAAAAGTTCACAAATGATTTTATTACCTTCAACCAAAAACAAATTGTATTTTTGTCTGAACTTCTTTTTATCTAAAGATTGTAAAACTTTTATTGTATGAGCTGTAAGCATTATAAGAATTCTCCTCAAAAATATTATAAAATTATCTCATTTGCAACATTTGTTGGTCTCCTTTATGCTTGTAGTACCACAAAAAAGGTTCCAGATGGTGATTATCTGCTTACTAAGAACAATTTTGAATTCGAGGATAAGAAAGAATTTTTTGATGAGGAGCTGAAAGATTATGTCCAGCAGAAGCCTAATAAGAAGCAAATTCTTTTTATGCCTTTAGGCCTTATGTTTTATAATATGGCCAATCCAAAATACGATACTATCCTTAATGAGTACATGACGTATCCCCGTGAAATGAGAGATCAGAAACTGAGAGACTCATTATTTATTAAGTATAATATGAAAAATAGTGTCGGGAAAAATCTTTTCTTTGACCGTTTATTGCATACGTGGGGATCTCCACCTGTTATTCTGGATCAGACCAGAAGTGAAAAAGGGGCAGAATCCATCAAAAAAAGGCTGACCTACAGAGGGTACTGGGATGCAGAAGTGAAATACAAGCATAGTTTAGACTCTGCATCTAAAAAAGCAGCAGTCAATTATTTCATCAAACACAATGACCCTACCTATATTAAAGATTACTTTTTTAATATTCCGGACCAGGGTATCAAACAGATTTACAATACGCATCTGAATAAAACGCTTGTAAGATCAGGTAAAATTCTTGACCAAACTGTTCTTGAAAAGGAAGTAACAAGGATTACTGACTTAATGAGAGAATATGGATATTATAAGTTCAACAGTACCAATGACGAGGTCTATTTCGTTGCTGACTCTTTAAAAAGCAAAAAGCAGGTTCCTCTTACTTTGGAAATTCATAAAGATTCTTTAGACCGTCCTTATAAGAAAGCTACTTTTGGAAATATTGATGTTGCCATCGTAGATGAAGCTAGTGATTATCCTAAAAATACAGTAAAAGACAGTTTAAGAAGGATAAGATTCCATAAAATGAATGATAAATATAAGACATCTTCATTATGGAGAACCATCATTGTAGACAGCAAGCAGACATACGATCAACAAAAACTGGACGTAACCAAGAGAAACCTTTTAACGATGAACAATTTTAGCATCGTAAAAGCAAGAGACTCTCTAAGACGCGGGGGCGTTACTTCCCCTAATGACAGTATTGTAGATGTCTTATATATATTGAAACCGCTTCCTAAGTATGAACTGAAAGTAGGAACGGATCTTAATTATTCCCAGATCTTGAATCTTGGAATCTCTCCTTCTGTAGACCTTACTACCCGAAATCTTTTTAAAGGAGCAGAAAACCTTTCTACAAGTCTTTCAGGCACATTCGGGTCTATTGCGAGTACGGAGAATACTGATAAAAGAGTATTAGCCTATGAAATATCAGCTCAGGCATCTCTAAACTTCCCAAGATTGTTACTGCCTTTTAATTATTATAAATTTATCCCTAAAAGATATACTCCTACTTCATCTATTCTATTGGGAGCATCCATACAGAATAATATTGGATTGGGGAGAGTTAACTTTAATACCGGATTAAACTATCAGGCAACCGTTAATGAACAAGTATACCATAAACTGACGTTATTTAATACTCAGATCAGTTTAACGAAAAATAAAAATGCTTATTATGATTACTTCGTTAACGATGAAGTGGTCAGAAAAGAAATAGTTGCTAACTATTCTGCTCATTACGGGATTGATCTTGAAGCAGATATACAATCCGGAAAAACTACAAAAGATGACGTATCTCAGAAAATCATTAATGATGACAGCTACCGAGCTACTCTTAATCCACAAGGCTTAGATTTACTGACAACATTCAGAGGAAGTCTTATCAATAAAGAAAGACAAACCCAGGATGTCTTTATTTCTTCTATGATCTATAATTTTGTTTATAATGAAATTGGAAAGAAGGATTATCCAAATGCATTTTACTTTAATGGAAAAGTTGAACTTGCTGGTAATATTTTAAGTCTGTTCAATAAGAAAAGTAATGATGGAGGCGTTGTTTCAGCACCGCAAAAAACAATCTTTGGAATCCCTTATGCTCAATTTGTAAAATTTGATATTGATACAAGGAAATATTTTAAATTCAACGGCAATCAGACCTTAGTTCTCCGTCAGTTTATCGGAGTGGGTATTCCTTATGGAAACTCAGATGACATGCCTATTATTAAGTCTTATTTTAACGGTGGTTCCAATGATATCAGAGCCTGGGTGGCCTTTGGAGGACTAGGTCCTGCTGATTCTCAGGTAGATGAGAGGGTACGTGCTTACATGACCAATGATGTAAAACTGACGACCAATATTGAGTACAGAATTCCATTTAATAATATGTATGAGGGAGCCCTGTTTACAGATATAGGAAATACATGGAGTCTTCGTAATCATAATGATGCCCATCAGGATCAGTTCAGATTTAATAAATTCTTAAGTCAAATGGGTGTTGGTAGTGGATTTGGGCTAAGAATAAATGTGGCATATATTACCCTGAGATTAGATTTTGCTTATAAAATCTTTGATCCGAATAAACCTGAAGGAGACCGATGGAGATTCAAAACACTACAGCCTTTCAAGCCAACAATTAACTTTGCTTTCGGATATCCTTTCTAATCCGGAGAAACTCCCAAAATAAAATACACTACAGCAATAACACGGGCGAGGATTTCCCTCGCCTGATTTCTGTAGAAACTTTCAGGTTTCGTGACATCCTGTGCATCAAACCCCAGTGCATTCATATCATTATTTCTTGCAAAAAATAAAGCACGAAGGTTATGATATCCTTGAGAAACAATAATGACATTTTTCTTCTTATAAACATCTTTACAACGAAGAATACTTTTGTAGGTATTAAACCCTTTAGGATCTTCAACAATAATATCCTCCGGAACACCTTCCTGATAGATCAGATAGTTTTTCATTGCAGCAGGTTCATTGTAACCTTTACTCTTCTCTCCACTTACAATAATTTTCTTGATCTTTCCATGATGGTAAAGAAGGGCAACGGCATCCATTCTCTTGGTAAAATAAGGATTAGAAAGGCCTGATCTCATCTTTGGAGAAGTTCCAAGCACCAGAGCCACTTCCCTTGGCGGAATTTTTGAAATTTTGGTATAGGTACGGCCATTCGTGAGTCCAAAAACCCACACATTACAGAAACATATCATTAAAATTCCTAATTCCAATGATATAAATCCTAAGTTAAATATGTTCCTGATAATTCTCAACTAAGATCAAAGTTAAGCTTTATTTTTTTACTTTTCACTATTGACATGCAAGCTAATATATGCCCCTGTATTTCTTCTTTTTCGGTAAGATATTCATTTTCCAACAGTTCCACTTCTCCTTCTTCCAAAGAACATTCACAACTTCCGCAAATTCCGGATTTACATGAATAAGGAACAGGGAATTTCTGAAGCAAAAGCTGTTGTAGTATTCTATCCTTATTATCAGGAAGTTGGGTAGTATATTTTTTCCCAAGCATCGTAAATTCTACCTCTATATTTTCAATCAGCGGAAATTCTTTTTCTACAGGATAAATATCATCATTATATTCTTCAAAAAGTTCAAAATGAATATTTCGTTTTGGAATTCCGTGATGGTAACAGGCGTTTGCTAAGGTTTTAATCATCTCCCCTTTTCCGCAAATCAATACTTCATCCACAGCATCCCAAATCGTGGATTCTTCATCAGTATCGTCCAAATGCAGGATCTGATTGATAATTAAATTTAATTTTTTTTCATCCAGCCTACCATAGAAAAACTGATCGGCAGTTTTTTCCTGTGAAAAGAAGTAAAAGATCTGTAGCCTGTCACCACAGGTTCGGGCAAGGGTATCCAGCTGATCTCTGTAAATCAGGTCTTCTGAACTCTTATTTCCAAAAAACAAAAATAATCTTGTTCTTGGTTCGTTATGAAGGATATTTTTAAAATGGCTTAAAATAGGAGTAATTCCAATGCCGGCAGCAAAAGCAACTATTGTTCTGAACTCACTGGGCTTAGATACTATGGTAAATCTTCCGGCAGGTTCACTTACCATTAATTCATCACCTTCATTGTAGTTTTGAAAAAGCTGAGAAGTAGCTCCATCAGGAGCATTCACTTTTATTCCCAAACATATTTTTTCTTCATAAGGAGCGGAAGTCATCGAATAATCATTAATCACTTCTTCTCCATGCGATTGAAATTTTACACTAACGAACTGCCCGGCATCAAACTTAAAGTTTTCTTTCAAACTCTCCGGAATAACGAACTCCAGAGAAAAAGTATTTTTGGTCAGCTCTACCTTTTTCGCTATTTTTAACGGATGAAACTGTATTAGTTTCCCTTTATAGATTTGTTGTTCCATACTTCAATTCAAAAATAGATAAAAAATAATTTATGAAGAAAATAATTTTATCAACGTTAATTCTGGCTGCTCTTTACAGCTGTAAGAAAGAAAATTCAAAAGCTGAAGGCAGTACTAGTGTTACCGATTCTGTTGCTGTAGCACAAAACACAAAGGATCAACCGGCTACATATATTCCCAAAGAACTGTCTCCTGAAAATGTAGGTCAGCAATTAGCTAAAAATAATGATACCCTCTATGTTACTAATTTTTTTGCAACCTGGTGTGGACCTTGTATCAGAGAAATCCCAAGTTTTAAAAATAAAATGCAGGAATTAAAAGATAAACCTGTAAAGTTCACCTTTGTAAACCTTGATGACAAAGCTGATTGGGATACCAAAGTGAAAGATTTTGTGATAGAACACAATCTTGGAGCTAGTGTTATCTTACTGGATGGGCAAAAATTAGATCCGACTTTCTTTTCCAATAATTTCAAGCAATGGGATGGAGGTTCAATTCCTTTTACCTTTATGAGAAAAGGAAATCAAACAGACGAATATTTAGGAATGATGACAGAGGAAGTATTGAACTCTAAAATCAATGCATTTCTAAAATAAAATATACATCTTTCTGAATCATGTCAAAAAGATTTAAAATCCTGTGTTTATTATTGGCCATTGCCATCCTTGGAGGAGCAATCGTTAATCTGAACACAGGATTTTTGAGTTTAAATCTTCAGGATTTTTTCCAGGATTCTGCACAGAGTCAAATTGCAGAAATCCGTATTAACAGGGTTCTTGTCATGCTGTTAGCAGGAATCTCAATTCCGACATCAGGATTCCTGATGCAGGAATATTTTCAAAATCCACTAGCCGGACCTGATATCCTGGGAATTACTTCTGTGGCCAGTTTATCAGTAGCATTTTATATTTTCTTCTCTCACAATATTTTGCTTCCGGAATTTCTCCAAAACAGTTTCCTTAGCTTATCGGCGATTGGAGGAAGTTTATTATTGATGCTGATTCTGTTATCCATGTCCAATAAATTTCAGGACAAATCTTACCTGATTATTTTCGGGTTTCTGGTATCTGCTTTTGCCGGAGCCATCGTTTCACTGTTACAGTTTTATGCGGAGAATCAAAGTCTTAAAAACTACATCCTGTGGTCTTTTGGAGCCAATAATATGGTCACCAGAGATCAAATCTATGTATTATTCATTTTAGTATTGATAGGATTGTTTTTCTGTTTTAAATCCATAAAACCGTTAATCGGAAATTCATTAGGAACTTCATATGCACAGAGTTTGGGAGTTAATCTGAAGCATTTAAAACTTTTAATCATTATAGCTTCCTCTCTCCTGTCAGCATCTATTACTGCTTTTTTAGGACCTATCCTCTTTATAGGAATTATTGTTCCTCACTTTTGCCGATTGATCTATAACCCTTCCAAATTATGGCAGCAGTGGATCTTAAATATGTTTCTGGGAATGCTGGTTATGTTGTTCTTCTCTGTCATTGCGGAAAAAACTCAAATCCCATTGAATGTGATAAGTTCTGTCTTTGGAATTCCTGTGATCTTACTGATGCTTTTGAAGCAGAATAAGGTTTAATGTTTTTTATTGGAAACGCGAAGGCGCAAGTTTTTTGCCTGCTTCATGCTTTAAGGCGCAAAGATTTTATCTACGATAAAATTGAATACAGTAATATATATTTAAATCCAAAATTGCACGCATAGAAACCTATTTGGTATTGATGGTCCTTTTGAAGTAGAGTAAAGTGTGATTTTTTTGTTGGATTAACGCCAAGACGCAAAATTATTTACCATCACCGTACTTTAAGTCGCAAAAGATTTTATCTACGATAGAATTGAATACTGTAATATATATTTAAATCTAAAATTGCACGCATAGAAACCTATTTGGTATTGATGGCCTTTTGAAGCAGAATAAAGTGTAATTTTTTTGTTGGATTAACGCCAAAGACTCAAAACTATTTCCCAGCATCATGCTTTAAGGCACAAAATATTTTATCTACGATAAAATTGAATGTATATATCTAAAATATATTATTAAGTTATGCAATCACGCTTGCTGAAAATCTTTGATTTTCTTGCGCCTTAAAAATACACGTAACGCATAATAAATCCTTGCGTCTTTGCGATTACCCAACAAGAAACCTCTAATCAAAATATATATAATAACAAAAACACATTCCCATGCTTGCAAAAAAAATCTGATTTTCTAAAATATCATAAATCTTTTCTATTTATGTATTTATCCAACAATCCTTATATTTATAATTACAAAAACACACAACAAATGACAGAAAACGAATTATCAAAAATTGTTTTTGATGCTGGTTTAAAAATTCACAAAAAGATTGGTTCAGGATTATTCGAAAATGTTTATGAGGAATGTATGTTCTATGAATTAACAAAATCAGGATTCTTAGTGGAAAGACAAAAACTGCTTCCTATTATTTATGAGGATTTGAAAATTGAAAATGCTTTCAGGCTTGATATGATTATAGAAAACAAAGTTATCTTAGAAATAAAAACTGTTGATTATATCAGCCCTGTTCATAAAGCTCAACTCTTAACTTATTTAAAAATGGCCAATTGTAAACTGGGTATGTTACTCAATTTTCAATCTGATGTTTTCAAAAATGGAATTTCAAGAATTGTAAATAATCTATAAAAATTTGATAAAGTCAAATTCCATGCGCCTTAAAACAGTATTTTTGTACTACAATCTGCAACTTTGCATTTTAACCAACATCAAGCATGCATATACAAATCAAACAAGCCAATATCGGATACAACAAAACATTAATTTCAAATGCTAATGCAGAATTAAAGCTTGGTGATGTATGCTTATTGATTGGAAATAATGGTGTAGGAAAAACGACTTTAATCAAATCTATTCTTCATCAGATTTCATTACTGGATGGAGAAATCTTAATTCATAATAAGAATGTAAAAAGACTTTCTGTAAAGGAAATTGCAGAGAATATTGCTATTGTTTTTTCAAAATCGGTTATTCCACAGCATTATACGGTAGAAGATCTTATTTCATTGGGAAAATACATCTACTATCCTTTTTATTTTGAATTGAAGAAGGAAGATCGTGAAGAGGTTGCTCACATTATTGAGGAACTGGAGCTTGGACAATACAAATATACACTCCTTAAAAACCTTTCAGATGGAAACCTTCAAAAAGCATTTATCGGACGTGCTATTACCCAAAACTCTCCCGTTATTATTCTGGATGAACCGACTACCCATTTAGATGAGAAAAATAAGATCATTATTTTGAAAACCCTGAGAAAGCTGGCAAAGGAACAAAACAAACTTATCTTATTTTCTTCACATGACTGGCGTCTGGCTAAGGAGTTTGCTGATAAAATATGGTATGTAAAAGACAAACAGCTTTATTCAGGAATTGTGGAGGACGTATTGCTTCAGCATGATGAGCTTACCAATGTTTCATTATTTCAAATACATGAGAGTTTTATTCCGCCACATATCTCTGCACCGCCCGTTCAGAAGGAAATGCTCTATTCTTTGCTTCAAAAAAACTTCTCAAAAGACCTTTCTTCTCTTCATTTTGAATTTCAGAACAGTTTTTGGGTAATTACCAACGATTCTCAGAAACAACAATGCGAATCCTTCGAAGAAATCATAAATTTCATTGAAAACATTTACTAATCAACGATTTTCTTTAATTATTTCACATACTATGCATGCATAGTATTATGCAAATCATACAATTTAACTCTTTTACTATCAACTTATTAACAAAATTTAACGTTAATAAATATTATGCATGCATAATATTTACTAAATTTGGGTAAAACCATTAGCGCAAAAATGATGGATAATAATAAGGAAAAAATAGAAAACGTAGATTTAATTTTAAAGCAGACCTGGTTGGCTGTTTCTAAAATGTACACAGAATTGGCTCAGGAACATGATTCCACAGCAGTGCAAGCCCTCACCCTTCTTAAAATTGATCCCAAAGAAGGCACACGAAGTACGAATCTTGGACCTAAAATGGCCATTGAACCCACTTCCCTAACGAGAATTATTAAACTTTTGGAAGATAACGGATATATCTATAAGGAGAAAACCACCACAGATAAAAGAGAGGTGATTATCAAACTTACCGATAAAGGTTTAAACTCCAGAAATATGTCTAAAGAAGTAGTAGTCAACTTTAATAAAAAGGTGATGGAAAAGATCAGCCCGGAAAAGATGGATGCTTTCAAAGATGTGATGACTGAGATCATGAAAATAGCCAATGAGCTGCTCAATAACAGAAAATAAATTATCATGAACTGTTCGGTTCATATAACCTTATAAATAATAAAAAAATAGATATGAAAAGAAGAATCAAACACGTAACAGTTCTTGGTTCAGGAATTATGGGTAGCGGTATCGCAGCTCACTTCGCCAATATTGGTGTGGAAGTGTCACTTTTGGATATTGTACCTTTTGAATTGACTGAAGCTGAACAGAAAAAAGGTTTGACCAAAGAAGACAAGGCAGTAAGAAACAGAATTGCTGCTGAAAACTTCGAAAAACTTAAAAAAGCAAGCCCTGCACTTCTTTATTCACCAAAGTTTGCAGACAGAATCAAAATTGGAAACTTCGATGATGATTTACCAAAAATTAAAAATACAGACTGGATTATTGAAGTAGTTGTTGAAAGACTTGACATCAAAAAATCTGTCTATGAAAAAATTGAACAGTTCAGAAAGCCGGGAACATTAATTTCTTCTAATACTTCAGGGATTCCTATTCATTTCCTTACAGAAGGAAGAAGCGAGGATTTCAAAAAATACTTTGCAGGAACTCACTTCTTCAACCCGGTAAGATATCTTCCTCTTCTTGAGATTATTCCAACAAACGATACAGATCCGGAAATCATAGATTTCTACATGAATTATGGGGCTAAATTCTTAGGTAAAACTACCGTTTTAGCAAAAGATACTCCAGCGTTCATTGCTAACAGAATCGGGGTATTCTCTATGATGGATCTACTTCACAATGTACAGAAATTAGGACTTACTGTTTCTGACGTTGATAAATTAACAGGTCCTGTAATTGGACGTCCAAAATCGGCAACTTTCAGAACTGCTGACGTGGTAGGTCTTGATACTTTAGTTATGGTAGCCAACGGTGTTCGCCAAAGCGGTGCTGAAGCCAATGACTTTAATGATGTATTTGCTCTTCCTCCTTATATCCAAAAAATGATGGATAATAAATGGCTGGGTTCAAAAACTGAACAGGGATTCTATAAAAAAGTGAAAAACGCAGATGGAAAATCTGAAATTCACGGATTGAATCTTGATACTTTAGAATACGAACTTCAAGGCAAATCTTCATTCCCTACTCTAGAATTAACAAAGTCTATTGATAAACCAATTGACAGATTCAAAGTATTGATCGGAGGTAAAGATAAAGCAGGTGAACTATACAGAAAATCATTAGGTGCATTATTCGCTTATGTTTCTCATAAAGTTCCTGAAATTTCCGATGAAGTTTACAAAATAGATGACGCTATGAGAGCAGGTTTCGGATGGGAAAATGGTCCATTTGAGATTTGGGATGCTGTAGGTGTTCAAAAAGGTATTGAATTAGCAAAAGACGCAGGTTATGAAGTTTCTGACTGGGTTAAAAATGTAGAAACTTTCTATAAAGTTAATGATGAAGGACAAAGCATTTATGTTGATAAAAATTCAGGAGAATACAACAAAATCCCTGGACAGGATGCTTTCATTATCCTTGATAACATCAGAAAAAACAAAACGCTTTGGAGCAATTCAGGGGCTGCAATCCTTGATTTAGGTGATGGTATCATCAACTTCGAGATCCGTTCCAAAATGAATTCTCTTGGGGGCGAAGTTTTAGATGGGCTAAACAGAGCTATTGATTTGGCAGAAAAAGAATACGATGGATTAGTAGTAGGAAACCAAGGAGCTAACTTCTCTGTAGGAGCTAACCTTGCCATGATTCTTATGATGGCAATTGAGCAGGATTGGGATGATTTGAATATGGCGATTGCTTATTTCCAGAAATCAATGATGAGAGTACGCTACTCCTCTATTCCTGTAGTCGTTGCTCCTCACGGAATGACCTTAGGAGGAGGATGTGAAATGACAATGCATGCAGACAGAGTGGTTGCAGCCGCAGAAACTTATATCGGACTGGTAGAAACCGGAGTAGGTGTAATTCCTGGTGGTGGTGGTACTAAAGAACTTACTTTAAGAACTTCTAGAGAATTCCACAGTGACGATGTTAAAAACAACAGACTTCGTGATGCATTCATGAATATCGCTATGGGTAAAGTAGCTACTTCAGCATACGAAGCTTACGATATGGGAATCCTTGAAAAAGGGAAAGATATTGTTTCCGTAAGCAAAAACAGACAGATTGCTGAAGCTAAAAAAGTTGCAAAACTATTAGCGGAACAAGGCTATACTCAACCTATCGAGCAAAAAGTAAAAGTTTTGGGTAGAGATGCATTAGGAATGTTTTACGTAGGAACAGATCAGATGTTAACAGGAAAATATATCTCCGAGCACGACAAGAAAATTGCAGACAAATTAGCCAACGTAATGGTAGGTGGAAACTTATCTGAACCTACAGTAGTTACCGAGCAATACTTATTGAACCTTGAAAGAGAAACATTCCTTCAGCTTTGTGGTGAAAGAAAAACTTTGGAAAGAATTCAGTATATGTTACAAAATGGGAAACCACTTAGAAACTAGATCTTTTGTAAAATGTAAAAAGTATTAATGTATTAACGATGCACAATTTCAGAGATTTAGAAGTTTGGACAAAATCAATGAAACTTTGTAAAATATTTTACCTGGCTTCAAATAATTTTCCAAAAGATGAAATGTTCGGATTGACATCACAATCAAGAAGAAGTTTATATTCAATTTCTTCTAATATTGCTGAAGGCGCAGGTCGAGATACAAATGCTCAATTTTCACATTTTTGAATATTGCATTAGGTTCTTCATTTGAATTTGAAACCCAGATATTAATTGCTAATGATTTGGGGTTCTTTAAAAACGATGATTTTAATATTACTTATTCTGAAATCAAGCATATACAAAATATGTTGGTGAAATTGAAGCAAAAATTTAATACTTAAACATTTTAATCATAAATACATTTTACATAAATACTTTAATACAAAAAAAATGAAAACAGCATACATCGTAAAAGGATTTAGATCAGCAGTAGGAAAAGCACCAAAAGGTTCCCTACGCTTTACACGTCCTGACGTTATGGCAGCAACAGTTATTGAAAAGTTAATGGCTGAGCTTCCGCAATTGGATAAAAACAGAATTGATGACCTTATTGTAGGAAATGCAATGCCTGAGGCAGAGCAAGGATTAAACGTAGCCCGTCTGATCTCCCTAATGGGTCTAAATACAGATAAAGTTCCGGGAGTAACTGTAAACAGATACTGTGCTTCAGGAAGTGAGGCTATTGCAATTGCTTCTGCAAAAATCCAGGCTGGAATGGCAGATTGTATCATTGCAGGAGGTACAGAATCTATGTCTTATATCCCGATGGGTGGCTACAAGCCGGTTCCAGAAACTGATATCGCTAAAACAAACCCTGATTATTATTGGGGAATGGGTTACACTGCTGAAGAAGTAGCAAAACAGTACAATATTACCAGAGAAGAACAAGATCAGTTCGCATTTGAATCTCATATGAAGGCTTTAAAAGCTAACCAGGAGGGAAAATTTGCCAACCAGATTGTTCCGATCCCTGTAGAATATAATTTCCTTGATGAAAATCAGAAGCTTCAGACGAAGAAATTCGATTTCTCGGTAGATGAAGGTCCAAGAGCTGATACTTCGCTAGCAGGTTTAGCTAAACTTAGACCTGTTTTCGCTAACGGAGGGAGCGTAACTGCCGGAAACTCTTCTCAGATGAGTGATGGTGCCGCTTTCGTCATGGTAATGAGCGAGGAAATGGTAAAAGAATTAGGTCTTGAGCCGGAAGCAAGATTAGTAGCTTATGCAGCAGCAGGTCTTGAGCCAAGAATTATGGGAATGGGACCTATCTACGCTATTCCAAAAGCATTGAAACAAGCTGGTCTTGAATTAAAGGATATTGATTTGATCGAATTAAACGAAGCTTTCGCATCACAATCAGTGGCTATTAAAAAAGAGCTAGGTTTAAACCCTGATATCTTAAACGTAAACGGAGGAGCCATCGCTCTTGGTCACCCACTTGGATGTACAGGAACAAAATTGACCGTACAACTTCTTGACGAAATGAGAAAACGTGGGAACAAATACGGAATGGTTTCTATGTGTGTGGGAACCGGACAAGGAGCGGCTTCAATCTTTGAACTACTTTAAAGCGTACTGATGTATTTACGTAAAATGTATTTATGACTTACAAGCATAAAATCATGAACATATTCTACATGAATACTTTGATACAAAATAATCAATTAAAAAAAACAAAATAATATATGGCTACATTAAAAGGAGGTGAATTCCTGATCAAGGAAATTCCTGCAAATGAAATTTTCAGTCTTGAAGAACTGAGCGAAGAACAAAAAATGCTTCGCGATTCTGCGAAAGAATTTATAGATAGAGAAGTTGTTCCACAACATGATCGTTTTGAGAAAAAGGATTATGCATTGACTGAAGAGAAAATGCGTCAATTAGGAGAAATGGGACTTCTTGGAATTACTGTCCCTGAAGAATATGGAGGTCTTGGAATGGGATTCGTGAGTACAATGTTGGCTTGTGATTACGTTTCAGGTGGAAATGGATCATTAGCAACAGCTTATGGAGCGCATACAGGAATAGGAACACTTCCTACTCTCCTTTATGGAACTGAGGAATTAAAAAAGAAATATCTTCCGGATTTAGCGAACGGAACAAAATTCGGTGCTTATTGTTTGACTGAACCGGATGCGGGTTCTGATGCCAATTCAGGGAAAACCAGAGCAAAATTGTCAGATGATGGAAAACATTACATCATCAACGGACAAAAAATGTGGATTTCCAATGCAGGTTTTGCTGATACTTTCACTTTATTTGCTAAAATTGATGATGATAAAAACATCACCGGTTTCGTTATCAACCGTTCTGAACTGGAAAACCCTGAAAGCTTAACTTTTGGAGAAGAAGAGCATAAATTAGGAATTCGTTCCTCTTCTACACGTCAGGTTTTCTTCAATGATATGAAGGTTCCTGTAGAAAATATGTTGGGTGAAAGAAATAATGGTTTTAAAATCGCTTTGAATGCATTAAATGTTGGTAGAATTAAATTGGCTGCAGCAAATCTTGACGGACAAAGAAGAATTTTGAATCATTCTATTCAATATTCAAATGAAAGAAAACAATTCGGAGTTTCGATCTCTACTTTCGGAGCGATCAGAAAGAAGCTTGCTGAAATGTCAACCGGAGTTTTCGTAAGTGAAGCAGGTTCATACCGTTTAGCAAAAAATGTTGAAGATAAAATCGAAGAATTAGTTTCCGGAGGAATGGATCATCAACAAGCTGAATTAAAAGGGGTTGAAGAATTTGCGGTAGAAGCTTCTATTCTTAAAGTTTTTGTATCTGATCTTACCCAAAATACTGCTGATGAAGGAATTCAGATTTATGGTGGAATGGGATTTTCTGAAGATACTCCTATGGAATCTGCCTGGAGAGATGCGAGAATTGGAAGAATCTATGAAGGAACGAACGAAATCAACAGATTATTAGCAGTAGGAATGCTTATTAAAAGAGCAATGAAAGGTGAATTAGACCTTTTATCTCCTGCAATGGCCATCAGCAAAGAATTGATGGGTATTCCTTCATTTGAAGTTCCTGATTATTCTGAATTCATGAGTGAAGAGAAAGCTATTATCGCTAATCTTAAGAAAGTATTCTTAATGGTTTCCGGAGCAGCTCTTCAAAAATATATGATGGACATTGAAAAGCAACAACACTTATTACTGAATGCTTCTGAGATCCTTAACCAGATCTATATGGCAGAATCTGCAATATTAAGAGCTCAAAAACACTTCTCTCCTGATTCTGTAGAAGCAGCTATGGCTCAATTGAACCTTTACAAAGCGGTTGAGAAAATCATTGTAGCAGCTAAAGAGGGAATCATTTCTTTTGCTGAAGGAGATGAGCAGAGAATGATGCTTTCAGGATTAAGAAGATTCACTAAGTATACTAATCATCCGAATGTAGTAGCATTAACTGAAAAAGTAGCAGCTCACTATATCGAAAAAGGAGCTTATTAGTCTCTATAACATAAATTTGATTTCAAAACGTCCCATTTTGGGGCGTTTTTTCTTATTTATTCGTTCACAAAAGAGAATCTTGAAAAAAATTCAGATTTCAATATTTTTTCTCTAACTTTATGATAATAAAACCTTTAACCAAAATACAAACTTATGGGAAAATTTATTATTTCTAAAAGAACCAACGGAGATTTTCAGTTCAACCTTAAAGCCGGAAACGGCCAGGTAATTTTAACAAGCCAGGGATACAGTACAAAACCATCCTGTGAGAACGGAGTCAGTTCTGTAAAAATCAATTCTCAGGAAGATGCCAAATTTGAAAGGAATACCGCCAGAGATGGCAGATGTTATTTTAACCTTAAAGCCGGAAATGGGCAAATCATCGGAACCAGCCAGATGTATGAATCTGATAACGGGATGGAAAATGGAATAGAATCTGTAAAAAATAACGCTCCCAATGCTTCTGTAGAGGATGAAACAAATTTCTAGAATATTACTAAATAATCTTAATAAAAATGCCTTATATTTTTAAGGCATTTTTTATTTTTGTACTCTATTTTCATAGAAAAATGACAAAAGAAGAACTACTCAATAAAGCTATAAAGATTGCCGATAAGGCTCATAAAGGACAAACTGATAAATACCACGCTCCTTATATTGCACACGTTATGCGTGTCATGGAATATGGTAAAACAATTGATGAAAAAATCGTTGGTGTGCTGCATGATGTTGTAGAAGATCATCCATTGGAATTCAGCCTTGATTATTTAAGAGCAGAAGGATTTCCCGAATACATTATTTTCGCCATCAGCTGCCTTACCAAATTCGATCCGGAAGAAGATTACGATGAATTCATTAAGAGAACAGAAAGATCCCTTCTTGCGGTTGCAGTAAAAATTAATGATCTTCGCGATAATATGGATCTTAGAAGAGTAAACCGCGAGCTTACTCCTAAAGACATTAAAAGATTTAATAAATATCTTAAAGCCTATCGTTATCTTATAGAGAAATACTAATTAAAAAACACACAAATGACTAATAACCTGCCCAAAATTTCACCTGCTTATCAATCTAAGCTGACTTCTGCTATTATATCAGTTTCAGTCTTTTTTCTGATGTATTTAATACTTATTCTAACTTCTCTCCTAATGGTTTTCCTATTAGGTTATGGTGCCATCCAGCTATTGAGTATTAAAGTTAATTATTTTACTATTTTTGGCGCAGTAGGATTATTTAGTATAGGTGTTTTTGTATTTATCTTTCTTATCCGATTTATTTTCAGAAAAAATAGTTACAGTACACGTCATCTGATAGAAGTAACACGCTCCCATCAGCCCGAACTTTTTAACATGATTGACGAAATTGTAAAGGAAACAAAAGTTCAGGCTCCCAAGAAAGTTTTTCTTTCACCGGAGGTAAATGCCAGTGTAAGCTATAATTCTATTTTCTGGAGTATGTTTCTTCCTGTAAAGAAAAACCTTACTATAGGCATGGGACTTATTAATTCAACAAGTGCCGGAGAATTGAGAACGGTTCTTGCTCATGAGTTTGGCCATTTTTCTCAAAGAAGTATGAAAGTAGGTGGTTATGTGAATCAGGCCGAAAAAATCATTTTTGAAACCGTTTACAATAATAAAGATTATGAAAATTTCATTATAGAGTTTTCAGGAGGCAATGTATTTTTTAAAATTTTCGGTCTCATCTCAGTGAGTTTTATCAATGCATTTCAATATATTCTTAAAAGTATTTCAAATTTTCTTTTTAAAAACCATGCTTCGCTTCAAAGAGAAATGGAATATCATGCCGATGCCATCTCAACGTTCATAACGAATCCTGAAGAGCAGATTTCATCGTTATTAAGATTAGAATTGAGTGATTTTGCTCTTACTTATACGCTCAATTTCTATATTGAGAACAATCAGAAATATCTTCCTAAAAATATTTATAGAAACCAGGTTTCTTTAATGAAAATTTTCAGTGAAAGAAATAATCATCCTTATGTAAACGGACTTCCACAAATAGATCTAGAAGATTTGACCCGATATAATAAATCCAGAATTGAGATTGAAGACCAATGGGCATCTCATCCCGATATTGCCAAAAGAGTAGAAAGGATCAAAAGGAACGAATCCCAAAACACAAGCAGAGATCACAGACCTGCCGGAGAAATAATAAAAGGCTATGAAAGTATATGCGAAACTTTAACTTCAAAGTATCTCACATTATTAAATATTAAAAATGTTGGAGAAGTTATTGATGACAAAACTTTTACAGCGCTTTATCTGGAAAACAATAATTATCAGCATCTGATTTCTCGTTTTAATGGATATTATGAAAGGCATAACCCTATTTTAGAAAATATTGAAGCTATTATTCCAGATTCCGGGCTTCAACATGGATATGATCTTTTCAGTGATAAAAAAGTTTCTCTTGTGTATGAAAAAGCAGGGATAGAGCAAGATCTTCAAACTTTAAAATATTTAGTTTCTCAACCAAAAGAAATAAAAACGTTCAGATATAACGGTACCTTACACAAAGCAAAAGAGGCTGGAAACATTATCCCACAACTTGAAAAAGAACTTACCCAGGTAGCTGCTGAGCTTCATACAAACGACAAATCTATTTTCCAGCATTATTATCATATATGCACTGATAAACAGCGAATGGATTTAATACGTCAATACAAAAAAATGTCAGCAATAGACAAGGAATTTGATGAATTTCAAGAAAGCCTTAATGAATTTATCGGATACTTACAGTTCATGACGATTACTTTACCTTTTGAAGAAATTCGTAAACACAGAGCAAAGCTTTTGAAGGCAGAAAAACCGTTTAAACAAAAAATCAGAAACCTTCTGGAAAATTCTGCTTACAAAGAATTCCTGACAGATGAAGAAAATAACCTTCTTCAGCAGTTTGTAAATACTGAATATATTTATTTCAATAATGACCGATATCTTCAGAATGAGGTAGATTCAGTATCCTTATTGATTGAAAAATATCAAGGTCTCTTAACTACTTATTACCTTAATACAAAACAGGATCTATTAAATTTACAGTCAGATTTAGACAGAGCCTCTTAGTCTGCCCCTGGGAAATCATATGTTTTCATCTCGTGATCTGTACCATCAATATTGATATTCAATGCCAGGTAGATGAAATGTAAATTCTTATTTCCTTTTGCTTCAAATTCACGTTGCCAAAGATATCCGCTCAAAATTCCAAAATAGTCATCAATCTGATAGCCAAAACCACCATACACCCTGTTTCTGGCAAAAGTGGGCTTCATTGGGGAAACCAGGAAGATTTCATCATAAGCATTGGCAAAAACAGTTCCTTTTTTGATCGTTTTAGAGTTTAAAGGAACACTTACATTCAGACGGTAACGATACCGCATTCTTTGGGATGTCTGATCCGTTTGTGGCTCATAAAACCAGCTTTTCTCAGCACGGAAACGGTTTTCAAACTTCACAATACCCTTTTTGATATCAATGATATCCTGAAGCCATACTCTGAATTCTTCCCTGCTTAATTTGTGGTCCTTATAATTGACATACCTTCCCAGTCCTACAAAAGGTTTATGATTCTTGGTAAGATTATACCCTAATCCCCCTTTTATTTCATAATAATCCGGGTAGGTATAATCTTCATTACCTCTTAATTGCCCTTCTCCGTAGATGAAAAATTTAGGATGAAACTTATAGGTTAGCGTTACTGCATTGAAGCTGGAAATATGTTCCTGAGCTTTGAATAAAGATAGACTAAGAAGTAGCCCTAAACCTAGAAAACGTTTCATAAAAAATTTTTGCAAATGTAATTTTTTTAACAATTTGTTAATATTAACTTTAATTAATATTGATTTAACACTTACTTCATGTTAATTGTATAAGAAAAGCCTATATGAAACCATCTTTGTGGCATTTCTACTCCAAATGCTTCCGTGTATTTTGTATTGGTAATATTATTCACTAGAACATATACCGAATAATCTTTTTTGCTAAAGCTTAATTTTTCATCCAACAGCTGATAGCTTCCCAGGTTCATCCTTTGATTGTACCTGTAAACCAATTCATTTGTGAAAGCACCTAGGAATTTTGTCTCCATTTTACCAATGAACTGATGTCTCAGATTATCCATAACGTATTTTGAAACGAATTCATTGGATTTCTGAAACTTACCATCAATATAAGTATATCCTGCCATCACCTTCAGCCAATCGTTCATTTTGTAGTTTACTTCGGCTTCTATTCCTTTGATTTTAATGTTTCCTACATTATCTGCAGCCCATGTTTTATCATTGATATCTTTTTTTACCCAATCAATAGAATTTTTTGAATCTCTTAAAAACCCGCTAATTTTGGCTAAAATCTTTTTATCCTGATATTGGTAACCTACCTCAGATGAAATACCATTTTCAGGCAACAAATTTGGGTTACCACGCTCTTGCGGACTTACATAATAAAGATCGGTAAAAGTAGGAATACGGTGTACTTTGGCAATGTTTCCATAGACTTTACTGTTAGGATTGAAATTATATCCTACATCCAATCCAGGATAGAAAAAATTACCCTCTTTAGAATAGTTTGCCCATGAGATTCCGGGACTGATGTTTAATTTTTTATCTAATAATGAGAAGTGATGTTCAAAGAAAATCTGGGAAACAAAACGGTTCGGATTTCCTAGATTACTGCTTACCAAGAACTCTTTTCTCAGCTCCACACCCACTCCTGTAGTTCCCAATCCCCATTGATAGCTGGAATTGACTTCACCTCCTACATTATTTCCAATGTGCATATTTCTGTAAAAAGAAGGGTCTTGTCTTTTGTAAAGGTACATATCCTGCCCTCTTCTCCAATATACATTAGAATTAATCTTTAATTTTCCAAAAGTCTGCTGATGGGCAACACTTACAATAGATGCCTGCATTTCTTCATACTGATCAATCGCAGTTTTGGAAGCATAAAATCCATTAGCTCCGAATTTCTTTTCAGAAAAACCGGCCTGAAGTCTCAGATCACCATTCTTAATATTCAGTTTTCCCTGATAGAATACATTTCTGATTTCATAATCCGTATTATACATATAGCCTTGAGATCCTGAAGAGTTAGCCTGCAGGGTATTGGAAAATTTTTCATTTCCCATCTGGGCATTAAAGCCTAATCTATAAGAACTATAATCTCCACCTTCTGCACTTATTTTAACCTTCTTTCCTACTCCCGGTTTGGTAATCACATTAATAACCCCGGCGTAAGCATTTTGCCCAAAACGTCTGGCAGCAGGGCCTTTGATGATCTCAATTTTTTCCACATCTTCAAGATCCACCGGAATGTTCATAGAATTGTGCCCTGTCTGTGAATCATTGATTCTGACTCCGTTCAATAATAATAAAACCTGCTCAAAGGAACTTCCACGGAAACTGATATCACTCTGAACTCCATTGGATCCTCTCCTTCTGATGTCCATCCCCGGAACCTGCTGAAGAATTTCATCAATACTTTTTGAAGGGGCATTGGCAATATCTTCTTTGGTGATTACAGTAATATTCTGATTGGCACTTTTATAAGGTGTAGAGATAAATTTCCCCTGAAATTCAATGTTTTCAATATCTGTAGTTTTTTCCTGAGCCTGTACCCAAAGCAGAGATCCAAGAAAAAAAACACTTCCTATCTTTTTGATCATAATCGTTTCCGTAGTTTCTTTTAACAAGGTTCAAAAGTAAGGGAGTTCAGGAAGACAGGCAAATGATACTTGTCATAAAAAAAGACGCGGCCTGAAATGCTGCGTCTATGTTCTTTGAGGGAGAGTTTCTATCTTTTTCTCATTAAATGTGTAACTAGATCTCTGAATAATTTTCTCATTCCTATATTACATATTTATGAATACAATTTTAAATAATTTTAAAATATAAAACAATACCCTGGCAAAAAAACGTGTTAAAAGATCAAAAACTGTTTAAAATTCAATAACAACAAAGGGCAAAAAGAAAATAATTCCACAAAAAACATTTTAAATCTTCTTTTTCTGAGTGTAATATTGTGGGATCATCATTCTCATTTTTTATTTTATATACAATTTTAGTAATAGGATAATCATGTAATTTTCGCTAAAAAATTCGTAATTTTGTGGGTCTTAATTTTACGGTGAGAAGATTCTTTTTCAACTCTATTTTGGGCAGCATTCTGCAAACATGTTGTCTCTGTCAGTTGAATAGAAAATAGTTTTGAAAGTTCAATTGATGACATCCTGGAATATTCCAGAAAACACCATTAAACTGGCAGTTTACAACACTGTACAGTTACTTTTATGAATAAACAAAATATGGCTAATACTACAGAAATAGACATAAAAAAACAGATTTTCGTTAAGAATGCCCATCTTAATAATCTGAAACATATAGACGTCCTGATCCCCAAAAACAAACTGATTGTTATTACCGGAGTATCAGGAAGTGGTAAATCATCTCTGGCTTTTGATACCATTTATGCAGAAGGACAGAGAAGGTATGTGGAAAGTTTAAGTTCTTATGCCCGTCAGTTCTTAGGAAAATTAGAAAAACCTAAAATTGATGATATTAAAGGACTTGCACCCTCCATCGCTATCCAGCAAAAAGTAATTTCATCCAATCCACGTTCTACTGTAGGAACCTCTACAGAGATCTATGATTATATGAAGCTTTTATTTGCCAGGATTGGAAAAACATTTTCTCCTGTTTCGGGGGAAGAAGTGAAAAAAGATTCGGTTTCTGATGTGGTTGACTTCATTAAGGCTTCTAAAAAAGATACTTCCTTTTTATTGACTGCTCCATTGGAATATGATGCTGATAATTTTAAGGAAACTTTAAATGTTTTAAAACTTGCCGGTTTTACAAGACTTGAAATCAACGGAAATCTGGCAGGAATTGAAGATCTTGAAAGCTTCGGATTTGCCCCGGAAAAAGGAATGAAGATCAATTTGGTAATCGACCGTTTTTCCTATGAAGAAGATGAAAGCTTTTTACAGCGATTGGCAGACTCTATTCAGATGGCTTTTTATGAAGGTCATGGCTACTGTTCTTTAAAAAATACAGACACCGAAAAGGTAAAAGAGTTCTCCAATAAATTTGAATTGGATGGAATGGAGTTTCTTGAACCCAATGTTCATTTCTTCAGCTTCAATAACCCATATGGAGCATGTCCGGCATGCGAAGGCTATGGAAAAGTAATTGGAATTGATGAAGATTTAGTGGTTCCTAATAAGACACTTTCCATCTATGAAGATGCTGTAGCCTGCTGGCGAGGAGAAACAATGAGTGAATGGAAAAAAGACTTTATCAAAAAGGCAGGAGACTTTCCTATTCATAAACCTTATCATCAATTGACCAAGGAGCAGAAAAATTTCCTTTGGAAAGGTGATGGTAAAAGTACTTTCCCATGTATTAACAATTTCTTCAAAATGCTTGAAGAAAACCTTTATAAAATCCAGTACCGTGTCATGCTTTCCCGTTACAGAGGAAAAACCCTTTGCCCAACTTGTGAAGGATTAAGATTGCGTGAAGAAACGAGCTGGGTAAAAGTAGACGGACACAACATTCAATCAATGATTGAGCTTCCGTTGGATGAACTCGTGCCATTAATTAACAGTCTAAAATTATCTGACCACGATAAAGAAGTTGCCAAACGGCTATTGTACGAAATCACAACCCGTCTGGAGTTTTTACTAAAAGTAGGGTTAGGATATTTAACCTTAAACAGAACCTCAAATACCCTTTCCGGAGGAGAAAGTCAAAGAATTAACCTGGCAACAAGCTTAGGAAGTTCTTTGGTAGGTTCCATCTATATATTGGATGAGCCTTCTATCGGATTACATTCCAAGGATACTGAAAACCTCATCGAAGTATTGAAAAATCTACGTGATTTAGGAAATACTGTCATTGTAGTGGAACACGATGAAGATGTGATGCATGCCGCCGATTATATCATTGATATTGGACCGGAGGCAGGTTATCTTGGTGGAGAGCTCGTATTTGCAGGAGATTATAAGGATCTGAAAAAGGCCAACACGCTTACCTCAGAATACCTTACAGGAAGACTCGAAATAGAAGTTCCGAAGAAACGCAGAAAAGCAAAAGAATGGATCCATATTAAAGGAGCCCGCCAGAATAACCTTAAAAATATTGATGTAGATGTTCCTTTGGAAAGTCTAACCGTTATTTCAGGTGTTTCCGGAAGTGGAAAATCTACTTTAATGAAGGAAATCCTTACCAACGACATTCAGATTCAGCTGGGAATGGGTGGTAAAAAAGGAGACTATGATTCTGTAGAGTTCCCCAAAAAGCTCATCAAAAATATTGAATTGATTGATCAGAATCCTATCGGAAAATCTTCAAGATCAAACCCGGTAACCTACCTGAAAGCGTATGATGACATCCGTGATCTTTTTGCTAAGCAGAAGGTTGCTAAAATGATGGGTTACAAACCGAAACACTTCTCTTTCAACGTAGATGGCGGAAGATGTGATGAATGTAAAGGTGAAGGAGTCATCAATGTTTCTATGCAGTTTATGGCTGATATTGAGCTTGAATGTGAAGTTTGTAAAGGAACACGATTCAAAAATGAGATCCTTGAAGTAAAATTCGATGAGAAAAATATTTCTGATATTCTTCATATGACGGTAGATGAAGCATTGGAATTCTTTAAAGATAATAATGAAGAAAAAATTGTAACCAAGCTGAGACCTTTACAGGAAGTTGGATTGGGCTATTTACAGTTGGGACAAAGCTCTTCTACCCTTTCCGGTGGTGAAGCACAACGTGTAAAACTGGCTTCATTCCTTGTGAAGGGAGTTACTACAGATAAAACTTTATTTATCTTTGATGAGCCTTCTACCGGGCTTCATTTCCATGATATCCAAAAGCTTTTGAAATCATTACAGGCACTGATTGAACTTGGACACTCAGTGATCGTTATTGAGCACCAGCCGGACATTATCAAATGTGCTGACTATATTATTGATATTGGCCCAGGAGCTGGAAAACATGGTGGAGAGGTAGTTTTTGCCGGAACCCCTGAGGACCTGGCGAAAAATAAGAAGTCTTATACTGCAAAATACATCAAGGAAAAACTTGAGAAATAAATATAGACAGAGAGCCGTTAAGCTCTCTGTTTTTTTATTATCCTAAAGGTCTATTTAAATATTATATAAAAATGGACTTTCCCTAATGTAATTAGAATCTTCAATCTGTGAAACCAAAAACTCCGCGAGATCGGCAGCACTGATATTTTCACCTTTACAATCGATCAGGCTTATTTCAGTATTACAACTTCTGTCTGTTATAGTAATCAGAGGTAAGCGTACCAAAGTCCAGTCTAGATCACTTTCTAAAAGCAGCTGGTATTCTTTCTGCTTATCTGAAGTGGTTTCAGGATAATTCTGATACATCCATTCGGTAGCCATTTTCACCCGGTCATTTTTTTGATCCGTTGAAGTATTCACGCTCAATCCAGTGGTTACGATATATCTTTTGATTCTATAATGATTCATTGTTCGGATGATATTTTTTGCAGCATCACTAAAGACAGACTTTTCTTCTTTGGGCTGCCCTAGTGTACTTATCACAATATTGCAGCCTTCGATTAATGAATGTACAGCCTCTTCATCCCTCACATCTCCTTTTACTATTTCAATCAGAGGATCTTGCATTTTGAAGTCTTCAGGCTTTCTCCATAAAAGCTTCATCGGATATCTTTTTTCAAGAAGGTTTTGTACCAGATATTTTCCGGATTTTCCGGTTCCACCAATAACGGCGATTGTATTTGTTTTCATAATGATCTTATTTTAAATATGATGGTTATGATCCAAACTATTTTAATCATGAGTAGTTTGTTTATTCATAACTAAGCTGGATTTAAATAATAAAGTATTGGGTTCAGTAATTCTGGACCTGTTATTTTCAAGCTTTAGAATAATGCTTGATATCGGATGATATTTAGAATAAGATTTTAATGAAATAAAGATACTCAATTTCCAGTTATCTCAAATAAAAATAAATTTATCTATTAATTCACAATCAATTAAATCACTTGTTTGAGTATTATATATTTCATAATTTTATGATTTAACAAATTAAAAATCAAATACTATGAAAAATTTAAAGAAATTAAAAAGGAATCATCTTGTATTGATAAGTGGCGGAGATGTTCCATATGCAGATTGTGATTTGGAAGGAAAGTGTCCTGCTGTTTCAGGTTCGTATTATTGCAGCGGAGGAATCTGCTATAGATCTTCAGGTGGAGGTAATCCTGATGATAACTGCCATGAGCCTAAACGCGACTGTATGCCATGGGAAACAGGGTGCGGTTGTGTATATTCTTAAAAATATTTATCAGATAAAATATAGAGCAGTTTTTACTGCTCTTTGTATGTTTTAAAATTTATATTCATAAAAAAGACTTCAAAACCATTCAATTATATCAGAAAAAATTCAGATTTTTGTGATTAAGCCATTCTATCATGAAATTTGGAAAAATAATATCTCCTCTACCTGTTCTCTTCCTTCTTATAAATTGTTCAGTAAAGAAAAGTATAAGTTCTGAAAATGAATATGAAGTGAAGCGGGATACACTCACTTTCTTAGACCCAAGCAGAAACCGTAAGATTCCTGTTGCTTATTATATTCCTAAAACTAAGAAAAAAATACCGAATCAGCAGGTGATTATCTTTAATCATGGATATGGTTTTAATAAAGGTGGTGATTATTTTGTATATTCTTATTTGACAGAAAAGTTGGCCTCAAAGGGGTATTTTACAGTAAGTATTCAACATGAACAAACTACAGATGCTCCCCTCCCAGTAGAAGGAAACCTACAAATCGTAAGAAGACCTTTCTGGCAAAATGGTTCCGACAATATATTATATGTATTGAATGAGCTTAAAAAAACAAATCCGGATCTGGATTATAAACACCTTACCTTGATCGGCCATTCTAATGGTGGTGATATGGTGGCTTTATTTGGAAATCAGCATCCTAATCTTGTGTATAAAATTATTGCGATGGATAATAGAAGAATGTTCCTTCCAAGAACAAGTATTCCTAAAATTTATTCATTGCGTTCCAATGATTATCCTGCTGATGAAGGAGTCTTACCTACGGAAGAAGAGCAGAAAAAATATCATATGACCATTCAGCCCACTTCCATCAACCATAGTCATATGGATAATAAAGGCAGTAATGAAGAGAAAAAAACATTGAATGATTTTGTTCTGAAATACCTGAATGAGCAGTAATAATAAGCATATCTTATAGTAATTTGTGGAATAACGTCAGACTTATCCACAACAAATTGTGGATAACTTGTTAATTTTAACATTAAATTCACATTTCGTATTAAAAATATCACTACATTTACTATGTAATAAACATCGAAGTGGAAACTTTATTTGCTTTTCTTACTACTCTTGAAATTGCAATTAAATTTGAAATAAAAATTTAAGCACAGCATTGTCGGCTGTGCTTTTTATTGTTGTCTAATTAAAAAAATGAGATGTATTATCTACTGAATCTGCCCCTAAAGGGCAGATTCTTTTATTATAAAGACTCCAACTACAAAAAGTATCACCCTCAATCTCGAAATTTAAAAAAAGAGTACAAATATTTGTGTAATCATGGTAAAAAAACTAACATATTGATTTGAAATACATACAATAATAATTTGTAATTTTATTTCCTTAAGGCCTCATAGTTCAATGGATAGAACAAAAGTTTCCTAAACTTTAGATCCAAGTTCGATTCTTGGTGGGGCTACCATGCAAGAATAAATTATTTACCTATCAATATTTTGAGAAAGCACTTCTCAGTTGTTATATAGGAACTGGGCGCATTATATGCCTGGACATTGGAAAAATACAGCTATTAATTTACAGTTACCTTTCCAAATTATAAAAAGCTGCTTATTACTATTTTACACTTAATTAGTTGAAATTAAAACTAATTTTCCGTACATTTGTTAGGGAGCATCAATCTGGAAACTGAGATTTCACCTTATTAAAAAAAGATATGTCTGAGAAACAAAATAACTTGTCCGAAATAGCCTTAGAACTAGGTTGGGCAATGACTGAAATGAAAAGTCGTTTACGGCAAAAAATTCAGGCCTGCGTTAACGAGTATGATCCGGATCTTTCCGTTGAACTGGTTGAAATTCTTGGACTTCTATCCCGTAATGATGGAATCAATCAACAAGAAATAGCCAACAAAGTAAGTAAAGATAAATCAAGCATCACCTATCTTATTAATGCCCTTGTAAAAAGAGAACTGGTAGAACGGGTTGCTTATAAAAATGACAGAAGAAACAAGAAGATCTTTCTTACTTCAAAAGGGAAAAAGCTTGTAGAAAAAGTGTATCCATGGGCACTGGAGCTGTATAAAAGAGCAGCAGGTGACCTTCATGAAGCCGAAATCAACAAAGCTCTTCTTTTAGTAAAAAAAATGACTGCTAATTTAGAATAATCAGGATTTAAAATAGATAACATGAGAACAATCCTTGTACCTATTGACTTTACACCAACTACAGAAAATGCTGTAAAAGTCGCCGCTGAGTGGGCAAAAAATTATAATTACCAAAACATTATTCTTTTAAAGATTGCCGGAGAATCTGAATTTGATTACCTGCATATTGCAGAAGGCCATTCATTCGTCAATGAAGAAAGTGTTAACAGCCTTTTAGAAAGAACAGAACTACGATTTGACCAGTTAAGTAAGATCGCTGCAGAGATTTCACCAGAGGTAAAAGTCTCCAGACTTTTAAGTGATTGGGCACTGACAAGAAGCATCAATGAGGTATTGAAAAATCAGCCGACAATCGAAATGATTATTTTGGGAAGTGATGATTCCACTTCTTCCCATGAAAGTTTTGTTTCCGATAATATTATCAGTATTGCAAGAACAAGCCCGGTTAAAACCTTGATTGTTCCTAATAGCTATCAATACAGCAGTATTAATAATATTGTGATTCCTTGTGATGTCAATGGAATTAAAAAACTTGAAAGACTGTTTCAGCACAAATCAATAATTCAGAAACAGGATGTACGTTTATCATTCCTGAATATCAATACTAAAGAAAAAACTGACCTCAATGCTGATAAAAAGAAAGAACTGGAAGACTATATTCGTCAGCATTTAACGGAAATTCCCAGCAGTATTTATTATTCTTATGATGAAAATGTGATCAATGGGATTTTGACTTTTACCACTTCCAACAATACTGATCTTATTATTGCTTTACCGGGCAGACATAGCTTCCTTTATTATATGGCGAACAGAAGTATTTCTGAAGGGCTTTATCAAAATACCCATTTACCTGTTTTGATTTTGAAATAAAACTTTGATTTAATATTAACATAGTAAATGTAAAAAATGGAGTCCGTCTCACAAATAGTGAACACGGACTCTTTTCTTTTTATTTTATCGACCTCTTTTTCAAATTTAGTAATTCTTAAACTATATAAAGAAGTCTATAGAATACCTTCGAGCAGGTCTCAGAATATTACTTTTTAAAATGAAATTCAGAGAGAAACTTCTGAGGTCATGCTTCTTTAAATGAATACTCATCATACACTGT
Organism: Chryseobacterium sp. Marseille-Q3244; assembly: GCF_940807095.1. Classification (NCBI taxonomy): domain Bacteria; kingdom Pseudomonadati; phylum Bacteroidota; class Flavobacteriia; order Flavobacteriales; family Weeksellaceae; genus Chryseobacterium; species Chryseobacterium sp. Marseille-Q3244. The sequence continues at coordinate 44,802 of NZ_CALNWX010000011.1, read as the reverse complement.
ATTGATAAGCTGATCTGAATCAATATTTCGAGAAAAAATAGGATAATGAAACCGATCCAGTTTATTAAGAAGATGTATCAGATTCATCTTTTCCTTGTGGCTAAGATTTCCTGCAACAATATGAGTAGCCTGACGGATTTTCTCCATTTGTTTTTCCAAAATCATCAGTCCTCTTTCGGAAATACGGATTAATTTACTGCGCTTGTCCAAATCAGAATCTGTCTGTTCAATAAATCCCTGACGTAACAGCCTTGCAATAATGAGCATCCCTACCGGTTTATCCTGAATATTTTTCTTGATCAGAGCCATTTTGGTCATCTCTCCGAAAGCTTTTAAATTGATTAAATAAATAAAGTCTTCCTGAGTTGAAAATTCAGAATCTGATATGGCGGACTTTGAGTAGGTTTTCGCATATCGGTTAAGATGAACAAGCAATGTACTTATGGCACTTTCCGGTGTTCTCCCATTCTCCTTCCCTTCCCAGTAAGGTTCTTCAGAATGATCTTCCTTCCCGGCATTCTCCTTATCAGAAATCCATGCTTTAAAGCCCTGAATAGTTCCCGGGTACAAATCAGGATAAGCATTGACTTCCGTTTCAAAATCCTGTAACAGGTCTATGAAGTCTTTAATAAGCGTATAATTCATTCGTTTCAAATAGTCTACAAAAATACCTAATTTCCTAAAAAATAATTACAATATGTACTCAAAACTATACTAAATAGAATTGATTAAGCTGCTCTTCACACAACTTTCTAATAACTTCAATCCAACGGTCTTCATCATTCAGGCAAGGAATATAGGTGAAGTTTTCACCACCTGCTTCCAGAAATGATTCTTTTCCTTCAACTGAAATTTCTTCCAATGTTTCAAGACAGTCTGAAACAAAGGCGGGACAAACAATAGCGAGGTTTTTAATGCCCTGACCGGGTATCGTTTCTAATGTATGATCTGTATAAGGTTCTATCCACTTATCTTTTCCTAACCTGGACTGAAAAGAAACAATTACTTTATCTTTTGGTAATCCAAGCTTTTTGATCACCTTTTCAGTGGTATTAAAACACTGGTGGCGATAGCAAAACGAGTGGCTGGGATGAGTGTCTTTATGGCAACAATCATTCATATTACATGTCTTTGTACGGTCTGTTTTGTAAATATGCCGTTCGGGAACCCCATGATAAGAAAATAATAAGGCATCGAAATTTTCAGGCAGTTTCTCAAGGATACTTTCCGTCAGACAATCGGTATACAGATCCCGGTTATAAAAAGGCTGGATATAATTGATTCTTACATTAGGAAATTTCTTTTTTCTGATTTCTTCGGCTTTTTCAATGACAGTTTCTGTAGTACTCATTGCGTATTGCGGATAAAGGGGAAATAGTACGATTTCTGTAATCCCTTTTTCAACAAGATTCCTGATCCCCTTTTCAATACTGGGTTCTGCATATCTCATTCCGATTTCAACCGGTATATCAACTACCTTTTGTAGCTTTTGCTGGATCTTTTTCGTTATAACAATGAGGGGTGATCCTTCGTCTGTCCATACCGTTTTATAAGCTTCCGCTGATTTTGCAGGTCTGGTTTTTAAAATAATTCCACGAACCAAAAGTGCCCGGAAAATCCATCGATAATCAATTACTTTTTCATCCATCAGGAATTCATCCAGATATTCTTTTACATCTTCTACCGCCGTTGATCTTGGAGAGCCAAGATTGATTAATAAAATTCCTTTTTTGCCCAATTTTCTTTATTTTATTTGTTATTCTGCCAGTGCCTCTTTATAAACAGTCAATGCTCGTTCTCTGGCTTTTGTATGATCTACAATAGGTTCTTCGATATACTCTTCAGGAAGCCACTTCCTAATATACTGAGTGTTTTTATCAAACTTTTTCGTCTGCTCATAGGGATTGAATATTCTGAAATAAGGTGCTGCATCGCATCCACATCCAGCTGCCCACTGCCAGTTACCGTTATTAGCTGCCAGATCATAGTCTAATAATTTTTCAGCAAAATAGGCTTCTCCCCACCGCCAATCAATGAGCAGATGCTTAGTAAGAAAACTTGCTGTAATCATTCTTACCCTGTTGTGCATAAATCCGGTTTCATTAAGTTCTCTCATTCCGGCATCCACAATTGGATATCCTGTTTTGCCTTCACACCATGCTTTAAATTCTTTTTCATCATTCCTCCAGGAAATATTCTCATATTTCTTTTTAAAACAATGGTGTACAACACTTGGGTAATGGTATAAAATCTGCATAAAAAATTCTCTCCAGATCAGTTCATTCAGCCAGACTTCATTATGTTTAACAGCATATTGCACACATTTTCTGATAGAGATGGTTCCAAATCGAAGGGCAATCCCAAGATGAGTAGTACGATCCATGGCAGGAAAATCTCTATAATCACCATAGGAATCTATAATATCTTTATCCAATTTAGGTTCTATCAACTCAAGATCCGTTTTCTCAAACCCAATTTCTTTCAATGAAATAATTTCTGAAAACCCTTCATCATTTGCAAAATGGTCCCAATTTGTTGTAACGGTTTCTATATCTTTCAAATTTTCTCTCCATTTCTTTGAATATGGAGTAAAAACAGTATACGGTGAAAAATCACTTTTCAGAATATTATTTTTTTCAAATATGACCTGATCTTTAAAATCTCTAAATTGTATATGATATTTTGATAACATATCAGCTACCTTTCGATCCCGCTGCATGGCTTGTGGTTCATAATCCCTGTTACAAAATATTGTATCAATAGTAAAATCTTCTGTTAATTTTTTAAAAATATCTATTGGAGTACCATAGTAAACATGAAGTCCACTGTTATGTTTTTTCAACTCTTTATGAATCTTTTGTAAAGCCTGATGAATATAATCTACCCTTCTGTCATACTTGTTCTGAAGCTGATTCAATATCTCTGTATCAAAAATAAAAATTGGAATAACCTTTAATCCAGCATTAAGGGCATGGTGAAGCCCCATATTATCTTCCAGTCTAAGGTCTCTTCTGAACCAAAAAATATTCACTCTATTCATGACCTATCTTTTTAAAATATAAATATTGGTTATTAAAATTAAAACACAAATATACTATTAAAAACAACATAAAGAATATTAATAAACTAAATATGGTTAAAATCAAAGGAAAGAATATCACATTCTAAAATTAATAAGAGGATAAAATACACAATACATAAGGTTGACTCTTGTATAGAATAGTTGACAAATATACCTTTGCATAAACGAATCTATGTGTTCCTTTTATGAAATTTTTCCTATTTACAACCCTCCATCTTTCTACCCTACTATTTGCTCAGGTGGGAATCAATACAGATCACCCAAAAGCAAGCCTTCATATTGAAAGCCCAGCCAACACTCCTGTCAAAGGTCTTATTATTCCCAGTATCACGTCTTTGGAAGCCTATACTATGCCTGTAACAGAAGAACACAACACCATGCTGGTATATATTAAAGATGGTAGTAAAAATACAGCGTCTGAGAAGATGAAATATGTTTATTATCCTGGATATTATTATTGGAATCAAAGTTCCTGGATGCCTTTATCTTCGGCATTGGTACAAACAAAAGGATCTATACAAAATGATGAGTACTCTTCTGCATTTCGGTTGTTAAAAAATATAAACAGTTCAAATTATGGTGCACTTGGAAACAATGCGGTTGATTTATCATATGCTTATACTTCTTCCAACAGAGGGGCAACGGGTATTAACAGTTTTGCTACCGGTATCATGAATACTTCTTCGGGAGAAAGGTCGGCTGTTTTTGGTGGTTTTAATACCACTTCGGGAAGCAACTCTATGTCATGGGGTGGCAACCTCATCAGTCAGATGGGAAATATAGCATCAGGAAGCAATTCTACAGCATGGGGATTACAAACACAGGCAATTGGTGTTTTATCAACAGCCTTCGGAAATAAAACAAGAGCCTACAGTGGATATGAAACCACCTTCGGTGCCTATAATACATCCTATATTCCAATCGCAGAAAAATATGACAACCAGTTTACTGAAGCGTATCAGAACAGCAACCGGCTTTTAGTAATAGGAAATGGAATTAATGGAACAGGCAATGACGCATTTACCCTATTAAAGAATGGAAAAGTTGGGATAGGCATCAATAATTTTGAGACAACAAACAGTGATTCAAAGGTACAGGTGAAAGGTTCCATTAAAATAAATGCCGAAAATTCAACATTAGGAACCAATACCTGTAATGCTAATAATCTTGGTAAAATTATTTTTGTAGAGGATAACTTCTATGGCTGCAAATCTACAGGATGGGTACTTTTAAATTCATAATATCAGGTACATTGTCATCGATACAATTTAAATACAACAATACCCAATAATATAACTTATAATGAATGGGTTACAAAAACTTATTCATGAACCTTCCAAAATATTAAAAACTTACACTAAGATTTCCGAACTTTGTCCGCAATTAAACGTATTGAATACCTCATGGAAGAATTTGAATTACCTGTAACCTATAAAGGAAAAAAAGAGCTTTTCAATGTAAAACTGGTAACATTCACCTATGGTTATAAATTCTATGTAGATGTGAATGGTAACGAGGTTGTTTTTGAACGCGATGATGAGGGCAATATGCGGGCTATGGTACAGGATACCTCATCAGAATCAAAGATAGAAAAAGGACTTATTGAGGCGATTATGGAAGTATTTAATGCGCTTTAATTTAAGCCACTTCAAGCCGGTATGCTTTAAGACTTTTTCCTTTATGTCTTTTGAAAAATTTATTGATGTGACTTTCATCTGCAAATCCGAACTCATCTGCAATTTCGTGAACCCTTTTATCACTGAAACGCAGCCTATGCTCTATCAGCCGGATTTTGTAGGAAGAAATGTACTGTTGAATAGACTCGTTACACTGTTTACGGAAGTAACTGCCAAGATAGGTTGAAGATAATCCAAACTCATTGGCAATGACCTCTACTTTCAGAAGTTTGGGCTGGCGTATATTTTCCTGAATATAATCCAGAATCTGAAGAATACGAACATCGGCATTGGATGAGATATTCTGTGGTTTGATCACTGCTATATTCCTTGCCGCAATCACAATAATAGCATTCACCAAATGACGGGTAAGGTCTTCATTATATATAGATTCATGTTGTATTGCCTGCTGTAGATTCTGAATGAGCAGACTCATCATTTTTTTATCCTCATTATTCACGAGTAATGAACCAGACAAGTGAGATGCATAATACAAAAGACACTCAATATGGTCTATACTTTTCCATTGATATTCTTTGATATAGTTTTCACCAAAACGAACTACCATAAATTCACAGATCCCATTGAGGTCAAATCCATGGCAATCATTGGGAGTAATTAAAAACAGATCTCCGGTAGAAAAGGCAATTTTATTTTCATTCACAATATGATCTCCAATACCGGAAATAACATACACCAGTTCAAAAAAATTGAATTGCCTGTCTTTTAATGGGCATTGATCTATTTTCTCATAAAAAACTTCAAGGGATTGGTATATATTTTCTCTTGTCATACGACAAAGATACCTAAATAAGCTTTAAATATACCTGTTTTCACCCATTTTATCAGTCTATTTTTGCGGTATAAAATTTATCTATAATGCAAGAAAAAATAGATCCGGAACTTTTGAAAGCCGTTATTCACAGTCCATTTAATCAAATTGATTATGAATATTTAATGGCCAGTCATCCGGCAAAGATCAGGGAAGAAGAAATGAAGATAATGATGCTGGAAGAATCATTGCCTATCCCTTTATCGCTTTCTGTAGAGAACATCCATATTCCTTCTTCGGAATCACAAAGAGACATCAGATTGAGAATTTACAGACCAAAGGGAAAGCAAAATTTACCGGTACTCCTCTATTTCCACGGCGGCGCTTTTATCTATGGGACTCCGGAACAATATGATTTTATCTTTTATCGATTGGCATTAGATATTGATATGATTATTGTGTCTGTGGACTATCGGCTAGCTCCCGAACATCCATTCCCAGCGGCTATGGAAGATGGATATGATGCTTTATTATGGGTATCTGAATCTGCTGATCACATTGGTGGAAACAAAAACGAAATAATGATTGGCGGAAGCAGTGCCGGAGCTACGATTGCCGCTTCAATAACTCATTGGGCAAGAGACAGGAAAGAAGTGAACATTAAACATCAATATTTATTGTATCCGCCAACGGACAACCTTTTGAAAACCTCATCAATGGAGGATTTAGCAAATGCACCTATGCAAACTAAAAACGCTGCTGAATGGATGTGGAAACATTATCTACAGCATAAAACGGAATATCCGCCTCAATACTCGGTTCCTTTACGGGAAAAGAATTTTAAAAATCTTCCTGATGCTACCATCATTGTATGCGAGCTGGACCCATTGAAAGATGAAGGTAAGAAATATGCAAAAAAATTACAGAATGCAGGAATTTCAGCTGATCTCCTGGAAATTGGAGGTGCTGTACATGCTTTTGATTTCTTTCCTTGTCAGCTATCTGAAGCTTTCTACAAACAACAGATCAAATTATTTAAGCATCTTTTAACTCAAAAATCATGAAAAAAATTGTCGTTATTAACGGGCATCCGAATCAAAACAGCTTTAATTCTGTCATTGCAGAATCTTATATCAATTCCGCTATAACTTCCGGTGCTGAGGTACGGTATATTGCCATTGGAAAACTTAATTTTAATCCTAACCTGCAATTTGGTTACCAACAAAGAATGGAACTGGAACCCGATCTTGTAAAAGCTCTGGAAGATATTCAATGGAGTGAGCATCAGGTATGGATACACCCTGTTTGGTGGTTAGGCATGCCTGCTGTAATGAAGGGGTTCTTTGACAGAGCATTTCTTCCGGGAATTGTTTTTAAAACGAACAAAAAAGGAAGCAGTGAAGGACTGTTAAATGCAAAATCTGCAAGAATCATCACAACTGCAGGAGATTTATCTCTCAAAGCATATAAAGAAGAATATCAGTCGAGCGGACTTATTCAACTAAAAAAAGGAATTCTGGAGTACTGTGGTATCTCTTCCATTCAAGATGATTTTATAGGCCCATTGTATGAACTAACTGAGAATGAAAGAAAAGAATGGCTAGACACAATCACACGATTTGCCGCCACGGATTCTTTATAAAATATTAATAGACTTCCAGGTCCTTCGTTCCTTTAGGACGATAGAGATAAAGGGTAATGTAAGTTGTTGTTACATTATCCTTTCCTTTTCTTTTAAAATGACCCCAAAGCGCTGATTTTTCATTATCAATCTTCTGCAAGCATACGATTTTGCCGCCTGCATAAAAGGTCATTTTGTAATCTTCTATTGGCTTTATATCAAAAGATGTAATATCAGTATTGGTTCTGAATACATAATCATTCCATCTATGTTTTATTTCATCAGGTAATAGATAAAACTGTTTAGCTACTCTTTTTTCTCTGTTATAATATAGAGTAGCTAATGCACTCCAGGAACCATTCCTGTAAATATCTCTTATCTTATTGTATTGAGCAACTACTTCCTGCTCAATAGCCTGTAATTTATCTTTATCATCAGTGAGTAAAACCTCCGCATTCTCAAGAGTTTCTATATGATAAGGAATATCAGCAAAGAAAGTAAATGAGTCTTCAAAAGATGGGCTATTTCCAAGCTTCTTTTTTGAAGTTGAATATTTTCTCACTTCGTTTTCTTCAGGATTTCCTGTCTGGTTTTTGAATGATTTTACAATCCTTAACTGTATTTCTGAATTAGGGGACAGCAATGATTCTAATACTTTCTGATCCGGGTTAAATCCTGGAGTCATTTTAATCGTGATCTTTTGGTTTCCTTTTTTAAAGATCCCTTCATTTAGCTGAAAATAAGAGCCTGCCAGGCCATTTCCTGAATCGTCATTATATTTTATTACAGGAATATCATTAATTAAAACTTCAAAAGAACAATTCTTGCTATGAATGTACGCTCCATAACGAGGTCCTTCATCAACATGCCTGTCTTTCTGAGTTATAGTAAGAATATTTTGATGAGATACAACAGATTCATTTCTTTTCTCGCCATACATTGATAAAGAAAATAGTAAACCTGATACAATATATTTTTTCATATTTTTTTGCTTTATCTCATATACAGCTTTTGCAATGAGATTTTTCACGATAATAAGTTCAATCGTTAAAATTAAGAATAATCATTTCCTTATTATGATAAAAATAAGATAATTTTTTGTCTGATATAGATATATCAGACAAAAATCTTACAGATAACACCACGACAAGATGTTATCTTATTCAAAAACTACATAATTTACCTTATCTACTCCGGTATTACCGGTTTTCTCATGATAAGCATATAATGTAAGTTCATAATTTCCCGGAGTATTGAGGGTATGGTTTCCTTCAAATAAATTCGTAGACACCCAAGACATGTCAATATTCTTAACAAATTTTCCGTCTTTTTTAAGAATTCCTTTTACTTCAATCTCATCAGAATTCCAGACTCCGCCCTTTTCAATCACGCATCCGCACATCATTACAATATTCGCCTGAAACACAAAAGGTTTGTCTTTAATGGTGTTTAATGCAATATACTGATGGGTTCTTGGCTTTAAAATATCAATAATATAGCCGGGAATTTCAAGAATAATTCCTTCTCCTAAAATATTTTTTCCCGGAATCAGCCATAATTCAGTACTTACCACAGCCTGTGCCTGTCTGTTATTTAAAGGGGAAATAACTTCTATGGTAACAAATGTAGGTTCATCCATATCAATGGTTGCTACAAACCCTCCTGTTTGATCGTCAGTAATGGAATGGCCTCTCGTTTTAGGTGTTTTCATTATCAGATCAGTATTTCCAGTGCTTCCGGTCGTTTTTCCTTCTGATAAAATTCGTTGATTTAGTTTATTTCGGACAATGATATGAGCGCCCCCCAATGAACTTCCGATAAATTTAGCATCCTTAGCTTTTGCTCTTATCATCACTTTAGTTTCGGTGGCAGAAATCACAAGGTTAGAAAAAAGTAATGCGGTAATGAGAAAAAATAGTTTCATGATTGTATTGTTTTTAAGTATTCCCGTTTGAAGCGATCGTGGAAAGATTCATCTTTTAATTCCTGATCTATAGTGTTGAGGTAAGAAAGAATAGATAAATCTTCTGATAATAATTTTAGAATGGCCTTTTCACAGCTGTCCCAAACGTGTTCCAATTTGGGCAGCATCTCCAGAGCTTTAGGAGATAATGAAATCATTTGTTTACGTTTATCTTCCTTATCTTTTTTAATCATCAGATACCCCTTTTCTGTCATTTTCTTTACAATAACTACTACAGAAGGATGAGAATATCCCAAGGGTTCTGCAATATCTGTAATGGAAATCTCTCCTTTCTTTTGCAACAACATAAAAACAAGATACCAGTTAGGCTCCACATCAATTCCAAACTCTTTGTAAAACTTTCTGACATCATGAGACATCCGGTCACTGATTCTTTTTAACCTACTGTCTAATGCTTTGTATCCTAATTCTTTAATAAAGTCAAAATCCATTTTAAAAATCTTTGATGTAAATATATAAAAATATATAGTCAACTATATAGTTCACTATGTTAATATTGCAAAAAATTTAAAATTTAATAAATCAACACCTTACAAAAGCAAAGAAATTGTTTTTAAGAGAGCCTTCTATTTATTCATCTTTCTATATTCACCGGGAGTAATACCTCTATACTTTTTAAAGAGCTTGGAAAGATGGCTCTCATCACTAAACTGTAGCTCATAAGCAATCTCACTTAGTCTTATACTGCTGTATTTCAAATAAGTTTCCACCAGTTTGAGTCGATAATCCAGTAAATAATCCTGATAGGAAATTCCAGTCTGTTGTTTAAAATATTCCCCGAAATAATTTCCGGAAATCCCAAAATGCTCTGCAATCGTTTGAATTCCGGTCTTTTCCCTATCCTTTATATGTTTTTGAATATAGGCAATGATCTTCATAATAGAAAAAGCCTTTCTATTCTCCTGCAAATCTGAAGTTTCGCTTTGAATGATATTTCTGGCTATAAGATTAAGCAGAATTGAAATGCAGTTACGAATGATGAGATAATCCTCTGCCTTGTTTCTGAATTCAAACGCAATTTGCTTAATCAATGTCTTCGCAAAATCTTCATCATTCGTATTACGGAATACACACCCGGCACGGGCATGATAGTTATTGCTGATATATTGCAACTTGTACAGGTTTTCACAACTTTCAATGCGATCTGCTTCAAGGCGGATCTTATCAATAAACTCAATGGGACACTCTATGGCAATTACCTCAGCATTTTCACTTTCAAAACGGTAAGATTCCTGTTGAGGAATAATAAAAAGCTTCCCTGCTGTAAAATCAATATAACGATCATCATACAGCAGATTTCCTTTTCCCTTTACAATATAAACAAATGAAAGAAAAGAGGTTGTCTTAAAAACAGTTTGTCCTTTTAGCTTTGTTTCTTTCACTTCAATCCCTTCAAGATGGAGTCCTTTCATCTGTACACACTATATTTTCCTCCAAAAGTACAATTTTACCAGAACACAAGGAGGTTATTTTTGCATAAAAAAATATGAACACTTATCCGAAACGATGGCAGGCCCTCCATTTCCTGATTGCCGGAGCTTTCCTTTCCCCACTGGATTATTTTATTGTGAATATGGCTTTACCTTCCATAAAAAATGCTTTTAAAGCCAGTGAGCACCAGCTTCAACTGGTTATCGCTATTTACGGACTTACTTATGGAGCCTTAGTAGTATGCGGTGGACGACTGGGTGATCTTTATGGACGCAAGAAGATTTTCACATGGGGATTGTATACTTTTTTATTGTCTTCTCTGGCGTGCGCTTTTTCTCCTACGGTCCTATGGCTGATTATCGCAAGATTATTTCAGGGCGTTGGAGCTTCACTACTTGCCCCGCAGGTTTTAGCCTCCATAAAAGTCCTCTTTAGCAGTAAAGAACAGCCTAAAGCAGTAAGTCTATTTAGTTCAGTATTTGGGCTGGCCTCTGTCATCGGGCAATTACTTGGAGGTCTATTGCTCAGCATGCATTGGGGAAGCTTTTCCTGGGAACTGGTATTTCTTGTGAATGTCCCTATCACCATCATTTGTATTATAGGCATTCATTTTACAATGGATAACAGCCACCAAGAACATAATTCAGGAATTGATTTTAAAGGTTCGTTATTGTTGATTCTTGCTCTGCTTATGTTGATATGTCCTCTTATTTTTGGACAGAAATATCAATGGGTATGGTGGATATTTGCCATTATGATATCAGGAATATCTTTATTAATTGCTTTTATCAGATATGAAATGTATCTATTAAAAAATAACCGGCCTATCCTTATAGATCCAACGCTTTTAAAGCATCAACCTTTTGCATTAAGTCTTGTAATTCTCTTTTTTTACAATTTTACCTCAGGATTATTTATCTGCTATCCCTATTATCTCCAGGAATTTTTTCATCAGAGTTCCCTACAAACGGGATTAGCTATAGTTCCTTACGGGGTTGCCTTTTTCCTTGGACCATTGATCGTATCCAAAATAAACTTTCCCACTTATACAATGATCTATATTGGTTTGGGATTATTAATGAGTGGGTTCATTCTCAGTGCAATGTGCTTCTATTTTCAGCAAAAACCTTCTTTTATGACCCATATTACCCTGTTTATAGCGGGATTAGGTCATGGGACTATTATGCCGGTTATGATGCGAACTGCTATTACCTTTACCACCAAAGAAAAAGCCGGACAAGCTTCAGGTTTGATAAGCATCGGAATACAGGTAGGCAGTGTAGTTGGAGGAGCTGTTATTGGAACCTTATTTTTTAATATGATTCAGATACTGGGATTTTCAAATGCTTTTGCAATAGCAATTTTTATGATCGGAGCTGTTCAAATCATAGGGATACTGATAAACGGCAAACTCCGTAAATATATTCATGCTTAATTTTCATCAACAACAAAATATATTATAAATTTTAAATCTTATGAATAACAAAGAAAAAATCAATGCAGAATTAAAAGACTTCTGTGAAAATATTGAAAAATGGTTTCAGGGAAATGAAGAGGATCAGGATGTTTTATTCAACAAAATTCTTGCAGGGTTCTCTCCCGAATTTAAAATGATTAATGGTGACGGAAATTCTGCAACCTTAGCCATGTTTTCAGAATGGCTTCCTACCGTTTTTGGAAAGTTCCCGGATCGTCGTGTACAGATTGAAAATATAGAAATTCACTGCTCTGAATATCATGGTCTGGCTACATACACTGAAATTCAGACAACAGAAGGAATCGCAAACATACGAAAAGCTTCAGCAGTTTTTTTGCTTAACCAAGAAAAAGCATTCTGGTTCAACCTTGTAGAAACCTGGATGTAAAAAGTAAACGGACTGTTTTTCCTAACAGTCCGTTTTATTTTTAATAATGATTACTTGTTATTTTTAAATACCTTCATTTTCCCGGCCATAATACTCAATAAAATTCCAAAGCAGGCAAAAAGTCCGAAAGAATATCTGAGGTCAAAACCTTCTGCAATATATCCAATTAATGGAGGTCCTATCAAAAAGCCTAAGAATGAAATACTGGATACAAATGATAAAGCAATACTTGGTGCTACCGTATTCACCTTTCCGATGGTACTATACACCGATGGTACACTTAAAGAAGCTCCAAGCCCGATAATCATGAATGCAATGATACCAATCCATAACTCTGGCAGGAAAACACTCAGGAAAAGTCCGATACTCATTAATATCCCACAGAACTGTAATACCATTCTTTTCCCCAATTTTTCAATGATCCTGTTTCCAATAAACCTTCCTAAAGTCATCATTAAAATAAAACTTGTATATCCCAATATAACAAGATTTTCCGGTGCCTTCACAATCGTTTGAAAGTAAACTCCACTCCAGTCAAACATAGCTCCTTCAATGGCCATACTTAAAAACCCAATAATTCCTAACCCAACCAACGTGGGATTTACAGATTTAAAAATGGACTGTGTTTGTGGTTCAGCTTTATGAATACTATTGGTAAGATTGTTTCTGCTATACATCCAGATCAGTGTGACAAGGATGAAAGTAAGAACAAAATGATGAAACGTTTCTACATGCAGATTAATGGCTAGCATTCCCAATAATGCTCCTATCAGCCCAGCAAAGCACCAGGCTCCATGATAAGAGGACAATAATGTCCTTTTGGTAATAGATTCTATTTCAATAGCCTGCGTATTGACCGCAATATTGCAAAGATTTCCTGTAACCCCAAAGAAAAACAGAACGGCAGCCAAAATCCAGTAAGATGGAGAAAGACCAATCAGTAAAAGAAAGCCCGGATATAATAAAAAACAACTTTTAATAATCCTGCTGCTTCCATATCTGCTGATTAATTTTCCGGATAACATCATTGTAGAAAGCTGACCTATCGGCATCAGAAGCAAAAGAGTTCCAAGCTGTGCTTCATTGATAGAAAGGGCATCTTTAATAATGGGAATCCGGCTGGCCCATGATGAGAACACAAGCCCATGAGCAAAGAAAAGTAAAAAACAGGCCGTAGGCATTTTCGCATTGAATAATTCTCTATCGTGCATTAAAACAGTGTTTGATTAAAATTTCCGTTTGCGAAGTTAGCAACACTTAGCGAATAAAATACATTCCATTTTTGATATTTTATATTCCATTTTAAACAAGCCTTTCAAAAAGAAAAATTAACTGCTTACCTTTGATCTCAGAAAACCCCACTGGTAAAATTATTAACCATTGTAAGGAGAAATCCAACTGTATCATGAGAGAGATCAAGCCCAATTTTGAAGGATTATGTATTGAAAAATACACGGTAAACAGCCTCTCTGAATTTCATGCCAAAGCAAGAAACCTCAATAAACTTTTACTTTGTTTCGTTTCAAACGGCATATTGGATCTTCAAGCCAATACACTTCCTTTTCACATACAGTCCCATTCTATCATCATGCTATTACCTGATACAGACCTTGGAGATATTTCCGGAAGTGATGATCTTGAATTATCCGTATTTTTTATTTCTCTGGATTTCATCAGTACTTATAGTTTCCTGACCGTTCTTCTGGCCAGTGATGAAATCAAATTCAATCCGGCTATAAAAGTTGAATCCCCGGCCAAAAAGCTCATTTGGTCTACTGTAAAATTAATTCAGGAGTACCATTCTAAAACCAAGGAAGAAAGTACCATAGAATCTGTACAGTATCTGCTCTACGCCCTTCTGGAACTGGTTTCAAAACTCTATTTGCCTGTCATTAAAAACAACAGTCTTTTACAAACCAGAAGCCAGGATATTATACATCATTTTTTTGAGCTCCTGGATCAACATGGACATCTGGAAAGAAGTGTATTATTTTATTCTGATCAATTGCATCTTTCCCCACAGTATTTAAGCAGTTTAATCAAAAAAGAAACTGGGAAGCCTATCAAGCAATGGATAAGCTATAGGGTGATAAAACAGGCTGAAGAGCTTCTCAAAACAACCTCATTTTCCATTAAAGAAATCAGCAATCAGTTACAGTTTGTAGACTCTTCCCTATTTTGCCGCTATTTCAGACGTTGTACAGGTATTACAGCCAATGCGTACAGGGAAAATTACAGGATTAAAAAATAAAACAGAGGTTGAAAATAAAAGGCTAGAATACATTATCAAAAAATTGATTCACTTTAAAAATATAATTCATATATTTATGTAAAACGCAAATATGAATCCAACATTATACTTTAACATTTGGAAAAACCATCCGGGCAAAGGTGTTTATCCATGTGATAGAAGTGAATTTCCAAATCAATGTGCTATACGCATGAGCATAGCTCTAAATACATCTGGTGTCAACTTATCTTCTTTTGCTGGTGCAAAGTGCTGGATGTCTCATTCAGATGGTTTTAGACACATTTTAAGAGCACAAGAACTAGCGAACTGGATCCATGCCCACCCTGAAATTTTCGGGCACAGAAAAATGTATGAAAGAAAAAATTACCCTCAATTAAATCATACTAATTTTTGGAAAAATAAAGGCATAATTTTTTTTAAAGATGGCTGGGGAGCAACAGATCATATTGATATTTGGAATGGTTCAGAATTAAAAGGAGGAGAAACTGTATATTTTTCTAGCGATTGGAAAGAATTATGGTTCTAGCAACTAACATAAAAGCTATGGGAAAATTTTTAATAATTGCAAGTGTATTAACGATGAGTGTTTCTTGTTCTAAAAAGAAAGATGTGCCAAAGTATTCTAACAGTTCTGAGAAAACAAACGAAAGTATCGTTACGGATACCACAGTAATTAACGGAACCTTAATAGAGCTTATTGATAAGAATGGAAAGACGGAAATAAATACTAACTCTAAAAAATATTTTCTTTCAGGAAAAATCATAGCCAATGCACCTTCTAAATTTATCCGAAGTCATGGAAAAGTGCTTTCATTTACCTATCCAAAAATAAACGTCGATAAAACGATAATAATACAGGGTAAAGGAGGTATTCAGGGCATTATATTCAAAAAGGACAGTATTATATGTGTAGAGTATATTACAACATCTTCACCTTACAATATCACAGAAGGAGCAGATGAAATATTATATTGGGACTTTGCTCATAGAACCTATAAAAGATAAGCTTTATTACCTATAGTATTACATACCTGCAAATAAAAATTCGTGCATTCGTGGCCATTCTTTTCTAAACTACAGTGAACTATATTGTGGACCAAACCAGTTTTATTATTTTGTAATTTAGAGCCCACAAGAAATGCTGCCTATTACAGTATTCTGGATGATGAATGGGAGGCCGCAAAACAGAAAATTGAGACACTTATCAGAGAAAAGGAATCTTCTGATAAATAAAAGATCAGACGTAAAATTCAAGTTCTTTTACGTCTGATTCCATATCAACAACTCATTTACTTTTTAATAATTTTCTTTGAAACAACAGTTCCATTCTTCAATTCTCCCTGAAGAATATAAATTCCTGTTGGAAGTTTTGAAACATCAATATTTCCGGAACTTCCCTTAGTTATAACAGTTTTACCTTCCAAAGAGCTCACTGTGATCTTTTTAAGGTCCTCTTTTGACGTTATTGTAATAAAATCTGTACTTGGGTTCGGATAGACAGAAATCTCTCTTTTTTTGCTATCCGGATCCACAGTTGACAGTACTGCAGTATCAAGATAAGATACCGATTTTGATACATTTGTAACCCCATTGAATACAAAAGTATTGATGGCAAAACTAAACACCATACCATTAGTCTGGCTTACCCATTGATAAGATTCGTTGGTATATGTGGCTGTAATAGGCGTTGGTGAACTGGCAATAGTCTGTGTGGCGGTTCTCATTCTTTTTATTCTCAACACATTAGAATAAGTTCCTCTTGGAGTAATTACAGTACCATAACCATCTACATTAACACTCACCTGCCCCGCTTCATTGGTATTTCCAATGGCGGCTGAAACACTGTTAAATTCATACGTATCATCAAACTGTTGAAGATAAGTAACCGGAAACTTATACTCAATCAAAGGATTGACATAGGTAACCGTAACATCTCCCAACGCTGGCCCTGAATAAGAGCCCAGCATGGTCGCCTCAGTATCCGTCATAGAACCAAAGTCGTGGCTGTCAACATTGGTCAGCGATGTAATTCTGTTTGCCCCTGGAAATCTGAAACAATTAGATTGGCCAGGGCATACTCTTGTAGTATAAGCAACAGGATTAGTTCCTGTATAAATCGAAAAATCCCAGGTAATATTTGCTCCCGCTGAACCTGCAGTAATAGAAGTTCCGCTTACATCTTCTGATTTTAAATTAATTGTACTGTTAATAGGGTCAACCCCAGCTCTGGTTATTGATGGCTGAGCATAGGATACTATTCCGACAACTAGGAATAAGATAAAGTTTAATTTTTTCATATTATGCTGATTTTAAGATTAGTTATACTTATATATTTCCCATCATAAAGATAAATAACTAAACTCTCATGACAATTAATGATCTATCTAAAGCCTTATTCCTTCTACCAATTGCACTAAAAAAAGAATGCCCAGCCATAGTGGCTGGGCATTGTATATCTAATTAAACAGCTGTCTGTAACCTAAAGGGGTTTGATCTGTTTTCTTTTTAAATAATTTATTGAAAGATTGTGGATGTTCAAATCCTAAAGCATACGCTACTTCCGATACTGAGAAATTAGTGCCTGTAAGATATTCCTTTGCTTTTTCAATCAACTTTCCATGAATATGCTGTTGTGCATTCTGTCCTGTAAGATTCCTTAACATATCGCTGAGATAATGAGGTGACAGATTGAGCTCCGAAGCTAAAAAATCCACTGTAGGAAGCCCGGTTGTCAATGTTTTCTGATCATTAAAATAATCCTCCAGCACTTTCTCCATTGTGCTCAACAAATCATTATTTACAGCTTTTCTTGTAATGAACTGTCTTTTATAAAAGCGATTGCTATAATTGAGGAGAACTTCAGTATAGGAAATAATCACATCCTGACTTACTTCATCAATGGCAGTATTCAGCTCATTTTTAATACTGTTCAAAAGTCCTTGCATAATCTTTTTTTCCTGATCAGACAAATGAAGGGCTTCATTTGTATCATAAGAAAAAAAGCCAAGTTTTTTTATATTTTGAGCTAAAGGATAGTTTCTGATAAAATCCGGGTGTATCAAAAGTGTATAGCCACAGTATTCTGCATTCTCTTCAGGAGAAAGAATCTGCCCCGGAGCTGTAAACATCATTCCGCCTTCATTAAAATCATAATATCCTTGTCCGTATCCCATTTTCCCGCTTGTAGAATATTTATAGGAAATTTTATAGAAATTAAACATAAAACTTCTTCCTGCCCAATCCTCTTTAAGGCTCATTTTTTCATTATCTATAAGACTTACTAATGGATGAAGCGGTCCCGGAAGCTGCAACAAACTGTGTAGCTCCGATATTGAGGAAATTTTTATTAAAGAATTTTCTTTCTTTTCCATGTTATAAAATTATCATTTTTTCATGAAGCGCCCTATAAAACTTATAGATAACTAACTAAACCGTCTTCCTAATTGATCTCTGAATGCTTCAGCACCTAATTCCAGACGTTGTGCATAAAAAGCCTTCGCATCCTCACCTGCAACATATCTTAACTGCTTTTTGCCATCTGTTGCAGCCTCATACACCACTTCAGCAATTTGTTCCGGTGTAGAAGCAGCTTCCATCATTCCTTCCATAACAGAATACAGAGAATTAATCATCTCTTCATAAGCAGGACCCGTTGCAGAATCCAGAGAGCGACTTACAAAATCAGTTTTAATACCTCCGGGCGAAACCGTTTTAATATCTATTCCGAACCTATTCAATTCAAAAGCCATGCTTTCGCTCCAGCCCTCCAATGCCCATTTTGTAGCATGATAAATTGAATTCAGAGGGAAAGCCATTAATCCTCCAATAGATGTCGTAGAAATAAACATTCCTTTCTTTTTCTCTCTAAAATAACCTGTGAACGCCTGAGTAACACGAATCGTACCTAATAAATTTGTATTCAGCTGCCTCACAATCTGATCATCACGCAAGGCTTCTAAAGGTCCTAAAAGACCATACCCTGCATTGTTAAAAACAACATCCACATCCCCCAATTCCAATGATTGATTGACAACCGCCTGTATTTGTTCCGGATCAGTAACATCCAATGGAAGTACCGTTACATTATCCAGAGAAATAAGATCTGAAGCCGCTTCAGGGTTTCTCATGGTAGCAATTACCTTCCATCCTTTCTGTTGAAATAATTGTGCAGTTGCTTTACCTAATCCTGTAGAAGCCCCTGTTATAAAAATTGTTTTCATTTTTTCTTGTTTAAAATTACAGGACAAAGTTCAGCATCATAAAAAAGATAAGAGTTGCCAAAACGGACGAAGCTGTAGCCAAAATGAATATATTCAATTTAGTAATCTGATACATTGTTAGACTGTTATATTAAAAATATTTTATAGGTCTGAAAGTTGTAAGAGCCCTTTCATTTTATCGTTTTTTTGTAAGTTTGCTCTGAGTAATTTTTATGGCAGAATATATTCTTGAAAACATCAATATCAGTACACTTTCCGTGTATGATTTACTAAAGCATACCTCAGAAAGTTCATTTATTGGAATCACTGACTTTCATGAAGTTTACCCTGTTGCCATCGAAAATAATACAGGAATCTTTACAAAGGATTCTTCACTTCAGGATTTTCCGATGGTTACTATAAGCCGTATAAATAATTCGTTGATTTGTAGCTGTACTTGTGATCATTCTAAAGCTCAGCTTTGTGCTCACCAGGCAGAAATCATCCATTGTATTCTGGAAGAAAAGAAATACCGCATTTTCTTTGATGAAATTCTACGTAAAAAGACCTTCCTATCTAAAGCCAAAGGCTATGGTTTAGAAAATGAACCGGATCTCGACCAATACTTTCAATTGAGATTAACAGAAGGGAAACTTGAAATTCTGCCGAAAATCAAGGAAATGCTTCCTATGGATGAGCAAATGTTCCAACGAGACCTTTTGCCCCAGCTCCCTTCTAAACTGGATGAGCTGGCAGCACAGGAAACAGGTAAAAAACAAATATTGGTCATCGGTAAACATCGTTACTACAATCATTTGGTATTTTCTCTCATGGAGGCTGAGACCACCCAAACCGGTAAGATTAAAAATCCTGTTAATGCCGTAGATGCCATGCAATTGATTTGGAAAGCGGAAAAGCCTTTGGACATAAAATTCTATACTGCTATTTCTTCTTTTCAGAACAACTACAATGAAGAGTATAATGCTGCGGAATGGGAAGCGTTAAAACTAATTGTAAAAAATCCTCTCGATCTGGAGGTATACTATCATGATCGGGAAATCGCAGAAACGGTCTCTGCAAAGTCCCTTACACCTGTTACACTTAACACTTTAAATACCGAGGTTCAACTCTCTGTATTTAAGAAAGATCCATTTTATGAAATTACCGGAAGCCTGCTATTAAATGATTCTTCCGTTCCTTTTAAAAATGTGATAATCAGAAATGAATATTTTGTATATAACAGCAACACATTCAGCCTTATAGACCACCCTGACATGCTTAGGATCATCAGGTTTTTCAAGGCAAATAACGAAATTTTGCTGATTCATTCTTCAAAATATGAGGAATTCATGCGGCAAACCCTCTCTAGTTTAGAAGAACATATTCATATCAATTACAGCTATATACAAAGCGCAACGAAAGTACAGCTTGAAGAAAAAAAATTCCAGATAGAAAGAGTCATTTATCTTCGTCAGCAGGAAAATTATATTGGAATTACCCCTGTCATGAAGTACGGTCAGGTAGAAGTTCCTGTATATTCCAGAAAGCAGATTTTTGATACCGATCAGAATGGAAATCCTTTCAAAATAGAACGAAATGATGCTTCGGAAGCCCGCTTTACCTCTTTGGTAATGCAGCAGCATCCTGATTTTGAAGAACAGATGGATGGCTATCAATATTTCTATCTGCACAGAGATAAATTTCTTGATGATAACTGGTTCTTGAATGCATTTGAAGCATGGCGAAATGAAGGCATTATCATTTTAGGCTTTAATGAACTGAAAAACAATAAGCTTAACCCCCATCGTGCCAAGATTAATATTCAGATTACGAGTGGGCTGGATTGGTTTAATGCAAAATTAAAAGTAGGTTTTGGACAGAAAGAAGCCACTTTAAAACAGCTTCACAGAACCATCCGTAATAAAAGTAAATTCGTCCAGCTGGATGATGGCAGTCTCGGGATTCTTCCTGAAGAATGGATGGACAAAATCGCCGCTTATTTTCAGGCTGGAGAAATTGATGAAGAGCTGCTAAAGATTCCGAAAATCAATTTTACTGAAATCTCTTCTCTTTTTGAAAAAGAGATATTGAGTACTGAAATTCAGGATGAAATAACGACTTATTCCACTCAGTTTTCACCCGGTAAGAATATTCCTCAGGTTAATATTCCTGTGGAATTAAATGCTGAATTAAGAGATTATCAGCATGAAGGATTAAACTGGCTTAATTTTCTTGATGACTTCAACTTCGGCGGATGTCTTGCCGATGATATGGGATTGGGAAAAACCCTTCAAGTCATTGCATTTATTCTTTCTCAAAGGGAAAAACGAGGACATACCACGAATCTGGTTGTAGTTCCTACCTCCCTGATTTTCAACTGGCAGGAAGAAGTCAGAAAGTTTGCCCCTTCCATAAAAGTTTTAGTTCATTATGGTCCGGATAGGCAAAAATCAACCACTCACCTATCTGATTATGAGATTATTCTAACCAGCTACGGAATGTTACTTTCCGATATCCGTTTTCTGAAAACTTTTAATTTCAATTATACTTTTCTTGATGAGTCACAGACCATTAAGAACCCTAATTCTGAAAGATATAAAGCAGCTCGCCTGCTTCAATCCAGGAACAGAATTGTACTTACCGGAACTCCTGTTGAAAACAGCACTTTCGATCTTTACAGCCAGCTTTCTTTTGCATGCCCTGGCTTATTGGGCAGCAAACATTATTTCAAAGATATTTACGCCATTCCTATTGATAAATTTGAGTACAGTAAACGGGCTATGGAGCTTCAGCAGAAGATAAAACCGTTTATTCTCCGCAGAACTAAGAAACAAGTAGCCAAAGAGCTTCCCGAGAAAACAGAGACTGTTATCTATTGTGAAATGAATATCGAACAACGCAGGATTTATGATGCTTATGAAAAAGAACTTCGTGAATTTATTGCGGCCAATGATGACGATGATCTCAATAAAAACAGCATGCACGTTCTTACAGGTCTTACAAGACTCAGACAGATCTGCAATTCTCCCGTATTGATTAAAGAAGGATACTCTGGAGAAAATGCCGTTAAAATTGAAATTCTGATGGAACAGATCCTTGGAAAATCGAAAGATCATAAAATCCTTGTTTTCTCTCAGTTTGTAGGAATGCTGGATTTATTGAAGCCTGAACTGGAGCGCCACGGAATTCCTTTCGAATATCTTACAGGCCAAACTAAGGACAGAGGCCAAAAAGTAGCTAACTTCCAGGAGAATGAAGAGATCAGGGTGTTTTTGATAAGTCTAAAAGCTGGTGGTGTGGGACTTAACCTTACCCAAGCTGATTATATTTACCTGATCGATCCATGGTGGAATCCGGCAACTGAAAACCAGGCTATCGACCGAAGTTATCGTATAGGACAGACTAAAAACGTCATTGCTGTCCGTATGATCTGTTCCAATACAGTGGAAGAAAAAATCCTTGTCCTTCAGAAAAAGAAAAAGCTATTGGCTCAGAACCTTCTTAAAACAGATGGAACAAAATTTCAGGGGCTTTCAAAACAGGATCTTCTGGATATTTTGGAACAGAAATAAGAATATATAAAGTATTAAAATACCTGAACCATTAAGATATTTAAGGCACTAAGAATAGTTAAGAAATAGCTGCAGCTATTTTCAAAAATACAAAAAACTCATTATCAATATGATGAAATATCTACAAAACAAAACCGACAGATATAATCTGCCGGTAAAAAACAAAAATTGATATGGATATGATTAGATATGTGTTTTACTTTTTAATTACCTTTTCAGTAATTACTTTTTTATCTTTTGTCTGTATTTTAATCAGATAAGTTCCTGGAATAAAGCTGTCCATATTCACCGTATCAGAGTTTCCTTCCGAAAGTTTTTGTCCTGATATGTTATAAACTTCATATTTTTCCAATTTTTCTTTCATTCTGATGGATACGTTTCCGGAGGTAGGATTTGGATATACTTTCACCTCAATAGACTTATCCTTAGAAACTTCTGTTGTGGAAAGGCTTTCCGGCTGTACATTGATCGTGTAATCTTCTGCCTGGCCAATAAACCAACCTGAAGGACATGGAAGATTCTCCAGCGTTCCCATCCATGAGCTTGATTCATACGCTTTTACCAGTCTGAAACGTGTATTTCCTAATAACGCATTAGCTGGAATAGTAATTGTTTCTGAAGTCACTCCTGATTCATGACCGGAAATTGGGTTTGAATTGTCCAGATATCCAAGATTAAACTTTTCATCGGCATCAAATTGATTATTATGATTAAAATCGATATAAGCATAGGCAGAAACTGTTACTTGTCCATGAGTTCCTCCTGTCACGGTTATGGGATAACCATTTCCACGGCTGACATTAAAAATGGTTCCCGTAAAATCTTCTATAACGGTTGAGTTTCCATCAACGGGGCTCTCATTTTCTACTCCTGCAAATTCTACCTTACCTATTTCACTTACAGTAAGGCTTGTTATGCCTTCAGATCCACAATATGGAAATGGAAAACTATTGCTATTTCCCTGAATATTTACTGTATAATCTTCAGTCTGGCCTGCTCTTAATCCGGAGTCACATGCAGAAGAGATAGAGTTTTGAGCACCCGGATCTGAATACGCCATTACATTTGTATTTTTAAGCACTCTCATTCTTTTACTACCCCCTGAGACAGTAGACGGAATCGTAATCGTATTATCAATAGTAAAAGCATTGGCCGGATTGGCTGCCTCCAGTCTGCCAATATAAAAGCTCTCTCCCGCATCATCAAAGCTACCATTCCCGTTAAAATCAATATAAACCATTACATCACTGGGAAAAGTACTTGACGGACCTTTTATTGATATTGGATATGCATTCCCAGCTACCAGATCAGTTGAAAAAGAAGTAAAATCTTCATATTCTTGTGTTGTGGATGAATTGGTAGATGAATTATTGTTGATACTCCCAAAGGTAACATTGCTTATCATATTACTTCCTGCACCATACTGAAAAGTAGGAGTGCAATACTGAGCGCTTACGAGCCCAAATAAAACGACAGCAGAAAGAGTAGTTATTTTTTTCATAGAATTCTTAATTTTTATGAGACAAATTTATATTTATTTAGAATCAATAAAAATAAGAATGTAATGATATTTATCAGTTTAAAGATATTTAATAGAAAAGCATTGATAAATAAACAATAAAATAAAAGTTAATTATATAATTATCAATGCTTTTGAATCATTATAGATTCCGAATGATTTCTCTGGCATTTTCCTTATGGTCTTCATATTTTTTCAGGTAAGCCTCTAATTTCTCATGAATTTCAGGATGATTAAGCTTTATTCTCCCCTCTCCTTGTCCCAATAAACTTACATATTCCTGATCAGTATAATTAATATACAAAGGCCATGAGGTTTCATTTTCGAACCCTTTTATTGCGATTGGTTTAGCAATTTCTAAAAAGGCATATTCTGCTGTATCTAATGTTTCTCTGGGTATTCTTATCTCCAAAAGCTTTTGCAGCCTTACAAGAGGTTTAAAAGCAGGAAACGGAGTCTTAAGAAGAAAAAACATAAGACTGAGTATTTCAAGTTCTGGAAGTGCTTCTAAAAATGTGAAATTTTCAATGGGTTGTTTCCAGTCTAAAGTTTCGCTAATGTGAAGGTATCTCAGAGTTTTAATTCCTTAAATCTTTCAAAGCTGGAAATTTTCAAGATGCAGTGCTTTCAGTTGAGGAAGATTTTGTAGCGGAGATAGCTCGAAAATGTTTTATTCTTAACCTCCAAATTCATTCATTGCTTGAACCTGTGCCTGGCTGGGATTATCCAGGTTTATTTCTTCAAGGTTAGGACATTCAAAAATCTGTTCCTAGTTTTCATGATGCTTACTTACCGTTACAACTTTAACCGTTTTATGATCAGAAATCATTTTATCAACAGAATAAGACGTTGTATGATGGGTTGGAATTATTTTCCAATAATGATCTATTTTTCCTATAATCCTTCATTTTCCTGTTTCATACTTAATATTTCCTGATGATGTAAATAATATTTTAAAAAACCCTTTAACAGATTTTTATTGTATAAAATTATTTATTTAATTTAAATTTTCAATAAGAATTGCTGAAGCTCCACCGCCACCATTACAGATCGCTGCAATACCATACCTTCCACCCTCCTGCCGTAATACATTCACCAAAGTGGCCATAATTCGTGCTCCTGAGGCTCCGATTGGATGTCCCATTGCCACAGCTCCCCCATATACATTAACCTTATCCAAATCATATCCCAGAATCTGCTGATTGGATAAAATTACAGAAGAATAAGCTTCATTGATTTCAAAATAATCAATATCAGACAGGCTAAGTCCTGCGTTTTTCAAAACTTTTTGAATGGCAACAGATGGAGAAGTGGTAAACCACTCCGGGGACTGAGCAGCATCAGCATACGCTATAATCTTAGCTAATGGCTTAAGATGATACTCTTGTACAGCCTCAGAGGAACCAAGTAATATTACGGCTGCACCATCATTGAGATTGCTTGAATTGGCAGCCGTGAGCATCCCGTCATTTTCAAAAACAGGTTTCAACAAGGATATTTTCTCGGGAATCAGTTTATCAATATCTTCATCTCTTTCTACGATTGTAATTCCTTTCTTTCCTTCAATGGTGATTTTAAATAATTCCGCTTTGAATTTATTTCCTGATGCTGCTTCCTGGGCTCTTTTATAAGAGCTTAGCGCATAGTCATCCAGTTGTTGTCTTGTTAATCCGTATTTTTTCACTCCTAGCTCTGCCGCACTTCCCATATGAAAGTTATGATACACATCCCACAAACCGTCTTTAATCAGACCATCTGTAAGCGCTGTATCACCTAATTTATGCCCTTTCCGAAGGTAATTATAATGAGGCACATTGCTCATACTTTCCATTCCGCCTGTCATGACAAGACTTTCTAAACCGAGTTGGATCTGTTGTGCTCCGATGATGGCGGCCTTCATTCCTGAAGCACATACTTTATTTACGGTAGTAGCATCTTTATCTACCGGAATTTTCGAAAAAATGGCTGCCTGTCTCGCAGGCGACTGTCCCACGCCTGCACTCAATACATTTCCCATATATATGCTGTCTATATTTTTTGGGGAAACTCCTACACTTTCATAAGTATGCTGTATAGCCATAGCCCCCAATTGTGGAGCTGTAAAACCAGATAAACTCCCCATAAAACCTCCGATAGGAGTTCTTTTTGCTGCAATGATAAATGCTTCTTTCATAGTGTTGTTTATTTTTTTAAAAATACCAATCGGTATATTTTAGATTAAAAAAATCTCCTCTTATTTTTAAACGAAAGGATATACAAATATATAAAAATATACCGATCAGTATATTAATCATCAGAAAAATTGATTGGCTTCAAATCTGTCATTCTGATTTTTATAGATTTTTCAATATTCTCAGAATGACAACAGTTTATTTTTAATATTTGAAATCACTCCATTTTTTATTCCCGGCTTAGCTGATCCAGCTTTTTCAGTAAGGTAGGAATCCTGTAAGGACCATGCATCTGTTCTACATCTTGCTTAACCTGATCTACATCTATTCCTTTCGCCGTCACAAAAAGGGGTGTTTTACTATCGCCACGAAGTACATTTCTTCTTTGGGAATCAGGTGTAGTAAATTCATTTTTGGCAATTCCGACAATCGGATGTTTTCCCTCTAATGCTTCATAAAGATGTCCTCCCAAACCTATTTTTCCTTCATTATCAAGGGTAACATAACCATCAACAATGATAATATCTTCTTCTTTTAGAACAATTTTATTCAATAAACTCAGAATGCACGGCAATTCTCTTTTGTAAAAAGCTCCGCTTTCATATTCTGAAGAGACAGGCGTTTGCTCTGTAAAAATCTCTACTTCCCTTTCGGATGTCCATTTTTCAAAGGCTATACATACGGTATTGGCATAGTCTTCATAGTAGTAAGTATCGAATGCGTAAATCATTTTTTCTTAAATTATACAGCCAAGATAGTTCTTTAGCAGCATTTATATTATTTTTCCTAATCAAAAGAACTCACCAAAATGCCATAAAATCCCTGATGGATCATGTACAAAACACTCTTTCCCCCAATCCATGGTTCTTATAGGGGTAAGTTTTACATTTTCATATGTATCTGTAAGTCCTAAAGTCAAAAGTTCTTTCCAGAATTCCTCTGTACTGGCAACCTCCATGAAGATCATGGTATTATCAACCCAATCTTTTGCATAATAATCCTGAAGATAGAACCCTATTTCTTCTCGTATAAAGAGTGATAACTTAGGTTCAAGGATCACTTCTTCAAATCCCAAATCTTTATAAAATTTTCGACTGGTCTCAAAGTTCTGCGCTCCGATAAAGGGTCTTATGGATTTCAATTGTGGTCTCATATTCTTTTATTTTTCCAGTTTTCGTAAGTCATTTCAAACTTGATCTCACTTTTTCCATGTATTCCAATCTCTCGCCAACCTAATTTTCTATAAAAATTTTCAGCTCTTGTCTGAGGCGAAGTTCCAAGCCAAACTTTGTCTTTTGTCTGTTCAAAATACCAGTCAAGCATTATGTTGTGAAGCTTTTTCCCAATTTTTTTGTTTTCAAAATCAGGATGTACAAATAATGCCCAGATGTTATTCTCTTTCAAATCAACAATCGAAAAGCCTACAACCTGCCCTTCTGCTTCGCCTACCCAGCCTTTCCCTCTTGACATAAAGAGTTCACAATCTCTATCGGTAACCAAACCGGGATCTGATAAGGTATTTTCCTTCACTGAATTTCTTATGACCTGAATTTGTGGAATATCTTCTGATCTGGCTTCACGGATTAATATATTCATAACTAAAAATAAATTGATTCTTGAATAGAACAAAGGTGCAAAAAACATGTTTACCAGATTAATTTAAAGAATAATATATACCCTTAAAAACCTGAATACATGAATCTTGCACCTCCGGATATAAGTTATAATCCAATTAAATCCTTTACCCTTATTTATGATCTACCACAATTCTGTCCGCTCTGTTAGCAATATCCCATGCGGTAGTAAAAACAAGTTGGGTTCTTTTTTCCAATAGTTTATAATCAATTTTGTCCGGTTTATCCGTTGGTTTGTGATAATCTTCATGGATTCCATCAAAGAAAAAGGCTACCGGAACGTTGTTTTTGGCAAAGTTATAGTGGTCTGAACGGTAATATAACTGCTGCGGATCATTAAGATCATCATATTTATAGTTCAGTTCCAAGTTATTGGTCTTTCTGTTAGCTTCTTCATTAATTACTTTAAGCTGGGAGCTCAACATATCCGAACCGATCACATATACATATTGTTTTCCTCTATTTTCCGGATCATCACGTCCAATCATATCAATGTTAAGGTCAACAACCGTATTAGCTAACGGGAAAACCGGATGATCTGTATAATATTCTGAACCAAATAAACCATGTTCTTCTCCGGTCACATGAAGAAACAAAATCGATCTTTTAGGACCATTCCCTGCTTTTTTAGCTTCCTGAAAAGCTTTAGCCATCTCCATTACAGCAACCGTTCCACTTCCGTCATCATCAGCTCCGTTATATACTACTCCATTTTTGGTTCCCACATGGTCATAATGGGCAGAAACCACTACAATTTCTTCTGGTTTTTCACCCCCTTCGATAAAAGCCAGGATATTTTCTGAGTCCGGAAGATTTCCACCTCCTCTTTTTTTCATAAAATCCGAAGGAACTTTCTGATAATAAGACCCTAGTGCTTTTGGAAAAGAGATTCCTAAATTTTTATAGTAATTAACAATATACTCTCCCGCTTTTTTCTGGCCTTTGCTTCCTGTATCCCTGCCTTCCATCTCGTCTGAAGCAATAACATAAAGGTTTTTCTTTAATTCATCTGCCTTAATCATCTTGTAGGCATTCGTAAACGCTTTATCTGATTTTTCAGAAACACGATGTGTAGATGTACCATCAGCAACCTGTGCCGTTCCGCAACTCGTCATCAAAGCAAGAGCCAATAACGGAATAAGTAGTTTTCTCATAAAGAATAAATTTCTTAAAAATAACAATTTTTATTGAATTTGAAACAACGAAAAAAGATCATATAGAGTTATCATCGGCTTTCAGGTGGATATAAGCCGTATTTAATTTCCCTTACTATATGAAATATTAAAAGAATAAACATCAACATTAACGCATTTAAAAACATATACTTTATATAATATCAATTTTTTATTACTTTTGATTAAAATACAAAATAGATGAAAGAAATTAACGGATTTACTCATTATTCCTTTTTTACAGAAATGTCTGAACTGGCAGTAAGACATGGAAGCTATGATCTTTCGTTGGGGCTGCCTGATTTTGATATTGATGAACGTTTGAAATTCTTTTTAAGAGAGGCAGCAAATCTTGATACTCATCATTATGAACCTCTTGCCGGAAATCCGGTATTAATCGAAAGCATCATTCGTTTCAACAGTAAACGGAAAAACAGTATTTCTTTAAAAATAAATGAAATCACCATTATACCCTGTGCAACCTTTGCTTTATATACTGCACTTAAATCTATTTTAAATCAAGGAGATGAAGTTATTATTATCCAGCCTTCTTATTATACATATTCACCTTCCGTTGTGATGAATGGCGGGATTCCTGTTTATTATGACCTGGATCAAGATCTTACAATTAATTGGGATCAGTTCAAATCCTGCATTTCCGAAAAAACCAAAGCAATAATTATTAACTCGCCACAAAACCCTACCGGAAAAATATGGCAACAAAATGACTGGAAACAATTATATGAATTGATAAGCAACCGGGAAATTTATTTAATTTCAGAAGAAATTTACGATACTTACTGTTATGATGAAGCAGCGCATTACAGTTCATTTATCCATCCTGAACTTAGGAACAGGACATTCTGTATTTTTTCATTTGGGAAAATGTTTCATACTTCAGGATGGAAAGTAAGCTATATGCTTGCTTCTGAAGAATTGACCGCTTTATTCAGGAATCATCAGCAATATATTTCCTATAGTGCCAATGCACCTGCTCAATACGCCATCGCCAGGTACCTGGAAGTATTTGACCCTTCAGAAAACAAAACAATAATGCAGAAAAAACGGGATATTTTTAATCGATTGATTAAAGAAACACCTTTGCAAATTGAACAAGAGGCTGAGGGTAGTGTTTTCCAGATTGTCAATTTCAGAAACGTTTCCAAAACGATGACAGATGTAGAGTTTTCAAAATGGCTTACCATCGATAAAAAGGTAGCCTGTCTCCCGCTTTCGGCCTTTTATAACTCCAAGCAGAATTCAGATTACATCCGGTTCAGTTTTGCTAAGAAAGACGAAGTGATTATTCAGGCATTGGAGCATCTTAGAAAAAATCTTTAATAATCACATAAGTAGTTTTTTAGGTTGGAAATAACAAAGGCACAAAAAGATTTAAACAGTATGCTTTTGTAAGACACAAGAAAATTAAAGATTCTCAATAAAGAACACTGCAGTTTTGCCACGAATACACGAATTAATTTTATCACAGATAAAGCCTCTGTGCCTTAAAAATCTGATTTCATTATGTAAATTCTTTGAGTTAACATACAAAAAAGCATCGCTTTTGCGATGCTTTACTATTATTTATATTGATCTTAAAGAGCCAGAACTCTTACATCAATTCTCCTGTTTTTAGCCTTACATTCTTCAGTATCATTGGCTTCACAAATAGGATGTTGTGAACCATACCCCTCAGCTTCTATCCTATCAGCTGAAATTCCCAACTCCAACAGCTTAAGTTTTGCGGTCTGAGCTCTCAGGTTAGATAACTTTTGATTACTTTCTTCATTACCACTATTGTCTGTGTATCCTCCTAATTTTATTTTCAGATCAGGATATGCATTTAAGATTTCAACAATATTATTCAGCTGTAATTCATAACCTGCTTTTAAATCACTTGATCCTGTTTCAAAATAAAGGTTTTCGATGGTATACCACTTATTAGGATCTAAAACAGATTTATCTTTTTGATTCACAGAATTATAAAACTGATACAACTGACTGGTTTCTCCTAATTCTATTGTTTTTCCGCCTTTCAGTTTTACTTTTTGCAGATTTCCGGTTTCATAGACAAAATCTCCACTTTCATTAAGATGCCCTTTTACTTCACCCGGAACAAAAGGAACTTTAAGTTCTGAAGACATTGCAGCAACTCCTGAAACTCCCATTAAGCTTTCTATTTTTGCCTTTCTGTTGGCTTCAATCTTATCCTTATGCAAGACCGCTAAAGTAGGGGCAATCACCAAAGAAACAATTGACATTAACTTAATCAGGATATTCATTGACGGCCCGGAAGTATCTTTAAACGGATCTCCTACTGTATCTCCTGTTACAGAAGCTTTATGAGGTTCTGAGCCTTTATAGTACGTCTGACCATTAATATCAACCCCTTTTTCAAATGATTTTTTGGCATTATCCCAGGCACCGCCAGCATTATTCTGGAACATCCCCATCAATACACCACATACAGTAGCTCCTGCAAGGAAACCTCCCAGTACTTCGGGACCAAAAATAAACCCGATCAGCAATGGTGAGATAATGGCAATAGCTCCTGGCAACATCATTTTTCGAATAGAAGCATCGGTAGAAATCGCAACACATTTTTCATATTCCGGCTGGGCTTTTCCTTCCAGAATTCCCGGGATTTCACGGAACTGTCTTCTTACTTCCTCCACCATGGCCATGGCAGCTTGTCCAACGGCAGTGATCGCTAATGAAGAGAATATAAACGGAATCATTCCACCAACAAAGAGACCTGCCAGAACATCCGCTCTGTAGATATCAATGCCGTCAATCCCTGCAATCCCAACAAAGGCTGCAAACAGAGCCAACGCCGTTAATGCTGCAGATGCAATGGCAAACCCTTTTCCTGTAGCAGCAGTTGTATTTCCTACAGCGTCCAGAATATCTGTTTTTTCACGGACTTCTTTTGGAAGCTCACTCATTTCAGCAATACCTCCTGCATTATCTGCAATTGGTCCAAATGCATCAATAGCAAGCTGCATCGCTGTAGTGGCCATCATTCCGGCAGCAGCAATGGCAACTCCATATAATCCGGCACATAAATAAGATCCGTAGATTCCACCTGCCAGTACAATAATCGGAAGTAATGTTGATTCCATTCCTACAGAAAGTCCCCCGATAATATTGGTTGCATGTCCGGTAGAAGATTGTCTCACAATACTGGAGACCGGTCTTTTCCCCATTGCGGTATAATATTCAGTAATAATACTCATTAAGGTTCCTACAACCAACCCTACCATTATTGCCCCGAATACTCCCATTTTGGTAAATTCATGCCCCCTTAGAATCATTTTTTCAGGAAGAACATAAGTTACCAGAAAATAAGATGCTATAGCTGTAATCACAATACTGCCCCAGTTTCCTAAATTCAATGCATTTTGTACGCTGGAAGTGGATGAACCTTCATTATCATTGATCTTTACAAATAAAGTTCCTATCATGGAAAAGATAATTCCTGTTCCCGCAATCAACATTGGTAACAAAATCGGTGCAAAACCTCCGAATGAGTCATCAGAAATGGTTTCTCTTCCCAAGACCATTGTTGCCAATACAGTAGCTACATAAGATCCAAAAAGGTCGGCACCCATTCCTGCAACATCTCCCACATTATCTCCCACATTGTCTGCAATAGTTGCCGGGTTCCTTGGATCATCCTCCGGAATTCCAGCTTCCACTTTTCCTACCAGGTCAGCTCCAACATCTGCCGCTTTTGTATAAATACCGCCACCTACTCTTGCAAAAAGAGCAATAGATTCAGCACCAAGGGAAAATCCTGTAAGAATTTCTATAGTGGTTTCCATTTCGTGGGAATCTACTGTGGCTTCCGGTGCAAAAATCTGTTTAATAATTAAAAATAAAGCTCCCAATCCTAACACGGCAAGTCCTGCCACTCCCATTCCCATCACAGAACCTCCTGTAAAAGAAACTTTAAGAGCTTTAGATAAGGAAGTTCTTGCTGCTTCTGCAGTTCTTACATTGGCTTTAGTCGCTATTTTCATTCCAATAAAACCTGCTGTCGCAGAAAAAATAGCCCCCACCACAAAAGCAAGCCCTATACTCCAGTGAGAATTGGCATTACTTGATCCCATTACTGCCAAAAGAATGGCCACAACGACGACAAAATAGGCTAAGACTTTATATTCAGCTTTTAAGAAAGCCATGGCACCATCAGCAATATGTCCGCTGATTGTTTTCATTTTTTCATTTCCTGCATTCTGTTTACTTACCCAGTTGCTCTGAAGAAATGTATACACCAAGGCTACGACACCAAAAATTGGCACTAACACAAATAGATCCATAGTTTAATATTTTTTTGGTAATAGAAAAATAAATATAATAAATAATTACCATCAAAGCATTAAAAAAATCATGGACTTATCATTGTCAACCAAAAGAATCTTAGATAAAGATGACAATTTCTTTAAAAATATGACAGATTGAAAATCAATATAAAAGCTGATAAAATGGGGATTGAAAGCTGTTTTCAATTTTTTAAATCATTAAGAGGAATTAAAACTTAAAGAGTATTAAGCCTAGCTTCATTTTAGGAGAAAACTTTATTTTTATTCCAAAAAAAAGGATAAACAGTTTCCTATTTATCCTTTTTGTATGATGTATATCAGAGAATCTTATCCCCCAAATTTATCTGCATAGTCTGTTTGAGAAGCTTTAATCACTTTTCTTGCATGCTCAGCACCGTAAACCTCTTGAATTCTGCATTTTGCAGGCTCATCCGGTAAGTTTTTATATGTTAGGAAGTAGTGCATCAATCTTTTTACTTCCGCTTCTGGCAACTCAGTAATATCTCTAAAGTGTCCAAAAGCATGGTCATTGATCATTACTGCTACAATTTTATCATCGGCTTCACCACCATCAATCATTTTAAAACCTCCGATTGGAATAGCTTCCATCAATAAACCTCCTGCGTGGATATTGTGAGAACTTAAAACACAAATATCAAGTGGATCATGATCTCCCATTGTCACATCAGTAGCTCCTGATTCTATAGCCAGTCTCATCACTTCTTTATCACAATATGTTCTTGGAACAAAACCATATAAAGCCGGGATGATATTAGAGAATTTCTGAGGCCTGTCTACTTTTAAATATCCTGTTTCTTTATCTACTTCATATTTAATAGTATCTGAAGGAACAATTTCCACAAATACGTTTACAACATTTGGCGCATCTTCTCCTGCAGAAATTCCGTGCCATGGATGTGCTTTAAAATTTGGAATCATTATTTATCTGTTATTTTTTAAGTTATTATTAAAATTTCTTTTCTTAAATCTTCAATTGTTTCAGCAACGTAATCATTGCTTTCCATATAGTTCATGATGAAGATGGTTTTGAACTCATCCAGTTGCACCTCTCCTTTCAAACCGTCATAAGTTTTATGAAGAAGGTCTATAATGGCATTTTTAGAGTCCACAATATTTTTCCAGGAGTTTTTCGTTACATAAAGCTGTTGGGAGGAATTGTATTCAAACTCTTCATTGATTGCTTTTTCTGTAAGGAAAATAAACTCATGAACCGCCAATCCCTTATCAAATCGCTGGATTATATTGGAAGGCTTTATTCTATCCAGAAACAAAGTCATTCTCTCATAAGAATGGGCTTTATTCTCCGAATTCGACTTCACGGTAAGTAATTTGAGTTCCTGGTTTTTAAGAGTAATATACGAGTGTACAAATTGTCTGAGCAAAACCAAAAAAGGAATTGCAATAATTAATGCAAATGCATAGGGTAAATATCCTGAAAGACTCGTCATAATTTTAGACTGCAAAATTACTAATATTTTCTGATATTACAGTTCAAATAATGCAGGTCTTTGTGTAACTTCATGGTAGCATACACTGTTTTCGTCAAAAAAGTGATATACAAGGCTTTTTCGGGTTCTGTTTTTATCAGTATGAGGCTCTCCGCCGTGCAGAATATTGGCATGCCAAATTAACATATCCCCTTTTTTCGCACGGAAAACTTCTTTTTTCAGCCCTAATTCTTTGACCTTGTTTTCCAAAAATTCTTCGTAAGCTTTATAGCTTTTCTTCCCTATTTTGAGAGCGGTACCTTCATTATCATAATCAGAATTCAGGAAATAAGGTAATTTATGACTTCCCGGAATATAATGTAATGCACCATTATGTTCATCCACATCTTCCAGAGCAATCCATACTCCTAAAAGTCCTCCCAATGGGAAAGTTGTCATGTGAATACTATCTGAATGGGTTTTCTGCTGGCTTCCGTTAATAAAATTGATACTTTGAAACAATTTGGCTTTACCGTCAAGCAAAACAGACAGAAACTCCAGCAAATTTTTATCGCTTCCTATATTTCTAATGATTTCAGAATGATGAATCGCAAACATAAGTTTGCCTCCATAATGGAATTTTAATGTTCCGTCTTTCATTAGCTTTTCAATCTCAATATTGATGTTTTCTGCAGTTTCCGGACTAATGAAATTTCTTAGGATCATGTATCCGTTATCATCATAACGAAGAGCACTTTCCTTATTTTCTTCTGATAAGCTTTTAAAAAAAGCAGTGGACAAAAGTTTATTTTCAGCAATACTCCTTTGTGTTTGAGGGAGATGAGCAAAATCTTTACTTGAAATACTTGAAAAATAGCTCTTGTTGACCCCGTACTTTTTATATAATGGGATATTATGCTTTAACTTACTTTTCTTAAAGAAATTATAAAGCATATAAGCTAATTTATAATGACGAATTTGCTGTAACATAACGGTTATTATAAGTGTTTTTAAAGGTACGGAATAATACTAACTTAGAACCAATCTAAACAATGCTTTTTATCATTAAAAAATCCGTCCTTTTAAAAGTAAAGATCCTAATTTTTTAAACAGGTCTTTTTTGGAAGATTCTATGACTGCATAAGGTTTCAACTCTGGACGGAATCCTCTAAAAAATTCTTCAATATTCGGAATATCTCCCCCTTCAAAATCAAAAATATGAGTCTCTATTGTCTCTTTAATCATCCGGTCAATCAGTACAGAAGCTCCGGAAAGTTTTACATATTCTTTATTACTGAAAGTTCCTAAAAGCGCAACCATATTACAATCCGAATAAGTGGCAATAGCATTGATAATTTCACCATGATAATAAAAAGCTAGAAAACTCAAATATTTGAAATGGTAAGAGGCTTTATAGATCTCCATAAAACCAGCCAGATCACTTTCTTTGCCAAGCCCTACGATATTGGATTCTATAAAAGGTTTTATATCATCATAAGAAACACTTTTTACTTCTGAATGATCCAATACTTCCTCATCCAGCCTTAGTTTCCGTTTTCTTTTGGGAGAATACCGGGCATATACTTTCTCATAAGCATCAGGATAGATCAAAAAATTTTTCTTTATTCTGAGTTTTGTACGAAGTTCATTACCATCATTAAATGGATACACTCTAATGAGATAATGGCTCTCCAGATAATCTAAAAACTGTTCATTCAGATTTACATTATCCTTATGAGAGAAAACGCCTAATTGCTGGCAAAGTTTTGGATTATGGACGATTTTCACTCCATATTTTCTCACAAAAGGGATTGGCATTACTGCTTCGTAATCATTATATACAAGTACTTCCCATTGTTTGGGTGCTGTAATGTCTAAAAAGTCTTTTGTTGCAGAGTATTTTCTTTGCTCAGAATTTTCTAAACATTGAGAATATTTTACAAAATCAATTTCATGGTATTTCAATCTTCTTATCATAATAATCCTGCGTCCGAAAAGCTAAAATATGAATTCTGTGTAATGATAATATGGTCTAAAAGCTGAATGCTTAATACATTTCCAGCTTCTTTTATTTTTTGGGTAATGTTAATATCTTCTTTGCTTGGCTTAAGGCTGCCTGAAGGATGATTATGAGCAATAATCACTCCTGTTGAAAAATGCTCAAGAGCTGTTTTAAATAGCACCCTGACATCTACGATAGATTGGCTGATTCCACCTTGTGTTAGCTGTGAAGTGTATATTACTTTGTTGCTGTTATTTAGAAAAATAGCCCAAAACTCTTCAGTTCTTAAATCTGACAAATGATTTTTCAGGATTGAATATGCATCATGACTGTTTCCGATCACTGAACGTTCCGGAATTTCTTGTCCCGCTCTCCTTCTCCCAATTTCCAAAGCTGTAATAATGGAAATGGCTTTAGCTTCTCCTATTCCTTTGAATTTCATCAGATCTTTAACGGAAAGCAAACTTAACTGATGCCAGCTATTGTTTACAGAGGCTAAAATCTTCCTGGCCAGTTCCAACACACTCTCTTCCCTATTCCCACTTCCCATGATAATGGCTAAGAGTTCAGAATCAGTAAGTGAATTCTTACCTTTTTGTAAGAACTTCTCCCGTGGTCTGTCGTCTTCTGCCAGAAATTTTAAGGACATATGGAATTAAGTATAAATTATAGATTAATAAAAAGCATATAAAATAATAGGCAGCTCCGACTTGTCAATGTATTTCGCAGTCTCTTTAAAAGCATTAACTGAAAGCATCGGGCAACCCAGGCTCAATGAGGTTGATCTTTCAGATTCAACATCTGGAACGCTGCTAAAAGAATGAAGAACAATTGCCCTCTGCATAGCGTTATCATTAGTTGGATCCAACCCTTTTAAACGATAAGCTTTTCCAAATTGTCCTACATAGCTTCCTCCAACGGCATATTTTCCAAGAGAAGACTGATAAGAACCTTCAATATTACTGAATTTCAAAGCATTTGATCCTGAGATTACAGATCCTGAACCATGCGCTACGATAGCTTTTTGTACTATTTTATTATTTTTCAGATCGTAAATGAAGTAGCGGTATTTTCCGGATGGAATTTTAAAGTTAATAAAAATTGCCAGATCCTGATTATAGCCTTTATCTTTAATGAAGTTTTTAATTTCTGAAATTCTGGATTGGGGAATTCCCAACACCTCTGCCTGCTGTGATTCAGCTTTTGAGCAGGAAACTAAAAGTATAAAAAGAAAAAGGAAATGTTTCATCATTGGTGTAAAAAAAGCTATTCTATAATCATTCCATCCTTCATGACAAGCTTACGGTCGGTAATTTCAGCCAGATTCGGGTTATGGGTTACAATCACAAAAGTTTGATTATACTTATCTCTAAGGTCAAAAAACAGTCTGTGAAGGTCGTCCGCATTTTTTGAATCCAGGTTTCCCGTAGGTTCATCAGCAAAGATAATTTTAGGTGAATTGATTAAAGCCCTTGCAACGGCTACCCTTTGCGCTTCTCCACCGGAAAGCTGATTGGGTTTATGATTCAGTCGTTGTTCAATTTTAAGATCCTCAAACAGGGCATAAGCTTTTTCAAGAGACTCCCTTTCGTTAGCTCCTGCAATTTTAGTAGGAAGCAAAACATTTTCTAAAGCAGTAAATTCAGGAAGCAGCTGATGAAACTGAAATACAAAACCAATATTCTGATTTCTGAATTTTGATAATTGCTTATCATTCATATTGATAAATGACTTACCAGCGATCTCAATTTCAGTATCATATTTTCCGGATTGAGTGGGATGATCCAACGTTCCTAAAATCTGCAGCAATGTTGATTTACCTGCTCCGGATTCTCCTACAATAGAAACCACTTCTCCTACTTTAATGTGAATATCAACTCCTTTCAGTACTTCTAAATTCCCATAAGATTTATGGATATTTCTTGCTTTAATCATGATTCAAAAATAGTAAATATAAATAGAACAAAACAATATTGTAACTATAAATATAATAAATACATCTACTACTAAAAGCCAATAATCAATGGAAGAATATTCAAAATAACCTTATTAACTTTTTTCCTGTAGTGTGTAGTATTTTCTTATACCGGTATTCTTTATCTATAGTATAAGATTTCCCTTCTAATCCATACGTAAGCTTAAGATTTAAAGTATAATCTGAATGATCACAATTGACATAAAAATATCTCGCAGCAGCGCTATGATGAATTATTTCATTGGAAGATTGTTTAAAGAGAATACCTTTGCTGCTCTGTAAATTCTCCACATCCACAGGAATTTCTTTTCCATCTGAACGAAGAGTTACTTTAATGTTATCAATAACAACAGCAGGCTCATCCTCTTTCTTACTGTCAGTAAATAAAAATGTATTAATCGTGTAATAAATATCACCGTCTTCACTTCTCAAACTCGGGCTTAAACTAAAAACATTATTTTCTGAAAAAATAGTATTTTCTCTGGGCTCCGATTCTAAAACATATTCAGAATCACTTGCCAAAAAGAATACACCTAATATAGCAAGCACAATTATAACACAAACAACCCCTATCTTATTCATCGTTTTTTGTTTTTGTAGATTCCGGAAAATTATTTCATAAATATAATGTTTTTTCATGAAGAGAATCATAATACAACGACGTTCCGCAGGCTTACTCCATATTTAGATTCTCTCTTTAAGTGCCCAAAAACAAAAAGCCTCCCAATTGGGAGGCTTTATTATTTTCAATTCAGAAAATTACAGTAACAAAGTTAATGGATTTTCTAAATATGTTCTTAAAGTTTGTAAGAATTGAGCACCTGTAGCACCGTCTACAACTCTGTGGTCACATGCTAATGAAAGTTTCATTGTGTTCCCTACTACAATCTGACCGTTCTTAACGATTGGCTTCTCAATGATTGCTCCTACTGAAAGGATCGCAGAGTTGGGTTGGTTGATGATACTTGTAAATGTCTCGATTCCGAACATTCCAAGGTTAGAAATAGAGAATGTAGATCCTTCCATTTCATTAGCCTTAAGACCTTTATTCTTAGCTCTTGAAGCCATATCTTTTACAGCTGCAGAAATCTGAGTGTAAGACATTTGATCCGTATTCTTCAATACAGGAACTACCAATCCGTCAGGAATAGCTACTGCCACTCCAACGTTAATATTTCCTCTGTGGATGATCTTATCACCTGCCCAGCTTGAATTTACCTGAGGGTGTTTTCTTAGAGCAATCGCAGTTGCTTTAATGATCATATCGTTGAATGAAATCTTCGTATCCGGAATAGAATTGATCTCTTTTCTAGCTTCAATGGCTTTATCCATGTTGATTTCAACCATCAGATAATAGTGAGGAGCAGAGAACTTACTTTCAGAAAGACGTTTTGCAATAATATTTCTTACCTGTGAGTTTGGAGTCTCTGTATCTTCTCCCTGAACGAAGTTTACAGCAACCTGCGCAGCAGCACTTGCAGCCGGAGCTGAAGCCGCTGATTTTGCAGCTGGCTGATAGTTTTCAATATCTTTTTTAACGATTCTTCCGTTTTCACCTGAACCTTGAACACTATTGATGTCAACTCCTTTATCCTGAGCCATTTTCTTAGCTAATGGAGAAATTGCCACTCTGTCAGAAGATGAAGTGTTAGCAGCCGGAGCAGCTTTTTCTTCAGTCTTAGCTTCTGCTTTTTGTTCAGCTGGTTTTTCTGATGCCGGAGCAGCAGCTTTAGGAGCTCCTACAGATGAAATATCAGTTCCTGCAGGGCCAATAATAGCTAATACAGTATCAACCGGAGAAGCACCTCCTTCTTCTACACCTTGCTTCAATAGTACTCCATTGAATTCAGATTCGAAATCCTGTACTGCTTTATCTGTTTCAATTTCAGCAAGAAGGTCACCTTCTTTTACTGTATCACCAACATTTTTGTGCCACTTAGCAACCTTACCTTCTGTCATTGTATCAGAAAGTCTTGGCATTGTAATCACTTCTACTCCTGCCGGAACTTCTGCTGAAGCAGTTTCCACAGTTTCTGCCTTAGGCTGTTCTTCTGATTTTGTTTCTTCAGAAGCTGCACTTGGAGCAGCAGCAGCACCTGTTAATCCTGAAATATCTTCTCCTTCATTACCGATAATTGCCAGAACAGAGTCTACAGCAGCTGCAGCACCTTCTTCTACACCAACGTATAAAAGGGTACCTTCTATTTCAGATTCGAAATCCTGAACTGCTTTGTCAGTTTCAATTTCAGCTAAAATATCTCCTTCCTTTACTTTATCTCCTACTTTTTTATGCCATTTCGCCACTTTACCTTCCGTCATAGTGTCGGAAAGGCGGGGCATCGTAATTACTTCTGCCATAATTTATTTTAATTTGAAAATTTAGCAATTTGAAAATCTGAAAATTAAAAAAGGATGTCGTATCATCTCATTCTCAAATTTTCAAATTGTCAAATTAACTCATTATCTTTTAGTTTTCTAATTTGTCTAAGAATGGATAATCTTCCTGAGCATACACATACTCATAGATTTTCTCAGCGTCTGGATATGGAGAATTTTCCATAAATTCGATGCACTCTTCAACAAAGTCTCTTGACTTGTTATCCATAGCTTCCAATTCAGCTTCTGTAGCCCATCCGTTTTCAAGAATTCTGTGTTTTACCAATTCAATTGGGTCATCATTCTTATGAATAGCTACTTCTTCTTTAGATCTGTAAGGCTCAGCATCAGACATAGAGTGTCCTCTGTAACGGTAAGTTCTTGCTTCAATAAATGTCGGCCCGTCTCCTCTTCTAGCTCTTTCAATAGCTTCGTAGGCAGCTTCGGCTACTTTTACAGGATCCATCGCATCTACAGCAAGACAAGGCATTTCATACCCTAATCCTAATTTATAGATATCTTCGTGATTCGCTGTTCTTTTTACAGAAGTTCCCATTGCATATTGGTTGTTTTCAACAACAAATACTACAGGAAGTTTCCAGTTCATCGCCATGTTGAATGTTTCATGTAATGAACCTTGTCTTGCAGCACCATCTCCGAAGAAACAGATATTCACCGCTTTTCTGTCGAAATATTTATCTGCAAAAGCAATACCTGCTCCCAAAGGAATTTGTCCTCCAACAATACCATGTCCTCCGTAGAAACGGTGCTCTTTACTGAAAATGTGCATAGATCCACCCATACCTCCGGATGTACCTGTAGCTTTACCACAAAGTTCAGCCATGATTCTCTTAGGATCTACTCCCATCGCCATTGGATGGATGTGACATCTGTAAGCAGTAATCATACTATCTTTTGTAAGATCCATTGCATGTGTAAATCCGGCAGGGATTGCTTCCTGGCCATTATACAAATGTAAAAATCCTCTGATCTTTTGTTTTAGGTAAAGAGAACGGCATTTGTCTTCAAACCTTCTCCACATTGTCATATCTTCATACCACTTCAGGTATACCTCTTTAGAAAATTCTTTCATGTGTTAGCTCTTGCTTTTTTATGATGAAATAGTTGAGCAAAATTATGAAAAAAACTTTGTTTTTATTGTATGCATAAGTAACTTTTCGTTTTTTCTGTAAAATCTACTTGCAGGCGGAATGGATTATTCTTAATTTTCGACCCTAAGAAACATTTTCAAAATAACATTCCGGATGTTATTTTCTTATTGAA
Source organism: Chryseobacterium sp. Marseille-Q3244 (assembly GCF_940807095.1). Lineage (NCBI taxonomy): Bacteria > Pseudomonadati > Bacteroidota > Flavobacteriia > Flavobacteriales > Weeksellaceae > Chryseobacterium > Chryseobacterium sp. Marseille-Q3244. The sequence continues at coordinate 2,443 of NZ_CALNWX010000011.1, read as the reverse complement.
ATATATAAGAAATCAGCCTGCCAGTATAGTTTCCCTGAAACAACTGGTAAAACTGGGATCAAAAAAAAATCACATTTTACTCTCCTAATTCTTTCATCTTTAATTATTGTTAATATCTCTTTTGGTTATTTCAAGAGCGTCTTTTCCGGTGAAAATTCTGTAATTTTCAAGGTTCTGTCTTCAATATTATTGACAAAATCACCATGAAGCTTTGCAGTCTGCATCTTAATATCTTTCCATTCTTTATCTGCCATAAAAGCCTGCCATGCAATTTTCATAGTATTTTCATCTGTCCATTCAAGCAGGTAAACAAATTCTGTTTTCCCTTCAAATTCAGACTCCCAAATGGATACGATATTGAATCCATATTTTTTCATGATTCTCAAGGCGTGGTCTCTAAACCGATCTAAAAAAACTTGCTTGTTCTCCTTCGGAATTTCATAGATTCTCAATTGATGAACAGGAGTTTTTGTGGAAGAAAATTCTTTTGAAGAATAATTTTGTCCAAAGATCAGACTCTCTGAAAGAAGCAGAAAAAATACAAGTAATTGTTTCATATATATAGAGATTAATGTTAGTTTATTAATTTACATGTAAGCCTTTCTTACCTTTACGATTTCAGAAATATTCAATGAAAATTATTTTTTTCTTCTTTAAAACAGAAGTTATTAAAGTTAAATATTTTCAAAAAGAAACAAAAGAAATATCTCATATCTTAAAGATCATTAACGCTTACCACTATTTTCAACATCTTGCAATCTATCTATAGAATCAGCCAACCCTCATTTGTTTTTTGGGCTTATAATCTTATATTTGACTTTTAAACTTAAATATGGAAGAAAAAAAATCTTCGCTTCTCTACAAAGTCTCAAAAGTTATCTCAGATTTCTTCAATCCATTGGTTTCTCTGATTATCTTTTTTGTGTATATGAGCATCAGGGAGTACACATTTAAGGAATCCCTGCTTTATTTTCTGCCTATACTATTAATGATTATTGTTCCAGTCATTATATGGCTAATATGGAATGTAAAAACAGGAAGATATACTAATATGGATGTTTCCAACCGGATACAGAGAAAGACACTCTATGTATTTATTGCAGCCTGTATTGTTATTTACCTTGTTTTTAATTATATCAAAAATGGATATATTGATCTGGTGACCCTTTTTATTTTAATTTTGCTTTTTGCCCTTCAGATCAGCAATTTTTTCATTAAAAGTTCAATGCATACTGCATTTAATGTATTTGTAGCTGCATTATTTTTCACTTTAAACTGGAAAATGGGCCTTATATGGCTTGGGATTGCCTGCTTGGTGGGTCTTACCAGAGTTATTTTAAAAAGACATACGGTAAAAGAAGTATTTATGGGAGCTGGAATAGCTTTTATGGTATCTTTTATTTACCTTTATTGCAATATACAATTTCAACATTAGAAGAATATATGAAAATCAATCATCTTACTGCCGCAGAAGAAAACTTTATGAAGCTGTTTTGGAAAATGGAATCTTTCTATCTGAAGGACGTTATGGAGCAGCATCCGGAACCTAAACCACACCAAAACACGGTTTCCACATATTTGAAAATATTGGTTGAAAAGGGATATCTATCTACGGAAAAAGAAGGGAGGATCTTCAAGTACACGGTAATTGTTCCGTTTGAAGAATACAGAAAATTCCTGCTAAAAGAACTCACACACAACTTTTTCAATGATTCCGGAAAAGAAATTCTTGAATTTTTGTTTAGTGAAAAATTGCTTACACAGAATGATCTTAAAGGCTATTTTGATCTTAAAATTGAAATCAAGCCTGCGAAAATTGAAGAACCAAAATTTGAAGTCGCTGAAGAGATATTAAACCCGAAGAAAGAGAAAAAGGTAAAAATCAGCAAAGAGAAAGAAAAAGACAAAAAGAAGAAGAAAAAGAAATCATAAAAAAAGCGGCTTAAAAAGCCGCTTCATATTTTTTACCAACGATTTCCGCCGCCGTTACCGCCACGGTTGTTACCACCGTAACCTCCGCCACCATTTCCACGATTGTTACCACCGTAACCTCCGCCTCTGTTGTTGTCGAAGCTTCTTCTTGGCTTCTCTTCTCTTGGCTTAGCTTCAGATACGTTTAATGTTTTTCCGTTGAATTCTTTTTGATTAAGAGCTTCAATAGCCTGCTGTCCTTCTTCATCACCCATTTCAATGAAACCAAAACCTCTTGAACGGCCAGTTTCTCTGTCTGTTACGATTTTAGCTGATGATACATCACCAAATTCTGCAAATAGATCGTGCAACTCATACTCTTTAGTTGCGTAATTGATGTTTGAAACAAAAATGATGATCTTAGTAAATTTGAATGTACGGTAATAGATGTTGCTAAAAAAGGAGTATCCAATGCAAGTGTTGCAGCAAGACCTAACGCTGACGACGCAAAATTAAGAACATTCAGATTAGC
>NZ_CALNWX010000010.1:0-158109 GCF_940807095.1 Chryseobacterium sp. Marseille-Q3244 | reverse complement strand
CCGATATTCTCCTTTAGCATTGTATTCATTATTGTCTATAGTATCTATGATTTTCCACCAATTTATCTTTTGCCCTGTATTATTGATATACCCATCAACCCGATACTGATTAAAAACACCACTAACTTTTGTTAGAGAATCGTTGATTTTGATTCTGTTGACATTTTTTAAAGTATTCAAATTAGTTGCAGTTGAAAAATAATCAGTTGTGATTATGTCTTTATTTGTTGCAACCTTGTTGACTGATTTCTCACAGGAAACCAATGAAAAAATAATTATAAAAATGAAAAAAATACCTCTCATTTATTTAAAGTTTTTAATTTTTATATGTCTCGATGAATCAGTTCTATCTATTAAACGCGGATAGGCTAATGTATCATCTCTTCTGTGCCAAATTCCAGGAATCGTATCTTTAAAGCTACCTTTTTGATCAATTGTCCAGGTTGGGTATGAAGAGTAAACTGTATCACTTCCCTTTTGACTGCGAAAAAGATCAGAGAATTCTCTCATTCTGTCTCCACCCCATACTGCTGCATAGATTCTACCTGCCCATGTTGCCATTTTTTTAGAACCATCTGCAGGGAAAGTACTAGGAGCAACAAAACTTCCCCAATCTAAGTTAGTGACTTTGTCCCCAGGTCTGAATTTATCCCAAGTACTTGCATCAAAATCTGTTCTTGCAAGGCCTCCTGTATTGGTGATTTGAGGGAAATCTTCATGTGTCCATGTTGTCCATTTTCCACCTAAAGACATTGGTAAAGCATGAAAGATTGCTTTCATAGACCCTAGTTCGTCTGTGTCAAGCCAATCTGCTGTACCTCCTTTGTTCAACTGTACGAAACCTCTTTTACCTCCATCAATACTTGCATTGGCTAGAACTGTACCATTTTCAGCAAAACCATCTACACCGGGTAATTTTTGTGCTTGTTGTGCTGTTGTAATATTTTCATTATACTGCCAAACTCCATCTTTTCTGATCCAGTCTAGTTCACTTCTGCCATCTGGATCTGTAAAGCGGATAGGATTGTTTAGAGCATATGAATAAGGTGAAAATCTACGTGACTTTTCTGCCTGTGGATCCAAGACACCCCAACGCCCGATGTCTGGCATATACATTCTAGCTCCATAGTCATACATACCACTCTCCTGAAGTTCCTTACCGTTGTATTTGTAATTCGAATAGCCACCTAAAAGGCCTTTACTTCCTCCTCCTATATGATTAAGCCCAAAAGGATAATAATTATTGGTGTCAACTATTTCAAGGATTCCACTGCTGTTTTTAGCATAATTTACTCTAGCATTTCCTAAATGATCTACATATTGGTAAATATAGCGGTTTTCTGTAAAACTGTAAAAACCTCCAGAAATTGGAACAAAATCAAGAATCCATTTTGGTTTAATTGGTTTGATAGGACCAATAATACCTCCTTTTAAATTTTCTTGATCAAAAGTGATACTGGTTTTGCACCATGGACACGGTCCTGAATTTTCATAATAGGTGTATTGAAACCCATCCAGATAATCAGTGATTTGAGTGGTTGAGTCCTGTCCTTTTCCTCCTCCCGAAGAATACGTCTTACTTATTTTCGTTCCATCGGCTCTATAGAAGTAAAATAAATTGTAGTTTTTGGCTCCGAAAAAAGGATCACTTTGAGTAATTCCATAGTAATTGGGTAAGTTGAGGTAATTATATGTTATTTGATAAATCCCTTTATCTGGATGACTGGTCATATTTCCATTCCCTTCACTATTATCATTATCATAAGTAATGGTTGCCGGAGTAGGAATATAGGGATAACCGGTAGGGTTTTGCTGCTGATCCGTAATTTTTGTTAACTTATTACCTATATAATCATATTTCAAGTTATCAATGGCAAATGCAGTAGTATTTCCTATAGTCATTTCACCTGATCGTCTCAGTCTTGAAATATTTCCATTGAAATCATAATCAATTTTTTCGTAGAATTCTTTGGCACTTTCATTTCCTGCCTTTTGATAAAATCCTGCTGAAAGTCTATTGAGGGGATCATAGACATATCCATATGTTTTTAGAGGTTCATTATCTTCAGCAAGAGTTTTCCAGGATACTTCAGCAATATTTCCGTTGAATCTGGGTTTTACCTTTAAATCTGTAAAATCCTGATTAGGAACTTCAAGTCCATCTACCTGATTATAGTTAATTTTATATCCAAATAAATCATTTCCTAAACTATTGGGATTGTTGATATAGGTCATCCAGCCTCTGATATTGTAACGGTAATCCATGGTTTGAAGAGGCTGGGAAGGATCCGTTCCTCCAACCTTCTTGCTTTCCAGTTGAGAAATTTCATTGTATTTATTTTGAGCCAGGATTTCTATAGGATTATTGTCTACCTGGTGGGTATGTACAACCAGTCTGTCCTGATGATCATAATCGAAATTTTCAGTAATCACTCTTTCAATATCAGTAGAGACTCTCTTATGAAGAGTAACTTTCTTTTTTTCCAATCCAGTGAAACTTAATTCTTTTTCAATCTTTGTATACCCACCTAAATGATTAAGAGTGTAAGTGCCTATATTTCTTGCTCTTCTATCGTAGAATGTAAACCCTTTGGTCCAATTATCATCTTCTACATTTTTTGTATAAGATGCTAGCTGAAGCCCTCTTGTGCTTATAGAAGCAGCAGAGTTATCAGTGATTACCGATTGATTCATAATGGAAGCAGGAATTGTTATTTCGGGTGGTAAAGAAGGATAAATATCATAATAATTTATAGTCAATACCGTTTCGATATCTACAAACATATTATTACTATAAAATATTTGCATTCCATTACGGGTGAATCCATTTGAATCACGGGTTTCAACAATATATTTGTCTCCTGCTTGATTTTGCATTTCAGATCTGCTGCCTCCGGGAATAATTCCCGTATAGACTACCCTTCCTATTTTATCATATTTATTAATAAACCATTTTCCTGATTTGCGCAGATTAGCGTCCTGGGTCATGATGACACGATCACTCTTGTCATATACTATAAAATCCCATCCTTTTCCAGGGAGCTTCTTTTCTATAACTCTGTTTTTTCTGTCATATATAAGCTGATAACAAAGAAGGTTGACAATGTTGTCATCTAAAGTTCCTGCTGAAGCCAGAGGAGGAATGATATAAGCAAGTTGACTGTATTCATTATATACATAATAGGTATCGGCATTTTCCGTAGCACTAATTACTTTTCTGAGAAGAAGCACCTGATCTTCTGAATTTTTATATTCAATCGTTTGGTTGCCATCTTCATCTGTTGTTATTTTTTTAATTAGTGTATTAGCAGTATGGTTATTTGATTGTATAATTTTAGCTTTGTTTGTGGTATAGTCAAAAGTGGCAACGTACTTTTTTACTTCATCCCCATTATTAAAGTCATAATTAAACTGTAAAGGATGAGTATCCCATTGTGCGCCTGCTGTTTTTTGCTGTAAAACTCTGTCAATAGGAGAATTCTCAAAAGTTTTTTCTGTGAATATTTTCTCACCATTGTAAAAGTTGGTAGCATCCGGTACAGGGAAGGGGATGCTTCCAGCTGCTTGCTGATATATTTCACCATTACTGGTTGATGATTGTGGAATCGGTAAATATTCTCTACTTTGTCTACCTGCTGAGTCGTATATGGTAGGGATGACAAGGTCATTACCCAATGGAGAGGCCTTTACATTAATTTTTTGTTTCTCTTTACCCAGCCCGTTATAATATTGTACGGTTTCAATTTTACTGGCATTTGGGCTCGAAGTCGCTATGGAATCCCGATAGACTCTTGTTTGTATATAATTTTCCGTATTGGTTTGAGCGGAAATTGCATTCGCTAAAAACAAAGGAAATATAAATATTGTATTGTTTTTTTTCATGATTATTAGTTAATGGGAAGAGCAAAACTTAGAATAATATCTGAATTGGGGTTATAAGAAGTAGTAGCTGAAAAAAGACTGGCATATATGTCTCCACTGCTATCTACATCAATACTCCATGGGTGGGCAAATATATGTTTGTAAAATTGTGGGCGACACATTCCATTGATCTTTCCGATCTTAACTCTTGTTCCTATATTTCCCCAATTATAGTTTTTGGTGTTAAAAGCTATAGTAACAAGATAGTTTCCATAATAATTATTATTGGCTACACGATTAAAAAAGGTTGATGAATTATTCCATACATTAAAGTCTGTAGTTACAGTGCAATCAAATGGCTTGGGTTCACATGTAGCATTTGCATTAGCGAGATTTTGACCATTAAGGTTTAATTCATTCTGTGCCATTTGATCAGCATCACCTTGATTGAAGAAGGATACAAAGGCTCCTTGGGGCAGGCTATAGGTATAATTTCCTGGGTTTTCTATATAGGCACAATTATTTCTTGTGAAAGTCTTACTCGCTGGAGCGCTTTTGTGAGCAGTAACCTTGTTGCTATAATTATAAGAATATTCCTTAATAATTTTATTGTTGATATCAACAATTCGTTCCAGTCTATTGGCTGTATCGTAAATAAAATATTCCCTTACTCCTGAAGGAGGGGTTATACTTGTAATTCCTACTAATGGATCATAAGAATACGTTGAAATCTGATAGTCTTTTAAAGCAGGATTTTTTCTGAAGTTATCCAGTTCCGGAATGAAAGTTTGTTTTTCATAATTCGCGCTGATATCAGAATCTGAACTGCTGACAATAGGTAAGGTAGTGTAACCTGAATTGGTATTTTGAAAGCCTAATTTTGTTGCAAGTTCAGCATAGGTAATCCCTTCAATTTTGGCAATAGGCTGTGTTTGTCCATAGCCCCAGATTATCGTTACTGGAATATTATCTTTTAGGGTGTATTGCAAAAGATTCCCCTTATCATCATATTTATCGTATGTAATTTCTGAATTGGCAAACTCAGGAGAAGGTAGTCCTAGAGTAGGGTGAGCCGCTATTGTTCCATCTTCCGTATAAGACGAAATATTTTTAGGTAATACTAAAAGACTAGTATCAGGGCTGACCTCAAAGAAGGTTTGATCTTTTTTCTGGAAGATATTATTCTTATAACTGGCAGTAATCATGGGAATTCCTATCATATTATAGGCAACCATGTAAGGAATTGCACGATAAGGGGGAAGGTGTTGTCCTGGCTGATTTCCCTGCCTTAAATCCATAGCATATTTATAGGTTGTCTTTATTGTTGAATTATCTGGTAGAACTGCTTCTTCACTAGTTAGTTGATTATGATAGGCTCCTGTATAAAAATATTTTCTTGTAGTAGAAGACTCTTTATTTCCACTGTATGTTGTAGTGGTCTCGGATTTTAAATAATGATTGTAAAAATATACTCTGTAGGCTGATACTTCTGCTAAAGAGGTCATGTATCTTTCAGTTGCCTGAGGTGTGCCAGCCGGAGCAAGTGAACTAAATATCCCATAATCTCCGATTTCAAGACTTAAAAATCTACCATATTTTTCAAACCTTTGAGGGTCATTGGAATACTCATAAGTGTGTTTTGTAAGCTTTTTACCTAAATGATCATATTCTGTTTTCGATAATATTTTAGCTCTTTCATTTTCTAGAGAATTGTATTCCTTATAGAATGTTGAAGCTGGATTGTAATATTCTGTCTGGCTGCCTCCCCAGCTGATAGAGCTTGATGGCGGAGGACCCGCAAATCCTAACATAAACCTGCATCCTGTTAAAAAATTACTTGCTTTAAGATCCATATATCCATTATCCTGATTGGAAAAAATATACTCTGTAACCCCTCCATTAGAAAGCTTTTCATATACTTTAGTATACACAATATGAGAATTATTGGTAGCATTAAATATATTGGAGGATGACATTTCCTGCATGATAACATTGCCTGAAGCATAGCTTTGTATCTTTGATGTTACCCCGGTAGATAATGGATTATTCCCATAATAATCATTAACATAAAAGTATTGCTTCTTCTTTTCCAGACTTCCATCGAAATCGATAATTTCTTTAATTCTAAACCCACCTGTTGTCTTATCGGGACCATAACTTGGATAAAAACCATTATTATAAGCAAGAGTTCCGGAATAGGTATGAGGCTCATAAATGAATTTAGAGTAACCGCTTGTAGGATAGGTAATCTTTTCTAAAATCTCATTAAGCTGGAAATTAGGTTCGCGAGATTGATAATAGTTATCACTTACCTGGGCAAAGTTATCCAGATTTACAGAATAGGGATTAAAGTATCTATTATTAAAATATCCCCAGTGGTCTGTATTGGTACTGTGGAAATCAGGAAATAGATTAGGGTTGTATTCAAATCCATATTTTTTAGCTGTTGGAGCATCTTTTCCTATTATAACAGCTTGAAGTTTCAAACGTCTGGATGGATTTTCGTCGTATCCAAATGAAATCTTATCCACCATAGTGTTCTTGTGGTTGATGACAATGCTTTCAAGTTTGTATCTATGTTTATAATTATAATAGTTATTGTCCGGTCTAATATCATTTCTGTCAATGGTTGCTCCACTCATTTTAAACTCCAGACTATTGGCAATTGATCTGTTAAATATAAGTTCACCAGCATCAAACGTAATTTTATTGAGATAAGAAAGATCTCCTTCTTCAAAAGTGGCAAGTCTGAAACAATCAGCTTTGTTGATATTGAAGGAACAACCAATAGAGCCAGTCCAGTTTTTAAAGGAATGCAGCTTGTAGTTGGCAAACATTTGTTTGTTATAAACTCTACCTACCTGACTATAACTGAAATCAATTTTTTTATTGGTGTTGTATTTTATACTTGTTAAATGCCAGTTTTTAACATAATTGTAGAACTCAACATCTATAATATATTTTTTTCTTAATTTATATCTTTCAATAGACTCAGGGCTACCTCCAAAAGTGTAAATATTTCCTTTACTGTCTGTAATGGTAAATGAATAAATGAAGCTTGGCATACCTAAGTCATTATTTCTTAAAACATCAGTAACAATAACGTCTTGTTCATTACAGTTAACAATCCATTTACCCTGATGGTTTTTAAAAAAGCTTCCATGAAGATTGCCAGCAGAAAAATAAAATATATCAGGTGATGCTGCTTTTTCTATATTCTTGCTATTGGCTACATAGGTTTGCATTTTACCATAAGAATCCCAATCATCGGCCCCCAAAAAGTTTCCCGGATTAAAGTAATAGGCATTTCCATCTACCTCATCCACTTCACCTCTTAAGCTTCTTGTGACAGAACCTGCACTTGTAAGATTCCATCCTAAGCCTGTCCATGAGGGTAAATTATCAGGTTTATTGCCTGCTGTATCATAATATAGCCCTATATCAAATGAATTTTGAGAATCAACATGAATGGTATATAGATTAATATTGATGTTAGGTTTCCCTTCAGATATATTAACGTCAGTATCACCATATACTCCTAAAGAAGCAATATCAGGTTTTTTAAATAAATCTGGAGCATGATATCTTTGCCCTTCTGAAAACGGACCAAATTGGGCTTCAATGAGTATTGTCTTTAAAAGGAGCAATAGTATTAAAACTTTATATTTCATAATTTATTTCTTGATTAATTTTGCGTTGGCGGTTTTATTATTATCCGTTTTTATAGTGATTAAATAAGCTCCCTGGACCAGATTCTGAGTATCAATCTTAGTCACTTTATTTTTTGTCTTTAAATTCTGAAGCTGTCTTCCGCTCATATCGTAGAGTATGATATCAGCTTCTTTAAAATCAAATCCAATCTCTACATAGGCGTACTCTGATACAGGATTCGGATAAATCTTAATATCATATTTAGGAATTAATTGATTGATTTGCTTGTCACCGAGTTTTACAATTTTCCAGTTTTCTCTGCCCAGTTCCTCAGCAGTAGTTCCTGCTATGATAATAGAACCATCCTTGTTCAGTTTCACATCCGACAGTCTTTCTTCTTTTTGTTTATTACCTGCTACTACATGTTTTCTCCATTGCTCATCACCGTTGTGATCAAGGTAAAGTATCCAAAATGTTTCATCTTCTTTTTCCCTTTTCCCTTCAGTCTGAGTATAACCTCCAAGCAGAATACCTTTTGAAGATTTATCATCCGCTGAATGAACGACACTCATTCCTTTAAGAATATCTCGGTTCTTGAAATTATAAGACTTTTGCCATTGTTCATCACCGCTCTCATTAAGAGCAATCAGCCAAAGGTCAGTTCCTTCCTCAATACCTACAGTCTTGTTTCCTGATCTTTCTGATCTCGATTCACCACCAATAATATATCCATTTGATGTTAAGGCCAAGGTTCTGATATGATCATCTCCTTTACCTCCAAAGTTTTTTTCCCATTCTACTTTTCCGGTTTTGTCTAACTTAACGATCCAATAGTCTCCCTCTCCAAAATTACTGCTGGCTTTTGCGGTTCGGGATGCGGGATTTGTGGTACGAGGTTCTGGATTTTGGCTTTTTGGGGAGTCCCCGGAACCCGGAATTCGAATCTCGGAACTCCTTGAATAAATTCCTAGCAATGCTCCTCCATCTTTCGTAGGAATCATTTTTTCAATTTCATCAAGTCCTCTTCCGCCTAGAATAAGCTGAGATAGCTCGTTACCCTCCTTGTCCAGACGAATTACCCAAACATCTTTTGAACCATAGCTATCAACAGCATTTCGAATATTACCAGCCACAAAAAAGCCTTGGTCATTAGTTTGAATGACAGCTCCTGCTTCTTCATTGGATGACATCCCCAAGGTTTTCTGCCAAAGCTCATCTCCGAATTCATTAATTCTGATGATCCAAATGTCTGAACCTCCTTTGGATTCTTCTTTTTTATCTAATCCTTTTCCTGACCAGGAAGTTCCGGCCAACAGAAATCCACCATCCTGTGTGTTTACTGTAGCAGATAAATAATCATGGCTCGTTCCTGAAAAGTATTTTTCCCAAGACTCTTCTCCTTGTTGGTTTAGTTTTATCACATGGAAATCGTAACCGTTGTTCGGTCTTTGATCCCTAGTTTGAATACTGCTTCCGGTGATAAGGTATTGCTGATCGATGGTGGTTGTGATCTGGCTCAGGAAATCCTGTGTAGAGGATTTTATATCTTTTTGCCATAATACTTCCTGGGCAGATATGCCTCCTGCAATGCATAAAGTAAATGCACTGAGATAGAGTTTTCTCATTCTCTGTTGTTTTTGAGTTAGTATTAGTTTTAATTTTTACAAACTTAACACTTTTTAACATGTTTATTGTTTCATTATAAAGGGATTTAATGTGATTTTTATCACTATTGAGTAGAATTAAATTTTATTACTTCTCTTTGGTACAAAAGTATTTTTATAGAACACCAAATTATATCGTGATAAAATTTAGTTTTGATTACTAAGAAAATTTCTAAAATTATTGAATTGATTGAAGTAGAAATTACCTATTAGAAATGAAAATGATACAGAGGTATAATATTGAATTATTTTAGAATAAAAAGGGATTGATGGTTTAAGAGTATAACGAGGTGATTTTTAAGATAGTAGGTAAAACAAAAAAGCAACGCCAAAATAAATTAAACCGCTATAAATATCAATGTTTACAGCGGTTTTTATTTTTTATAATAGTATCAAAAAACTAAAAAAATATATCACTAAAAACTAAGCAAAACCTAACCAACAGCTAGTTTAAAGAATAAACATCTTACAAGAAAGTGGTAACAAAACTGAATTATTAAACAATTAAAGTTACTATACAATGAACAAGACATTCAATCTGTTATTTTTTATAAAAAAGAATACATCCAACCAGGCGGAACCGTTTCAATTTATTTACGAATCAATCATGAAATCCAGTTTCTTCCAGCAAGCTGAGTCGTTGCTTTCTTAGTGTTGAAGCCTTTTATATATTTTTACATATTCTATTTCATTTCATTATTAAAGTGAGAAATCATTATGAAAATACAGGTTAATGTTAAAGAATATTAATAAAATATTGTTTAATTCATAATAATTGTTAATTTTGGGATTAACCATAATACTAATAATCATGAAAAAAACTAAATTTTTGATCAGTTTTACTTTTCTGGCATTTCAGTTTTCCCATTCTCAAACTTTAACATTCAAATATGATTCAGGAGGGAATCAGGTCGTCAGAAAATACTGTGATGGATGTACTCACGTAGCAAAGTCCTCGGCAATTAAAAACAGTTCTATTGCAGAAGTTCCTAAAAAGCAATCAGAAATTAAAATATATCCCAATCCTACGAGGGATAAAGTAACGCTTATTTGGTCTGAAGAGACAGATCTGTTAATTCAAAAGATAGAATATGTTGCGTATAATTTTACACAAATCAGACCTTTAGAATTTAAAAGGGGTGAGATGAAGGCTATGATTGATTTGTCAAAAGAGCCTATAGGAATGTATGTTGTCGTATTTCATCTGACGAACGGAGAAAAGTTAACTTATAAAATATTAAAAAACTAATACAATATGAAAAAAAGATTTGTTTTCTTAATATTTTTATTTCTTACTTCGCTTCTGAGATCACAAAGCGTTGGAAAAACAGATGGCAACTTTTCAGTTTCGTTGGCCGGTGGGGCAAGCTATTCTGTCCCTATTAAAAATTTACCGGGCATAAAGGACATGGTGCCAAGCATCTCATTGGATTATTCAAATCAGTCGGGCAACGGGGTTGCAGGCTGGGGCTGGAATATTCAAGGTATATCTTCTATTACAAGAGTATCCTCAACAAAATTTCATGACGGAGTTATTGATCCTATTGACTATGATAGCAGTGATAGATTTGCTTTGGATGGTCAAAGACTTATTTTGAAGACTGGAACTTATGGAGGAGATAATGCTGAATATCAAACAGAAAATTATTCAAATTTGAAAATTGTTTCCAAAGGCGCTACTCCTGATGGACCTTCCTATTTTATTGTTTATTATCCAAACGGAAATGTTGCTATTTATGGAAATGATGCGAATTCCAAAAATTCATTCGAATGGAAAATCAGCCAGATTGATGATGTTAAATATAACAGAATTGAATATGGTTATAGCAAGGAAGGAGCAAATACCATTTATTTATCAACTGTTAAATATGGAGGGAATCCGTCTGTAGGACAATATACTCCGGTTAACGAGATCAATTTTTATTATCAGAATAGTTCCCGCAATGAGCAGAATTATGTATATGATTCGAAATTTGTCTACTTAACCAAAAAATTGGAAAGAATTGAGGTTAAGGGTAACGGTCAATTATACAGAAAATATGGATTGACTTATGATGTAACCTCTCTAAATTACGAAAGGCTAACACAGATTAAAGAATTTAATTCAGCAGGGGAATCTGTTGTTCCTATTATTTTTGAATATGATACAACAGTTAATGGGCTTACTAATAATTCCAGAACAGTGACAAATGTATCTCCTGCTTTTGACAATTCAAGCTGGAACTATGTTTCTGGCTATTTTGATAAAGATGGTGCCCTTGATTTTATGACCTATCCGGGTTCTAAAGATAAATTGTATCGATTTAATTCGAGTACTTTATTAAATTCTTCGTCAAATATTTCGGGTAGTTTAATAAATGTGGAAAAATTCACAGATATTTTCTCAACAAAACTTGTTTTGGCTAACAATAAGTTCTATGGTCTTGATGCATTGTCAACTGTTAGCAGTAATGGATCTATGATGTCGTCTGATGAGATTGTTAAGGTTAATAACTATATTTCTAATACAACATATAATTCTTTAGATTTAACGTTTTCCAATTCTTATACTTTTCCGACTGCGGAAAATTATCAATGCTTCATGGATAATCCTATATATGCGCGAATTCCGAAAAAATATATTTCAGGAGATTTTGATGGGGATGGCGTATCTGATATCATAGCGATATCTTTTCCTTATTATAGTTCTTATCCAACGAGTGATTGTGGCAACGGACCGGTTCTTGATCCCGGAGATGGAAGTAACCCGTGCTGTGTAAAGGATAATTATAATAATATTTCTAATTTTTATTTCCTTAAATCTGATGCTAACAATACAGGCATTCAAGATCCATTATTTATCGGATCAAATAATATAATTACTAGTTCTTCGAGGTTGTATGTCGCTGATTTTAATGGGGATGGGAAATCTGATCTTTATGTAGTGAACAATTTGAAAATTTCTGTTTTCAGTTTTGAAAACAATAGTTTTACTTTGCTGCATGAAACCAGTAATTCTTTCTATACACTAAGTAAGCCTATTTACTTAACTGACTTTAATGGTGATGGTAAAACGGACTTAATTACTCCCGATGCTAACGGAAGCTCAAACTGGATCATTTTGGTTTCCAACGGAAAAACTTTCCAGCCTGGATATATTAATACAGGAATTACCTACTATGCTCCTCAGGTTATCAATACATGTTATCCAAATGGATCCGGAGGTCAGTTATGTGGCTATATGCAGCAGGCATTTTATTATATATTTTCAGATATTAATGGTGATGGTAAGGCAGATGCTATTGTACATGATGTGCTTACTCCTTATAATTATCCACAGGGAGGACAATGGAATTATCCTTACAATCAGTATGGAGATAATTTTACCGTGAGAGATAAAGGAAGTATCAGATATAATATGGGTAATGATGCAAACGGGTTTCCTGCATTCTCCGCTTATATTGATAACTGGCAAAATAACTTTACAAATGGAGGAGCTACGAATAAAGGGACTCCAATCTTTTTAAATAATCCGACTGCTACCAATCAGAACTTAGATTATGCTTTCTTTGGAGGAGATAAAATTAAATATGTGTCTTTCAAAAAAGATAACAGGGTAGATGTTGCTTTAAAGAGGATAAAAGAAAATGATATCCTAACGACAATAAACTACAGTCCCCTGCTGGATAATGGAAACGGAGTATATGCAGAAGATCAGGAAGAACTTTATCCTTATGCAAACATCAATAACTCTCTTTCTACCCAGTTGGTAGCACAGGTTACGAAAAGTTTCAACGGGGAAAGTAAAATTCAGGATTATAAGTACAAAGGAGCGGTTGTAAATTTTGAAGGAATTGGCTTTTTAGGATTTAAAGGAGTTGCTACTTCATCTGTGTATGGAGGAACAGTAACTCAGAAATTGTGGACCGTGTCAAAACAAAGCCCTCAAAAACGTGGAGCTAATATTGAGTCTTATCTTATTAATGGAAGTCCTAATTTTGATTCTCCAGCAAGTTTTGTAACAAAAACACGGAAGACATTCTCTTCAACATTGCTATCTAACAAAGTATTTGTCAATTTACCAACAGAGATTCAGCAGATTGACAATCTGACAGGAGTTACAAAATATACATATTTTGATGTCTATGATGTTTATAATAACGCTACAAAGACCAGAGATGTCGCTCCAGGTGGCGAAAAAACAACACTTCTTGAATTTGATAATAACCCGTCAGGAATCTCAAACCAGTATTTTATTGGAAGACAAACTAAAAAGACAGAAACTCAAACGTTAGGCTCTGAAACATTTTCAACCGAGCAATTGTTTTCTTATGCTAATAATCTGATTTCTCAATTCAAGAAAAAAGGAAATGCTACAGATTTTATAACAGAAGATTATCAATATGATAATTATGGAAATTTAATTCAGAAAACGATGTCTGCACCTAATATGACTGCAAGAGTTGAAAAAATGCAGTATGATGCCTCTGGACGATTTATCGTAATGTCTACCAATATTTTAGGTTTTGAAGACAAATTCAACTATAATTCTGCTTTCGGACTTTTACTATCGAAAACCAATCATCTTAATCAGACAGTATCTTATGAGCACGACGGCTGGCAAAAGAAAATAAAAGAAAGGGATATTTATAATAACGAAACCAACTTTACTTATGACTGGATCACATCCGGAGATTTTACTAATGGAATAAAAATTAAAGTTACTGAACCTACTGGTGCAACTAGTGAAACCTATAATGATGTATGGGGAAGAAAACGAGTGGAAAGAAAGTTGAGTTTAAATAATAAGTGGATTGACATACGGACAGATTATAACATTTTTGATAAACCATATAGAGTTAGTAATCCTTATTTTTCTACCGTAACACCATCTCAATGGGTGGTGAGCGAATTTGATGAATATAATAGAATCAAAAAAATGATTTTCCCTACAGGGAAGATAGTAACCACCAGCTATAATGGCTTAAATGTTACAGTAGTTGAAGGAACAAAAACACAGACCACAACAAGTGACGCCTGGGGAAATAAGATCAAATCCAGTGATAACGGTGGAACTATTAATTATTCATATTTTGCCAATGGCGCATTAAAAAATTCAGATTATGGCGGATATGTCATAAAATTTGAACAGGATGGATGGGGAAGAAAAACAAAAATGTATGATCCGGCTGTAGGGGGATATTATACTTATGAATATGATATTTTAGGACAACTTTTAAAAGAAGAAAATCCTAAAGGAAAAACATTTTTCACTTATGATCAGTTTGGAAGGCTTGTTCATAAGAAAATTGAAGGGGATGCTACAGATATAGAAACAGATTATAATTACAATTCGTTAGGGCTTTTAGAGTCCGAGCTGGGAACTTCAAATGGTGTTCCAAACACATTCAATTACCAATATGATAATTACTATAGGTTTGCAGAAAAAGAAGAAGACAACGGTTTTGCGACATTTAAGAAAAATTATTCATATGATAATTTTGGAAGAATAAGTGAAGAATTTACTCAGACATTGATTAATTCTGTATCCAGCGAATTTAAGCATAAGAATTTTTATGCATCTTGTGGAGTTTTATATAGCATTACAGATGATGGAGATAAGTTGATATGGCAGCTTAACAAAACAAATGAGAAAGAGGACGTTTTAAATGCTCAGCTGGGTAACGGAACAGAAATCAATAATGAATATGATGGTAATTTTTATCTTCATTCTATAAAACACTATAATAGCACCAGTGCAAATATTATTGAGAATATTTATAATTTTTCTGCTATGACCGGTACTTTGCAAAACAGAAACAGTACAGTGATTCAGGGAGGATGGTTAGAAAATTTCGAATATGATAATCAGCAAAGACTTGTAGCTTGGACTAATCCCAACGGATCGCAATCACAGACCTATGATGCCTTTGGAAGAATAGACAACAATAGCAATGTGGGCGACTACAAATACGATGGCGTTAACAGATATAAAAAAGAAACCATTAATCTGAATCCTGTTGGTGATTCATATTACAGTGTAAACACTCTGCAGGAGGTTGAATATAATTCGTACAGAATGCCGACGGTAATAAAACAGGAAGGATACGAAATGGCTCACTTTAATTATAATATCCATCAAAGGAGGTCGGCTGCAGATCAGGATTTTTATACTGATTTTTCTGTATATGGAAAAGGAAAAATCTATTCTGATGATAGCTCCGTTGAGATTATTAATTACAATTATTTAGGCAAGCCAAATGTTAATGCATTGGGGACCCGGATTATCACTTATATTGCTAATGATCCTTACACTGCTCCAGCTGTTTATATCAAAGATTTTAATGTTAATATGGATGTATTGAGTGAAGGAATACATTATCTTCATAGAGATTACCAGTCGACCATTTTAGCAATTTCAGATCGAAAGGGTAATGTTGAAGAACGAAGACATTTTGATCCATGGGGAAATCTTGTGTATTTAGAAAAGAACGGAAAGATAATTAATTTAGACAAAGTAGCTCCTGATTTAATGATTGAGCGTGGTTATACAGGACATGAACATTTCTTCCAGGTTGGGCTGATACATATGAACGGAAGAATGTACGATCCGAAACTGCACACTTTCCTTTCTGTAGATAACTATATTCAGGATCCTTTTAATACCCAGAATTATAATCGATATGGATATGTACTGAATAATCCGTTAGCATATACAGATCCAAGTGGAGAACTGTTTTCATTTATTACTGCTATTTTTGATACATTTAAAAATATTTTCACTCATGGCGTTAATTTTGGTGATTATGACTACAGTAGAACTTCAAAAGCCTGGAAAATTGATATGGGCCTATTTAAAGGTAATTTCGGACAGATCCTGAGCAGATTTACATGGGAGTCTGATCAGTCAATGTTGGGATACCTTTCCTCAGGATTCTATAATCTCTTCGGAGGAGTAAAAAGTGTTACTTACTATGATGGTGCAACAGCAGTAGAATCTTATAAACCAAATTGGGGTGGGTTTACACTTGGAAACTTTATAATTGGTGATAGAGGTTTACAGGCAGATCCTAACAACAGTTTATTCCAGCATGAGTATGGTCATTATTTACAAAGCCAGAAATTTGGTCTGTTCTATATGCAAAAGTTTGCGATACCAAGTTTCTTTGATACATTAAGCAAAAATAATCATACTTTACACTTTGCAGAGCAGGATGCTAATTCAAGGGCTTTTACCTATTTTAATAAGCATGTTGAGAATTATAACGGCTGGGATAGAAGAAATGTAATCGTAGGATATGATTGGTCTAAATCGTATAACGATATTGCAAATCAAATGGCCCTGTCCAATAATCTTACTCATCTGAAGTGGTATGACGCTGTATTATTTGCAACTTCAGGGTATGCGATTTCAGGAATTTCTAATTATTTTATTAATAAATAATAAACTTTATGAAAAATGTTATTCTTCTGCTAAGTACAATGATGATGCTTGTTTCTTGTGTATACAGCAACACTGAAAATAGCCACCAGGTAATAACGTTTGTAAACAAAACTCATAAAACTTTGTATGTATTAAGTTCTTATGAATATCCTGATACAGACGTTTATAAGCAAAGTCCAGATCCTAAACTGGGAGGATATAATAAGGTTGAAGCAGATCAGGCCACCCAAAATGTATTATCATCCAAAACATCGTATGAAAATGTGTATCATTCTTTAATACCATCCGGTGTTATGATGGTCTACGTTTTTGATGGATCTACTTTAGAGACGAAGGGATGGGATTATGTTAAAGCAAATAATCTTGTTCTAAAACGATACGATCTTACATTACAGGATTTGAAAAATATGAATTGGGTAATAACCTATGATGGAAATTAGCATTTAATATTTTAGTAAAATAATAGTAACGAAGCACTTACAGAAATGTAGGTGCTTTTTTATTAATTTTTCAATTTAGAAACAATACTATTATAAAAATTAATATAACCATTTACAGATTGGAGGCTGTAATTTTTAAAAATCTATAAAAACAAAAACCACTCTTAAAAAAGAGTGGTTTGTAGACCCACAGGGATTCGAACCCCGACTGACGGTACCAAAAACCGGAGTGCTACCGTTACACTATAGGTCTGTTTCGATGCTGCGAAATTATAGAATTTATTTTAAATACGAAAATCAAAATTAAAAAATTATGAACATAATAGGGGAGTAGCAGGCTTATTCATTGATAGCCAAAGAATTATTTTTTGTGGAAATTTTCCAGAATCAGGAAGGTTTCTAATACTAAATAATAAAATCTTATCTTTGCAAAAAATTGGGCTCCAAAAGTTGGAGTAACCCATTAATAACTTATCCTTAGCAGAGCAAAAGGATTATTAAACATTTTTTATGTCAAATATTGTCGCAATCGTTGGACGTCCCAATGTAGGGAAATCCACGCTTTTTAACCGTTTATTAGAGAGAAGAGAGGCTATTGTAGATTCTACAGCCGGTGTAACCAGAGATCGTCACTACGGAAAATCTGACTGGAATGGAGTAGACTTTACGGTAATTGATACCGGAGGATATGATGTAGGCACCGATGATATCTTCGAAGAAGAGATCCGTAAACAGGTGCAATTAGCAGTAGATGAAGCTACTTCTATTATCTTTATGATGAATGTGGAAGAAGGGCTTACAGATACTGATCACGAAATTTACAGACTACTTAGAAGATCCAACAAGCCAATTTATATCGTTATTAATAAAGTAGATTCATCGAAAGAAGAACTTCCTGCAACAGAATTCTACCAATTAGGAATTGATAAATACTATACGCTTTCTTCTGCTACAGGTTCAGGAACAGGAGATCTATTGGATGATATTGTAAAGGATTTCCCAACTACAGAATATAAAGATCCTTTTGAAGGATTACCTAAAATCACGATCGCAGGTCGTCCAAATGTAGGAAAGTCTACAATGACCAATGCTTTATTGGATGTTGAAAGAAATATTGTAACCGATATTGCAGGAACTACAAGAGACAGTATTCAAACTTTATATAATAAATTCGGTCACGAGTTTGTATTGGTAGATACAGCCGGAATGAGAAGGAAGTCTAAAGTAAATGAAGACTTGGAATTCTATTCCGTAATGAGATCAATCCGTTCTATTGAATATTCTGATGTTGTTATCATCATGGTAGATGCTACTCAGGGATGGGAATCTCAGGATATGAATATCTTCGGATTAGCACAGAAAAACAGAAAAGGAATTGTTATTCTTGTGAACAAGTGGGATTTGATCGAAGACAAGCAAACCAATACAATGCGTGATTTCGAAAAATCAATCAAAGATAAAATTGGTCAGTTCCAGGATATTCCAATTCTATTCGTATCAGCTTTAACGAAGCAAAGAATCTTAAAAGCTGTAGAATTAGCAATGGAGGTTTATGAAGACCGTAAGAAGAAGATTAAAACTTCAAAATTGAATGAAGTGATGCTTCCTATTTTCGAAAATACACCACCACCTGCATTGAAAGGAAAATATATTAAAATTAAATATTGCGTTCAGCTTCCTACACCATCACCGCAGTTTGTATTCTTCTGTAACCTGCCACAGTATGTGAAGGAACCATACAAGAGATTTACTGAAAACCAGTTGAGAAAAGAATTCGGGTTTACCGGAGTTCCGATTGAAGTATATTTCAGACAAAAATAAAAGAACAGTGTTTATCATAAAAAAATCTGGTAGGTTTTCCTACCAGATTTTTATTTTAAATGATACTTTAATATGATTGTTTACAATACTTTCCACAAAACAGAACTTTCTGCCTTTTATTATAGCCATTTTTCATAAACGATTCTTACCGGACGATAACCCTGCGAAGCCAGCCAACGCTGCATCGTATCATTGTTACAAAGTGTAAAGCGATATATTTTTCGGATGGTATGATCAGAATACATCTCTTCAAATGCTTTATTAAGAGCTGAATAAATACCTTGCTTTCTGTATTCCTTTTTTACATATCCTTCAGAAACATAGAGATCATCGCCTTCTCCCAGTTCAAAATTACTGTCATCTTTTTCATCAACATATCCAAACAGGAAACCTATGGCCTTTCCATCAGTTTCTGCAATGAGAAAAGTACCCTCATTTTCTTCCTCACATTCTGCCATAAACCGGAGATAATTGTCCCGGATCTGACTCCAGTCGGCAGTGTTATTATTCATCTCTTTTTCAGAAATGTGAAGTTCTCCTACCAGTTCATCTACGATAGGCAAATTTTCAGTGATTTTAATTTTTTTGATGGAATAGTTCATAATGATATTTTTTTACCAAATTCCGGCTTAATTATTTCCCTCTCAATGGGCTTCCATACCACGAAGTATTATCTGAAAGAACTTCTCCTTTCATGACTAATGAAAGAGCATCGATGTTTACATTATTTCCAATTTCAGTATCATATAGAATAATTGTTCTGGAGTTGATGGTTGTCTGACTTCCGATTTTTACCCCGCCCACTTTCATAATTCTGTCTTCAAAAAGATGGGTTTGAGGTCCGCAGTCTTCATTCAGCATAGATTCGTCACCAATGGATACCATATCAAACTCTGTAATATCAGTGGTGTTTAGCCATACTCTTTTACCTATTTTAACTCCCAGAAAACGCATGAAGAAAGGGAGCCACCATGTACCACGAAGAAAGTCAAGGAAAAACTGTACAGGAAGTGCTTCATAGATGGTCGTAATTCCTTCACTCAGCCATACTTTCAGACTATACATCGGCATTTCGGTTTTCTTGTACTTTCCTACGAATATCCATTTCAGTAATACTGTAAAGAAAAAAGAAGGTAAGGCAACGATTCCCAAATAATAAAAAGGAGCAAATAACAACAGATAAAAGATTTTCCCTTCTAAATAAGTACTGGTATAGGCAATAAATAATACACTGCATATAATAACTACCGTTTGTGGAAGAATAATTCTGATTCCCTCTACAATAGCTCTGGCCAGTTTAAGACCGAAAGAAGGGTTGTAGGTGAGGTTATCCTGGAACCCGTCAGATTTCTGTCTCGAAGGAAGTCCTATTGGTGGAGATCCGAACCAGTCTCTTTCAGATGAGTTTTGAAGCTGTTCTTCAGAAGGAGCTTTACTCAATACACCAATCAGCATGTTGTCTCCTAATTCATATCCTTGCGGGATAAGTCCGCTGTTTCCTACAAAGCTGTTACTTCCGATAGTTGTTTTAGATAAAATTAATTTTTCATTTCTTACATCATGCTCTCCCAAAATAACTGCATCTGCAATAAAGGAGCCTTCACCAATCTCCAGAAGATGGTGTGAAACATCGCTGGCTGTTGATATTTCGGCATTTTTCCCCACTTTTGCACCCATCATTCTATAAAATTTACTGATATAGATTGAAGCAAAAAGCGGGTGAACAATAATAAGCGACAGATTAAAGATCTGATCCTTGATCCATTTTCTGTAATAGGTAAAACTGTATACAGGATAGATTCCCGGTTTCATTTTGTATTGTAAAATCCTTGTAAGGATACTTACAACAGCGATAAACAGTAAAATATATACAGTGGAAAGTATCGGAGCCTGCCATAGATAATAAAAACTATAGTCAGAAGAACGGTCATCCAGATAATACAAGGTGTAAAGCGTAGGAGCCAATGGTAAAACAATCAGAAGCGGAAAGAAAAATAAAGAACATGAATATAACAAAGCATACCGGTTTCTTTTAGCCGCCGAAGAAAGCTTAGGGACTTCAACTTCTTCTCCTGTTTTTACCCTTACTTTTTCAGCAGGACTCCCATTCCATACTTCACCAAATCCGATTTTTCCTCCTTCATTCAGACAGCTCAAGTCCTGAAGTTCTCCAAATTCTTCAATCACTGTATCTCCACATACAATGACAGAAGATCCAAGATAAGAATGAGCCTTAATATGTACTTTTCTTATTCTTAAAATACCATTTTCAACAGAAGCGTTATCGATACTGCAACCTGAACTTGTATTTACATTTTCATCAATGGTAACAAGGTCTTCAGCAGCAATAGGTAATAAGCTTAGCTGGGCGCTCGGATGCACTTTTACTCCCAGTAATCTTAAATATTTTGGATATAATGGTGTTTCTACGATAAATTCAGAAGGCATTAATCTTTTGATGGTTTTCCATAACCACCACCTGAAATAATACCATCCCAAAGCGGATAATCTCCTTCCTTAATTTTTCCGATCACCAGCCATTTGGTTAAGACAATAATGAGGGAATATACTGGTGGAATTAAAGTGTACAGCAAAAATGCACTTAATAATGCATAGTGTAATCCATATCCGTTAAGCTGAAAATAATAATAGCTTAAATAAGGAAAAAATATCTGGATACTCAACAGGGCAAATACCACCAGAAGACTTATAGTCTGGGCAATATTACAGGCGATATACTGCAAAGTTGAAACCCTGTGAAAAGGTTCCTGATGGGATGCTTTTTGTGTTTGTTTATTTTTAAGGCATTCCGAATAGGCCGATAGTGGACGGTTTTCATAAATTTCCTTTAATGAGGCAGTCGGAATTCCTGCTTTCTGACGTAAATGTGATACTAAATTAGCCGCAAGCAGAGAATGCCCTCCCAGATCGGTAAAAAAATCCTGATTCAGATTAATATCCTTTCCCGGAAATACCCATTTTAGGGTCTGCAATAGTCTTTCCTCTACCGATGCTTCAATATCAATATTAATATCATCATTTTTTTGATGAACGGTAAAGCTTTCCGGAAGGGGAAGACGTTTTCTGTCAATTTTACCACTCGGCATCCTTGGCATTTCCTTCATCTGAACAATGGAAATAGGAACCATGTAGGGAGCTAAAAATTTAGCCAGTTCCTTTCTCATTTCATTCTCATCAAATGAAGCTTCATTACCCATAACAGCATATCCAACAAGTTGACCTTGTCCATTAGAATCTTCTTTTACTGCTACGGCAGCGGAGGAAACATCCTTAAGTTGGTTCAGATGGGTTTCTATCTCGCCAAGTTCAATTCTGTACCCTCGGAGTTTAATTTGGTCATCTATTCTTCCCTGGAAATCAATAAATCCATCTTCCCTTATGATAACAGCATCTCCCGTTTTATAGATCTTGTCTCCAGGAAGCTCCGGAAAAGGATTGGGCAGGAATTTTTGTTCAGTGAGTTCCGGAAGATTAAAATAACCATTGCTTACTCCTGGTCCTGAAATAATCATTTCACCACGTTCTCCTCTTGGAAGAATATTCATATTTTCATCAATAATAGCAATGTGATAATTGGGAAGCGGAGGGCCAATTGTAAGATCTTCCTGACTGTTCAGCCTTACCATATTAGATGAAACAGTGGTTTCTGTTGGGCCGTAGCTGTTAATAAATACTCTGTAGGGTTTGGCCCACTTCTCCTGAACCTGCTTAGTGCAGGCCTCACCACCGGTATTAATAAACCTGATGGCAGGGACCTCATCTATAATGGCCAGAATACTTGGCACCGCATGAAGTACCGTGATATTGTTTTCTGTTAAAACGTGGCTGAGTTCATCGATCGCTTTTACCGTTGTAGCATCGGCAATCCAAATGGTGGCTCCGGCAAAAAGGCTGATCCATACCTCTTCACACCACATGTCAAAAGAAACGGAAAACCCCTGATAAACAATGTCCGTATCTCTTATCTCTATAAAATCCTGCTCGGAACGTACCAGGTGGCATATGTTTCGGTGGGAAATGGGAATTCCTTTAGGGTTTCCAGTACTTCCGGAAGTAAATAATACATACGCCCAGCTATCCGGATTAGAACGGATTGCAGGAGGTGGAACGATCTCTTGCGGTTGAGAAGCAATTGACAATGGCCGACAGTGGATGTGTGCATCCGTATCTGAAAAATAAGTTTTAACATGAATATCAGTAAAAACTTTCTTGATTCTGTCTTCAGGCATTTCCCGGTCTAGAGGAATGTAAGAAGCACCTGCTTTTAAAATTCCAAGTATCGCTACTGGAAGTTCTAGGCTTCTTGGATACCAGACCCCTACACAGTCACCGGGTTGTACACCCTGGCTTTGCAATTGTAGAGCAATAGCATTACTCCAACTATCCAGTTCGGCATAAGATATTTTTTTATCTTTAAATATAAAGGCCGTTTTGCCCTCATATTTTTCAAAAGTGGGAACCAGTAATTCAGGCAGAGTTTCGTCTTTTATAAACTCTGGGCTGATTTTTCCTAAAATCAGACTTTTCATCATTAAAAATATAATATATATGTGTTGGGAAAATTACATAAATGTAGTTTATTTCTACTCATATCCAATCTGCAAATTCGTTTTTTAGTTGTAATTTTGCAGCAATTAATGTTTTACTAACTGTAATTAAAACCTAAAATCTTCATGCTTACTATTTTATCGCAAAATTTTTCCCTTGTTAATGAATGGATTAATGAACTTCGAAACGTTCAAGTTCAGCATGACCGAATGAGATTCCGAAGAAATATGGAAAGAATCGGAGAAATTGCGGCATTTGAAATCAGTAAAGGATTAGAAGTAAGAGATGTTGAAATCCAAACTCCTTTAGATACCATTAAAACCAGGGAAATTGCAGTACAACCAGTGATTACAACCATTTTAAGAGCGGGTGTTCCATTATTCGAAGGGATTCTTAACTATCTTGACAGAGCAGATTGTGGTTTCGTAGCAGCTTATAGAAAGCACGATGCCAATGATTATTTCTCTATCAAGCAGGATTATCTGACTTGTCCAAGTATTGAGGGCAGACCTTTAATCGTAGCAGACCCTATGTTGGCAACTGGAGCTTCTCTGATTGAAGCCATCAAAGATCTATTGACTAACGGAAGTCCAACTCAACTTCATATCGTAGCAGCTATTGCTTCAAGGCAAGGTGTTGAAACGGTCCAAAATGCTTATCCTGAAGCTCATATTTGGGTAGGAGCTATTGATGAAGAATTGACATCCAAAGGCTATATTACACCAGGATTGGGCGATGCCGGAGATTTAAGCTACGGAGAAAAACTTCAAAGGTAATGTTAGGAAAGATTCCAGAAATCTTTTATTAAATTCAACAATAAATTGGGTCGTACTTTATCCATGGGATGCTTTGTCTCAGGAAGTACGGCCAATTTTGCATTGGGAAGTTCTCTGTAAACGGTTGTGCTTTCGTCAATAGTGACCATATTGTCTTTATCTCCTACCATAATCTGAACCGGAATATTAATGGCAGAAAGATTATTTTTCAATGGTGGATTTTTACCCAGATCAATCATTAAATCAGCAATAGCAGGAAGTAACTGTTTCCATTTTGAACCATGTTGCTTCTCTAAAGTCTGAGCGTAATGAGGGATTTTTTCAAGAATAGCATCCGGATTAAGCATTTTACTTTCTTTTAAAGCTTGCTCCTCAGTCCAATCGAATTTTGTCCCCAAAGTCATAATCGAATGTACATTTTCAGGATGTTTCATGGCGTAGCAAAGAGCAGTATAACCACCCATGCTGTGTCCCAGGATATGCACATCCGTTAGATTGTTTTCTGTACAATATTCTGCTAACTCCTGGGTATATTTCTCTATATTAATTCCATCTGAAGGAAGTTCACTATTTCCATGTCCTGAAAATAAAGGGGTATGAATCGTAAAATAGGATGAAAGGTCATCCAGATAAGGGTTGAATATTTCGGAGTGACCTAAAGCTCCATGCAATAAAACCAAATTCGGCATGATTATTTGTTTTCCGGAAAATTAAGCAAAAGATTCGGAACACGAAAACGAAGGAATCATACCAGAATTTAGCCTTAAAGGGTTGGTAGATGTACAATAGAAACCTATAAGCTTTAAACTTTGATTCTTCACTTTTCTATACATCCATTGCTATCACCAGGACACTCACCGTATTATCTCCAGCATTTAAAATCTCCCAGGCAATAGAGGAAATCGTAGTTCCTGTTGTAAAAACATCATCAATGAGCAGAATATGCTTTCCCGTTATAGATTGGGTAACCGAAAAGGTATTGATCGTTTCCAATCTATGCTTCTTATTCTTTAGCGCTTGGGCTTTGGAATAGTAGTTTCTCTTGATGAGTTGATGATTAAACGGGATTTCATAATATTTTGAAAGGGTTTCTGTATACAAATGAAGCTGATTATAACCTCTTTCTCTCTGTTTTTTAGGGTGAAGAGGAACGCTGACCAGAAGATCCGGTTTTTGATCTTTAAAGTCCAATCGCTCGGTAGTCCATTCTGCAATAATTTTTCCTGTAATTTCTCTGTTTCTGTATTTTAATTCATGAATAATTTTTCGGCTTAAGCTATCTTCCTCAAACTGAATAAGGGCATAAGTGTTTTCAACAGGAAAAAGAAGTTTGCATTTTTCCTTTACTGGATTATTTTCGAAATAATTGTAGTGTGTAAAATGAACTTGACCAAAACATAGATCACATATTAAGAGATCACTCTCAATAATTCTATTACAATGAAGGCACCGGTTGGGAAAGAGCAGATCTAATATCATAAGTGTGTTTTTACTAAGATATAAAATAGTTTTGAGTCTTTATACCCAAACCTTCAACTTAGAAATCCTTCTTTATCTTCTCAATGGCATTCTTCATGCTAAGGTTAAAATGTTCTTTTTCTAATCTAACCGGTGGCGCTTGTCTTACTTCACAGTCTGGGATACTGCAAGCTTCACAGGTAACTCCTACATTAATGGTTTTTAACGATGGAGATTTTATGAAGCTGATTTTTTTGATCGTTTGTGAGTTTAGTAAAATCCCAAGGCAATAACTTCTGTTGCTTCCATCAGAAAAAGGATTTTTCTGAGAGGTGGAAATAACAAGATAGCTTATTCCCTGATCTTTATAATGAGAAATCTGAGCATCCGTAAGAGTTTCATTTTCCTTTAAATGGTGTAGGTTTTTCACAGCAATCCATCTTCTGCAATAATGTTCATTCATTGCATTGGCATGAGGAGCCTGTTGATGATTTAGATGAAGTTCTTTAAGAATTTGAATCTTTTCAGAGCCTTTCTTTTTAACCAGACATAAATAAAACAGATCTTTAATTCCCATTTCCGCAGAAAGAATATTGGTGAGTCGGTAATAAAAAGTTTCAGGTGAATGGGTAAAACTGTTAATGAGATTGGCAAAGTTCTCCGGTTCCCAGGTATTTTGCTGGAAAAATTCAGAGGCTTTTTCAATGGCTGGTTCTTTAGAAATTAATAAGGCGCCTGCAAAGTAAGAAGCATAAAAATTATTAAGGATTTCTTCAAAACTCCCAAAATCAAGCCATGAATAAGTGGTAGGACGAACTTTCAATTCCAAAACATTAAACCCTATTTCCTTTGCCAGGATAAATGTTTTCTGATCCTTTTCAAGCTTTTTATTCAGAAGTAATAATTTTTTATCCGGAAAAAATAAGGATCGTAAATTATCCAGTGTTCCATATTTTTCAAAATCTTCCCATTGAATCGTATAACTAAATTTTTCAGTAAGAATGGTTTCCAGAATATCAGACTTTAAATCTTTATCAATTTGAAGATGATTTTCTTCCGTGAATAAGCTTACTTTATCTTCAATTTCCGGAAAATAATTATCATACAATTCCTGAAAAGATCTCAAAACAGCAAAATAAAACCTTTCCTTTCCAAGATTGTAATTTTGGGAAATTTCTATCAGAGCATTGATAAAAGCGGTAACTTTTTTAGGAGCATCACTAATGATACTGATGAGATTATTTTTGTTGATTCCAAATAATTCCAAAGGAACTTCCTTGAAGAAATCAGATTGTAGAATTTCATTAAAAGGAGCAAGGCTTTTATCCAGTTTTGTAGAAACTAAATCATCAAAAGTACAGTTCAGTGCATCAGAAAGCTGGATGATCTTATCATGTTTTGGGTATTTCTTCCCATTTTCAATCTCATTAAGGTAAGATTTTGATAATCCGGTCTTTACTGCAAGATCCTGTAGAGACCAGTTTTTCTTTTGTCTCTGTTGTTTCAGTTTTAGTCCGAAGACTGTTTTGATAAAGTCGCTTTCTGAATTCATTACTCAAATATAAATAATTAGATGCGATTATTCGCATAATAATTTTTAAATAAATTTAGCGAACGTTCGCTGTTTTATAAAAGTTTTTGTTTATGTTTGTAATATCAAATCACAAAATCAACATGTTATGGAAACTAAGACTCAATTAAAAATTACGGCTCAAGAGCAGTTTGAAGAAATTTTCACTCCCGATTTGATAGATTTCTTAATCGCATTACACCAGAATTTCAATCATACAAGAATAGCACTTCTGGAAGAACGAAAAAAAACGCAGAAAGAATTCGATCAGGGAATTCTTCCGAAATTTTTGAAGGAAACAGAAGAGATCAGAAATGGAAATTGGGTTTGCGCACCATTGCCGGAAGATTTATTAGACCGAAGAGTAGAAATTACAGGTCCGGTTGACCGTAAAATGATTATTAATGCGCTGAATTCCGGAGCCTTTACCTTCATGGCAGATTTTGAAGATAGTAGCTCGCCGACTTGGGAAAATGGTATGGAGGGACAAATTAATCTTTCCGATGCTATTAATAGAACCATTGATTTTACCAACGAAGCAGGAAAAGCTTATCAGCTGAATGAAAAGACAGCCGTTTTGTTAGTCCGTCCGAGAGGATTACATCTTCCTGAAAAACATATTAAGATTAATGATGAAGAAACATCAGGATCCCTGATAGATTTTGGAATTTACTTCTTCAGAAATGCAAAAAAGCTTCTGGAAAAGGGAAGTGGGCCATACTTTTATCTTCCGAAATTGGAACATTATAAAGAAGCAAGGTGGTGGAATGATGTATTTGTCTTTGCTCAGGAATATTTGGGAATTCCACAAGGAACTATCAAAGCAACGGTTTTAATTGAAACCATTACAGCCTCATTTCAGATTGATGAAATTTTATATGAATTAAAAGAACACAGTTCCGGTTTGAATTGCGGAAGATGGGACTATATTTTCTCATATATCAAAAAGTTTAGAAACCTTCCGGAATTTATTGTTCCGGACAGAGATCAGGTAACAATGACCTCGCCTTTTATGAGTGCGTATTCAAAAAGAGTGATTGAAGGCTGCCACAAAAGAAATGTTCATGCGATGGGTGGGATGGCAGCGCAAATTCCTGTAAAAAATGATGATGAAGCCAATAATATTGCGTTCGAAAAAGTAAGAAGCGATAAAGAAAGGGAAGTAAAGAATGGCCATGATGGAACCTGGGTAGCACACCCTGCATTAGTTTCAGTAGCTAAAGATATTTTTGATGAATATATGCCTTCCAAAAATCAGATCGATAAAAAATTTGAATACAACATACAGGAAAGTAATCTGCTGGAAATCCCGAAAGGTGAAATTACAGAGAAAGGAGTAAGAAAGAATATCAATGTAGGAATCCTCTATCTCGAAAGCTGGTTGATGGGAACAGGAGCAGCAGCAATTTATAACCTGATGGAAGATGCCGCTACTGCTGAAATTTCAAGAACACAAATCTGGCAATGGCTGAAAAATGAAGCGGTATTAAGCGACGACAGAACATTAACCAGAAATATGGTTCTTCAATGGGAATCCGAAGAAATGGACAATATTGAAAAATATGTGGGAGAAGCCCGTTTTAAAAACGGAAAATTCAACCTTGCCAAAGAATTATTTAATGAGTTGATCTTCTCAGAAAATTTTGAAGAATTTTTAACCCTGAAAGCATATCCTTTTATTTAGTTTGAGAGTAGAAGACTTGAGTGTTTAAGAGTTTTAATCCTGTATCTGTTGATAATCATTCTAAACCTCGTATCCCGAATCTCGAACCCTATAACTCAACAAACAAAATCCAAATATTATGAAAACAAGACAAGAACAAATCCAGGCTCTAGAGCAAGATTGGCTGACAAACCCACGCTGGAATGGCGTAAAAAGACCTTATACAGCAGAAGAAGTTTTAAAACTTCGTGGCTCTTATACTATTGATTATACGATTGCAACAGAAATGTCTAAGAAATTCTGGGAGAAATTAAATACTCAGGATTATGTGGCAGGATTGGGAGCATTAACAGGTAATCAGGCTGTGCAGGAAGTGGATGCCGGTTTAGAAGCAATCTATCTTTCAGGATGGCAGGTAGCAGCAGATGCAAATCTCTCTGGCGAAATGTATCCCGATCAGTCTTTGTATCCAGCGAATTCAGTACCATCTGTAGTGAAAAAAATCAATAATGCTTTATTAAGAGCAGATCAGGTTCAGTCAGTAAGTGGAGTCGGAGATAAAGAATATCTTGTTCCCATTATCGCAGATGCTGAAGCCGGTTTTGGAGGAAACCTGAATGCATTTGAACTGATGAAGCAAATGATTGAAGCAGGAGCTGCCGGTGTACACTTTGAAGATCAGCTTTCCTCTGCAAAGAAATGTGGACATTTAGGTGGAAAAGTACTGGTGCCTACTCAGGAAGCCATTAATAAATTGATTGCAGCACGCTTGGCCGCTGATGTATTGGGAGTTCCGAGTCTTATTATTGCGAGAACAGATGCAGATGCTGCAGACCTACTCACTTCAGATATTGATGACAGAGATAAAAAATTTGTAACAGGAGAAAGAACTTCCGAAGGATTTTATGTAGTAAGAAATGGAGTAGAACAGGGGATAGACCGAGGATTGTCTTATGCACCTTACGCCGACCTGATCTGGATGGAAACTTCAAATCCGGATTTAGAGCAGGCTAAAAGATTTGCCGATGGAATTCATGCAAAGTTTCCCGGAAAAATGCTTGCATATAACTGTTCACCTTCATTCAACTGGGCGGCTAAACTAAGTGTTGAAGAAATGTCTACTTTCCGTGAGGAGTTAGCTAAAATGGGATATAAATTCCAGTTTATTACATTGGCAGGATTCCATGCTTTAAATACGGCGATGTTTGAATTGGCTTTAGCCTATAAAGAGAAAGGAATGGCCGGGTATTCAGAACTTCAAGAGCGTGAATTTGCTTTACAGCAGAAAGGATTCAGGGCTGTAAAACATCAGTCCTTTGTAGGAACAGGATATTTTGATGAGGTTCAGAATATTGTTACCAACGGATCTTCAGCTACCGTAGCGATGAAAGATTCTACAGAGACGGCTCAGTTTCACTAAAGTTCAGTTTTTTGCATTATACATATTATCGAAGCTCTCCTCAATTTTTGGGGGGGGCTTTATGTTGAAGGAACTTTTGGTGATGAAAGTTTTTGTATGATTTTTACACTGTTTTTGAATAGTTTTTATACTTTAAGTAAGGCTAAAAAATGAGGATGATCTTAAATGAAAAATTATACTATATTTGGACACGGAAAAAAAGAATTTTCGAAAAAAGTATATATTATAATGAAACTAATTAAATTATTTTTTATTGCAGCAGGATTAACTTTAACGGCTAATACTGTAAATGCTCAACAGAAGATCGGAAGTGTAAATACTGCAGATATTTTTGACAATATGGCTGAAGTAAAAACAGCTGGCGAATCTATTGATAATCTGACTAAAACAAAACAGTCTGAAATTGACAAACTGATTAATGAATATCAGACAAAGCTGAAAGTAGCACAGGATAAAGAAAAAACATTCAACGATACTAATAAAGAAGCCTTAACTAAAGAACTGATTGCAGCACAGACAGAATTAGACAATTTGGGTAAAAAAATTGAAGAGGCAAGAGCACAGGCAGCTAAAGAAATTTCTGCTAAGCAGGGCGAACTGTTTACTCCAATACAACAAAAAATAAAAACAGCTATTTTTACAGTATCAAAAGAAAGAAACTTAAGCTTTGTATTTGATATTGCCACGCAGGGAAGTAACCTTGTTTACACAGATGAAAGTGAAGATATTACTGCACAAGTAAAAGCAAAATTAGGAGCTACAGCAACAACTTCTAAACCTGCAGCAGGAAAAGCTAAAAAATAATTTCAATGTATTGAATACTATAAAACGGAATCAGATTTATCTGGTTCCGTTTTTCTTTACCATAAATATTGGTTTTTGCACGGAAAGCATTGGAAATCTTTTATTTTAAATCATAAATTTGGGTAAATATTTCAACAAGATGGATTTAGTGTATGAAAAACAGATTAAAGTGACAGAACAACATATCGATCAGAATAACCACGTCAATAACGTGCAATATGTACATTGGGTAGAAGAAGTAGCAGCAGAACACTGGAATCTTTTAAAACAGAAAACTGAGTATGAGAATGATGCCTGGATGCTTCTGGATCATCATATTCGTTACAAAAAACAAGTATATCTCAATGATATAATTACAGTAAAAACTTATCCGCAAAACCCGGAAGGAGCTAAGCAGCCAAGGAAAGTAGAATTCTATTGTAATGACGAACTGGTAGTGGATTCAAGTACACTTTGGGTGCTATTTGATACAAATGCAAAGAAGATTAAGAGGCTGGAAAACAATTGGCTGGAAAAATTAAAAAAGCAGAGTGAAGAATAAATTAAGAAAAATAATTATAAATCAGAGAGCGTATTTATATTCTGTTACCGATCAATTTCATGCCGAAACGGAAACCAATACGCTTACTGTAAAGATATTTTTAAATGGTGAAAAACAGGCTCCCTTAATCATTGATTTTCTAACCTTTGATGATTATATTATGGGGCAGCCTCTGAAATCGGGAATCAGTTTGATGAATACCAAAACAAATTCCATAGAAGTGGTCAATATCAATGCACCCCAATATATACATCAATTTATTTTACAGGGAATAAAAAAGGGTTGGACCGGAAAGAATAAGATAGAGAAACAAAATGGATTGAATTATTTAGCTGAGTTAGGGTACAAAATTGAACCATTACAGCCTAATTAAAATTTACTGAATCATTTATCAAAAAAATAAAAAAAGATTGTAACATAATAAAGTTTTTTGTTGTCTTATGAATAATAGATGAACAAAGAATGAAACAATCCATTTTAACAGCTATATTTTTTAATGTATCCATTTTAGGATTCAGCCAGACAGCAGAACAGTCAAAAGCAATTGACAGCTATATAAAAGATGTTATCAAAATCAATGAAATTCCCGGGATGGCCGTAGGGATTGTAAAAAATGATAAGGTAACATTCCAGCAATACTACGGGCGTGAAAACCTGGAAAGTGATAAAAAAGTGGATTCCAAGTCCATGTTCAGGATATACTCCAATACAAAGCTGGTTGCTAATATTGGTCTTTTTAAACTTATTGAGGAAGGAAAATTGTCAGTAGATGATAAGATTTCAAAATTTATAGGCAACATGCCAAAAGACTGGCAAAATATCCAGGTTAAGAATCTTCTTTCCCATTCTTCGGGACTTCCGGATATGGCTGATGTTAAAGATTTCTCAGAAAAAGCAACCCATAGTGAAGTCATTAGCCGTTTGTCTAAGGAAAAAAATGAATTTGAAGCTGGAGACCATTATCGGTACAATCAGACGAATTATCTGTTGATTACCATGATTATTGAAAAAATAACAGGAAAGACTTTTGAAGAGTATATTCTGGAAAACCAATTCCCGGACTCTCATAATCAGGTGGTTTTTTCATCCAATTCTATTGAGAAAATCCCTAATAGAGTAGGGAAATACAATTATAATCCGGAGAAGAAGCAGTATGAGAAATTAACCTCTATCGATGGAGTGAGATCTCATTCAGCGAATGGTTTGGCGGTTACACTTCCCGCTTTTTTACAGTGGAGCATCCATTTCAGTAAAAATGATTTTGTGAAACCGGAAACAAAAAAGATGATGTGGAAGCCATTCCATTATAAAAATAATGACTGGGAATTCGGGCATGGTTGGGAAATTACAGATAACAATAATACAAAGTCATATGGTTTTTCTGGAGGAAATGTAAGTGCCTACAGTATTTTTCCGGATAAAAATTTGGCAATTGTTGTCATGTATAATGCAAATAAGGGATTTCCTGTGATGTATCAAATGGTGAATCATATTGCAGGAATTATAGATAAAAACCTGATGAATCCTTATATGCTGGCTGAAGAAATCACGATTGCAGAGCCTTTTGTTCATCCCAATCTGAAGAAGGAAATATATGGATACAGAATAGAAAATGACCAACTGATTTTTTCCTATCAATATCCTGAAAATTCTAGTACGGAATTCATTAAAAATATTTCTGTAGCAGGTACATTTAACAATTGGAATATGAATGATCCTTCTTATCAGATGACTCCAAAAAAGGATAATGTCTTCGAGGTTGTATTGCCAAAATCCCAGTTTGAAAAAGGAAAAACTTATGGTTTTAAGTTTGTGATGAACAAAAATGGGTGGCTCACTATTCCTTACAATGCAGCCAATACCGACGGAACTCAGGATAATAATTTAGTCCTAAAAATTGATTAAAAAGGGTTTAAAAATTTTAAAATATATTATATGTTAAATAGATACTTAATGATAGTCTTTCTATCATCTTCCTTAATGGTTTTTTCACAAAATACTAAAAACGAAATTCAA
This sequence comes from Chryseobacterium sp. Marseille-Q3244, assembly GCF_940807095.1. NCBI lineage: Bacteria > Pseudomonadati > Bacteroidota > Flavobacteriia > Flavobacteriales > Weeksellaceae > Chryseobacterium > Chryseobacterium sp. Marseille-Q3244. The sequence goes on along the minus strand of NZ_CALNWX010000010.1, from coordinate 124,432 downwards.
GTTCCCAAACAGTTTACAGATCATAAAAATATGGCTAAAGCTATAAGAAATATCGGTAAACAACTGAAGGATCATACCATAGTCGGACTGGGAGAAGGAACACACGGAACCAAAGAGTTTAATGAAATTAGAAGTGAGATATCAAAACAGTTAATTGGTAAAAATGATTTTAAAATTATAGCATTTGAAAGTGCCTATGGGGATGCTTCTTTTCTGAATGAAGCTGTTAACTCGGAAGTTGATTTAAATATGGCCTTAAAAAAATATATAACTTCCATCTGGCAGACAAAAGAAATCTACAATCTGTTGACTTGGATCAGAGATTATAATAAGAATCATAAAGACAAAGTAATTATTTCCGGGTTCGATACAGATGTTCTGTCAAATAGTGCGGAAATTTTGAAGAAATCTTTTGGTTTAGGAGAAGAATACACCGCGATAGCAAATGAGATTAAACTAAAAGCCGGGTCACAGGATGAAATGTGGGAAAAACAGAATGACCCTTCTTTTAAATTAGACATGAAAGCAGTCATAAAAAATGGAACAGAAGGATTTTTATTAGTTAAAAAAGTAGACAGTTTGTATGGGAAAAAAATGGATCAGAGCTCAAAACTGGCTTTATACAACCTTGAACAAGGGTTTAAAATTCCTTATGAAGCAAGTAAAAAAAATTATGATGTTTCCAGAGACCTTATTATGGCTGAAATGATCGGGAAGATTCAAACTACCTATAATAAAAAAATGATTCTTTTTGCCCATAACGGTCATATTGCTCTCAAACCGGTTCTGGTAGATGGAATGGGGGGATACATTAAAGAAAAATATGGAAAAAAGTATTATGCATTAGCAACTTCTACCTCTTTTGGAAACTACAGTGCTACCACTGATCCACGTGCAGTGAAAAGTAATAAATATACATCATATCAACTCTCAAATCCATTGGAAAACAGTTGGGAGGTGAAGCTGGGGAATCATCATTATGAAAATTATTTTGTGAATTTTAATGAAAGCTCAGAAAAAATATATGGGCAAGCTTTTAAAATGAGATTTGTAGGGTATGGTCCTATCACTCCTGCAACAGAAAAATTTACAATCACAGAGCCTCTAAAGCTTAATGAGTGTTTTGATGGAATTGTTTTCATAAAACAAACCAATGCCTCAGAACATTTAGTGAATTAATTAAGTTTTAATTGACTTTCAAAAATATCGATTTAATTAATAACCATATTGAAATAAATCCTGTTAAATTCTATAATATCTTGCAGAGTATACAGTGAATCTCTTTATATCATCGAATCCCGTAGCTTATTAACCATTGGACAAACAGGCTCGTATCTCTAGGTTTATGGAAGTGATTGCTACAATCTTCTTCGCTTCTAAAATACGCCGTAAAACTAAATGTGTCTATTGTAAATTATTGATTAATAATTAAATATGAAAATATTATTATCAATTATGGATATTCAGGCAAGTATAAGTTCTTTCTATAAGTTCATTAAAAATTCGTTTAGGTCCACAGAAGATTTCACATTTAGTTTTTTACGGATACGGTATTTTCTGTTTTCCACTGTACGGATGGAAGCATGGGTGTAGTAAGCTATTTCTTTTGCGGTAAAGTTCAGGTGCATCATGGCGCAGCATTTAAGATCATCGGAAGTCAGTTCCGGGGCAATTGTTTCCAGTTTTTTGAAAAGATCAGGATAAAGTTCCTTGTATTTTTTTAAGAAAACGGGCTGATCCTCTCTGGCATAGCGCAAAATGTCATCTATAGAATCCTTTTGGATCTCATCCTCCAATGTATTGATCTTGTTTTGCTTTTCTTGGATTATTTCTTCTTTTTCCCTGGTAGTAAGCTTCAGCTTATATAGACGTCTGTAATATCTTATCAGTATAAAGAGGAATATCAATAATAAAAGAATGGAGACACCGGTAACAATAAGATACTTTCTTTTTTCTCTGAGCTGCTTGTCCTTCGCATCTTTTTCAAGGGAATTTAATACTGTTTCCTGTTCTGAAATATTTATTACTCTTAGGCTATCGTTTAATTTTTCGGCATTTTCATCAGCAATCTTATAATTCTCAAAGTCATTTTTTGCTTTATAAGATGCTTTCAGGGCATTATAAATATCTGCTAAAAATTTTTTATCGCCTATCGCCATAGCAGACTTTAAAGCTTTTAGTTGATAGATTATTGCACTATCCTGATTATTTTGATTGTGATAAATTTCTCCAAATCCCATATTGATATGAGCGCTGATATAATTATCTTCGGCACCATTGAGTGTTGCTATTGCTTTTCTCAGTAGTTTTTTTGCCTGCTCACCATTTCCCTTATAGTTTTCGATGCGGCTCCGGCCTATATATGCCATACGAAGTGTTCTTTTGTCCCCGGAAAGTTCTGCTTCTTTAAGAGATTGCACAGAATAGCGGTCTTCTTTATCCTGGTTATTGGCATACATTGAAATCTGTAGTCCCTGGGCATAGAGCTGGGCTTTGGTTTTGTGGTCGTCCGGGGCCAGTTCTTTTACTGCCTCATCCAATAAGCTGAATGCTCGATTTGTAAATCCACGTCTGGAATATACCATAGCAAGCAGTCCCATAGCTTTTGCTTTGATCGTTTTATTATTATATTTCTCGGCTTCTTCAATCGCTCTTTGAGAATAAATACTGGAACTGTCATTTTTATTGGTAAAATAAAAGCAATAAGCTTGATAATACAGACATTCGGTAGCAACATCTCTGATGTTTTCTTGTATTGCTTTTTTGCGTAATGTTTCAAACTTATCAATATATTTCTTGGGAGCATCACCAAAATCTTTGGCATACTGCATCAGTTCTTTTTTATACTGCTCTTGTTTATCAGGTATTATATTTTCAGACTGATATGCTTTTACAACGCACAGGAAAAAAAGAAAAAAACGAATATTATTTTATACGCCTGGTTTTTCATTGTATTAAGAATTTAAATTTCAATAAATAAACCAATAGTCTTTCGGGAACTGTAATTAAAATACTTTTAAGAAATCAATTCTGATCAAGATTATTACATACTTCAAAGTTAATTATTTAAAAAATAATAATCAATCCCTTCTTTGGTATTACTACGGGATCTATATGGTAAAAAAAGGCTCCGAATTATGAGTATGGTCAGGTAAAGTATAAGGATTTTTCTTTTCCGGACATCATTTTACACTCATCTCAAATTCCTTATCTTTGCACTATGATACGTATTACAAAAATTTTTACATTCGAAACAGCTCACGTACTGTACAACTATGATGGGAAATGTAAAAATATGCATGGACATTCCTATAAGTTGTTTGTAACAGTGAAAGGAAAGCCGATTAATGATATTGATAACCCTAAAAATGGGATGGTAGTTGATTTCGGAGATATCAAAAGTATCGTAAAATCTGAGATCGTAGACGTTTGGGATCATGCAGTGCTTTTAAATGCCCTGTCTCCTCATAAAGAATTGGGTGAGGATCTTGAACAGAAAGGGCATAAGGTAATCTATTGCAGCTTTCAGCCCACCTGTGAAAATATGCTGTATGCCATTGCAGCCAAAATAAAATCAAGACTTCCGGAAGGAATTTCTTTGGCTTATCTTAAACTTCACGAGACAGAAAACTCTTATGGAGAATGGTTTGCAGAAGACAATCAATAATTATTATCTCATAAAGCTCAGAAGGTGTTAAAAACAACAATTAATTTAGAACCTGGAAAAAAAGTATATTTTGCTTCAGATCAGCATTTCGGTGCACCTACTCCTAAAGAAAGTAAGGTACGTGAAGAAAAATTTATACGATGGATGGATCAGATCAAAGAAGATGCTCAGGTTTTATTTTTAATGGGTGATCTTTTTGACTTCTGGCATGAGTGGAAACATGTGGTACCTAAAGGATATATCCGTGTTCTAGGGAAAATTGCAGAGCTGAAAGACAGAGGAATCCATATTTATTTTTTTGTGGGAAATCATGATCTTTGGATGAAAGATTATCTCGAAGAGGAAATTGGATGCACGGTTTTTTACCAGAAACAATATTTTGAAATGGGTGGGAAACAGTTTTTGTTGGCTCATGGAGATGGTCTTGGACCTGGTGACAAAGGATATAAGAGAATGAAAAAAGTTTTTACCAATCCGGTGGCAAAATGGTTTTTCAAATGGCTTCACCCTGATATCGCTATGAAAGTGGCCTTGTATCTTTCCCAAAAGAATAAAATGATCTCAGGAGAAGAAGACAAAGCGTTCTTAGGAGAAGATAAGGAATTTCTTATCATTTATTCGAAGGAGAAGCTGAAGACCCAAAAGATTGATTATTTCGTATATGGGCACCGTCACCTTCCTATGGTATTAGATTTGGGGCAAAATTCAAAATACATCAATTTGGGAGACTGGATTTCCTATTTTACCTATGGCGTTTTTGAAAAAGACTTTGAACTGAATACTTTCGATAAATAAAACAAAAAAAATTACCCCTAAAAAGAGGTAATTTGAGAATGAGTGGGGGACTCATTCTGTTTTTAATCCATATTCCAATGAAGTACTTGCAAGAAGTTTACCAAAGTCAGGTTCTCATATTAAAAAAACATTAAATAAAAATATTTTATCCCAATAATTGCTTTACACTGAAGTAATAAGACGATTGAAAAAATTATGGAGACGAAAAATATATTCAACATACAGACTGAACAGGATTTCCTGAATGCATCATTGAAAACATTTCATTATCAGTATGAAAATGTTGAGATATATAGGAAGTTTGTAGATTTTTTAAACATCAGTCCGGATGAGGTTGATGATCTGTCGAAAATTCCCTTTCTTCCGATTGAAATGTTTAAAAACCATCAGATTCTGGATAGAAATGTGACTACGGATTTATTTTTTCAGAGTTCAGGAACCACACAGATGAATCTTTCAAAGCATTTCATAGCCAATACGAATTTGTATGAAGAAAGTATTTACAAAAGCTTCGAACAATTCATTGGTAAACCAGAAGATTTTATTTTCCTTGGACTACTTCCAAGTTATCTGGAAAAACAGAATTCATCACTGATTTATATGGTGGATTATCTGATGAAAAAATCTGAAAAGCCTGAAAACGGGTACTTCCTTTACAATCATTCCGATCTTTTCAACCTTTTAAACCAATTACAGGATAAAAAAGTAATTCTTTTCGGAGTTTCCTTTGCGCTGTTAGACTTCTTAGACTACTGTCATTCTGAGCGAAGTGAAGAATCTCTAAAGGTTCTTGAAAACCTAATCGTTATAGAAACCGGTGGGATGAAAGGAAGAAAAGAAGAAATGACAAAAGACGAACTTTTGAAAACTTTACAGGAAGGATTCAAAACAGATAAAATCTACTCAGAATATTCAATGACAGAGTTGTTGTCTCAGGCTTATTCTCTTGGAAATAATGAATACCAGTGCCCTAGTTGGATGCGGATTAAGATTAGAAATGTAGAAGACCCTTTGTCCTATGAAAAAGAAGGAAGAACAGGCGCAATTAATATCATCGATTTGGCCAATACGCATTCTTGCTCCTTTATTGCTACCCAGGATTTGGGAAAAATAATAGGCGACAAATTTCAGGTGCTGGGAAGAATAGATCACTCTGATATCAGAGGCTGCAGCTTATTAGTGAGCTAAATAAAGCCAATTTCGGAATTCATCATGCAGGATTTTGGATAGAGTTTCATATCGCATGTCTTAACATCTCCGATCTAAACATTATAGTATGCTAAAAATAGAAGAGCTTGTTCACGCCTATATTCATACCCACTGCGATTTTGAAAAAGAACTCGTACTCACCAACTATTTCCAGGCTGATTGGGAGGCGGATATTCTCATCATAGATGCTGAAGGAATGAGCCATGAAATTGAAATCAAGCTTTCAAAAAGTGATTTTAAAAATGACTTCAAAAAATCATATGTTAATAAAGATTCGGGAGAAAAATTTCTGAAACACGATAAAGTTTCCTGTGGAGATTATGTCTGCAATGCTTTCAGTTTTTTATTACCTATGGGAATGGTAGATTCTGATACTATTCCGGAGCATTGCGGCATTATTGAATTTTATCATAATGCAGATACCTGGGATACGGAGTTTTATCTCATCCGTCCACCCAAAAGGCTCCACGAAGATTCTTACTGGAAGTTGAATGATAAAGATCTTTTTATCAGAAAAATGGCATTGAACTTACTTCAACGTAAAATGGAAATCAAAGGAAAGCATGAAGAACTCATTTTCAAAAATCCTTTTGATCTTAAAAATAAGAAGTAAGAAAATATTTTATTCCAAGATCGAAAGGGATTGATTAGGAGTTGAATATAAACCTAACAGGTTTTGTAATTTTTTCATCAGTTGAAAGAAAATATGTATTATTTTTTACCACATAGGGGCATAGCTAAAGTCCTTTATTAATAATGAAGTCGTTTTTTTACCTCCATAAAATAAAATCAAGCTCTTATATAGCATAAAAAAATCCCGTCATCAGACAGGATTTTAAGATATTTATAATTCTAAAATTTATTAGTCGGTTACTTCCTCAGTATCTCTCTGAAGTAAGAATTTGTAGATTAATCCACCTACAATTCCACCAAGAATTGGAGCTACCCAGAACAGCCAAAGTTGTGACATAGCCAATCCGCCTGTGAAAACTGCTTGTGAAAGAGATCTTGCCGGGTTTACAGAAGTATTCGTAATGGGAATAGAGATCAGGTGAATCAAAGTAAGAGCAAGACCAATGGCGATACCGGCAAATTTACCATTAGCCCATTTATCCGTTGCACCCATAATAACAATAAGGAAGAAAGCTGTTAGTAAAAATTCCGCAAGGAATGCTGCACCCATGCTGAATGCTTTTCCGTTGTAGACCGCTTCTCCATAGAAATTGGTAGCAAATGCTCCCGGTTTTGAGAAATCTACAACTCCGGCTCCGTTAAGGATTGTGTATAGACATCCTGCAGCAACAATAGCACCAAGACATTGCGCTACGATATAAGGGATAAGGTCTTTTGCAGAAAATCTTCCCCCCGCTAAAAGTCCGAAAGAAACTGCCGGGTTGAAGTGACCGCCTGAAATATGTCCTACAGCATATGCCATGGTAAGAACAGTAAGACCGAAGGCAAGAGCAACCCCTAAAAGTCCGATGCCAATATCAGGAACACCGGCTGCAAAAACAGCGCTCCCGCAACCTCCGAAAACAAGCCAAAATGTGCCGAAAAATTCAGCGAAAAGTTTTTTTATCATGTTGTTTATTTTAAAAATGTAACTCAAATGTAGAATTTATATCTTAAAGTAAAAAGTTAAAACTGAAAAAATATTTCAAAATTAGAGGAACAAAAATTGTAAATTCAACAAATTGGTTTGATGTTTGTTTGGGATTTGTCGGGATACGATTATCGTTGTTGCTAAATGAGCTGACATAATTGTTTTATCCTTCGTTAGTAATTTAAAGTGGTGGTTAATGAGAAAGTTTCTTTGCGTGGTTTTTGTACCTTTTATGTATAGTTTACATTATTCGCAGGCGGCCAAAAAAATGCTTCCCTGCTATGATCTTACAACTGTTTTGAAGGTTGAACCTACTGCACTTTACAAACCCCATCTGGATGCCTCCAAAAGTTTTGGAGTACACTTACTGAAGGACTCCAAGACTGTACAGAAATATATCAGCAACGGAAAATTTCATAAAATTAAGAAGTCCGGAAAAGGATATCAGGTACAAAAACTTGATTACAGTAAAGCTTATATGGTTTCTAAAGGAAAGACTACGCTGGAAAATATAGGTTCCAAATTCAGTAAGGCAACAAAAGGAGGCACATTCACTGTTTCATCCATTACCCGAACTCTGGAAGATCAATGCAGATTGAGAAGAGTCAATTCTAATGCTTCATTAGGAATCAGCTCCCACAACTATGGGAATTCCTTTGATATTTCTTATATACGATTTAATAATGTTCTAAAATACAATCCCAAAATGGAGGTGGCTTTGGAGAAAGTTTTAAAGCACTACGCAGATGCTGGTAGAATTTATTACATCAAAGAAAAACAACAAAGTTGCTATCATATTACAGTGCGTAATTATTAATTAAATTGCTACTTGCACAGCATGTTTAGTTTATATAATTTTATACAACTAAAAAACCATGCTTATGACAACATTAAACATCGTAGATTATTTGCTTCCTGTAGGAGATTGTAAAGCTGCTGCAGACGAATGGGAACTTTGCCGTTGCAATTTTTTCAAAATAAAAGATTTACTTCCTACTAATTATGTCTTTAATATTGCAGATGGCCCACTCAATTGGATGAAAAGTTATAAAGACTATCCTGAGTTCTGTGCAGCAATGGGAATTTGGAAAGATCAGGTAATCTTGATTTTTTACCCTATGAATGAGAAGGGAGACAGAATAGATCAAAAAGAATATCCTTTCAGTGTTCTTACTGAGCTTAATGAAGATGTAAAACTCCAGGAAGTTCAGGAATATACTATTGTTAAAAATGCCATTCTTTCGAAAGGACTTGAAAAAGTAGAGCAAAATTCAGATATGGCTTTTCCTATATCCAATAAACCTATTTTAGACCAGGATATTGCTATAGAAGCTATTGAAACTTGGAGAGAATCAGGAATGGATTGGTTTTATAAAGAGCATGAGGAATCTAAAGGATTGGGCATCTTTAAAAGATTTTATGTACCTACTGCAGATCTATGTCTTTCAGATCCTGGGCTGAGAGAAATTAAGTGTTCTTTCGGGCTTAAGTACAATAAAGTATATGGAAAAATGTTGGTAACTCTTATTTTCATTTCTTTCCGCGAAGATCTTCAAAACTCACAACGTGCAGAGACAATTTCCAATATGTATGACTGGGCAAAACCATGTCCGCCTATCTGCCGTATACCAGGAATGGAAGGTGAATTTTAAAATAATAAATAAAAGGAATGGCAGATCTTTATAAGACGATTTTATTCCTAAACTACGGATTGCTTCTGGCTGTTATAGTGTTGGGAGCTATTAAATACCGCATATTAAATCTTAAGGAAAAGCAATATTTTTATTGTATTGCTTTTCTGTTTTTTATTGAATTACTGAATCTTGCTCTGCCTTACGTATTCAGGCTTAATGATACCTCATTTCTTTATCCGTTCTACATTGCCGGGGAGTTTTTTTTATTGACAGGCCTGTTTATCAGAAAGCTGAATTGGCCTAAATATCTTTTAGGATTAGGAGCTGTAATTGCAGTGAGTTTTATGATCTCAAAATATAGTTTTGACTATCCTGTCAATGCCGATATTGCAAAGGTGGTTTCCAATATCATTATCATCTGCCTTTCAGGAGTTGCTCTGATTAATGAAATTAAAAAGACATCAGACCAGAATCGTTTTCTATGGGTAGATGCCAGTATTTTTTTCTATTATTCCGTTTCAGTATTTATTTTTATCATTCAGCATCAGATCGCCAATCTTTCAGAAAATAATTATTATATTCTTTTCAGTGCCAATAACGTGTTTTCAAGTATTTTATACTGTTCACTTATATACACCTTCATCCGATTAAAGAAGTAACCTTAAATATCAACCTTTTGATTCTTATAATTGTTACCATAGCAATTATAGTATCTTTTATTCTGCTTGCCTACAGAACTTTTATAAGCAGGATTATCAAGGAAAAAAATGTACAGCATGAAGCAGAAGTTCTTCATCAGAAAAAGCTGGCATTGGAAAACATCAAGGCCCAGGAAGAAGAACGTAAAAGAATAGCCGTGATGATTCACGATGATATAGGAAACAGACTCAATATCCTTTCCTTATGGCTTAATAATCTGGATACCAGGGGAGATGATTTGATTAAAAAAAATATTTACAGCCAGATGTCTTCACTGATTGATGCTGCCAGAAGTATTTCCCATTCATTATATCCTGTTAATCTTGAATCGGTGGGGTTGGTTTTATATGTAGAAGAACTCATTGCCAACCTTTCTCACAAAATTAATATATCCATGCAGGTAATGCCCGGATATGAAAAGAAGGATCTCTTTGTAGAAGTACAGCTGTACCGGATCATTCAGGAGTTTACTACCAATGTCATTAAGCACTCAACAGCGACGGATCTTTGGATTTACATTAAAGATTATCCACAAAATATGGCGGTCGTTATTTCAGACAATGGACAAGGATTCGAATATGAAGAAGTGAAAAAAGGGATGGGAATTAAGAACATCGAATCCAGGATCAAATCGATGAATGCCCTTCATAAATGGAAAAAATCTTTTTTAAATAAAGGAAGTCGTTTAATCATTAAAATTCCGAAACATCATGAGTTCCCAAATCAAAATAGCACTGATTGATGATGAACAGCTAATCCTTGAAGGGGTAAAAATGCTGTTGTCCAATGAAAAAAATATATCTGTATGTCTCACTGCAGATAACGGACCTGATTTTATAGAATATCTGGAAAAACTTTCAGAAAAAGAATTTCCAGATATAGCATTGGTAGATATTCAGATGAAGCCGATGAATGGTTTTGAGCTGGTAGAAATTCTCAAAGAAAAATATCCGGACCTTAAAATCATTATTCTTTCTTCCCACTACAAAACATCCGTTTTAGGATATATGGTTAAGTTGGGCGTTTCAGCTTTCCTTCCTAAAAACTCAGATAAGAAAACCTTTATTGATGCCATTACGATGGTTGATAAAAATGGAGTTTACTTTACGGCTGAAGATCATCAGATGTTGTTTACCTATATGAACAGTTCAGCCAAGAAAAATTCACTCTTTGAAACTGAAGATGAGTTGTCTGAAAGAGAAAAAGATGTTGTAAAATTGATCTGCCAGGAATTTACGAACAATGAAATTGGTGAGAAACTTTTTATCAGCCCCAGGACCGTTGAAAGTCACAGACAACGTATTCTTGAAAAAATAGGTGCCAAAAATACTGTGGGAATAGTCATTTATGCTATTGTAAACAATATTTACTCACTCGAAAAAATTTGATTGGATTCCGTAGAAATACGGAATTTTTTATTTGGTACTTTTCACTCTAGTCAAACTGCTCTTTCTTCCGTTATTTTGGAATGTCTCTTTGAGGGATTTTAAATAAAAACATAAATGTACAGAGAAGATCTGTCATAAAAAATTAACAACAGAATGAATGACAGTAGAGTGATTTCCGTCGGAATTTTCTTTGACGGCACAGGAAATAATGGAGTAAATGCACTTTCAGCAGATAAACCACTGAATAATAATGAAAGCTATCATGGGGCATTTACCAATATCTATAAATTATACAAGTTATTTATCGGTAACGAAAAAATATATATTGAGGGAATAGGAACCGTTTCAGGCGGGGAGGATAGCAATTTTGCCATCACAACATGTGCCAATCCACCTTATGGAAAAGGATATTCTTCAGATGATAAACTTCAGAAAGCAGAAAACTTTGTACAGAAGATTATTCATGATGTAGACTGTGAATATCATTTTTATTTATATGGTTTCGGAAGAGGAGGAATGCTGGCCAGAACTTTTAGTCATTGGCTTTTCTCCAACTATTCTTTAGCTAAGATTAAAGTGAAGTTTTTGGGAGCTTTTGATACGGTAGAGTCCAAACCATTTAATACATATGATCTTAGTGGGGCTTATCATGTGGAAAATGTATTGCATATCTGTGCAATCAATGAATGCCGATTCTTTTTTCCACTGACGGGTTTTTTTGAAAATTCAAAAATGATGCAGGATTATCAGTTCAGGAATACGACTGCCGTTTGGAAAGAAATTTTTGTTCCGGGAGCCCATGCAGATATTGGAGGTGGGTATCTGGAAGGACCACAATCTGTATATATATCTACAGATTTTGCCAATACAGAGGATCTGAAGAATTATGTTCAAAATATAAGAAGCAGAAAAACGAATACTGAAGGAAATAAAATATGGGATGCCTTACTTTCCGGATTCGGAGTGGAAAGAAAAGATGCTTTTTCTAAAGCTTATGTCTGCAGAGATAAAGTTTACAATGAACTCTCAAAACTATATGGGAAACTGATGCTGAAAGAAACCAATGAAATTTCACCCGTTTTTACGTCAGGAAAAGATTTGGAGACAGATTATAGCAGACATCCTTTGTTAGAAAGTTTATATGAAGAAATGGCGATGTATATAAAAGACCTTTCCCTAGATAAAAGACCAAAATACAATTACAGTAAACTGGCCGATTATATCCATATTGCTGCAAATTTCGGGCTTTATCACGATGGTTTATCAAAACGATCCGAATATGAAATGAATGTTGAACTTCTCAACAACGGACTGAATGTTTCAAGCAGTACTATTGTAGACCAAAACAGTCATGCAAGACTTTCTGCTGAACTTCATCTTCCTGAAGACAGTTTTGTAGCTGACTTTCTGTACGGAACAAGTGTTCCCAATAATGATATCTGGACTCGTTCAGTTATCAAGACTAAAACAACAAAACTGGATGAAATCAATAATTAATCTCACTTCTTTTTAGTTTTAAATTTAGGTTAGGGAGCATCGTTTTAGATGTTCCCTTTATCGATAATACCTCATTTTTAGAATTACTGAATTTTAAATTTCGTACATCATAGCATAGCTTCTGAATGTTTTTTAATAAACCTTACTGGAAAATTGACGGATAAAAAACCAGCCAAAATGGTCAGTTTTTTTATTTCTGGGCTATTCATTTCTTTTTCCGTATTTTTGCACCCGAAAATTCATTATTCATTACTAATTATCAATTAAAATGCTTTCGGTTCAAAGTTTAGGATTACATCATTCAGGAAATTATTTATTTCAAAACGTAAATTTCACCATTAAAAAGGATGATAAAGTAGGGCTCGTAGGAAAAAATGGGGCAGGAAAATCTACTTTATTGAAAATGCTGTCCGGAGAAATTAACTTCTACGAAGGAGAAGTGGTTAAAGAAGGAAGCATTACCATTGGTTTCCTGAAGCAGGATCTTGATTTCGTGAAAGGAAGAACCGTTTGGGCTGAAACGATGCAGGCTTTTGAGCAAATTAATGCATGGAAAAATGAGCTCGAAGAGGTTAATCACCAAATGACAATCAGAACCGACTACGAAAGTGATTCCTATGCGGATTTGATTAATAAAATGACTGAACTGAATGACCTTTTAATGAACCATGATGCCTACAATCTGGAAGGCGATATGGAAAAAGTATTGTTTGGTTTAGGATTTAAAGCTGATGATTTTCAAAAAATTACTGATGAATTTTCAGGAGGATGGAGAATGAGAATCGAATTGGCAAAACTGCTTCTTCAAAAGAATGACATTATGCTTCTCGATGAGCCTACCAACCACCTGGATATGGAATCTATTATCTGGCTGGAAAACTTCTTAAAAGATTATCCTGGAGCAATTGTTCTTGTAAGTCACGATAAACAGTTCATGACTGCTGTTTGTAACCGTACTTTTGATATCAATAATAAGAAGGTTGATGACTATAAAGCCAATTATACCAAATATCTTGTTATGCGCGAAGACCGCCGTGAAAAACTGATTCAGGCTAAAAAGAATCAGGATGCGGAAATCAAGCAGATGGAAGATAACATTAATAAGTTCCGTGCAAGTGCTACCAAAGCTTCTTTTGCACAATCCCTTATTAAGAAATTAGACAAAATTGAGCGTATTGAAGTGGATAATGAAGACGTTTCAAAATTCAATATCCGTTTCGTACAGTCTATGGTTCCAGGGAAAGTGATCTTTGAAGCAGAAAATCTTGGGAAAGCTTATGGTCAGAAACAGATTTTTGACGACGTAGATTTTATTGTTCAAAGAGGAGACAGAATTGCACTTCTAGGACAGAATGGACAGGGAAAAACAACCCTGGCTAAAATCTTAGCTGGAGACATCAAAGATTATTCAGGTGCCTGGAATCTTGGACATAATGTAAATATCGGGTATTTTGCCCAAAATCAGGAAGAGGTTTTAACACCTAATAAAACGGTTCTTGAAGAAGCGGAAGATGCTGCTACAGAAGAAACCAGACCAAGAGTAAGAGACCTATTAGGATCTTTCCTGTTCCAGGGAGATGCTGTTAGCAAGAAAACGAAAGTACTTTCCGGAGGGGAGAGAAACCGTCTGGCACTTTGTAAACTGTTACTTCGTCCTTTCAATACATTGATTATGGATGAACCTACCAACCACTTGGATATTCAGTCTAAGGAGATCATTAAGTTGGCATTACAGAATTTTGAAGGGACATTGATCGTAATCTCTCACGACAGAGAATTCCTGCAGGGACTTTGTGATAAAATTTATGAATTCCGTGACGGGAAAATGAAAGAATTCCTTGGAGACATCAATGAATATCTTGAGTACAGACAAAAAGAAACCATCAGAGAGATTTCCGCAGAAAAGGCGAAACTTCATAGTGATGTGAAGGAAGAACCTAAGAAAGTAGAAGAAAAACCTGTTGTTAGCAATAGTCAGGGATCTAATATTGTCAGTAAGGAACAAAAAAATATTCAGTATAAAATTAAGAAAGTAGAAGAGAAAATTTCCGAACTTGAAGCTAAAGTAGAAGAAATGGAAGCTTCTTTCGCTAAAGAAAATCCTTCCGATGAAACTTTAGAAAACTATAATAAAGCTAAAGAAGAGCTGGATAATGCTCTACAAGAATGGGAATACTTAGGAACCCAACTTGATTAATTAATCATATAAAAGCTTCATAATTTACTTTATGAAGCTTTTTTTTGTAACAAAATAATATAGTTTTCTACTTATCAATAGTGAACTGTAAAAGTAATTTAATAGAAGTTGTAGCTGAAAATTAAATTATTTTCATAATTTTGAACCATGATTAAAGAAAGCAGAAACTTAAAAGTATTTATCTCCAGGCTATTGTTTGGGATGTACTTCATCGCGCTGCTTTCTCAGAGCTTTCACCACCACGAATCGGTAGATTATTTTAAGGCATTTAACTTTAAAAAAGTCGAAAATTCTGTGACGAAAGCCGTTACTAAAGAGAAAGCGGGTGACTGTCTGGCCTGCCACTTTTTGGTGACCGGACACACATTAGCTCCTGAAGAATTTAGCTTTAGCTTTGAGCATTATACGCACGAAGTAAAGCAAATTATTGCTATTCAGGAAAAAATCTGGTCTCAGACCAAATTTACCTTTCAACTTCGGGGACCGCCCACAATTTCCTAAACAATACATTCTTATTGGGTTTATAGCTCTATTTTCTAGAGTTTTATGTGCAAGATTTGAAGTTTAATGTCTAAAGTAGTTGAAAAAGCAACTGCTGGTTTTGCGTAAGTAGTAATACTAATTAAAATTACTCAGTTACTTACTTTTACTATATTTAACTTCACGATTGTCATTATTAATATTACATTTTACATGCATATCACGCATTGTATTATGAATCCAAGCCCATTCAATAAATTTTAACGAAAAATGTACCTATTATTAAAAGGGTACGCAATCAATCTATTTTACAATGAAATTGATATATTGCCTGTTGTTGATCTTTTGTGGATCAGCATTTACGAGTGCACAGAAAACGTATACTGTACAAGGAACGGTTCAGGATTTTCATGATAAAACCATGTTGGAAAATGCAGTGGTGAAAATTGGGAATCTTACAGCCAAAACAAATAAAAAAGGAGTGTTCTCCTTTGATAAAGTCCCTGCAGGGAAGTATACACTCATTGCAAAACATCCTGATTGCAATGATTATACTGAAAATATAGGAGTTGATCAGGATGTACATCTGGTCATTACACTGGAGCATCACAGTAATGATATTGAAACCATTACCATACATGGAAATCATAAAAATAATGGTTCATTGGTAATCAAGACACTCAGTAAATCTGATATAGAGAAAAACTCTACAGATAATCTTGGAAACTTGTTATCTAAAATCTCAGGGGTAACTGCTCTGAAAACTGGAAATAATATTTCAAAGCCGGTTATTCATGGTCTTTATGGAAGTCGTATCAGCATTTTAAATAATGGAGTACGATTGGCAGAACAGGAATGGGGAGTAGAACATGCTCCCAATGTTGATATTAATAATTTTCAGCATATTGATGTGATCAAAGGAGCCTCTGCTCTGAAGTATGGTAGTGATGCCATAGGAGGAGTAGTAGTACTGGAACCAGAAGTTTTTCCTAAAAAAGATACTCTTAAAGGTTCAATAGGACTTACGGGAATTTCCAACGGAAGAGGGCTGGGACTTGATGTAGATGTTGCCAGAATATGGAAGAATGGTTGGGCCATAAAATCCGGGGGAAGCATCAAAAAATTAGGAGATCAGAGCGCTCCGGATTATAATTTGAAAAATACAGGAATGGATTTTTCATCATTTAATTTTACCGTTCAGAATAATACTTTTGAAAGGGGAATTTCTTTCGACTATTATTTGACCAATCAAAATATTGGGATTTTAAGAGATTCACATGTCTCTACAACCGGGGATTATGATAGAGCAATGAATGCAAACCCTCCAGTGTATTCTGGTAAGTTCAGTTATGATATTGATAATCCAAGACAGGTAGTTGAGCATCATATTGCCAAAGTTTCGGCTTTCAAAAGATTTGAAAATATCGGAAAACTGTCGGCTACATACAGTTATCAGTATAATCACAGACAGGAATATGATATCAGAAGAGGTGAATTGAAAGATACACCGGCTCTTGATTTGGAACTGATGACCCACCAGTTTAATATCAATGATCTGATAGAAAGAGGAAAATGGTCATTAGAAACAGGGATTGATGCCGGTTTTCAGAATAATTATTCAGACCCGGCGACAAAGGCAAGACGTCTGATCCCGAATTATGATAAATATTCTGCAGGAGCCTATTCTGTTTTCAAATACAAAATTTCTTCTGAATTTAATTTTGAGGCAGGAGCAAGATATGACTTCACCCGTTATGATGTGACCAAATGGTACGATAAAAGTGACTGGGAGAAATCCTATGCAGATACTTATCCCCAATTTTATGTAAAAACAGATCAAAACAGAGTTTTGACACGTCCTCAACTTAATTATAATAATGTTTCCTTCAATGCAGGGTTGGAATATCGTCCTAATGCAAATTTTGATGTGAAATTTAATTATGCAAAAGTAGGGCGGGCTCCAAATGTAGCGGAATTATTTTCAGATGGTCTGCATCACTCAGCTGGAGTGATCGAAACTGGAGATATGGGGCTGAAAAATGAGCAGGGACATCAGTTTAACTTGAATATAGATTCAAAGTTTAATATTCTGAAAGGCTTGAATGTTTCTGTAAATCCTTATTTCTTCATCACAAAAAATTTCATTAATGAAGTTCCGGTAGGTATAAAAGGGACAATCAGAGGAGTGTTCCCAGAATGGGTATACCAGCAGATTGATGCGAAAATGTATGGGGTGGATTTGGATGTTAACTGGAAACTGACAGATGATTTGACTTATGTAGGGAGAGGAAGCTATGTCTATGGACAGGATGATACGAATAACGAACCGTTGATTCTAATGATGCCACCAAACTTTTCCAATGCATTGCAGTTTAAAAAACAAAAATGGAATAATTTTTATTTCACCGTTGAAAATCAAACATTCCTAAAACAAACCAGATTCCCGATTCGAAATGTGCCGTTGGAACTTTATGTAAATGGAGAATTGGTGGATAAAATGCTTGATATCAGTACACCGCCAAGTGGATACTCACTATGGAATATTCAAACAGGAATCAATATCAGCAAAAACTTTTCGGCAGGACTTATTGTAAACAATCTTTTCAATACTTCTTACAGGGAGTATCTGAATCGTTTGAGATTCTTTGCAGATGAACCGGGAAGAAACTTTATTTTAAACTTTAGGTACAAATTCTAAAGATTTTTTTTAAAACTATTCAATCAAAATTTTACAAATTTTAAATTTATTAACAATGAACAAACAATTCAATACTAAAAATATAATCAAATTACTAGCTGTCTTATTTATTACTGTTACTACAGTTATTTCTTGCCAGAGAAATGGTTCTGCGGAAGAAGATGACCTTCCTCAGGAAGAGCTTACAAACATCGTACTGTTGGTGACTGAAGATGGAACTACAAATACAATTCCATATGACTACAGTATCGGAGCCGGAGGAATACCTACTATACCTCTTAAAGATGGAAAGAGCTATACTGTTGAAGCAAAATTCAGAAATGGAAGTGAAGATGCTACGAAGGAAATTATTGATGCTAAAAATGAGCACTTTCTTATTTTTGATTTTCCAAAGTCTGATATTACAGTAGAAAGATTGGATGGAAGTGATTTAAGAAATGATGGAAAAAGAGTAGGACTAAGAACAAAATGGACTGTTACAAAAGCAGTGAATGGGGATGCGCCATTCCTAAAATTAACACTTATTCACTCTCCACAAAGTGTAAATGACGCTAAATCAGGAACTGCCTGGGGAAGCGTAACAGGAGGGGAAACTGATGCCGAAGCTAAATATAACTTAAGCAATTAAGGATAATTAATCTTGTTTATACCGCCGAAAATCTCGGCGGTTTTTTATTTAACAATATTTGGCTGTATTAGTTGATTTTAAATGAGTGATTCTAATAAAAAATTCATATTTTTGCAACCTAAAATTTTAATCAATAATGAAGGTTACCGCACAAAACCATGATGATGTAAGTGCATTACTTACTGTAACATTGGAGAAATCTGACTACAAAGAAAAAGTAGAAAAGCAATTGATTAATTATGCTAAAAATGCGCAAGTTCCTGGATTCAGAAAAGGGAAAGTGCCTTTGAGTATGGTTAAAAAACAATATGAAGCAGGAATTGCATTTGAAGAAATCAACAGACAGGTTTCTGATGCTTTGAACAGCTATGTTAACGAAAACAAGTTAAGATTAGTTGGTCAGCCTATTCCTCAGCCAGTAAACGAATTAGATTACAACGCTGATCAGGTAACAGTTGCTTTCGAAGTAGGATATGAGCCTGCATTCACTATAGATTTAGCTAAATATGAAGCACCTCACTACAAAGTAGAAGCTTCTGAAAAAGAAATCAGCAAGAGTATTGAAAATATGCAGAAGCGTTTCGCTGAGCAGGTTCCTCAAGATAAAATCACTAAAGATTCTTACATCGCTTTAGAAGTTTCTCAAGTTGTGGAAGAAGATGCTGAAGGAGAGCACCACCACCACCCAAAGAACGTTACCATTACAGGTGAAAACAAAGAAGCTTTCAAATTAGTAAAAGCTTTGAAAATGGATGGATCTGTAAAAGTAACTAAAGAAACTCTTGCAGGTGATGAAGAATTAGCTAAAGAATTAGGATTCGGAAAAGAAGAAGTAGAACACTTACACCACAATGAAATTGAAGTGAAAGTAAAAGACTTCTATTCATTAAACTTAGCTGAACTTAATCAGGAGTTATTCGACAAAGTATACGGAGAAGGAAACATTACATCTGAAGACGAGCTTAAAGATAAAGTTAAGACTGAATTAGATGAGTATTTCCAACAAAATGCTGATGTTCACTTCGTGAATAAAGTATTAGAGCAAGTTACTGAAAAAGAAGAAGTATCTCTTCCTGAAACTTTCCTAGTAAAATGGTTAATGTTCTCTAACCAGAACATCCAGTCTGAAGATCAGGCTAAAGAAATCCTTGAAGCTGAGAAAAACCAATTGAGATACCAGATCATCGAAGGTAAATTGATGACTGATAACGAAATCAACCTTGACTATGCTGATGTATTGGCACAAGCTGAGCAATTAGTGAAAAACCAATTGGCTATCTACGGAATCCACCACTTAGGTGATGAGGAGATCCAAAAATATGCTGTTGAAATGTTGAAAGATCAGGAGCAAGTAAGACAAATCTCTTCTGAAGTAGCTATGGCTAAATTAAAAGATGTAATTCTTGAAAAAGCGAGCAAAAAAGAAACTAAAATTTCTCACGACGAATTTTTAGAAGAGCTTAAAAAATAATTATACTCAGATATAAATATTTCAAAACCGCCAATTTTTGGCGGTTTTTTTACTTCTATTCTTCTCTGAATCTTCTCAGTATCATTTATTCATCATCACTTACTACCTATTGTTTATTACTCATTACTCATATTTAGCCATGTCCGCCAATATTCATATATTTACCCTTTAAACTTATTATATATATGAAAAAGATCATCATTCCATTTTTCTGTGCCGTACTTTTCTCCGTTCCGGCAACAGCTCAGAAGAAAGATGCCGCTTCTGTAAAAACGGAGGCTGCCAAATCAACCTTAACAGCTAAAGAAGTATTAGATAATTACTTTAAGGCATTGGGAGGAAAAGAAAAATTAGAAGGCGTAAAAACGCTTTATATGGAAAATACCATGTCTGCTCAAGGAATGGAAATTAACATGACTACCAAAAAAATGGGTAACAAATTCAAGTCTGTACAGTCGCTTATGGGGCAGCAGATGGTTCAGTTTTTCGATGGTGAAAAAGGATATTTTGATCAGATGGGAAACAAAACCGCAATCCCTGCAGACAAAGTTGCTGAACTGAAAAAAGCAAAACCGGTGGATGCTCTAGCTTTTGACGGAGCTGCTTTTCAAAATGTTGCTGTAGAAAAACTGGATGGTAAAGACTACAATGTGTTATCTTCAGATAAAGGAAAATTTTATTTTGATGCTGCTACAGGACTTTTATATAAGACAATTGCCGGAGAAGGAAATGTAACGATAAAAAGTTATATGGCTGTAGACGGACTACAATTTCCTGCTGATGTAGAAGCAGAAGGGGCAGGTCAGAAAGTGAATATTAAAACCACTAAGATTACAGTTAATTCCGGAGTAACGGATGCTGATTTTAAATAGGTAAAAAGTAAGAAGCCAGAGGCTGGAAGCTGGAAGTTATTGAGAGCAATTATTAATTTTAGTGTTAATAACCTCCATTATCCGTCACGCAGTTTCATCCTTTACATATAAAAAAGCCGGAAATTAATAATTCCGGCTTTTTTATGTAAAGAAGATTATCTATGAACCATATTCTTTCTTCCATTCATCAGCAGCTCCGCTCAGAACGGAGTAAAATTCTTCACCGTACTTTCTGATCAATGGGGTTTTCAGGAATTTATAAACAGGAACCTGAAGCTCTTTTCCAAGCGTACAGGCATCGCTGCATACATTCCATTCATGATAATTTAAAGCCGTAAATGCAGAATATTCTGTAACACGGATAGGGTATAGGTGGCATGAAATAGGTTTTTGCCAGTCTACAGCACCATCTTCATATGCTTTTTCAATACCACATTTTGTAATTCCTTTATCATCAAAAGTTACATAAGCACATTCACGGTTTTCTACCATGGGAGTAACATACATTCCGTCGTGTGGATCAGTAGTCCACGTACCTTGCTCCTCAAGAGCTTTAATGCCCTCCTGAGTAAGATAAGGTTTGATTTTGTCAAAAATACCGTCCAGTATTTCAAGCTCATTTTTGTCCAGTGGAGCTCCAACATCACCTTCTACACAACATGCTCCCTTACATTTGGTAAGGTTGCACACAAATTCTTCGGAAAAGATTTCCTCAGAAATCAATTTATCGTCTATCTGAATCATAATTTTTTAAAATAAATCAAAATACGTACCTGCTTTAAAGGTAAGTAAACTCAAAATAATAAGCCATAAGCTGGCCTCCTGCATCCAATATTTGGGTAAGAATCTCATCATTCTGCTTAGAATAATACTTGACGGAAATGCCAGAAGCAGCAAATATTCGTAGCTTTTATTCATATATAAAATGATGGTAACAAGCTGAGCTAATGAAAAGACCAGCAGAAAAGTATATTTGTATCTGCTTATCGGGCTTTTCTTATTATAATTTTGAAAATGGTCATATACGGCATAAATAAGCATCAATGCCACAGGAATTAAAGGGAGTAATTCTGTATAATCTGTCACCGGTTTCATCTTTCCAAACGGAAAATAATCAATATTCCATGTAGTGAACTGAACGAAATACATGACAGAAAAATAACTGAATGTAATCAGAATAACCCCTAAAAGGAATCTGAACAGGTTTAGCCCTACTTTGGCAGAGGTAGCCACCACATGAATAATTACAAAAACAGCCATCGGCCAGGTGGTTGGAAGGAAAATAAAGTTTAATGCTACGATGGCACCTACCAATACATATGACTTCTTCCTTATATCTTCATCTGCGCTGGTTAAAAGTAAGATCAGAAAGGAATTGGTTAATAATGAAACCGCAATTCCTATGTCTAGATTACCCGGATACAGCCCAAAAATAAAAAACGTATATAAGAATAATGGAAGATGCGTCTGATAATTAAGAGCAATGCTGTGAAAACAAAAATATCCCAAAGCAATTCCCAGAAAAGTAATTCCGGCAATAATTGCTTCGTAAGTATTGAAATTCAGTATGTTAAATATTACGACTACTAAAAGAAGACAACCAATATAAACAGGAATTGAAAAAATATTGCTTTCTTTTGAAAGTAATTTAAACATTTTTTATAAATTTGTACAAAGTTAATTTAAAAAAGGAAAATAATGACGTCTTTCTTTCTATTCTTAAGCAAAGTTTTCAAATCGAGTTTCGGGTTCTTTGATGCTTTTGGAAATGTTTTAAACTGGATTCTATTTATAGTTTGCTGTGTATTATTTACTTACTGGTGCTACGTGCTGGTAGTAACATTAGGTGGTGATAAAGATAAAGATTATTATTCTCCAACAGAGGGTAAGCACCCTTACTACGATCCGAATATCTACAAAAAAGAAGGTTAATTAATTGGTTATATAGTAAAAAACCGATCAAATAATTTATTTGATCGGTTTTTTTATTACTAACGATTAAAATTTTTTCTTACTTAGTCGTGTCGTGGATAGGAAGTACTAAAACAGGAACAGTTGAGCTTTTTGTCAGTCCTTTGGTAAGACTTCCTACAAAGACATCATAAATTCCGCTTCTCCCATGTGATCCCATCACAATATAATCTGCATTCTTTGCTTTGGCGTGTTCCAGGATGATATCTTTTGCCAATCCTTGTTTTAAAAGATGTTCACAATCGATATCATGGGCGATGATTCTTTGCTCAATTTTATTAAGCTGAACCAATTCTTCCCTGATTTCATTCGCTTCCACTTCCGGAAAATATTGAAATCCCATATCACCAATGGCAAAGCCGATATCTGATGGTGCAACATGGATCAGGTAAATTCTACCATTAAGTTGTTTTGCAAATTTTATGGCACCTTCCACCAGTTGGTCTGTTTTGTCCCCAAAATCTACGGGTAATACAATATTTATCATAACCTTTCATTTTGTTACCTAAAGATATGAAAAATTTACCAGACTTTTATATTAAATACTTATAATATTCGGATATCAAGGATTTTTTCATCTTGCAGATAAGCTTCCAGAATATCATTTTCATCTACTTTTCCAACTCCTTTTGGGGTACCGGTAAAAATAAGATCTCCCACTCTTAGAGTGAAATACTGAGAAGCAAAAGAAATAATATCATCAATATTGAATAACATATCTTTTGTATTACCATCCTGAACCTTATCTTTATTTTTTAATAACGAAAAAGAAAGGTTATCAAGGTTAAAATTCTCCTTTTTAAAGAAGCTTCCTACCACAGCAGAACCATCAAAACCTTTAGCAAGCTCCCAGGGTAAACCTTTTGATTTCAATTCACTCTGAAGATCTCTGGCTGTAAAATCAATTCCTAAGCTAAGCTCTTCGTAATGCTTGTGGGCGGTTTCCTTCTGGATGTATTTTCCACCTTTTGATACCTTTACCACTACTTCAAGTTCATAATGAATATCATTGGAGAATTCCGGAATATAAAAATCATTTCCTTTTAAAACCGCTGTATCTGGCTTCATGAAAATAACAGGGTTCTCAGGAACTTCATTTCCTAATTCTTTAGCGTGCTCGCTGTAGTTTCTTCCTATACAAATGATCTTCATAATTCTTTATTTATTTTGGACTGCATGGTTATGAGGAACGAGGCAATCTTCTGATTAATGTAAATATTTTATTGGAGTATTTATTCATGGGTAAATTCATTCCCACAATAGTAACATACAAATTTATGGCTTGTCAGAAATGAAATTCCAAAGAAACTGGTAGCCCTGTCATCCCTGTAAATATGATTAGAACCACATTTAGGACAAACAAAGTCAAACTCCGGGTTTTCAATAGTATGTTCTACTTCCAATGAGTATTGTTCATTGTCTTTATAATCCTGTAGAACCTGACCTGCTTTTTCCAGATCTTCTTCAAAAACCTGAAGCTGAATGCCACCTACAGCCTGAGACAGCAGCCAATCCGATTGAATAAGCTGTTCATTGGCAATGAAACTATTAATTCCGTTTTCAGCCAGAATCTGTTTGTCCCTATTCGCTTCAAGGGCAGTTTCATAAAATTTAAAACGAACCAGATCAGACATATTTATTTAAAATCTACTTGATAGTTGAATTTTGGTGAATACTTTTTTGGTATACAGTGGGAAATCTGCGTTCTGAAGCCATGCAAAGTATCCAAGATCTTTCTGGAACACAGCTTTTACTCCCTGTCCTTTATATTTTCCAAAGTTGAACACCTCTTCCTGCTTATCATTATATCCGATAAATCCGGCAAGGTCTGCATTTTTATTATGGAAAGTAAACTCGCTTAATGGAGCAATTTCATTCGGAATGTCATCATATTTTCCTACCTGAGCATCCAGAACTTCAAAAGTAGCCATTACATCCGCTTCTGCTGAGTGTGCATTTTCCAGTGTTTTTCCACAGTAAAACTGATACGCAGCGCCTAAATTTCTAGGTTCTTTTTTATGGAAAATAGTCTGTGCATCTACCAATCTGAATTTGCTAAGGTCAAAATCCATACCCACTCTTAGCAGCTCTTCAGCTAGAAGAGGGACGTCAAATCTGTTAGAATTAAAACCTCCCAGATCAGTGCCGGCAATCATTTCCATTACTTTAGAAGCGATTTCCCTGAAGGTAGGTGAATCTTTCACATCCTCATCATAAATTCCGTGAATTTCACTGCTTTCTTTAGGAATTGGCATTTCCGGATTCACACGCCATGTTTTGCTTTCTCTGGAGGCATCCGGATTTACTTTTAAGATACAAATTTCAACAATTTTATCTTTTCCGATGTTGGTTCCTGTCGTTTCCAGGTCAAAAATGCAAAGGGGTTTATGGAGTTTTAAGTTCATGTCTATAATTAATAATTTGAAAATGTGTTAATGTTAAAAATCAGAGTCCTTTCTGATTTCTATTTTAATTGTCTTTGAAAAATAAGTGATACCAATATATAATAGATGACCAGCATCGGAATTCCCACAATCTTGAAGATGGAAAGAATAGCAATCCCGCCAATCAATAATACTACTTTTGGATAGTTATCTTTTAACGCCTTGGATTTAAATTTCATTGCCATCATTTTGATCGGGCTGATAAGAAGCCATGACGTAAGGAATGCAAGGATGATAAGCAGTAACGCATTTTCAAAAAGGAAGCTGAAATTTCCGGTTTCCTTAAAAGCATAGTACAAACCAAATAAAAGAACGGTATTGGTTGGCGTATTTAATCCTTTAAAATAGTATCTCTGTTCCTCATCAAGATTGAAGATTGCAAGTCTTAAGCAGGAGAAAACAGTTACTACCAAACCAATATACTTAATTTCAAAAGGGAAATGAAGTCCAAGAAGCTCAGTTCCGAATGGCTCAAGGGCTTTATACATAGTAACCCCGGGGATAACTCCAAAACTCACCATATCTGCAAGAGAATCGAGCTGAAGCCCCAGATTAGAGTTTGATTTTAAGGCTCTGGCTACAAAACCGTCAAAAAAATCGAAAATAGAGGAGAGGACAAGGCATATTGCCGTTGTTTGATAGTCTCCCAAAATAAGATGTATTACACCCACGCATCCAGCAAATAGATTAGCCAGGGTTAAGGCATTAGCCAGATTATTCTTTATAAAACTCATAAGTACAAAATTACAGTTTTTAAAAATTCTAACTCAAAATAATATGTACTAAAAAACGCAATAAAGTGATTTTGATGTAAATTTGCCACATGAAATTTTTAAAAGGATTTAGAAAACAGGAAGTTCTGGCATTGCTTTACAGGATTTTTTTAGCCTATGCTTTTTATCAGATTGCAAGACTTTTATTCTGGTATTTTAATAAAGATCTGATTAAAGTAGACTCTGTTTCAGAGTATTTTAAACTGGCTTATCATGGTGCTGCTTTCGATACCACTGCTATATTGTATGTCAATGCGCTATTTATATTATTAAGTCTTCTTCCATTGGTCATTAATACCAAAAAAGAGTTTCAGAAAGTCCTTTTCTGGATTTATTTTCTGACGAACGGATTGGCGTATAGTATGAATTTCGGAGATTTTATTTATTATAAGTTCTCCCAGTCAAGGCTTACTTCAGCAGTATTTCAGGTAGCAGAGCATGAATCCAATGTTTCCCAGACGCTTATGATTTCTGTTGGTCAGCATCCTTTTGTGCTGATTTGGTTTATTGTTTTAATGGGATTATGGGTTTTCCTATATAAAAAAGTAAAAGTTGATGAAGCAAAGCCAGCTCAATTACTCCCTTATTTTTTATCTTCCATCGTTACTTTGTGTATTACAGCAGTCTTGGTAGTAGGAGGGATCAGAGGAGATTTCAAACACAGTACAAGGCCGATCAATATGGTGGATGCCACTCGTTTTGTAGCCAATCCACTACAGGGTAATTTGGTTCTCAATAGTACATTCTCATTCTTCAGAACTTTAAATACCAATAATTTTAAGGAAGTTCATTTTGTAGATCAAAAGTATATTGAAGAGAATGTACAGCCTCTTAAAATATATGATAGAAAGGTAGAAAACCGTCCCAATATTGTGATTTTTATAGTAGAATCTTTTGGGAGAGAGTATTCAGGAGCATTTAATAAAGATAAAAATATTAAAGATTACGTTTCGTACACTCCTTTTATGGATAGTCTGGCGACTCAGAGTCTTATTTTTCCAAATACTTTTGCTAACGGAAGGCAGTCTATTCATGGAATGAGCAGTGTATTGGCAGGAATTCCGAGTCTTACTGATGCTTTTACAGGTTCTCCATACTCCAATCAGAAAATTCAGTCTATTGTTTCTGTCTGTAATGATCTGGGCTATGATACCTCTTTCTATCATGGAGCTCCAAATGGCTCTATGGGATTCCTTGGATTTGGTAATATCTTAGGGTTTAAACATTATTTTGGGAAAACAGAATACAATCATGATGAGGATTTTGATGGAATGTGGGCCATCTGGGATGAACCCTTCCTTCAGTATTTTGCTAAGAATGTAGGAAAAAAACAACCTTTTATGACTACGGTTTTTACGGCGTCTTCTCACCATCCATTCAAAATTCCTGAGAAGTATCAAGGGAAATTTAAAAAAGGAAAAATAGAAATGCACGAGCCGATACAGTATACGGATTATGCAATAAAAAAATATTTTGAAACGGCTAAAAAGCAACCTTGGTTTCATAATACGATTTTTGTTTTCACAGGAGATCATACCAATCAGATTTACTATCCGGAATATGAAAAAGCGATGAACCGTTTTGCCGTTCCATTGGTATTATATTCCCCCAATCCAGCATATCAGCTTAAAGGAGAAAACCCTGAAATAGCTCAGCAAATAGATATTTATCCTACACTTGCAGACCTGATTGGGTATAATAAACCTATCAGAAGCTGGGGGAGAAGTTTGGTAAGTGATAAGAAATACCCAAGTATTATGGTCAATTCGGATGGAAATAATGAACAGTTTATGATTGGAAATTATATCTATCGTTTTGATGGCAAGGAAATTGTCGGAGTATATAATAAATCTGATCTTGCTCTTGAGAAGAACCTGATTAACCAGTTAAAAACACCTGAAGTAGAACAGGGAAAACAGACTGCAAAAGCATGGTATCAGGATTATATGGATAGAGTGATTAATAGAAAGCTGAATTAATAAATCTAATTATTTGCTCTTTTATGCTTTGTATAATAAAAGTTTTTGTTCGTTAAGAATTAATTTATATTTTTATCAATACATAGAAAAGTATATTGTATTAAAATTAAAACTATAGAAATATGAAAAAAATAATGTTAACATTCGCGCTTTCTTTATTTGGTGTGATGACATTTGCGCAGATAGAAGGAAAGTGGAAGACAATAGATGATGAAACAAAACAAGCTAAATCTATTGTAGAGATATTCAAAAAATCTGATGGGAAGTATTATGGGAAGGTTTCTCAATTATTAATAAAACCTGCTGATCCTAATTGCACAGTTTGTAAAGATGACAGAAAAGGTAAACCAATTTTAGGATTGGAAATCATCAGAGGATTGAAAAAAGAAGGGGATGAGTTTACCGGAGGTAGTATCACAGATCCTAAAACAGGAAAAACTTACAAATGTACCATTACAAAAAGCGGTGATAAGCTTAATGTAAGAGGGTATTTGGGATTATCATTATTAGGAAGAACCCAGGTTTGGGAGAAAGCTAATTAATATAAGTTTAAATAGAATTTTAAGATGACATTTCAGAAATGAAATGTCATTTTTTTGAAAAATAGGTAACGAAAATAAAATCGCCCCACTTATAAGGATAGGAGCAAAGGATAGAAGAAGCTGGAAACTATTGTTGGTTTTATGATAATTCCGTCAGTGAAAAAAGGCAATAAAAAGATATTTGGTTATTCTTTTAAGCCTACATAACCTCTCTTTTCCAGCCTCCAGCTTCCCTCCATCACAAAATATTCGTTCTTAGCTTATTATTAATATTGAGACTTCTCATTCAAATGAGGCACCTTTTTATTATGTGTATAATAAAAAAACACTATTTTTGTAGTCTAAATTTTTCAAGAAAATATGGCAGAATATACTTTTCGTGAGGTAATTGCGCAGGCAATGAGCGAGGAAATGCGTAAAGACGAATCCATTTACCTGATGGGGGAGGAAGTTGCAGAATATAATGGTGCATATAAAGCTTCAAAAGGAATGCTGGATGAATTTGGTCCAAAAAGAGTAATCGATACACCGATTGCAGAACTTGGATTTACAGGGATCTCTGTAGGAGCTGCAATGAATGGGAACAGACCTATCGTAGAATTTATGACATTCAATTTCTCCTTAGTAGGAATTGATCAGATTATTAATAATGCGGCGAAAATCCGTCAGATGAGTGGTGGACAGTGGAACTGCCCAATCGTTTTCCGTGGACCTACTGCTTCTGCAGGACAATTAGGAGCTACTCACTCTCAGGCTTTTGAAGGTTGGTTTGCCAACTGTCCTGGACTTAAGGTGGTAGTACCTTCAAACCCTTATGATGCAAAAGGATTGTTGAAAACGGCTATTCAGGATAATGACCCGGTGATCTTCATGGAATCTGAACAAATGTATGGTGATAAAATGGAAATTCCTGAAGAAGAGTACTACTTACCTATCGGAAAAGCAGATATCAAGAGAGAAGGTAAAGATGTTACTTTAGTTTCTTTTGGTAAGATCATGAAGTTGGCGATGCAGGCAGCTGAAGATATGGAGAAAGAAGGAATCTCTGTTGAAGTTATTGACCTTAGAACAGTTCGTCCTTTAGATTTTGATACTATTTTAGCATCCGTAAAGAAAACAAATAGATTGGTGATCTTAGAAGAAGCTTGGCCATTTGGTTCAATATCTTCTGAAATTACTTATATGGTACAGCAAAAAGCATTCGATTATTTAGATGCTCCAATCAAGAGAATTACTACTCCTGATGCACCTGCACCTTACTCTGCTGCATTATTTGCAGAATGGTTCCCTAAGCTTGAAAAAGTAAAAGAGGAAATCAAAAAAGCGATGTACGTTAAATAATGATATAGATTATAGAGAAAAACTTCCGAAAGGAAGTTTTTTCATTTATTATATTCATGAAGAAAAATTCTTAGGGTCATAAAATTGATATAAATTTGCGCTTTTAAAAAAATAAATTGGCTGATATGGCAGAAGTTACAGAAGGCGGTCATCACTTTGACCTAAAGAAGCTTTCATTTGTAGGCGTTATAGTTTCGCTTGGAATCGTTTTCGGAGATATTGGTACCTCACCACTCTATGTAATGAAGGCGATTGTGAATGCAAGAAAAGAAGGCGCTACGATGCCATTTGATGAATACATTGAAGGAGCATTATCCTGTATCATCTGGACATTGACGCTTCAGACTACCCTGAAATACGTGATTATTGCTTTAAGAGCAGATAACAAAGGGGAAGGTGGAATTCTTGCGTTGTATTCACTGGTAAAAAAACTCAAGAAAAAATGGCTGTATGTAGTCGCCATTATTGGAGCCTCCACGCTCGTAGCAGATAGTGTAATCACCCCTTCCTTAACGGTGATGTCTGCAATTGAAGGGTTAAAAATCTATAACCCCGAAACTCCGGTAGTTCTCATTACCTTAATCATTCTATTCATTGTTTTTGTCGTACAACAGTTCGGAACAGCTTCTATTGGAAAGTTCTTTGGACCTGTGATGGTGACCTGGTTCCTTGTTTTAGGAATTTCCGGATCAATGCATATTTTTGACCATATTGAGATCATCAGGGCTTTCAATCCAATGTATGCGTATAATCTGATTACGCATTCATCAAGTGCCATTGTAATTATGGGAGCCGTATTCCTGTGTACTACGGGAGCCGAAGCTTTATACTCGGATTTGGGACACTGTGGGGCAAAGAATATCAGAATCAGCTGGATTTTTGTTAAGCTTATGCTTATCCTAAACTATTTAGGACAGGGATCTTGGTTACTGGATAACTACCATCAGGTACATAACGGAGTGAATCCATTCTTTGGAATTATGCCGGAATGGGCTGTTCTACCAAGTGTAATCCTGGCTACTGCGGCAGCAATTATTGCCAGTCAGGCGGTTATTACAGGATCATTTACCATGTTCTCAGAAGCTATGTCTATTTCTTTCTGGCCGAATCAGCATATTGAATATCCTTCAGGGATTAAAGGACAGATGTATATTCCTAGAATTAACTGGGGGTTGATGGCTTTCTGTTTTGTAGTGGTAATATTCTTCCAGAAATCAGAACGTATGGAAGCTGCTTATGGACTTACCATTACCATTACCATGTTGATGACTACAATTCTTCTCTTATTCTGGCTGAGCCGTACAAGAGTGAGTAAGATTTTTATTGCAGGTTTTGCTGTTGTATATCTGTTCCTGGAATCAGGATTCTTCTATGCCAACGTCATTAAATTTGTAGATGGAGGTTGGTTAACAATGGTGTTAGGTGGATTTATCGCTGTATGTATGTACGCATGGTACAACGGAAGATTAATTAAAGCAAATTTCATCCAATATGTAAAAATTGATAAATACATTTCCATCCTTAAGGATATGAAGCTGGATGAAACCATTCCAAAATATGCAACAAACCTTGCTTATCTGAGCAGAGCTAAAAGAAATGATGAAGTAGAGTCCAAAATTATTTATTCCATCATCAAAAAACAGCCAAAAAGAGCAGATCATTACTTTATCCTGAGTATTGTGAATCAGGAGGATCCATATACATTCAAATATACGGTAGATGAAATTCTTCCTGGAACCGTGTATAAGATTAATTTCCTTTTAGGATTTAAGGTAGACCGAAGAATCAATGACTATTTCAATATGGTATTGAGAGATCTTATGGCAGATGGAACCATTCCTTCAAGAAGCAGCCATCCATCTCTAAGAGCGCATGATATACCGCCAGATTTGAAATATGTGATCATAGATAACACCTATATCAACGATATACTTTTAACTGTTAAACAGAAGATTACGCTTAATATTTACAACTTTGTGAAGTATATCGGAAGTGATGACTTTAAAGCATGGGGAGTGTCTTCGCACAACGTAGAAGTAGAATCTGCCCCTATTACGGAACTTACAGTTTATGATAATAAAATTGAACAGTCCGGATACTTCCGTCACAACTCATAATTCTGGAGTATTTAAACCATACTATCTATTTAAATAAAATTCAATAAATTTGTAGATAATTTTTTTAATGGATACAATACAAAAAGAAAAAAATATAGCTTTGATCAAGGATGTTTTAAGAAACTACTTATTAGAAAAAGGGTTCAGAAACACTCCTGAAAGATATACGATATTAGAAGAAATTTATAATATGGATCATCACTTCAATGTTGATGATCTGTATCTTCTGATGATGCAGAAGAAATACCATGTTTCTAAGGCGACTATTTATAATACTATTGAAATTTTCCTTGATGCCGGTTTAATCCGTAAGCATCAATTCGGAGAAAAGACCCTTACCTCTTCATCTTATGAGAAGTCTTATTTTGACAAACAGCATGACCACCTGGTGATCTACAAAAAAGACTCTGATAAAGAAATTGAAGAAATTATTGAATTCTGTGACCCAAGAATTCAAGGAATCAAAGAAGCCATTGAAGAAGCATTTGGCGTAAAAATTGATTCTCATTCGCTATATTTCTATGGCACTAAGAATGACTAATTAATGAGAAAAATCCTTTTTCTGTTTATCTTTATTTCTACGCTTAGTTTTGCGCAGGATAAAACTCCTGTGAAGAGAGATCCCTATTTACAGACTCCTTCACCTGCAAAACCACAGCCGTTGAAACCTGAAGATAAAATAAAACTTATCAACGCAGATAAAATTATTAAAGATCCCACAAAGTATGATGGTAATCAGTATTTCGTAGGAAATGTTCAGATAGAACAAAAGGGATCTATACTTACCGCAGATGAAGTTGTTTTGTATAGTGAAGAAAACTTTGCTAAAGCAATTGGAAACGCAAAACTTCAAAATGCTGATGGTTCTGTGATTACCGCAGGAGAAATGGAATATGATGGGAATACCCAAAAAGGTGTTGCCAGAAAAAATGTTGTTTTAACAGATCCTAAGCAGACCATTAAAACTGATATTTTGTATTATGATAAACTGTCGAGCCAGGCTTATTTTAATACAGGAGGTACCATTTCTGACAACCAAGGGAATGTGATGTATACCAAATCCGCAACCTATTTTCTCGACACCAAAATGATTGATTTTGTAGGAAATGTGAAAATAGACAATGCTCAATACATCATTGAAGGAGTTAATATCAAGCAGAATCAAAATACCAAAGTAGCCGAATTTTTTGGACCGACTACCATTACCAATAGAGCTAATCCTAAAAACAGGGTTTACACAGAAAGAGGAACCTATAGAATGGAAACCAAAGAAGCTTTCCTGAATAAAAATTCCAAGATCTTTTATAATGATAAAATCCTTACCGGTGATGATATGTATTTTAATCAGATCACAGGTTTTGGAAAAGCTACAGGTAATGTAAAACTGGATGATCCGAAAGAAAGAAGATACATGAAAGGAGGATATGGTGAAATCTTTGAGAAAAAAGATTCTTCAATGATGACTAAAAATCCCTATGCTGTAAAAATTATGGAAAAAGATACCGCGTATTTTGCAGCAGAAAAGATTATCTCTTATCAAAAACCGGATTCTTTAGATATCAGTATAAAGAAAAGCTTTTTAAGAGCCTATAAAAAAGCAAGGATGTATAAATCCAATGCACAAGGAAGAGCAGACTCTATTGCTTTTAATGAGACGGATGGTGTTATGCACATGTATACAAAACCCATTTTATGGAGTGGCGAAAAGCAGGTGACAGGAGATAAAGTGGAAGCCTATTTTAATACTAAGAATGAAAATATAGACTCCTTAAAAGTAATCGGAAATGCCTTTGCTATTAGTAAAGTAGATTCTTTAACCCTGAAAGATGAATTCAATCAGGTGAAAGGTAAATATATGACCGTTTACTATCAGGGTAATGATATTAAAGAGGCCAGAGTGGTTGGAAATGCACAGTCTATTGCTTATGTAGATGATGTAAACAAAGAAACCCAAAAGCCTGAAAGAATTGGAATCACACTTTCAGCTTGCGGTATTATTGGTGCCTTGTTTGAGGAAAGAGCCTTGCAGATTATTTCTTGTAGTATTGGGGCTACCGCAGATACCTATCCGATGAGTAAAATAGAACCTTCAAGAAGAAAGTTTCCTGATTTTAACTGGAATACTAAAGACCGGATCAGGAAATGGCAGGATATACTGGTAGACACTCCGAATTATGAAGAAACCAAATATTCTTCTGATAACGAGCTGTATGACCAGGCCCAGGAAGTTATAGAAAAACAACGGGCCAAAGAAGAGGCTAAGAAGCCAAAAAGAGTAAGAAAATAATTACAATATAAACCGCTTTATTTTAAAGCGGTTTTTTGTTTTTTTATGCTTAGACTGATAAAATTACTCTTAATAACTTAAGAGTAATTTTTATTACCGATCAATAATTTCGGCGTTTGACGAATCTTTTATAGCTTTGCTGAAATTTTTTGAGACAATGGAAATGCACAAAGATTTTTTTATATATCAGGCACAAACCACAAAATTTGCTGCAGGTTTTGAAGTTGAAAAAGCGGAAGGAAATTATATCTATGGGACAGACGGGAAAAAATACCTTGATTTTGTAGCGGGAGTTTCTGCCAATACATTGGGACACTCCCATCCCAAAATAGTCAACGCGATCAAGGAACAGGCTGATAAATATCTTCATGTAATGGTATACGGAGAGTATGCTCAGGAAAAACCAATTGCATTATGTAAATTACTTGCAGAAGCTACTCCGGAACCTCTGGAGGTAACGTATCTGGTGAATAGCGGTGCAGAAGCTATTGATGGAAGTTTGAAGCTGGCTAAAAGATATACAGGAAGAGAGGAGATTATTTCTTTTAAAAACTCTTATCATGGAAACACCCATGGAGCATTAAGTGTTTCAGGAAATGAAAATCATAAAAGAGAATTCCGCCCATTGTTGCCTATGATTACTTTTATTGAATTCAATAATGAAAATGAGTTTGATAAGATTACAGAAAAAACAGCCTGTGTAATTCTGGAAACCATTCAAGGGGCTGCGGGGTTTCTGGTACCGAATGTCGATTATTTGATTAAACTAAAAAGAAGATGTGAAGAAGTAGGAGCACTTTTAATTCTGGATGAAATTCAGCCTGGGTTTGGAAGAACAGGAAAACTGTTTTCATTTGAACATTTCGGAATTGTTCCGGACATTCTTGTGATGGGAAAAGGAATGGGAGGCGGTGTTCCGGTAGGAGCCTTCATGAGTTCCAGAAAAATTATGGAAACGTTATCTCATTCTCCGAAGTTAGGTCACGTTACTACTTTTGGAGGAAATCCACTGATTGCTGCAGCCAGCTATGCTACTTTGAAAGAAGTGCTGGAAAGCGGTCTAATGGAAGAGATCGAAGAGAAGGAGAAGCTGTTCAGAGAACTTTTGGTACATCCGAAGATTAAAAATATTAATGGTAAAGGTCTGATGCTGGCAGTAAATCTTGGAGAACCTGAGTATACTTTACATGTTGCTAAAAAATGTATGGAAAAAGGGCTTATTGTATTCTGGCAGTTGTACAGAAATGAATATTTGAGAATCTCTCCACCCCTTACATTATCTCTTGATGAAATTCGAGAAGGTTGTCAGATTATACTTGATATTCTGAATGAAGATTAAAGATAAAGTCTCTCCAAACGGGGAGATTTTTTTTATGCTTTACATGGTAATTTTAAAGGCTAATACTTAACATAATACATATTTATAATCTCTGATAAATATCATGCATATTCTTTAAAAAAGTAACTGCAATTTTGTGTAATAAAAAAATTAATTTATATATTGCGGGACGATAAAAACAAAGATTATATGGCGAAACATAAAGTCCATTACGAATTCCCAATGCATTGTTTATCAGAGATTTTATACGAATATCTGGCTACAGCGGAGGGGTTGTCTGAATGGTTTGCGGATGAGGTTACAGAGAAAGGCGATGATTTCTTTTTTAGCTGGGGTGGAGGACCTGCTGAAAAGGCCACTTTGATCAGATATAAGCCTGAAGGTTTCGTGCGTTTCAGATGGGAAGAAGATGAAGGAACGAAAAACTTCTTTGAAATGACTATCACTATAGATGATATTACAGAAGATTTGGCACTGAATATTACAGATTTCTGTGAAGAAGGTGACGAAGAAGAAAACGCAATGTATTGGGAAAATCTTATTGAGAATCTCAGAATAAAATTAGGTGCTGCATAATGCAGGGCTGTATCAAATGATAAAACTGATGAACGATTTATCGTTCATTATTTTTTTGTAAATAAATCACATCAAAAATTGGAAAATCAATATTTTACATCGGACGCATTGAATGTAAAGAACAGAGCCTTTCTTTGGGGCGATGCAGTGAAGGTTTCTTTCTTTGTAAGAGACGGTAAATTGATCATGGATGAAGAATGTTATTTCTTCCTGATGGCTTCCATGAGAAAGATGAGAATGAATATTCCTTTAACTTATACCCTGGAGTTTTTTCAGTCTTTATTCCAAAAGGATATTATAGACGGCAAAGGAATAAAAAATGGAATTATTAATTTCCAGGTATTTAGAAATCAGGATGCTGTGACATTGGCGAAATCTTCAATTTCTTATTTTTATGAAGTTGAAGAGATGGACGATATACTTGCGGTTCATCAGAGACCTTTGGAGCTGGATATGATTAAGGAAATTAATGTAAATAATAATCTTTTAAGCAATATTAGAGTACACAGCCCGGAAAATATCTATGGAGGAATTTATGCTCAGGAAAATGATCTTGATGATGTTATTCTTTTAAACCCTAATAAAAGAATTGCCCGTACTACTTCCGGTAACCTTTTATTGATGGAAGGTGATATTATTAAAGTTCCAAAACAGACAGAGGGGGCTTACATCTCGCCTTTAATGGAAAATTTTGTTACTTTCTTACATAAAAATAAACTGGCTGATATCCAGGAGCATGAGATTATTGCATTTGAATCTCAGAAAGCAGAAGAGATTTTAATGATTTCTGATGAGAAAGGCATATTTTCTGTAGGTAAAATAAGAAATAAAACCTTTGAAACTTCCCGATTTACAGAATTGGTAGAAAGTTGGAAAAAGAGTTTTAACTCATAAAATTGACAAACCCGGTAAACAACAAAGTTACAAAGTCCTTTACCGGGTTTTATTCTGAGTAAATCAGAAATTGTTTCTATATTTAATTTCCGTTGATAATGTCAACGAATTTTCTTGCGATTTCTTTTTGTCCGCTTTCACTGGTAATATAAGTTCTGTCTGCAGAATTATTGATAAATCCAAGCTCAACCAATACAGCAGGTGCTTTGGTTTCTCTTAAAATATGAAGATTATTACGTTCTTCAATTTTACGGACATTAAATTTTTTATAGATTTTTCCCGCCAGTTTCTTAGAGTCTTCAGCATTTTGAACATATATTTCAGTTCCATGTTTAGGTGTTTCTGCCTGAGGAGAAGTATTAACATGGAGTGAAATGACCATTTCCGGATTCAGTTTGTTGATTTGATTCGTTCTTTCAGAAAGACTTGGGTAAGTATCTTCATTTCTTATTAAAATCACTTCGTATTGCTCCTGCTTTTCATTAAGTTTTTGAATTTCTTTCGCGATTTTTAATGTGATATCTTTTTCACTAAAGCGGCCATAGACGGCACAATTATCATTTCCGCCATGACCGGCATCGATGATAATATATTTCTTGTTAAGAGGAGTGAATGATAAAAAAGCAGTCGAAAAGATTGATAAAGCAAGTAATGTAATACCTTTCATTTCAGTGATTTTTGGTTTTCCAAAGAACGGGAAAAGTTTCTTTAAAATTGGTTAACGAAATATTAAAATTTGTTAATTATTTTATTGATCTGAAAGAGATATTGCTAATTTAATGAAATATCCTCAGGAGAATTAGCCCAAAGTAAGAATTCTCCGCCAAGATTCTGCATGATAGATTTCCATAAAGTCTGATCATTCGGAAGAGTGTAATCCAGATTATAAACATCTACGACGGTCCACATCTTTCTCTGAACCTCACTATCCAGTTGATTAGGGGCCCATCCAGAATATCCGGAAAAGATTTTGATATTGTGAATATCCAGTTCATTAGCCAAAACAGCATTGATGATCCGTTCAATATCTTCAGTAAGATAAAATTCATCAGTGATATCAGTATAGACTTCAGTCACTTTTTCATCTCCTTTTACAATGAAAAATACCTTGTCATTTTCTACAGGACCACCATCATAGACCTCGATCTTAAAATCGAAGAAATCTTTGAATTTGCTACTCATCTGGCTGTTTTTTTTATTCAGGATCAAACCAAAAGCTCCACTTTCGTTATGTTCAATAACCAATACTACCGATCTGGAAAAAATATCGCCGGAAATGTCAGGTGTCGAGATTAATATTTTACCTTTGTATGAGTGATTCATACTCAAATTTAATAAAAAATATTTATGGAAAACCTGCACGACAAAAGAAAAGTGTATGATAAATCCCAACTTATTGAAAGTGAGATAAAACAAAATCCAATTGAGCAGTTTAGAGACTGGTTTTTGGATGCGAGCGAGAGCCCTGAGGTCTCGGAAGCTAATGCCATGGCAGTATCTACGGTAGAGGAAGATGGTTGCCCGAGAACAAGAATGGTATTGTTGAAGGCGTACACTCATGAAGGGTTTATTTTTTATACCAATTACAACAGTAGAAAAGGAAAAGCAATAGAAAACAATCATAAAGCTTGCC
The DNA here is from genome assembly GCF_940807095.1 of Chryseobacterium sp. Marseille-Q3244. Classification (NCBI taxonomy): domain Bacteria; kingdom Pseudomonadati; phylum Bacteroidota; class Flavobacteriia; order Flavobacteriales; family Weeksellaceae; genus Chryseobacterium; species Chryseobacterium sp. Marseille-Q3244. The sequence goes on along the minus strand of NZ_CALNWX010000010.1, from coordinate 85,698 downwards.
TGCACTTTTTCTGGCCTAACCTGGAGAGGCAGATTATCATTAAAGCTGATCTTGAAAAAGTAGCAGAGAACTTGAGTGATGGTTATTTTCATTCAAGACCGAAAGGAAGCCAGTTAGGTGCTGTAGTTTCTCCACAAAGTCAGGAAATTCCTAACCGTGAATTTCTGGAAGAAAAATTAAAAGACCTTGAAAAAGAATACGAAAACGTAGAAGTTCCAAGACCAGATCATTGGGGAGGATACCTTGCAAAACCTTATGAAATTGAATTCTGGCAGGGAAGACCTAATCGTCTTCACGATAGAATTGTTTATACGTTGGATGGTCTGGACTGGAAGATTTCCCGACTGGCTCCATAAGGAATAGGTTGTAGGTATAGGGATAGGATGTCCAGAATTTACCTAAAATCTATTCATTGTCAAAGACAAGAAGGAAAGTATCACATAAAGTTGTATACATCGATAGAAGCGGGCTAAAGCCCGCTTATTTATTAATATTAATGTTTTCATTCTCTTTACAACCTTCCTCCATTCTAATCACTTAATTTGGATCTAAACCGTAGAAATATTGATAAAAGAAATTAGAAGGCTTGTAGATTGTTTAGAATAACACCCGGTTCATGTTAAATCATAATATTTTACTAAGCAGAGTGCTGTTATAAAAGTTTTTCCTAATATCTGAATATTCCTCTGTTACTCTATTGACTTATATTTACATATAGGAATTCATAATCTAATATCCGTAATTATAAGACAAAAAAAAGACCGTTTCCTGGAAACGGTCTTGAATTTTTGTAATCTGAATGATTATTTTTTCTTAGCACCAGAAACTGCGTTTGATAAATCAGCTCCAGCCTTGAATTTAGCAACTTTTTTAGCAGCAATTTTGATTGGTTTTTTAGTTGCAGGGTTGATCCCTTGTCTAGCCGCTCTCTCAGCTACTGAGAAAGTACCGAAACCTACTAAAGAAACTTTTCCGTCTTTTTTCTTTAAAGTAGAAGTTACGTTACCAATGAAAGATTCTAAAGCAGCTTTTGCTGCAACTTTAGTGATACCTGCATCTTTTGCGATTGCGTCGATTAATTCAGACTTGTTCATAATTTTTAATATTAAAGTTAGTTCGTAATTATAGCAAATATAATACTATTTTCTAATTGTGCAATTTTTTTATAAAAACTTATGCAAATTTTTTACTTTTCAGTGAAAACAGTTAAAATATGATAATTCGTATTTCAACGAAAAATCTACGTTACGGGTTACTAAAATCATGCCAAATGCTTATGTTTATTGACTTTAGCAAAAAGTTAATATTATTTCCTGTATTTATTAAATCCTAAATTGTGTGTAAAGTATTGATGTTTTTAAGAATATAATTGTTAATAATATAACTAATGATCTCTTTTTTTGTGTTTTATAAAATTAAACCCCGTTGTTTATGGGAGTTTTTTAATGGTAGTGAAGGTCTGTTTTATTAATTTTTATTAATAAATTTGCAGCATGTTAATAGAAGTTTTTAAGTCCAAGATCCATAGGGTACGAGTGACAGCCTCAGACCTTAATTATATAGGAAGTATAACGATAGATGAAGATCTTATAGAAGCTGCCGGTTTGGTAGTGGGAGAAAGGGTCTATATCGTCAATGTGAACAACGGAGAACGTTTTGATACATATGTTATCAAAGGGAAAAGAAAATCCGGAGAAGTATGTCTTAACGGGCCTGCCGCAAGAAAAGTACAGAAGGATGACATTATCATCATTATTGCTTATGCGCAGATGACTCCTGAAGAAGCTAAAGACTTCCAGCCGAAGATCGTTTTCCCGGATGAAAAAACAAACCTTCTTACGTAATTCATGGAGAAAACATCAAAAAATCTTTTAAAATCAATACTTACAATAGTAATATCGCTTGCTTTTGCAGGCTTTTTTTTATGGCTTGCCTTACGGGGACTTGATTTTAAAGTGATTCAACAGTCATTGGCTAAAGCTAATTATCTTTGGGTATTATTTGCCTCTGTTTTTGGCCTTCTTGCTTATTGGTTCAGAGCGATTCGATGGAACCTGATGCTGGAACCGATGGGACATAGCATTTCCAATTCAAACTCACTTTGGTCTATTTCATTTGGATATTTAATGAACCTGACAATTCCAAGGAGTGGAGAGCTGGCAAGAGCTACCGCTTTATATGGTGTAGAAAAAGTACCTGTAGACCAATCTTTTGGAACAATTATTCTGGAAAGAGTGGTAGATTTAATCTGTATGCTTGGTTTTCTCGGGCTGACATTATTGTTTAAATATGAAGCTATTTTGTCATTCTATGAAAATTCAGGAGTTACTATTAATCCTAACAAAATTTTACTTGTTCTTTCTGTATTAATTGGAGGTACGGTTTTGTTTTTTGCTTTTAAAAAGAGATTGGCAAATATTCCATTTCTAGGTAAGATTGTCAATTTTATAGATGGGATTTTTCAGGGACTGACTACTATTTTCAAATTAAAACAAAAAGGGAAATTTATATTATATACACTGGGAATCTGGATTTCCTATTATTTTGCAGCTTATCTGGTGTGTTTTGCACTTCCTGAAACTTCTGCATTTACCTTTGCAGATGGTTTCTTCATTATTGTCGTAGGAACATTAGGAATGATTATTCCGGCGAGTGGTGGGATAGGTGCTTATAATCTGGCGATGAAATATGGTTTTATGGCTCTTTTTATCTCAGTAGGGAAAAGTGCTGACCTTGGTGGTGAAATGGGGCTGACCTATTCTTTTATTTCTTTACCGCTTCAGATAGTGATTATGTTGGTAATGGGACTTATTTCTATTCCTATGTTAGCCAAAGCAAGAAATGAAGCTGCTTCAGAAAAGGTTTTTAAATAATTAATTCAACAATTATATGATATAAAGGTTCAGTTTTTTAATTGGACCTTTTTTATTGTCTTTTATTTCAAGGGAGGAATTAGACTTACTTGTCTTATATCCATTATTTTTAGCAAATAAATTTGGTCAGTTCGTAAATCAAATCTATCTTAATGGAAAAAATAATTCATAACATAAAATACTATGGCAATTAATCTACAGAAAGGACAAAAGATCGAGATCGGACTGACTAAAATGACGATAGGACTTGGTTGGGATCCTAATGAAGGGACAGGCTACGACTTCGATCTTGATGCTTCAGCAATTATGATCGATTCTGAAAGAAAATTAGTAAGCGAGGAATATTTTGTTTTTTATAATAATTTAAATTCACCGGATGGAGCTCTTACCCATACCGGAGATGATCCAAGTGGAAAGAACAGTGACGGGGATGATGATGAGGCAATCATTATTGATCTTGATAAAGTAGATTCAAGAGTTGAGGAAATTCTTTTTGTGGTAACTATTGAAGACTTTGAAAGAAGAAAACAGAACTTCGGACAGGTAAGAAATTCTTATATCAGAGTGGTAGATAACAGTACTCACCAGGAGATTGCAAAATATGAACTGGATGAAGACTTTTCCATTGAAACAGGAGTAGAATTCGGAAGACTGTATAAAAGAAACGGAAGCTGGAAGTTTGAAGCTTCAGGAATCGGATACAGAGCAGATCTTGGCTTCTTCCTTGAAAAATATTATAAAGGACAAATCATCAAATAAACATTAAATACACAAAACAATAGCTATGGCAATTAATTTACAGAAAGGTCAAACGATTGATTTAAGAAAAAATGACCGTGGAGAAAGTGTTTATGACCTTTCGAAAGTAACGATCGGTTTAGGATGGGATGTAAGAAAACAAGGAGGTTTCTTTGGGAAACTTTTTAATAAGGAAGCTGAATATGATCTTGATGCAGTAGCATTTCTTCTGGATGGTAGCGGAAAGGTTGCCAATTTGGGAAGAACGGTTCAGACCAATGACGGAAGACAGATGGGATTGTATCAGGGAGATGTGGTTTTCTTCAATTCTATGCAGCATCCGAGTGGAAATGTATGGCTTACGGGAGATAATAGAACCGGTGCCGGAGATGGAGATGATGAGCAGATCATTGTAAAATTGGATCAGCTGGATCAAAGCTATCAGAAAATTGTGTTTTTGGTTACCATTTACCAGGGAAGAACCAATAACCAACACTTTGGAATGATTGAAAATGCATTTATCCGTGCCGTGGATGCTACAGGTAAAGAAATTACAAAATACAGCCTTTCCGGAGATTCAAGTATGAACGGAATGTGTGCAATGGTTTTTGCAGAGGCCTATCGTCATAATGGAGATTGGAAGTTCCGTGCAGTAGGAGAACCTCACAATACGGATAACTTTATTGATATTCTGAGACAGCAGTACTCATATTCAAACTAGATTGTAAATTTCTATTCAACATATAAGCCGGCTGGGAAGTCTTCGACTTCCTCCGCCGGCTTCAGAATTAATAACCGCCTTATGACCAGAAGATTATTAGCTTATTTTTTACTGGATACTTCCGGTTCCATGAACGGGGAACCCATCCAGGCGCTGAACAACGGCTTCAATGGACTCATCAGCATGCTTCGTACAGATCCGCAAGCGATGGAAAGCCTTCATTTAAGTGTCATAACCTTTGATAGAGAGGTTAAGAATATTATTCCGTTAACTGCTCTTGCCAATTTTTATCCCATGGAGATTACCTGTCCGGATAGTGGCCCCACCCATACGGGAGCAGCGCTAGAAATGGTAGCTGAACTTGTTCAGAAAGATGTTGTAAAAGGATCTGCTGATGAAAAAGGGGACTGGCAGCCGTTACTTTTTATATTTACAGACGGAAAACCTTCTGATATTCAGAAATACAGACAAATGATTCCTGTGCTTAGAGGTCTTGAGTTTGGCGGTATTGTAGGTTGTGCAGCAGGTCCCAAAGCTGATGAGCAGTTTCTTAAGGAACTTACAGATCATGTCGTAAAGCTTGATACTACAGATGCTATTACCCTTTCTTCCTTTTTCAAATGGGTGAGTTCTTCTATTACACAAGGTGGGCATTCACAAAATACAGCAGATCATGTAACATTGCCTCCGCCACCGTCGGAGCTTACTATTATTATTTAAAAAAATGTCTTTACAGATATGAGAAGGCTACCCATTTATTTTTTGATCGATGTCTCCGAATCTATGGTAGGAGATCCAATTGAGCAGGTGCAGGAAGGAATTTCCAATATCGTCAGAGAGCTGAAAAAAGATCCGTATTCACTGGAAACAGTTTATATTTCCGTGGTAGGTTTTGCCGGAGAGGCTGAAGTGATTACGCCACTGCAGGATATTATCAGTTTTTATCCGCCTAAAATTCCGATTGGAAGCGGAACCTCATTGTCCCAGGGGTTGATTAAAATTATGGATTGTATTGATAAGGATGTAGTAAAGACAACTTATGACCGTAAAGGTGACTGGAAACCTATTGTTTTTCTGTTTACAGACGGTGTTCCAACGGATGATGCGACTAAAGCGATCGAAAGATGGAATACCAAGTACAATGGAAAGGCTAATACCATTGCCGTTTCTATAGGGGAAAATACCAATTATAGGCTTTTAGGCTCATTGGCGGATAACGTTTTACTCTTCAATAATACAGATGAAAATTCATATAAAGAATTCTTCAAATGGGTAACAGATTCTATTAAAACAACCAGCCAAAGTGTTACTGAAGCAAAAAAAGAAGGAATCAATCTTTCCAAAATTGATTCTGTTATTCTTGAAAAGGTAGATCCACAGATGGAGCAGCGTTTTCCAGATAATAATTTTGTGGTTTTGAATGGTAAATGCTCAGAGACGGACAAGCTCTATCTGATGAAATTTAAAAAAACGTTCGGGGAATCAAGTATTCCGGGGATGTCTACCAGATATTATAAATTGGAAGGAGCTTATAAAATTGATGAAAAATCCTATTACAGGCTGTCTTCTGCACAAAGGAGTCATCTGAAAATTTCAATAGAAGAACTTCAGGGCGGAACTTCATGTCCGCAATGTGCCAATCCTATTGCTCTTGCCACCTGCTCTTGCGGTGGAATTCATTGCCTGCAAGGAGAAGGATATAATAAATGCCCTTGGTGTGGAACTTCAGATTATTACGGATATTCCGGGGGAGGATTTGATATCAATAGAACGTTAGGTTAAATCATATGAGCCATGAAAATACCTTCATTTTATTTCGGAACCGGAAAAGAGCCTATGGGAAAAGGGGCAATTTATAAAGAGAAAGAAGAATTTAAAGAAGCTCACTGGGTATTGCAACATGCCCATTCAGGGAAGTTCTATGAATTCAGCTTTGGAATGTCTGATTTTCCAAATATCAGGATTAAAACTATCAACAGCTTAGAAGAAACCGGTCTTATGTTTGAAAATAACAGCATTTCCGGAATTCCGGTGGCCCATAATCTTTATCATCTGGATATTGAATTTTTCCACATCGAGGATGGAGAGAATATTGAGATTAAGAGAGTTCAGCTATTGGTTAATGTTGATCCCAAAGATTTATGGAAGAGTATTCCAAGTGATAGAAATGCCGATTTTTATAAAGAAGATGAGGTTTCATTTCAGGGTACATTTTCAGACAAAAAAATTGTTGTAGCTTCTAAAAGGGGCCGTTCTCATGCTCATGAAGGAAAATTCAGAGAAGATGATTTTGCTGTGAATAAACTTTTTGCAGAATGGAATGTTATTTCCGTTTCTGATGGTGCCGGTTCTGCTGTAATGGCACGGGAAGGTTCAAGGCTGGCAACAGTTTCTATCAATCAGTTTTTAAGTGATCCGGATGTTTTAAATGAAATTGAAAATAATATCACTATCATTTATACCCCAGGAAATTTGCAAAAAGAACTGGATGAAGCGAAAGAAAATGTAATAAGAGTTCTGTATAAAGGGGTTTTATACGTTCATAACACATTGGAAAAAACCGCTGCAGAAAATAACCTCTCCATTAATGATCTTCATGCTACTCTTATTTTTGCTTTGGTTAAAAAGTTCAGTTTTGGATATGTTATCCTGAGTTTCGGAGTAGGAGACTGCCCAATTAACCTCATCAATACAGATTTTTCCGCGGTAGAACTTCTGAATACTATGGATGTGGGAGAATTCAGTGGTGGTACCCGTTTTATGACGATGAAGGAAATTTTCAATAATCATATTGCTTCCCGTTTCAGGATGACTTGTGTTGAAGATTTTTCATATCTGGTGCTCATGACAGACGGTATTTATGATCCGAAATTCCTTACAGAGAACAAACTGGAAGATACAGAAAGCTGGAAAATGTTTTTTAATGATCTTAACGGAGATAACGATGATCTTGCTAAGGTAGACTTTATCAATGATGCCAAGATTGCTCAACAGCTTCTGCATTGGACTGATTTCTGGAGCAAAGGTAATCATGACGACCGTACACTAGCCATAATTTATTAATTCAATATGAAAAATACCATTAAGGTTGTTTCTGTTCTGGATGCAGCCAAGTCCTATGAGTATGTAGATGAAAAACCCATTCAGGGTGGAGTAAAAGATGTTTATTTCTCGCCGGATAGGAAGTATGTAGTTGCTTTTTATAGAAATCCATTGGATGAGGGGCAGAAGGAAAGAATTATGAGAATTGTTTCTATTTATCTTCAAAGTATACAAAATGGAAATGCTGCAGAATATTTTCTAAATGAAATATTCAGATGGCCTTATGATATTGTTGAAAAAGATAGGCTGACTGGAATTATTGTTCCTATTTACAATCAAAAATTTTTCTTTGCTAAAGGATATGTAGGTTCTGATAATATTCAGGGTGAAGATAAAGTAGGAAAATGGTTTACAGCTCCGATGTTTAGAAATCCGCAGTATCCACTGAGGCTGGATCAGTCTGAACTTGGGGACTGGTTAAGCTATTTTCAGATTGCCATTAATATCAGCCGAGGAGTAAAGAAGCTTCATCAGATGGGATTAGCTCATTCAGATTTGTCTTATAACAATATTTTAGTAGATCCGGTAACCAAATCAGCCTGTATTATTGATATTGATGGTCTTGTTGTCCCCAAATTATTTCCACCGGAAGTCATAGGGACGGCAGATTTTATAGCTCCTGAAGTTTTAAAGACCCAACATTTGGGACTTCAGGATCCGGGAAGACATCTGCCTAATCAAAAAACCGATTTGCATGCTCTTGCAGTTTTGATTTACATGTATCTGTTAAGAAGACACCCTCTTCGAGGCGGAAAGATCTGGGATCTGGATTCTGAAAAGGATGAACTCATATCTATGGGTGAAAAAGCACTGTTTGTAGAACATCCTAATGATCCTTCCAATAATGTAAGAGCCGATCATCTTAGGAAATGGGATGTTTTCTGGGGCGATCCGCAAAAGAACCCTTATACCGTAACAGGTCCGTATATTACAGATTTGTTCAGAAAAACATTTATAGAGGGATTACATGATCCGATCAGGCGCCCCACTGCCAACGAATGGGAAACAGCTTTGCTGAAAACAGTAGATCTGATACAGCCTTGTAAGAATCCGGAATGTACTGAAAAATGGTACGTCTTTGACAATACCAGCAATCCGAAATGTCCTTTCTGCGGAACTCCACATCAGGGAACACTTCCGGTTCTTGATTTATACTTTAGATTTGATGATGAGGTCTGGAAACCTGAAAACCACCGATTGATGGTGTACCATAATCAATATTTGTTCAAATGGCATGTTTCAAGGAAGGTGATTAGAAATGAAAACCTGACTATGCAGGATAAAATACCTGTAGGATATTTTACATTTCATCAAGGAAAATGGGTATTGGTCAATCAAAGTTTATCAGGTATGAAAGATATTACAGAACAGAAAGAAATTCCGCCGGGATCTATGGTTGAACTGACTGATGGAAAGAAAATATTGTTGTCTGCAGAAGATGGAGGAAGATTAATCTATGTAACAATGGCAAATCAGTAGTTCAATTAGGCAGAAAGCGAGGAGATGAAGCAGTAAATATAACCTCAACAATAAAATGAAAGTATTTAAATTCAATAGAAGTGGGCTTTAGCCCGCTTTTTTATATTTTACCCAACTCCAATGGCTTTAGACCAAACCTCTATTTTTTTATACTCTTACAGATTTTTACACAATCATCTGCTCAATCAACGAGAGTAAAATATTTCTACAGATTTTTTGTACAATTATCTGTGAAAATCCGTATCTGTGGGAAAATAAAATCAACCATAAAAATCACAAAAGCTCTTTTCACACTTAAAAAACTTTAAGTTAAAAGCTTTCTGCATAAGATTATTAGTGTAAAGTATTTGTGCTAAAAAGGAGAGAACTTCATGAAGTAAGAATGCTCATCTTCGTTTACGATTTTGAACCCTAAACTCGAATATAGATGCTGAGCCTTATTGGTTTTTAAAACACTTAAAGAAGCCGTTTTTCCTGTTGCAGAAGCTTCTTCTAAAATATCAGCCAGGATCATTCTTCCTAATCCTTTGCCTTGTTGGCTGGGATCAATCTGAAGCTGTAATATATCGATATTGGTATCTGCTCGATCTATTTTCAAAAGCCCAATAGGATTATGGTCCAGAAAAATAATAGAGGCCTTGTCAAACTGATAGAGGATCCGTTGAAGTGTCGTTTCCTGGTCTGTAGGAAGGTTAGATTCTGCATAGTGCGGAACCATGGTTTTGGTTCTCAGATCAAGGAGATAATCAATATCTTTTTCTGTAGCTTTTTGATAAGTAAGTGGAGTTTTCATAGTTTTTTTAATTCGAATTTCAGGCCATACTTTCCCTGACCGGAAAAATTAATAAGTACCTATCTTTAACAATATTTCCTGAACTTGATTTAAAGTTTAATCAAATGTAATATTTCTTTGTTGAAGATATGCTTCATTAATATTTTCTTTTTCAATGCGATCCGGATACATTGTGATTTTTATAAACTCTTCATCCGGGTAAAGACCTCCTAAAAACAACTCATTTTCTATTATTTTGACCTGGATGGTAAGTGCATTGATAAGGATTTCTTCATCCTTTAAAGTTTCGATATTAAAAATAAACAATCTCTGATAATAAGTATCTTTATACTTAATGATAAGATAATTTTCATGAAAATACAAAAGACCATCCCGGAAAATTGCTTGTCCCAAGGTATTAATAGGTGGTTTCCATGTAAGCAGTTTCTTTTTTTTCAGTCTGATATGAACCTTTTCTTTTCCCGCTTCATTACATTGCCACCAGGCAATAATCCCATCTTTATTGATCGCTGTTTGGTGGGGTGACACTGAATTTTCAGTACCCAAATGATCTATCCAGACAATCTTTTGTTGACTAAGTTCAGTTTTTATATGATCTGTGGATAATTCTTCATCAATCAGGGTAAGGATTTCAGCCTGCGTCATTACTTTTTTATTTCTGGAGGCGAAGATATTGATTTAATTAGACTTGGAAATAAAAAGATCACCTTAGAGAGATGAGGAATACCGGAAATAGTTGTTGAATTTAGAATTCTTTATACTTCCGGCATTCAATCTCTTATTTTAGACCAATTCAAAAAAGCTTCTTCTACCGATCTTTATTTTGACCTCTTTTGTCAACACTATTTCCTCATCCGGATTTATGGTTTTAACAGAATTTATCTGCACACCGCCGCTTTCGATAAGTCTTCGAACTGCAGATTTGCTGAGGTCTTTTTTTAACTGATGACAAAGTTCAAGAATAGTTGTTTTATGCTGAACATGATTCAGTACGCTGATAGAAACAGGATCAAAGTTTTTTTCTTCAAAATTCTTATTCTGAAATTGGTTATTGAAGAACAGTTCTGCATTTTCAGCGGCTTCCTCATTATGGTATTGACGGATAATATTTTTAGCCACGAGTTTTTTTATATTCATCGGGTTTTCACCGTTTTCTATTTTTGATTTTAAGCTCTCTTTCTCTTCCATTGAAAAATCAGTGGTAAGGTCGATGAATTCATCAATTAATGCATCAGGAATAGACATGGTTTTTCCAAACATTTCATTCGGTTCATCAGTTAATCCGATAATATTGTTCAAAGACTTGCTCATTTTTTCCTTTCCGTCCAATCCTTTCAATAGCGGCATACACATTACAATCTGCGCCGGCATCTGATGAACCTCCTGTAGTTGTCTTCCCATCGTACAGTTGAAAAGCTGATCGGTGCCTCCCATTTCGATATCACACTCAATTTTTACAGAATCAAAACCCTGAAGAATAGGGTATACCAATTCATGCATGGCAATAGGGGTATTTTCTGTAAATCTTTTATTAAAATCATTTCTGTGCATCAGCTGTGCAACCGTAACTTTTGATAGCAGTTGAATCACCTCAGAAAAATTCAATGCGTCAAGCCAGTCAGAATTGAAGACAATCTTTGTTCTTTCAACATCAATAATCTTCGAGAGCTGATTGATATAAGTCTGTGCATTATGCTGAACATCCTCAGTACTTAATGGTTTTCTTGCTTTGTTCTTTCCGGTAGGATCACCAATTCTTGCGGTAAAACTTCCCACTACAATAATAACCTGGTGGCCCAGGTCCTGAAACTGCTTCAGTTTTTTAAGAACAACGGCGTGTCCCAGATGTAAATCAGGAGCAGTAGGATCAAACCCTAATTTGATAGAAAGTTTTCGATTTTCTTCTTTAGCTTGTTTTAATTTCTCTTCCAATCCGTTTTCAGGCAGGATAATAGAGACATTTTCTTGTAATGTATTAATCATGTTGAATAGTTTTAAATGAAAAAAGCCCGGACAATACTGTCCGGGCTCTATATGTTAATTAGATTATTTAATTTAGAATACAGATATAGAAAGTCTTCCCGAACGATAGCCCGGAGTGTAATATTCACTGAAGAATGGAAGACGCAATATGCTGTTTAAGTGTTTCATTAATATTGTAAATATATAGGATTTCTCCTGAAGTTCCAATATTTAAACCATTAAGATGTAGTGTAGTGGTTATAACAAGATTTGTTTTTTAAAGAAAAAACTTAACCATTTACGTATCTTAATGGTCTAAAATAATGGTTCAAAACAATTTTACTTGCCATTTCTGAAGCTAATTTTGTGCCACAAATTCTTAAAAATACGCTTATATGTTTTTTATCATGTTATAAGTATTTTTCCATTTTATAATTGATGATATCAATCCCTTTTACATGCACTGTTTGTTCCAGAATGACCTTAAAATTCATCCTTTCAAAAAAAGGTTTTGCCGTTTTGCTGACTTCAGCAGTCAGTAATTTTTGATCCTGCTCTAAAGCCTTTTCCTCGATGAGGTGGTAGAGCTGGGAAGCAATTCCCTGATGCTGATAATCTTTATGAACAAATAACAAATCGATATAATTTCCCTGGTCAAGGGTACAAAAACCAACTATTTTATTTTCGGACTCAGCAATTAGAATATATTGTTCTTCCATGACGTTCAGCCATCTTTTTGTATTCTCTGATCCGGATTTCCAGGCTTCCAGCTGATCTGTATTGTAATCTTCTTTGCAAACAGCTGTAATAGTATCCTTAAAAAGCAGCAACATCTCAGAAAGATCTTCCTGGTTTGATTTTCTGATGGTGATTGGATTATTGGATGTACTGTTTTTCATAAATTTTTTGCTGTTCTTTATTGAGTAAAGGATAGAAGAGATTCATCAGTAAAAGGGTGTAAGACTCAATAGCGGCTTTTTTATTCAGTTTTGAGATCAGTCTGTTGTGAGTAAGCCAGTTGTCTGCTAGAATAAAAATCTGTTCGGTAAGACTATTGATGATAAAATCAGGAATATCCTTTTTTAAAATATTGTTTTTTTGAAGATCGGTGAAGATCAATTGAAACTCCTCTCTTCTGCTAAAATTAATTCCTTCATACTTTGCCTCAACCTCCGGGATTTTTTTTAATACATCAACAAGATTGACAAAAATGAACCGATAATGATAGAAAATTTCACAAGTAGAAGAGGTTAAAATGTAAAGATCTTCCAATGTTTTGTTTTCTTTTGCCTTCATTTTGTTCAGTAGTTCATCCATTTTAAGGGTAAGCTCAGCAAATAGGATTTTGATGATGTCTTCAGAATGCCTGAAATGGTAATGAAGATTTCCCGGGCTGATGGAAAGTTCAGCTGCAATATGCCTTGTTGTAATATTGTTGTATCCCTTTTCATTAAAGAGTTCCAGTGCCTTGAACAAAATTTTTTCTTTTGTGCTCATCTTTCAAAGATAAGAATAATAAAGGCTGGTAATAAATCATATTTTAAAAATTAGAACAATTGTTCTAATTTAGGTATATTTGTTATATCAAATCTTATTACAATGGAAGGAAAACAAAAGTTTGATTACGAGGCTGCTGGAAAGAGTGAAAAGAACAATGAAACCGATATTCAGGATATCATGGCCAAAGTACTTCAGGTTATCATCGGATTTATCATGGCCGTACTGCACATGTGATGAAAAAGCAGATTTCATATTGGTTTTTGTTGGGAGTGGCTGCCTGGGCAGTGATGATCCTGCTGAGAAAGAATGGTATTTTCATTCCTGTTATCAATAATCATTTTACTGATTTTATTACCATTCCGATGTACTGTTATCTGATAGAATATATCATGAATTCATTGTTGGGATTTCACTGGAAACCGGATTTTAAATTTGTCCTCACATCCATTTTATATCTATCTTTTTTGTTTGAAATCCTTTGCCCGAAACTTTCACCTTTATTCACAGGGGATATTTTTGATGTATTATCCTATTTTCTTGGAGGAATGTTGTATTACTTTTTTAAGATCAGATCATTTTCTGTTTTAAAAAAAGGGGTGGAGTACATTGGATCAATATTAAAGATTTGAAGCTTTTTTGAATTTGACACAAAGTTTTATTTAAAATGCAGATTATTTTAAAAGACCGGCAGAACCTTATTGAAAAGGAACTGCCGGTCGCGGGTTATTGTTTTTATCCTGTTTTTTGTTTTTTATGCTAAAGAGAATGGGGTCTTAATTATTACCACCATTTGCTCTGTTGGAGTCTTCAAATTTCACCTGTTTTGTAGCTCCTTTTACATTGTTATTTCCGAATTTATAAGTAAGGGAAAGATGAACGTTTCTGGTTATTCCTTTGTATTGGTAATCAATATTGTAATCCGGATAATACTCGATTCCTTTTTCACGGTTGGTATTCAGTACATCATTCAAATAAAGGTTGACAAGAAGTTTTTTATCCATAAAACTCAACTTTAGCCCTGTATACAATGAAGAATTGGTGTAGTAATAGGTATTTCCATCTCTATTAGGAAGGCTTCCCCAAAATCCCAGTAAGAAAGTCACTGTTTTATCTTTATTGAGGAAGAAACTATTGTCTATGTTGATATTGGCACTATATCCTGGAGGAACAGGCAGAATAGATGGGTCATAAGATTTTGCTTTGGTATAATAGCCATTAACAAAAATATTAGATTCCATCCACTTCAATTTGTTGTAGTTGTAACTGATATTGATTCCGGTTTGATTTTCATTATAGAAATTCTTAGCAATGGTGTATCTATAATTCTCATCTATCATCTGAATTCTGTCCCAGCTGTCTTTATTGTAACTGTGATACAGCGTAATGTTGAATTTGTTATTCAAAACATATCCGAATTCAAAATTATCCGAAAATGAAGGGAGCAGATACGGGTTTCCGGTAGTATACTCAAAGTTGGAGGTGAAATACTTAAATGGATTCAGATTTCCAAAATAAGGACGTGAAATTCTGCGGGAATAGCTTAGTGAAAAAGAATTGTTTTCATTAGGCTTATAACTTAAATAAGCCGTGGGGAAGAATTTACCATATTTGATCGTTGTGGAAATATTATCATTCATAGAAATACCCTCCAGTGTTGTGTATTCGTAACGTAGTCCCGCCTTTGCATCCCATGTATCATTGATCTTAAAGTTGGTTGAAAAATAAGCAGCATAGTTTTCTTCGTTATAAAGGAATGTATTGGTTTTACCGGCATTAAGCTGATTTTGTCCGTTGATAATGTCGAAGAAATTAAACTCCGAATCATTTTTGATCTTTGTATACTTTAGCCCGGATTCTGTTTTTATTTTACCAAATGTTTTTTCCAGATCAGCCTGTCCTGAATAAATTCTGTATTTACTGATAGGATTAGCCATGGTATAAACTTCTTGCGGAGTATAGGTATTGGAGAAGTTTCTCGCGTTGGAATTATTCAGCATCAAATTAGCTGTTACATTCAGCTTTCCTCCTGTACTGTCTATTTTAGCTTCATAAAATGCAGTGGCATTATGAACATCTCTGCTGTTTCTGTTGTTGAAATCAGAAGAAATAGTAATGATTTCTTTTCCATTGAAACGGGTCGATTCACTTACGCCTATTTCTTTAGGATTACTATGGGAGTAGTTATAGTTGATTCCGAAAAGATGTTTATCATTGATCTTATATTCAGCCTTTATATTTCCGCTTTTGTATTTGTAATTATTAAGATTGTCACCATCTTTGTTCCAGTAATTGTTATTGGTGATACCGGACATATTATTGTAAATATTATACTGCCAATAGTTATCTCCGGCTGATAGATTGGTACTTAATGAGAGCTTTTCTCCCTGATAATTAAAGGTAGCACCTCCTCTGGAAGAAACGGTAGGTTTTCCCCAAAAATAATTTCCTGAGGTCTGAATGGAACCATTCCAGCCCAGATTGGCATTTTTCTTAAGAATAATATTAATGAGTCCGCTTTTTCCTTCTGCATCATATTTTGCAGGAGGTGTGGTAATAACTTCAATTTTAAGAATATCATCAGAACGGATTGTCTTCAGATAATTGATAAGTTCCTGTCCATTCAGGTTCAGGAGTCTGTCATTAATCATTACAGCGACATTACTTTTCCCGGCAATACTTATCGCTTCGTCACTGGTTTTTACCATAGGTGTTTTAGCGAGAGCTTCTATAGCATCAATTCCCTGAGATGCTACAGAATTCTCAACATTGAAGACCAAACGGTCTACTTTTCTCTCGAATAATTTTTTCTTTGCAGTAACGGTTACTCCTTCTACTTTCTGTACCACAGGTTCATCCTTGATCTGAATGTCCTTTCTTGCATTTCCTTTTACTGTAATTTTCTCACTGTTGGTTTTTACCCCGTCTTTTATAATCTCAAGTAGATAATTCCCATCCTCCTTCAAAGGAATTTTGAATAAACCTTTTTCATCTGTGATTGCAGAAAATTTAATATCATTTTTTGTGATGAGTACTTCAGTTTCCGCTATCGGTTTATTTTCTTTGTCTGTAACAGTCCCTTCTACACTTTGTGCCAATGCGAATGAAGATGAAACAAGACTTAAAAGAAGAATAATTTTACGGTTCATATTTAGCTTTTTATACAAGACAATTATTTTGCAGAGAATATTACATGGGGCTGTGAAAAATCTTTTTTCTTTGCAAAAATATTTGAGTATTCTTTTGATTATTTTTGTAATAGATATAAACTCAACTTCAATGCATGATAAGCTTCTACAATACATGTGTTCCAGCCATGATTTTTCTCCAAAAGAAATTGAAATGGTTCAACAGTATTTCGAGCCTGTATCTTTTTTTAAAAATACTGTGATAGAAGAGCCTGGTAAGGTTCCTAATTATCTTTATTATATTGTTTCGGGGTATCTCAGACTTTTTTATCTGGATCAGAACGGAAATGAAGTAACAACACATATCAATTGTCCACCCGGATTTTTCACCTCTTATTCTCATTTTATCAACAGAACCGTTTCTGATCATAGCGTGGAGTGCATTACGGCCTGTGAACTTTTGAGAATTAGCAAAGAAGATCTCGATCATCTTGTCGCTGAAAGTCAGGTAATGAAAGATTTTAGTATTTCAGTATTTCAGCATTCTATTGCCTATAATGAAAACCGTTCCAGAGAATTGTCAACGTTGAACGCCGAAGAACGCTATGTTAAACTATTAAAGGATTATCCGGAAATTATTCAGCATGTTCCTATTCAATATATTGCTTCATTTTTGGGGATGAAACCGGAAAGTCTGAGCAGAATCAGAAGAAAAATAATTAACTAACAAAAGTCAAGTGGTTTCGTAAGCAGGAGCATGAACTTTGCTGCATTAAAATCAATGCAATGACAAAGAATAATCTAAGCCTCGTTTCAGGAGCTAATGGACATTTAGGAAATAATTTAGTCAGGTTTTTATTGAAACAAGGCGTTCCAGTACGGGCAACAGTACGCAATATCCAAAATACAAAACCTTTTGAAGGACTGAACTGCGAGCTGATGCAGGCTGATATTACAGATAAAGCCTCTTTTGTAAAAGCTCTTCAGGGAGTAGAAACCTTTTATGCAGTAGGAGCTTCCTTTAAATTATGGGCTAAAGATCCTAAGAAAGAAATTTATGATGTCAATATCAAAGGAACCCGAAATACTATTGAAGCGGCAGCCGAAGCTGGAGTAAAGAAAATAGTCTATGTAAGTTCTATTGCAGCACTTGATTATACTCAATTACCCATAAAGGAAAGCAATGGGTATAATCCGGATCGTAGGGATATGTACTATAATTCTAAAAATGATGGTGAAAAATTAGCTTTTGAACTGGCAGCAAAGCTTGGGGTAGAACTTGTTTCCGTTATGCCATCTGCGATGATTGGAAGTGAATCATTTCTGCCTTTAAATGTATCTTATGGAGTACTAAAGCTTATTCTGAATAAACAGATTCCCGTAGATACAAAGATTACCCTGAATTGGGTAGATGTGAAAGATGTTGCGGAAGGATGTTATCTGGCAGCCCAAAAAGGACGCTCTGGAGAACGGTATATTCTGGCCAATGAAAAATGCATGACCATTACCGATACAACGATTTTGGCCAATAGACTATATCCGGATCTAAAATTAAAAGTTCCCAATTCTGTTCCCAAAGGAATTCTTTATACGATTGCTGCTTTGATGGAATTCACGGCAAAGTTGAGTGGTAAAGCTCCGATATTGACGAGGAAAGATATTTCAATGTTTTCCGGATTGCAACAGGATTTTGATATTTCCAAAGCCAGAAATGAATTGGGTTTTAATCCAAAAAGTCCTGAACAGGCTGTAAAGGAAGCCTTTGATTATTTACTAAAGAATCCAGAACTTTTAAAGGAAGTTTAGAATTATAGCTGAATAATAGAACCTTTATAAAATTTAGTCAGGTCATACAGGTCATTGAAGTATTTTTGGAGATCTGTATTGCTTTTTTCATCAATATTTTTTAATGCCGAATGACTTTCTGCCAATGTATATAAAGTTGGGTAATCAGGTTTCAGATAATCAGAAAGAATGTTTTCTTTACCTTGTTCCCTGTTGATTATTTCTGTAAGGAATATTCCGTAGATCAGAAATTGATTAAAATTCTGAGCATTGACAATATAATTCATATTTTCCTGAGAAAGTTTTTCATAATCAGAAAGAACCTGTAGGAAATTTGCAGTGTGTAATGGGGATTGAATTTCATAAAAAAGATCAATTCCATTGATAAACAGCTGAGTTTTTATTTCTTCATGATCAGAAGGGTAAGCTTTGCTAAACCATAAAAAAATATTTAAAAGTTCTTGTCTGTTAAGTTCTTCCACAGAATCTTTTACTTTATCCTTGATGATTTCAAGACTTGCTCTTCCATCAGGCTGGAGAAAGCTCAGAAAATTTTCCTCTTCACGACAAAGCTTATTGTACAAATTGATTTTGGCAATATTTGGATTGGTTTTGATGAAATAAAGTTCTTCTGTCATAACGAATTACCAAATATTTTTATTGAAATGGTAATTAAAGATACAAAATATGCTGAAACATAGATTGAAAAATGTTATGCGATGAATGGAATGCCTTTGAAGGACGTAAGCTGAAAGATCGAGGCAGGAAGTTGTAAACCACATAGAAACATAGATCTTTTTGATGCCAAAAGCGTTTCAAAAGTTATTTTGACCGAAAACAGTCATTGATAATAATCCTATGTGCCTATGGGGTTCACATTTAACACAGAAGTAATAAATTATTTTATAAAATACTTCTATAGCTCAATGTTTCAATAGTGGAGTTTTTTCTTTTATGTACTTAATAACTTCCATCTCTCAGTCTCCATCCTCCTTACTCATTGTTTCATGCAAAGCAATCCTGTTTCCCTCTGAGTCTTCGAATTCTGCCACTGCAAAACCATATTTCTCATCTGTTCTTTTGGGATAGAGAATTGTTCCTGCATGTTGAAGAACTTTCTCAAGGGTAGCATCAATACTTTCGGTTTTAAAATAAATAATAACCCCATCTTTGGTAGGTTTGTAAACATCGCCTTTAGCCAGTGCACCGGTAATGCCACTGTTCTGTTCTTCAAAAGGGAAGAAGGACATCTCATAATGATCGATGATGTCTTTCTCGAAACTGAAATTGAAAACAGCAGAATAGAAGTTCTCTGCACGTTCAAGATCATTTACAGGAATTTCAAAATAAACTACAGGATTGGATGAATTCATTGAGATGTTATTTATTTTTTAAATGAAGGAAGCGCTTTTATTTCTGATTTGAAAATCACTGTTGTAGCAATGGATCTAAGAAGAGATCTGGTGATGGAAAGTGGATGCTCAGGGAATTCGTGATCGTATTTTTCCAGTTCAGACTGATTCATTAAAGTTCCTTGCTTAAATTCCGGATCATAAGGATCTCCGAACCAGTTTTTCATATTTTCTTCATCAATTTCGACTTCTCCGGCTTTGTGTAATCTGTCAAGAATAAGCGCATCTCTCATCCCTGTAATTCCTATTTCATCAGCCTGAATTTTTATTACATAACTGCAATTTTCAAAAGGAATAGTGATGGAAGCAATATAAATCATCCCTGTTTCCTGTTGGGGATATTTAATAATGGTTTTTACACAAGGGATGTTATGGATATGAATAATATCCGTTTCAATAATACCACCATTAGATGCTGCTGCAATATTTCGATAAAACTTTTGTAGGTAATCAAGATCTTTTGCCGTAGGAAGATCAGGTTCTTTATCAAAAAAATGAAGGACAATTAAGGCAGATTGTTGTGGATTTACCCATCTTATAGCTTCATTATCTTCCGAAACTTTAGACCACGCCTGATCGGGAATGGTTACAGAATGAAGGTTAGCTTTAATTTTTTTCTTCTTCTTGAAAATGTTGAACATGGCTTGTCTTTTATAGCTTAAATATCGGGCTATTTTATCAATAATGATGATTCATGAAGAAGAATTTTAATGAACAGAGAGAAATTCTTTATTAATAAAAATAGATAGACTTCTCTATTTTTTACTTAGCTTTGCTAAAATTTTCAGGATGAAAAAAGAAAAAGTGCGAGACAGGATCATCAGAGTAGCTTCAGAATTATTTTATAAGCAAGGTTATAATTCTACGGGAATCAATCAGATTATTGCTGAAGCTGATATTGCTATTGGTTCGCTGTACAATCATTTTGCATCCAAAAATGATCTTCTTCAGGCTTATTTAATCAAAGAAGAGCAGGATTGGTTTGAAGGTCTTGAGAAAAGTATTGCTCATCTTTCTGATTCTAAAGAAAAGATATCAGCAATCATTGATTATCGTAAAAAACTACAGCAATCATCAAAGTTCGCAGGATGCCATTTCATTAAAATTGTCTCTGAAATAGGAGAGGGGAATGCGGCAGTATCCGGTTTTGCAAAAAATCATAAAGAAAAACAGAAAGAAATTATCCGTGAGATTGTGCATGAATATTGTGAAGGAAAGCAATGCTCAGATCCTGATTTAATCATCGAAAATATATTTTTATTGATAGAAGGAGCGGTAGTAACTTCCACCATTACTAAGAAAAATGACTCTTTTGATATGGTGAAAAAAATGATTCAGGGTTTATTACCTTAATTTTTTTATAAATTAAAAAATAGATATATCTATATAAAAATGAAACATAACTATTTGAAATTATTTGTTATACTGTTTGGTCAGTTGCTGACAATCATGGATATTTTTATCATCAATGTATCCATACCTTCCATACAACGTGATATTCAGGCATCTAACGGAGAAATGCAACTGATGATTGCTGCTTACCTTATCGGGTTTGCCTCTTTTCTTATTACTGGTGGACGTTTGGGTGATGTATATGGAAGAAAGAAGGTTTTCATTATCGGCTTGGTCTTTTTCATGATAAGTTCCATTACCTGTGGCATTTCACAAGGCGCTGTTCAGCTGATGATCTCAAGATTAGCCCAAGGAATAAGCGCTGCATTAATGGCCCCACAGGTTCTTTCTATGATCCAGATCTTATTTCCGGATCATGAACAACGTACTAAAGCCATGGGCTGGTATGGAATTACCATTGGGATCGGGACAATCCTGGGACAGTTTCTGGGAGGATATTTTTCATCTCTAACCACTTTAGAAGAGCCTTGGCGACTTATTTTTCTGATCAATATTCCTATTTGTCTGGTAGCTTTATTTTTCAGTGTAAGAAACTTAGAAGAATCCAGAGTCACTACAAAACAATCCTTTGATAACTGGGGTGTTTTGCTGTTATCTGCAGGGCTTTTCAGCATGACTTATACACTTACTGTTTCTGAAAAGAAAATTTTTTCTGTTCCGAATATATTGCTCATGGCTGTTTCTATGGGGATTTTAATCTTCTTTATAAAAAATCAGAAAGATAAACTGAAAAATAATAAGCCTTATCTGATTGACTTTGAGTTGTTACACTTTAAAAATTTCAATTTGGGTATTGTAGCTATTTCTTTCTTCTTTATTATGCTAGATTCTTATTTCTATATTCTCTCTTTATTTTTTCAGGATGGATTAATGATTAATCCGTTGAGGGCTGGAGAAGTAATTGTTTTTCAGGGATTAGGTTTTATCCTGGCTTCAGCTTTTTCAGTGAAACTGATCCTGAGGTATGGAAAAAAAGCCCTGGTGGCAGGACTTGGTTTTATTATACTGATTTTGGTTCTTCAGATTATTTTCTTCAATGGATCCATTGAATTTTACCAGTTATATCTGTTATTATTTTTACATGGGCTAGGAGTAGGTTCTGTAATTCCTTCACTGGCCAATATTGCGCTTTCCGGAATGCCTGAAAAACTGATAGGAAATGCTTCCGGTGTTTACAATACCTTTCAGCAGATTGCAGCAATTATGGGAATTGTTGTTGTTGGAAGTGTATTTTATTATTTATTGGGAGAAAAACCTTTAATACAGCATTATCATAATGCCTTTACCATAGCAATACTGATTAATATTCTATGTTTGGCGATTGTACTTGTGTGTATTTTTAAAGTCCCTCAGTCTGTTCTTCCCGAAAGACGAAGATAAATCCACCGAATCATCCAGGTGCTAATTTTTCCAATGACATTCATCGTCGTTGGAGTTTTGTTTTAAGGCTTTTTTAAGGGTGCTTTTATTTCACTTAATTTTATTTTAGCAATATCCCGGGTAATATCGGTTGGAGAATGACAATCACAATTACTTAGCCCTACTACATAAATATCTGCATCAGGAATATAAACGCCCATGCTTTTGAAACCAAATACACTTCCGCCATGCTCGCGATCCGGAGTTCCGTTGATTTCTTTCAAATGCCATCCATAGCCATACGTAAATTCTTCCCCATCGTTAAGTTTATATTTTTGAAAGGCTTTTTGAGTTTGTTGAGGATTTAATAGTATATTTTGATTCAAAGCTTGTTGCCATTTCCATAAATCATCAACGGTAGACATCAGTGAGCCTGAAGAAAAAGGAACACTGAAGCTAATAATAGTCTTATTCACGTATCCATGTTCTTTTTTATGATATCCGTAAGCTCTTTGAGGAATTACTTTTCGGTCTGAAGCATAATAAGAATGGGTCATCCCAATTTTATCAAAAATATTTTTTTTGATAAAATTTTCGTAGGTATCTCCTGAAGTAAGCTCTATAATATAACCAAGAACAACATATCCTGAATTATTATAATCGAACTTTTCACCTGGTGCAAAATCAACAGGTTCATTTTTGAAAAAATCAACCATAGCTTTGGGTTCCATTTCTTTTTGAGCAATGGAAGACAAAGTTTTCATCTTTGTAAAATCCTTAATTCCTGAAGTGTGGGTAAGAAGATGATGAATCGTGATTTTATCACCATTAGGATAATCTGTGATATATTTTGAGATGGGATCATTTACCTTAAGTTTTCCTTGTTGTTCCAACATTAGAATAGCTACAGCAGTAAATTGCTTGGTCATAGAACCGATTTGGAAAACATGTTCAGGCGTCATTGTAACACCAAGTTCCAGATTAGCTTTTCCGAAAGCTTTTTTATAAAGGCTTTTACCCTTTTGAACGACCATAAAAACACCTCCCGGCTCATCTTGGTTTCCAAATCCGGTAAGTATGAGGCTGTCTATTTTCTTTTCGTTTTTTTGGGTGAGTAATTGTGCATCCACAGTACTGCAAATCAGCAGAGCTATTAGGAAGGTTATTAATTTTTTGGTAATCATATCATGTAATTTGTTATACAAAGATATGTATTATTTTAATTACTATGTTATACAATATACTAAGTGACATTAAAAATTATTTTTGTTGTATACCGGGTAAATAAGTTTCTATTTTTCTACTGAAATTAGTAACATCATGGGTCTTCGGAGTTCATCTTTCATTTCTGGGATCTCTTTCAGCATTTCATGATTAGGTTCAGGTTCAATGATTTCTTTGATCTTAAAGCCATGTTTTAATAAGACATTCAGATAGGAGGTAACAGTTCTGTGATACTTGATGACATTTTCTCCTAAGAATGTAGTATTTCTTTTTCCTTCCATAAAATACCGGTCAACTGGCCAGGCTATTTTCTCTCCATCTTTATTGTACATCCAATCCTGACCTCCTTCAGCAGTAAAAACAGGGTGTTCCACAGAGAATACAAAATGGCCGCCTGAAGTAAGCCATCGATAGATATTTTGAGAAATTCTATCGAATGATTCCACATAATGCAGTGTTAATGAACTTAAGATAACATCAAATTGTTCTGCGGGATAATCAACATCTTCTAATGCTTTTCTTTCATAGAGAATTCCTTCGAGATTGTTAATTTCTTGTGCTCTGGTCAGCATTTTTTCTGAAAGATCAATACCAATAACAGATTTTGCTCCATTTTCCATAGCATACCGACAATGCCACCCGAATCCGCAGCCAAGATCAAGCACATTTTTATCTTTAAAATCCGGTAACATATTTTTCAGGGCATGCCATTCTCCGGCTCCCTCTAATCCCAACTGGGAACGGAGCATCTTCTCATACTGGTCAAAAAAAGACGGGTTATCGTATTTATTTTCTTTCATGGCGGGAAAAATTTACAGCTTTTAAACGGAATTAATGAACTATAAATTTACGATTATTAGCTGAAAAAGTTTTAAAACGCTGATTCAAAATTTTTCAAAAAAAAATCCTTTATGTAAATAAAGGATTGAGTATAAATTGCAAATGATTTATTTTTGACTTTCACGTACAGCACGGATTAATTTTTCGTTCCGCTCATTGGCTCTTTCATTATTTAAAGACATCACTGCCCAGATGGCAGCAGGAAGCCAGCCAATTAAAGTAATCTGTAAGAAAAAACAAATGATTCCGGTGAGAACTTTTCCCCTAACAATAAAGGATAGAAAAGGAAGTACAATTGCTAAAAACATGATTTAAATTTTTAAGGTTATGATATCGTTTTTATTTGTCAAATGTATTGATTTTTAGGATAAAGTAGAAAATCACAGACAATTAATCTTCCCTATTCTTATTCCATAATTCTTCAGCATAATCCCTGAAAGTTTTTGGGCCTTGTTGAAAAGCCTTATCAAAGGTATAAGATCCTCCTTCAAATACAGGTTTACCATGATTTTCCATTCCTGTTCGGATTTTTGTTTGTCCACGCATGGCAAACTTTTGCTTTCCTTCATACATGATAATCTTTAAATCTGAAGGACTTACATCACCTTTGCAGGCAATTTTATACATGATCCAGACTTCAGCAATACCGTTTTTATCAAGATCTGTTACGCTTAAAGTATTTTTCTTAAACTCAGCATCTATATCTACCATACAGTCTTTGACAAAATCATTGACTTTCCATACCAGCTGATTATTTTCTAAAGAGTAAGATTGCCCAAAAACTTCAGCATCTGCACTATCATCATTTTCATGAGGAAAATTTTCATTTCTGTACTTTCCGGTTTCAGATGTAACAACTATATATTCTCCTGTTTTATCTTTCCATTGGAATCCTTCTTTGAAATTTCCTTTATATTTTAATGCTTTTGGAACTTGGGAAGAATCAATTCTTGTAGTAACCAAAGAATCTGTTTTTTCTACCTGATTAACTTCCGGTGATTGAGTTTCTGAAATTGAATTTTTCTTTTCTTCTTTACAGTGTAAAAAGAATAGAAACGGAAGGCAATAGAGTAGGTGCGTTTTTTTCATAGATTATTTTTCTTTTCTGATTTATTGAATCAATTCATTTATCGTTTTCTCTGTATCCATCAAGTCTCCCTGAGGAATCTGATGCTTAAGATAAGTAAACAGTAAATTGGTTACCCAACTGTTTTCAATATCGTGAATATAGTAAGACGAAATTAATCCAAAGTCATCAGAAATATACGCTGGCAGCTCAGAAGAACTGGTAGCTTTGAACATAGAGATAAAAATATCTTTACGGATATGCGTAACAGCATCTTCGGTTTCTTCGTCTATTTCTTTTCCATCAACTGCCTGGTATGCTTTCATCCATGCATCAGAAAATTCTGAAGAATCTCTGTTGTTGAGGATTTCATCAATCTTTTCAGGGGTAATATTGACAAGAGCAGCCTTTAATGACTCATTAAAAGCTGCTTCTAATTTTTTTAATTTCTCTATCATAATTTTAATGAGATTGGGGGTCAAAATAAGCTTTAAAAGTAAGCGGATTCTCAATTTTTCCCTCAGCGTCCTCCAGATATTCTAAATATTCAGCCTGATGCTTTTCCATATAAATCATAACGATGGCCAGATTTACGAAAAGGTTTTTATCTACCGAGCCCAGATTTAAAGCCATTTTTAAATAATCCAAAGCTTTCTCATTTTCTCCCATATCGGAATAGATTGCACCCATGTTGATGAGTGCAGAAGTATTCTCAGGTTCAATAAGCAGAATTTCATCTAATTCTTTCACTAAAAGATCGTTTAGTTCATCCCAATGATCTTCATTCTCCCACCTTTTCGCCTGAAGTTTTTTTACATTTTCAAGTCTTTGTGATATGTTATTCATTTGTTTTTGAAGGTTTTTCCTTCGTATTAAATTTTTTACTATCCAAAAGCCCTTTTTAATAAACTTTCTACCTTGGGCTCACTTCCTCTGAACGCCTTATATAGTTCCATAGGATCTTTTGTTCCACCTGAAGAAAGAAGTACTTTGTATTTGGATGCAATTTCAGGGTTGAAGATTCCATTTTCCTTAAAATACTGGAATGCATCAGCATCCAATACTTCTGCCCATTTGTAAGAATAATATCCTGCAGAATATCCACCCTGGAAAATATGAGAGAAACTTGGACTCATCGCGGTTTCAGGATTGGTTGGATAAAGTGCTGTCGCTTTGGTGTATTGATCTTCAAACTCTTTTACAGTTTCATTCTCCAGCTCTGCAACTTTTGTATGATAGTTCATATCCAGTAATCCGAAACCTAGTTGTCTTAAAGTCTGGTATCCTTCCATGAAGTTTTTAGACTGCTCAATCTTTTCAATTTTTTCGTCAGGAAGAACTTCTCCGGTTTTATAATGTTTGGCAAATGTTTTCAGGAACTCAGGTTCATAACAGAAGTTTTCTAAAAATTGAGAGGGAAGTTCCACAAAATCCCATTTTACAGAAGTTCCTGATAGAGTAGGATATTGAGTGTCAGCCATCATTCCGTGGAGAGCATGCCCGAATTCGTGGAATAAAGTCGTTACTTCCTGGAAGGTCAGCAAGCTAGGGGTATCTTTTGTAGGTTTACTGAAGTTACAAACAATAGAAATATGCGGACGGGAGTTTTCTCCATTCTGCTTATATTGATTTTTATAGCTGGTCATCCATGCGCCGGCTCTTTTCCCTTTTCTTGGGAAATAATCTACATAAAGGAGAGATTTATAATTCCCGTTTTCTTTTACTTCATAAACTTTTACATCTTCATGGTATTTCGGAATGTCATTTCTTTCTTCAAAAGTTAATCCGAATAGTTTACCTGCCAATCCAAAAACAGCATCCTGAACTTGATTTAACGGGAAATAAGGCTTCAGTTCTTCATCATTAAGATCATATTTTTCTTTACGCAATTTTTCAGCATAGAAAGCGTGATCATAATTTTGCATTTCTTCAACTCCATCGGCTTTTGCCAGAGATTTTAATTCGTCAATTTCTTTGGCAGCGTAAGGAGTAGCCTTCGTTAAAAGCTCATTGAGAAAATCAATAACCTTTGCCGGAGATTTTGCCATTCTTTCTTCCAGAACAAAATCTGCATAATTTTTATAGCCTAAAAGTTCAGCTTTCTGTTGTTTTAACTGGAGAAGTTCTTTGATGAGATTTTGATTGTCATATTCTCCACCATCAAAAGACTTTTTACCATTCGCCAATGCCAGTTCCTTTCTCAGTTCACGGTTTTCAGCATACGTCATGAATGGGATATAGCTTGGATATTGTAACGTAACCACCCAGCCTTCAAGATTTCTTTCTTTAGCTTCCTCAGCAAATTGTTCAACAATCGCTTCCGGAATTCCGGCTAATTGTTCTTTATCTGTAATATGTTTGAAATAAGCATTGGTAGAAGCCAGTACATTTTGTCCGAATTGTAGGGATTTTATAGAAAGATCCATGCTGATCTTCTTTAATTTTTCCTTGTCTTCTTCATTCAGTAAGGCACCACTTCTTACAAAACCTTTATAGGTTTCATTCAAAAGCATTTCCTGTTCCTCATTAAGGTTATATTGTTCCTTTTCATCATATACCTTTTTGATTTTATTGAAAAGGGCTTCATTTTGAGAGATTTTGGAAGAGTATTCCGTTAAAATCGGGGAAACTTCCTGAGCAATCTGTTGGATTTCGTCACTGGTTTCAGCAGAATTTAAATTGAAAAAGACATTCGATACCACATCCAGTTGCTCACCGGAATAAGCTAATGCCTCAATAACATTTTCAAAAGTGGGTGCTTCAGGGTTGTCAACAATAGCATTGATTTCTTCTTCAGATTTTTGAATTAATTCCTTGAAAGCAGGAACGTAATCTTCATTTTTAATGTCACCGAAAGGTGCTGAGTGATATGGTGTGTTGAATTTTTCTATTAAAATATTCATTTTTCGATTTTTAGTTAAACGTAAATGTAAGGATTCATCGGAGAATCCAAGCTGAAAGTCTCAAAAATAATGCCTGAAAGCCAAGTTATGACAAAAATGCCTTATCTTTAAATAATCTTGTCCTATGCAAAGAGGGGATGATGTCAGAATATTTAATTTTGAAAGCAGATGAGATCTTCATTTTGAAATAAATAACCTTAAATATTATATAGACTATGAAAACACTCTTAAAATTTATCGGCATTATCCTTTTGCTGGTTATTGTATATGCTGTTATTGCTATGCTGGCTTTCAGTAAAGATTATCATTATGAAAAATCTATTGTCATTAATGCTCCCAAAGAAAAAGTTTGGCAATATACAGGTTCTTTAAAAGGATATAATATGTGGGATCCTTTTTCTAAAGAAATAAAAAATATTAAAATTACTTATTCCGGTGAAGGAGATAAAATAGGAGATTCTTATCACTGGAAAGGAGATGACAGTGAAGGAGAACAATCCATCACAGCCATTAGCCCCAATGAAAAATTGACTACGCAGCTTCATTTCATAAAACCCTTTGAAGGAAATGCTAAAAGTAACATGGTACTGACTCCTGAAGGTAATGGAACAAAAGTAACCTGGATGATTGATAATGAACTGAATGCCATGATGAAGATTATGAAACCTATGATGGAAAGCAATATGGATAAAATGTTTGGGCAGGGACTGAATGACCTGAAGAAATTATCAGAAAAATAAAAATAGAAGCCTTGTACAATGTGCAAGGCTTATTGATTAAATTTCTTTTCTACCGATCTCGTTAATCGCGTTATAATTTCCTTCTCCTTTAGGATTAGGTCCGTATTCATTAGGCCCGTGGTCGCTCTCTGCAAATAGCATCCATAAACTATAAAAAGGAATTAGCTGAAACCAACCGGAGTTTCCCCTGTCATGACATCTTTTTGCACCCTGTGCAAGAAGAAACCAAAGAGACGGAATAAGAAGGATAAAGAAAAGTATCATAACCATTCCTGAAGGTTCCTGGTTAAGCTGAAAATAAATATTGAAAGGAACATAAAATACCAGGTATATAAGATATGATAATCCATATTCTGTTCTTCTGATTCGCCCATCAAATGAAAATGGTGATTTAAACATGATTTTTAGTTTTAAAAAAGGCAAATCTAAACATAATTCTCAAAAAAGAAATATTTTGAAAAGAGTAATTGTAGACTAAGTCAAACAATATTATTAGAAAAATATTATCTTTATATAAAGAAACGATTGTATGGAGAAGACCGTATTTGAAAAAAGAGATATCAGAGACTTTGTAAAAAATACCATTGCAGAAAAAATTGAAAAGCTTAAAAACTTCATTGAATTTACTCTGGAGGCCAGTCGTGATATCAAAAAAACACCAAAGTATGATAGCATGCGGGAAGAAATGCAGGAGGAAATCTATCAGATGCAGCGACAGCTTGGTGCTTTAAATGATCTCAAACGAAATATGGGAAAAGTTTTGAATACCTCTACAGACCGAGTTCAGCTGGGCTCCTTAGTGATTACTAATAAAGCCCGTTTTTATATTTCTGTGTCATTAGGCGAATTTTTCTTTGAAGGAGACCGGTTCTACGCCATTTCTTCTGAAAGTCCTATGGCCAAAAAAATGATGGGAATGAAAGCAGGAGATGAGTTTACATTGAATAAAATTCATCAGAAAATCATAGAAGTGTTATGATTTTATTTCTTCAACCAATACCACTCTTACCACTCAAAACCTAGTATCCCAAATCAAAATCTTTATCTATTCTCCTGTAAATTAACTTACATGTTGTATTTTTGGCTCTATGAATAAAGCAGAAGTTTTAAAAGAAATCATAGAGCAAAGAAGAAGTGTTTTCCCGAAAGATTATACGGAGGCAGAAATTTCTCAGGAAGTTATTGATGAAATTTTACATTCAGCCACTTTAGCTCCCAATCATAAGCGTACTAAGCCTTGGCGTTTCAAAATATTCAAAGGAGAGGAAAAGGCAAAACTGGCTTCAGAAATGCAGGCGATCTATAAAGCCACTCAGCCTGAACAATTATTCTTAGAGAAAAAATATAATGATATTGGTTTTAAAATCAATAAAGCTAATGTAGTTGTTTCTATTGTCGTTAATTTCAGCGGAATGGTTCCTGAGTGGGAAGAAATTGCGGCTACTTCAATGGCTGTACAAAATATGTATTTGAGCTGTACAGCTAATAATATTGGCTGTTACTGGAGTTCTCCTACAATTGTTGACCATTTGAAAGAATCTTTGACGATAGAAGAAAACCAGAAGTGTCTGGGGCTTTTCTATATGGGACAAATATAACAATATAACAGTTTACCAATGCACCAGTTAAATTCTTACAAAAGAGGGTCAGAATATGGTTACATTGCTAGATTGATAAATTGTTACATTAAACCATTGTTCAATCAGAATTTTTGTCTATCTTTGCACTCTTAAATATTTAACTGGGACGAGTTCCCGTAAAATTCAAACATTATGTCAGTAAAAATCAGATTACAAAGACACGGTAAAAAAGGAAAACCTTTCTTCCACATCGTGGTTGCAGATTCTAGAGCTAGAAGAGATGGTAGATTCATCGAAAAACTAGGAACTTACAACCCAATTACTAACCCAGCAACTATCGAGTTGAACGTTGATTCTGCTGTACAGTGGTTAAACAACGGTGCTCAGCCTACTGATACTGCTAGAGCTATTTTATCTTACAAAGGTGCTCTTTACAAAAAACACTTACAAGGTGGTGTTGCTAAAGGAGCTTTTGATCAAGCTGAAGCTGAAAAAAGATTTAACGCTTGGTTAGATACTAAAGAATCTAAAGTACAAGGTAAAGTTGAAGGTTTAGCAACTGCTAAATCTGATGCTAAAAAAGCTGCTTTAGAAGCTGAAGCAAAAGTAAACGAAGCTAGAATTGCTGCTGCTGCACAAGCTGAAGCTGATGCTAAAGCTGCTGAAGAGGCTGCAAACGCACCTGCTGAAGAAGTAGCTACAGAAGGAGAAGCTGCTGCTGAAACTGAAGAAAACACTGAAGCTTAAGAACATTTCCGGTTATGCGTAAAGAAGATTGCTATTTGTTGGGGAAAATAACACGCAGACACGGACTTGCGGGCAACGTTATCCTTAAATTGGATACCGACCAGCCCGAGCTTTACAATAAATTGGAATCAATATTCGTTGAAATCAACGGATTATTGGTTCCATTTTTTATTGAAAAATCATCATGGAGCAAATTAGATGCTCTGAATCTTGCATTCAAAAACTCTTCTGAAGCAATAGTAGATCAGGTTTTAGGTAAAAATGTTTACCTGCCGTTGACTACATTGCCTAAACTTTCAGGAAAACAATTCTATTACCACGAAATCATCGGATTTGAAATTCTTGATGAACATGATAACAACTGTGGGGTTATCAGATCTGTAAACGATCAGACAGCACAGGTGTATTTCATCACCAATCTGGATGGAAAAGAAGTGGTTATTCCTATGATTAAAGAGTGGATTCTTGAAGTTGACAGGGAACAAAGAACAATCAAAATGAAACTTCCTGAAGGTCTTATTGATGTATTTCTAGTTCCATCTAAGAAAGACGAATAAATTTTCTTTGTGTGATAATCAATTCACTATTGATTATTCACTTTATTCACCATTTTTTATTACTCATTACCCATTTTATTACTCATAAATAGCTGGTAATAAATATTCCTGTATAATTTTATCAACCTGTGAATGTGCATAGGGTTTATTATATGCTGTAGCTGTAATAACCATTACAATTGGTACATCTACAAATACAATAATCTTGTTTCCTCCATTCCCACTACATTGATAAGCTTCCAGATTTTTGTTTCCCACTTTATAAATTTTCCTCCAGAACAAATATCCATAGCCTTCAAAATCTTTATTATCTGAGAAATAGTTAGTGAAAGATTTCTTTATCCAATTCGTATTTAATATCATTTTTTCATTCCAGCTCCCTTTATTTTTATATAATTGTCCGAACTTTGCAAAATCTAAGGCTCTCATCCGTAAGCCGCCTGCTAAAGAAGGCTTTTGTTGAGGAGTAAACTGCCATTTATAGCTCTTAATTCCAAGAGGCCGAAATAATTTTTTATCAGCATAGTCTTTCAATCCTTTGGGAAGAGATTTATCTAAAATATCACCTGTTACTACAACTCCAGCTGTAAAATAATTCCAGTTTTTACCGATTTTATTTTCAGTCATAGGCAAATTCAATGTGAATTTTACCCAATGATCGGTAGGATACATATTTTCTTCATTCCCTGGAGATTCAGAGTCCTAGTCATTACCATCAAAACCCGAGCTCATTGTTAATAAGCTTTTTATAGTAACACTATCTTTTCGGGGTGAGTAATTTTCAAAAGATTTTAAATCATAAAAATCCTTTAGATTTTGATATTCGTTTTTAATAAAACCCTCTTGAATAGCGATTCCCATCAATGCGGAAGCAAATGTTTTTCCAACCGAACGTGTATCCTGTAAAGAGTCTCTTCCTGATCCGTTAAAATATTCTTCAAGAAGAAGCTTTTCATTTTTAATAACAACAATGCTGGTAATATTTTTGAACCTTTCTTCCGCAATTTTTTTGTTTAGATTTCTGATCGTTGCAATATTCAGTTTTTCTTCAGAAACCTTCCATCCGATGTCAGGCATGACAGGCTGAATTGCGATTTGATGTTCAGGAATATTCTGTTTAGGAACATTAAGACGGATTTGCCCTTCTGCAATAATGTTTCCTGTAATAATAGATCCTGTATTCAGATAGGGACGGATTTCAATTTTTAAAACGTGGTCTCCCTCAGCCAGGGCATCAATTCCGTCATGACCCCTATAAAAACGCATCCATAAGTACCTTCCCCATGAATCTTCATTCTTACTGCTGAGAAGAGGAATTCTTAATGTGGTCTTCATTTTTTTATTTTCTGAAGTTTCGGCACCTGTATTGAGATTTTCTTTATAAATCAGTTTTTCGTCAACATAAAATGAGAATTGAAAGTTTCCTTTTTTAAGGAGTTCATCCGCAGTCCAATTAGGTTCAAGCTTATGAAGGTAGTTGATCAGAGAATTGTCAAAAAAAACATAAATACCAAGATCTCCGTTTTCCTGAAATACTGAAGAAGTAATAATATCTAAATCTTTGAGGTTTTCAAGTGAAACAGCTTTGTTCAGGAATACAATTTTCCCGGAATATTTTTGTTGAATAGGATTTTCAATTTTTTCTGGATTGATAATATTTTTGCTTTGTCCTTGGTAAAGATAGAAGGTGAAAATAAAAATCAATAATAGAGCTGTTCTCATGGCAAGAAGTATTTAAACAAAAATAATAAACTTCTTTACAGTAAAATAGAATGAAATTAACATGCTATTTTATAATCATGTATTCTAATTGAACCGCTTTCTAAATTCTCCTGGTGACTGATTCGTTTTTTGTTTAAACAACTTACTGAAAGACTGTGGATGTTCAAAACCAAGTTCATAAGCAATTTCACTCACGGATAAACTTGTCGTGCTTAAACGTTCTTTCGCTGAATCAATTAATTTATTCTGAATATGCTGCTGTGTATTTTGCTGAGTATGAAGACGAAGTAGGGTACCAAGGTAATTGGGTGAAATATTCATCTGTTCAGCTATACATTTCACAGAGGGAATTCCATTTTCTACGAGACTTCCGCTTTCAAAATATCCGGAAAGAAGCTCTTCAAATTTATGCAGCAATTCATGACTTGATTTTTTTCTGGTAAAAAACTGACGTTCATAAAAACGGTCAGAATAAATCAATAACAATTCAATCTGTGCAATAATCAGTTCCTGGGTGAACTTATCAATATTTGACTGATATTCACGTTCAATATTTTTAAGAATTTCAAGAATGATCTTTTCTTCTTTATCTGAAAGAAAAAGGGCTTCTTTCACCTGGTAGCTAAAGAAATCGTAAGATTTTATTTTTTTTGTTAATGACGTATTCCAAAGAAAATCAGGGTGAATCAGCAATAAGAATCCAGTAGGTTCTACCTGAATATCCTGTCTTATTTCCAGACTTAAAAACTGCTGTGGTGAAACAAAACACAACACTCCCGAATCGAAATCATATTGCTGCTGCCCATAATTGAATTTTGGATTGACATTTTTCTTCAATCCGATGGAATAAAAATTCTGTATCCATTTTAATTCTTCATCCTCCACCATATAATGTACTTTACTGTAATCTATCAGGCTGATCAGGGGATGCTCAGGGTTTGGAAGACTGCAGAAAGCATGAAAATCTGCAATAGTATTAAAACGAACAGGCTGTTTCATAAAGGCTAAGGTAATTGTTTTTATAAAAAGTACAATACATTGTTTTACAAAGCCTTCAGCTCCGTTCAGAATGAACGGAGCTGAAGGGTATCATGATGATATTAAATTGCTGTTGAAACAGTCAGATTTTCCCATTTTTCAGCATCTTTCTTTAAAATATCAATTTTATTATTTAGAAATTCCATTGTTCCTACTCCTAATAATAAATGAACAGGAGGATTTTTCTCTTTGCTGATCTGGATCAGAACATCAGCTGCTTTCACTGGATCATTAGGCTGATTACCATTGATTTCATTAAGGTGAGCCTGTTCAGAATGCCTTGCGGCTTCATAGGCCTGAATAGGATTTGATGGAGTTCTCACAGAATCTTTATTTAAGAAATCCGTACGGAAATATCCCGGATATACAACGGTAGCATGAATCCCAAAATCTTTTACCTCTTCAGCTAATGCTTCTGTAAATCCGGCAACAGCAAATTTTGTTGAGCAGTAAATTCCCCAACCCGGAAAATTAGCAGAATATCCACCGACAGAAGAGATATTGAAGATGTTTCCTGATCTTTGCTCACGAAGATAAGGCATGGCATTTCTGATTACATTTAAGGTTCCGAAAACATTCACAGCATAATTTTTTCTTGCTTCTTCATCAGTAAGTTCCTCCAGCGTCCCGATTTGTCCGTAGCCGGCATTGTTGACAACTACATCAATTCGGCCGAAATGTTCCACCGTTTTAACAATGGCGGATTTTATATCATCGTTATCTGTGATGTTGACGCTGAGTGGAAGAAAATTTTCTGAAGTTTCTCCAATGGTAGAAATAAGGGATTCAACGGTACGGCTGGTAGCAGCAACCTGAAATCCTTCGGATAATAATTTTTTTACCAGCTCGAATCCTAAGCCTTTTGAAGCTCCTGTCACGAACCATACTTTTTTTGTTTCCATTTTTAAATATTTTTTTGTTTAAATGATGGTACAAAGATGAAAACTTACAGGAGGTAAAATGTAGCCAAATCGGGGAATGATGTATCCAAATCGTGAATGGTGATTCTATTCGAAAAGATTTCAATGAACTTTCAGGAGATTTCGGTATTTCAAGGGAGTAATTCCCATATTTTCTTTGAAGCACCGGATGAAATGACTTTGATCTGCAAAACCGCACTCCAGGGCAATATCCGTTAATGAAGAAGGCGAATTGAGAAGTTCCATAGATTTATTAATCTTTAATTTTCGGAGGTATTCTCCCAGATTGCAATGGAAATATTTATGAAAATTTCTGCTTAAATGAGTAGGGTGGATATTCAACATTTTAGAAAGTTCGGTGAGATTTAGGGCTTCAGCAACATTTTCATGTAAGATTTCATTAATCTGGCCTACCCACAACGGTTTTGTTTCTTTGATTTCCTTCTCATGGGTTAATCTACTGAAAAGATGTAATAACACTTGATTAACTGCCATTTCGAGAGATATATCATTGGTTTTTGTTTCTTTAAAAATCTGATGTGCCAATAACTTGAAGGCTGGATCTTTAATATTGAAACTGCCTTCAACTTTGTTTTTCTGAATATTAAACTTTTCAAACCAATTTTGAGTGATTTCTATGTGGAAACCTCTGGTAAAAACATCCGGTTTAATATTATAGTGTGGATCTTCCCAATGATGATACAACAATGTTCCTGCTGAGCATCCGTATGTTTCTTTTTTGTTGCCTTCCGTCATATTGCCCTGCAAGAGAAAAGTAAAGTAAGCATTTTCGTGATAATGCCAATCTACATAAGAATGGGTATATTCCGTATCGGTGATGGTCAATCCTTCTAGATTGATTATTTGATTGGATTCTCCGAAATATTCGCCGTTACGAAGAGTGTTCATGATAGGTTTTGTTTTAGTTGGTCAATCTGTTCATACATTGTATTGAAGAACATTTTCCTTTCCCGGTTTCCGGATTCATTCAGTGATCTTGAATTCTTGATCTGATGTTCGAAATAACTCAATGAATCTTCACAGGTTATTTTATCATTCGTCATCATATATCCGAACATACTGAACGGAATAAAAAAGGAACATTGCTGTTCGTTTTTAAATAAAATGCTGTTGTTGAGAATCACCAGATCATTGATGTAAATCTGAAAATTAGATTTTTCCAGCGTTTTATTTTCCAGTTCCATCAACAGGTTTTTAAGATCTTCAAGAATCAATTCAATATCATTGTTATTCAGTAACCTCATTTCAGAATAAAATTTGATTTGCCTTAATGCACTCATTATTGTAGTGTCATTCCAGATCTCCGTAACATTTTGTTTATTATATAAATCTCTGAGCATTTCATTTTTTACTGAATGATATTGCATATTAAAATCCTGAAAAGGACTTAAAAACTTATCCTGATTCAATAAATTCATCCATACATAAAACTTAAAACGGGATAAAATAGAGTCTGAAATTGTATAGAAGAACGGAATATCCTTGGCTGAATAATAAACTTTAGAGTTTGTAATATCCTGGAAAACATTGAGTATTTTAAGAGAATTTTCAAAGTAATGTAAAAGATCATCAGTTGTTTTTACAGGCTGTGTTCTTTGAACAACCAATTGATTTTCTGTTCCCAGAAACTGATCTAGTGATATCTGGTAATACCTGGCGAGTTCAAGGGCTTCCTCAAAACTGAATTTGGCCTTCAGTGAAGTCCGCCGATGGGCAGCATCATAGCTGATATTAAGAATATTAGCAATCTCATCATTCAACGATCTGTCCCCTATCTTTCTTCGGATTTCCTTTAATAAAGTTTCCTGATGCATGGCTTGTGATTTTCACAAATGTAATATTTTTTGAGAGTAAAAAGCCTTTTTTGATAACATCTTATCCATATGTTTTGCGATTTTCACAAATAGGATGAATTTTTTAATTTTTTTTCACATTCATTCCTGGCTTTCGGCTGATAATTTTGAAATATAATTTTAAAATCATGAGTTATGAAAACAAAAATTTTAGTGATCTGTTTCTTTTTATTACAAGAAGCAATATATGCACAAGACTCACTTACAGCAGTAAAAAGTAAAATAATTTCCCTGACCCCTTTAAGCGCAAAAGTAAAAGAAGTAAATGGGATAGCTATAGGGTTGGGAGGAAGCTTATTCGAAAACCACGCAGGACAAACTCAGAAAATCAATGGTTTAAATCTAGAACCTAATCCTTTAGGAATTCTAATGTGGTTGTTTACTGATTCAGCTAAACAAAGAGATGATGGGACTCTTCTCATTGTAAACGGACTTACAGTTTCTACTGCGGGATATGGGAAAAAAGTAATTCATCATGGAACATCTGTTTCACTGTATAATTATGGGAAAAAAGTAAGCGGAATTTCAGTAGCTGGATGGGCAAATTCTTTAGACCAAGGGAATGGAGTTTTAATTTCTGTAATGGGAAATGATCTAGCCACCATGAGGGGTTTAAGTGTATCCGCTTTTAATACTTCGGAGAAAATGCAGGGACTGCAGATAGGAATTCATAATTATTCAAATGAAATGAAAGGAGTCCAAATAGGTATTATTAACAAATCTAAAAAAATGAAAGGGCTGCAGATTGGAATATGGAACAAAAATGATAGGAGAAGTTTACCCCTTATTAATTTTTAAAAATAATAGTCATGAAAAATATTCCTTATTTATTGATCTTATCGCGTTTTATTACAGCCTTTGTTATTCTGTATCTGGGATATTATGTAGGAGAATCAGCTCGTCAACTTATTCTGATTCTAATGTATTTTGGATTGTTTACTGATATTTTTGATGGAATTATTGCCCGTAAAACCGGTATTTCTTCGGAAAAATTAAGACGAATGGATAGTCAGACCGATCTTGTTTTCTGGCTTTCATTGGGATTTGCTTCTTATTTCCTAAACCCGGATCTGATTATTAATGAATGGAAAAGTATACTGCTGATCTTCATCATAGAAGCTTTATGTTATATCATAAGCATCTGGAAATTTGGAAAAGAAACCTGTACGCATGCCTTTTTGTCAAAAATGTGGGGATTAAGCCTTTTGTTGGCCTTTACCTATTTGATAGCCTTTCAGAAAGCAGGCTGGACCTTTGATCTGGCAGTAATCTTAGGATTGATTTCTCATATTGATGTTATTCTGATTATTATGTTCCTTCCCCAGTGGCAATATGATGTTCCCAGTTGGTATCATGCGCTGAAAATCAGAAATGGAAAGCAAAGAAAAAAGACCATTTTCTTTAATTAAAGTATTAAATAATTGATAAGTGATTTTTAAAGACGGTGCAATCATCAAGTTGCGCCGTTTTTTTGTAACTTTGCGACCATTAATTTTTATACAAAAATTTATTATCAACAAATGAAAAAGCAAACGATCAAAGAAATCCTAAAGGATTACAAGAAAGTATTACATCATGACATTACAGTTTACGGATGGGTAAGATCATTCCGTGCTAATCGCTTTATTGCACTTAATGATGGTTCTACGATTAATAATTTGCAGATAGTTGTTGATTTCGAAAATTTTGATGAAGAACTTATCAAGAATATTAGCACAGCTTCTTCTCTTAAAGTTGTAGGTGAAGTAGTGGAAAGCCAGGGAGCAGGACAATCTGTAGAAATTGTTGCTAAAAAGATTATTATTTTAGGAGATAACTTTACAGAAGAGCTTCAAAGCACCATTCTTCAGCCTAAAAAACACAGCTTGGAAAAACTTCGTGAGCAGGCACACTTAAGATTCAGAACCAACTTATTTGGAGCTGTTTTCAGAGTACGTCACGCAGTAAGCTTTGCCGTTCACTCATTCTTCAACCAAAACCAGTTCTTCTATATCAATACTCCGGTAATTACAGGAGCCGATGCTGAAGGAGCAGGAGAAATGTTCGGAGTAACCAACTTCGATCTGAACAATATGCCAAAAACTGAAGAGGGCGAAATTGATTTCGCACAGGATTTCTTCGGTAAAAAAACCAACCTTACGGTTTCGGGACAACTTGAAGGAGAGACAGCAGCCATGGGATTGGGAAGAATTTATACATTCGGACCTACTTTCCGTGCAGAAAATTCAAACACAACAAGACACCTTGCTGAGTTCTGGATGATTGAGCCGGAAGTTGCTTTCAACAACCTTGAAGATAACATTGATCTTGCAGAAGATTTCTTAAAATATGTAATCCAGTATGTATTGGATCACTGTAAAGATGATCTTGCGTTCTTAGACAATCGTTTTGCTGAAGAACAAAAGACAAAACCAGAAAAAGAAAGAGCAAAAGAAGGTCTTATTGAGAAGCTTGAAAATGTAATTGCTAAACGTTTTAAGCGTGTGAGCTATACAGAGGCTATCGAAATTTTAATGAACTCAAAAGAGAACAAAAAAGGAAAATTTGCTTACCCTGTTGAAAGTTGGGGAACAGATCTTCAGTCTGAGCATGAAAGATTTTTGGTTGAAAAACATTTTGAATGCCCGGTTGTATTGTTCGATTATCCGAAAGAAATCAAAGCTTTTTACATGAAGCTGAACGAAGACAACAAAACAGTAGCTGCAATGGATGTTCTTTTCCCAGGTATTGGTGAAATCATCGGTGGCTCTGAAAGAGAAGCAAGATTAGACGTTTTAAAACAGAAAATGGCAGATATGCATGTAGATGAACATGAACTTTGGTGGTACTTAGATACTAGAAAATTCGGTTCTGTGCCGCATGCAGGTTTCGGTTTAGGATTAGAAAGACTAGTTCTTTTTGTAACAGGAATGACGAATATCAGAGACGTAATTCCTTTCCCAAGGACACCGAAAAGCGCTGAATTCTAGAGTTATAAAAAAAGCCTTAATCATCAAGATAAGGCTTTTTTTATTTTTCAATAGTTTATTATGTAAAAAGTATAAAGCAAAAATCATGCTAAATGTATTTTTTATCAAATAAATTTATTAAATTCGTAGAATATGTTATGTTAAAACGCCAATATTAATATGCTTAAACAACACTTACAACTCAAATTAGGACAGAAGCTGGCTCCTCAGCAGATCCAGTTGATGAAGCTTATTCAGCTTCATACTCTTGAATTTGAAGAGGAGTTGGAGAGAGAGTTAGAAGAAAACCCTGCTTTGGAAATTGTAAAGGAGGATTCTAAGGAAGATGATTATTCTTCCCTGGAAGATGCGTATCAGGATGAGGGTACAGAAAGTATTGAAACAGATTTCGACGTTAATGAATATCTTTATGACGACGAACCAAGCTATAAAACCGCTTCCAGCAACTACTCTCCGGATGATGAAGAGTTTGACAATGAAAGTCTTTTAACGGAAGGACAGTCATTATATGATTATCTGAGAGAACAGATTCATCTGGTTAATATCAGTGAAGAAGATCTGAAGATTGCAGAATACCTGATCGGTAACCTTGATACGGACGGATATTTGAGAAGAGAGATTAAATCTATCGTAGATGATCTTGCTTTCTCACAAGGAATTTATACTACTAAGGAAAAAGTAGATGATATCCTTGAAAATTACGTTCAGAAGCTGGATCCGCCTGGAGTAGGAGCAAGAGGCCTTCAGGAATGTTTATTACTACAGATCGAAAAGAAAGTAAGCTCTGATAAAGCTGTTTCTTTAGCTGCCAATATCTTGAGATATCAGTTTGATGCTTTAACGAATAAGCATTATAATAAGATTATCCAGAAGTATGATATTGAGGAAGAAGACCTGAAAGATGCATTAGAGGAAATTTCAAAACTGTCCCCAAAAGTTGGAGGAAACTTTGATACCCAAACCATTACCATCAACCAGGAAATTATCCCGGATTTTGTAATTCAGGTGAAAGATGGGCTGGTTATTCCTATGCTTAACAGTAAAAATGCGCCTACATTAAGAGTATCTGAAGAATATAAAGATATTCTTACCACCTATTCACACGATAAGAACTCTTCTGAGCATAAACAGGCGGCTTTGTTTATCAAACAAAAGCTGGATGCTGCCAAATGGTATATTGATGCAATTAATCAGCGTCAGAATACTTTATTACAGACCATTACTGCTATTGTTAAGTTTCAGAAAGATTATTTTATTACGGGTGATGAGAAATCTCTGAAGCCAATGATCTTAAAAGATGTGGCAGATATTACCGGATTTGATATTTCTACCATTTCCAGAGTGGTAAAAAGTAAATATGCAGATACCCCAAATGGTATTGTTTACCTTAAGGATCTGTTTTCAGATAGCTTAACCAATGATGACGGAGAAGAGGTTTCTACTAAGGAGATCAAAACCCACCTTCAGGAGGTTATCAGTAAAGAGAATAAGAGAAAACCATTAACAGATGATGCTTTGGTAGTGATCTTAAAAGAACAGGGCTATAATATTGCCAGAAGAACGATTGCAAAATATCGTGAACAGCTCAATATTCCTGTTGCCAGATTAAGAAAAGAACTTTAAAATATAAAAAAAGCATTTCAAATTTGAAATGCTTTTTTTATTGATTTTAATCCTGTTTACATGTCATTGTGCAACAGTCAAAAGAATAATGTTTTCCTTCATTATTAATATTTAATTCAAAGCAGGCATCCGGACTAACCAGACAGAAACAAATTTCTCCTCCTGTTACACTTTTCAACTCATTTCTTTGTAATTTTTTTAGGTTTTTCATAGTTGTTTTAGATTGGGTGTTATTGATTAGATTGTATTGGCTTTAATATACAATTATTTTTGTAATTGTATTGTAAATTACAAGTTAATGGGGGTTAAATTTCTTTTAGACTGCCCAATCCTAATTCTTTCATGGAAACTTCTCTCATTTCCACTTTTCTTATCTTTCCGGAAATAGTCATTGGGAATTCATCTACAAATTTCCAGTATTTCGGAACTTTATAATGGGCAATTTTTCCTTTACAATATTCTAATAGCTCTTGTTCTGTAATCGTAAAGCCTTTTCTTACTTTTACCCAAGCCATCACTTCTTCTCCGAATTTTTCACTGGGTACTCCAATGATCTGAACATCCAGAATGTTGGTGTAAGTGTATAAAAAGTCTTCAATTTCTTTAGGAGAAATATTTTCTCCACCCCGAATAATCAGATCTTTGATTCTTCCGGAAATGGTAATATAGCCATCTTTATCCATAACAGCCATGTCACCGGTATGCATCCATCGGGCATCATCTAATACCTTTTTTGTATTTTCAGGATCATTCCAGTATTTCAGCATAACAGAGTAGCCTCTTGTACAAAGCTCGCCATGTTCACCGCGTTTCAGAATTTTTCCATTTTCATCAATGATTTTTATCTCAAGATGATCCTGAACGGTTCCTACTGTACTGACCTGTTTTTCCAATGGAGTCCCAATTAAAGTTTGTGTAGATACCGGAGAAGTTTCTGTCATTCCATAGCAGATGCTCATTTCTTTAATATTCATAAGATTTTCCACTTTCTTCATAATTTCCGGTGGACATACAGAACCGGCCATCACACCGGTTCTTAAACTTGAAAAATCATAAGTATCGAAATCTTTTACGGCAAGTTCAGCAATAAACATAGTAGGAACACCATATAGAGAGGTGCATTTTTCATCTGAAACAGCCTTTAATGTAATATCAGGGTCAAAACTATCATTAGGAATCACCATGCAGGCACCATGAGCTGTACAGCATATATTTCCGATCACCATGCCAAAGCAGTGATAGAAGGGAACAGGGATACATACACGGTCTTTTTCTGTGTACTTTAACCGGATACCGATAAAGTATCCGTTATTTAAAATGTTGTGATGCGAAAGAGTAACTCCTTTTGGAAACCCGGTAGTTCCTGAAGTATATTGAATGTTGACGGGGTCATCAAACTGTACATGTTCTTCAAAACTATGGAGAACTTCATCAGAAACTTCTTGCCCATTGTTTACGAAGGCTTCCCAGTTATCATCAAAGAAAATTTCATGTTCTAAAGTGGGGCATACTTCCTTGGCATATTCAACCATTTCTTTGTAGTTGCTGCTTTTAAAGCTTAAGGAAGAAAAAATAAAACGAACTTCGGACTGATTGAGCACATACGTAAGTTCATGGGTTCTGTAAGCAGGATTAATATTGACTAAAATGGTTCCGATTCTGGCAGTGGCATATTGCAAAAGTACCCATTCATAGCGGTTAGAAGCCCATATTCCTATTCTGTCACCGATTTTTGCTCCTAAAAATATCAGTGCTTTTGCAATAGCGGTTGTTTGGTTGT
This sequence comes from Chryseobacterium sp. Marseille-Q3244, assembly GCF_940807095.1. Lineage (NCBI taxonomy): Bacteria > Pseudomonadati > Bacteroidota > Flavobacteriia > Flavobacteriales > Weeksellaceae > Chryseobacterium > Chryseobacterium sp. Marseille-Q3244. Next base: position 41,853 of record NZ_CALNWX010000010.1, on the reverse strand, counting down.
AAAATTCCTGGTAAGTAACTCTGTAATCCTGATGAACACAGACAAGAGCTTCTTGGTTAGGAAATTTTTCGACAGTACTTTTAAGATTTCCTCCAATGGTCTGTCCTAATAATGGAACGTCAGATGCTCCATAAACGTATGATAAAGGCATAGTAAAAAGATTTGGTGAAATAAAATTAACAATAATATCTTGAACTATAGCCTATGAATGCTAATTTTCCTGAGAATCTATTTCTTTAAGCTGCTCCAGGTTTTTATCAAGTTTTTTGATGATACTTCCATACACCAATCTGTAATAAACCCAGATCATAGATATGGCTAATAAGGTACTGATGGTAATGGCAACAATAATGACAGTAAGGTCAGAACCGGAAGGCTGTATATTTTGGGAATTTAAAGTGTAAAAGATAAAAGCTACCAATACAAAAGTAAAGGCCAGTAGCAATACGATACTAATCAGAATGAAAGCATTGACGGTTTTTTTGAAACCAATAATTCTGGTAATAAGACCTTTGAGGTTCTCTTCGATCTTTATTTTACGGTAATTCTGGTAGAATTTCAGTACAAAATAGGCTGTAATTAATACGCTCAGAATTTTAATGGCCAAATAAAAGTGACTGAAATTGTTTTCCACTTCGGGAGCTTCGTGAGTGCCCAGTTTCTCCAATATTTTACGGAATCCGTCAGATTCATCATCCTGAAAGAAGTAGAATAGGCCCAAAACGGAAAAGAACAAAAACTCAAATACGCTGATCCAGAAAATATACTTTACATAATTACGTGATTTTCTATTCAGCATTTGACGAATCTCGCTGTTATCATATTTTGGCTGTACAGGTTGTTCCTGCCAGGTCTTTTTAAAGTTATCTAAATCAAATTCAGGCATATTTTTCCATCTGTTCTTTAAGGGTTTTCTTTAATCTGTTCATTTTCACACGTGCATTAACTTCAGTAATTCCGAGGTTTTCTGCAATGTCCTTGTAAGGCAGATCGTCAAGATACATCATCACAATGGCTCTTTCTATATTAGGAAGAGTCTTGATTACAGTATACAAAAGCGAAATCTGTTGCTGTTTTTCATCATCATCTTCCACAAAGTCCTTGTGGTTGATGTCCAGCTCATTTGTAGGAAGACTTTTGCTTTTTTTTCTAAAGAGGGTAATGGCTGTATTAAGCGCTACACGGTACATCCATGTTGAAATCTTGGAATTTCCTTTGAAAGAGTCATAACTTCTCCAGAGTTGTAAGACAATTTCCTGGAAAAGATCCTCTTCATCTTCCAGCGAATTGGTATATAAGCGCGATACCTTAATAATCAGGCCCTGATTATCTTTGATGAGCTGCGCAAATTCTTTCTCTCTGGAATCCATAGATGTATAATGGCACGAAGATAATAATAATGTGGTAATTGGGGAAGAATAATTATAGTGAAATTATCAAAGATAATTCTCATCATACCATGAAGCCTGAAGCTTCCAGCACTCTTATATTTTTTCCCGTGAAATTTATGTATCTTTGCACCTACGAGAAAATCGGCTTGTTGATTTCCCGTTTACGGGAGGTAGGAAAGTCCGGACACCATAGAGCAGCAAAGCGGATAACATCCGTCACCCGTGAGGGTAGGACAAGTGCAACAGAAAGCAAGTACAGTTCGGCTGTAGTGAAACCAGGTAAACTCTTTGCGGTGCAATGGTAAGTATATCGGTTCTTTTCAGCAATGGAAATAGGGGCGGCTCGTCCTGAAAACCGAGGGGTAATCAGCTCAAGTGTTGCAGCAATGTACCACGTAGATAAATAACAGGCGCTTCTTCGGAAGTACAAAATCCGGCTTATAGATTTTCTCGTGATTTTTTGATAATTATAAGCTATAGTTTATCAGCATAAAAAATCCTCAGATGTATTCATCTGAGGATTTTTTTTATTCACTTTCCAATTGTTTTTTTGCTTCCTGTAAGCCCAATCTGTCTTTTTCCGAAAGCTGGGGATATTTAAGATTCATTTTTTCCAGCGTGTCTATAATAATCTGAATAGCTGCCGTTCTTGCAAACCATTTATTATCCGCAGGAAGTACATACCATGGGGCATGATCCTTTGCCGTTTCGTTGATTGCCGTTTCATAAACCTCCATGTATTGGTCAAATAGTGCCCTTTCAGGAAGATCTCCTGCCGAAAATTTCCAGTTTTTTTCCTGCTCATTGATTCTGTCCAGTAGTCTTTTCTTTTGTTCATCCTTCGAAACATTCAGGAATATTTTGATGATGGTGGTTCCGTTTTGAGCAAGATGTTTTTCGAAATTTCGGATGCTTTCATAGCGGTTTTCCCAGAATTTATTGTCAAAATCTTTTACAGAAGACCATGTTTTTTCACTTAAATTATATTCAGGATGAACTTTACATACTAAAACACTTTCATAATGAGAACGGTTGAAGATTCCTATCATTCCTTTTTGAGGCAATGCCAGATAATGCCTCCACAGAAAATCGTGAGAATATTCCTTTGAACTTGGAGTTTTAAAACTGGTTACATTACAGCCTTGAGGATTTACTCCTCCAAAAACATGCTCTATCATGCTGTCTTTCCCGGCAGCATCCATGGCCTGAAGTACAACCAAAAGAGATTGACTTCCATCAGCATAAAGTCTTTCCTGCAGTTCACGAAGTTTTTCTTTTTCCTGGATTAATAATTGTGTTCCTTCTTCTTTGGTAAGTTTCCCTTTGTAAGAGGTAGAAGCTTTTTTTATTGAAAATTTTCCATTTACCTTAAAGTCATCTGAGAAATTGGTGTCCATATATTTTTTTTATTTGAAGATACAAGATACGAGATCTTATTGCTAAACAGCAATATACTAGAATATTAATATGAATAGAGGTGAGCTTTAGCCAATATATCATCCATTTGGTTTTAGTCCAAACTTAAATATTAATCTTTCATATTCAATATAAATATAATAAAAAACCGCCTCAATAGAGACGGTTTCATTATTTTTTGAGTAGAGATTACTTCGCAGCTGCTTTTTTAGCAACTTTAGCCGCTTTTTTCTCAGCTTTAGCTGCTTCTTTCTGCTCAGCAGGAGTTAATACTTTTGGTTCAGGAGCGTTAGCATCTACGTTTCCTTTGATGTAGATTACACTTCTGCTGTTGGCAGGGTCGTTAGAGAAAACCTCGATCATTTTGTTGAATCCTCCTGTAAGAGCTGTGTTGTATCCAACTTTGATCTTAGCAGATTTTCCTGGCATAATCGGATCCTGGCTAAATTCAGGAGTTGTACATCCACAAGATGGTTTTACGTTTGAAATGATCAAAGGCTTATCACCAGTGTTTGTTACAGTAAAGAATCTTGTACCATCAGAACTAGGCTTAATGTTACCATAGTCGAAAGTAGTTTTATCAAACGTAATAGTTTGTGCAGATGCAAGAGCAAATGTTCCGAATAATGCAATTCCTGCGATTAATTTCTTCATATTCTTGAATGTTAATATGTTTGTTAGATAAATTTTGTGAAACAAAGTTAAAAATTATTTTAATTCATGCTTAAAAATTTTTTTCTTTAGACTATTTTTGCAAATTGCAAGCCAAAGAAATAGAATTTATGCAGATTTCAGAAAAGTACAATCCACAGGAAACAGAACAGAAATGGTACAATTACTGGTTGGAAAATAAGTATTTCCATTCAGAGCCTAATGAAAAACCACCATATACCGTGGTCATTCCACCGCCAAACGTGACGGGGATATTACACATGGGACATATGTTGAACAATACCATTCAGGATGTTCTGGTCCGTCGTGCAAGAATGCGCGGATTTAATGCTTGTTGGATTCCGGGAACAGATCATGCTTCCATTGCTACCGAAGCTAAAGTTGTTGCTAAACTGAAGTCTGAAGGAATCAATAAGTCAGATATTACCCGTGAACAATTCCTTGAGCACGCTTGGGAATGGACTAATAAATATGGAGGAACAATCCTTGAGCAGCTTAAAAAATTAGGATGCTCATGTGACTGGGACAGAACTCGTTTTACCTTAGAGGATAAGCTTTCGCAACAGGTTATCAAAAGCTTTGTAGATCTTTATAATAAAGGATTAATCTACAGAGGATACAGAATGGTAAACTGGGATCCTGAAGCAAAAACAAACATTTCGGATGAAGAGGTAATTTTTAAAGAACAGAACGGAAAATTATATTTCCTTAAATATAAGATTGAAGGTTCAGAAGAGTTCCTTTCGGTAGCCACTACACGTCCTGAAACTATTTTTGGGGATACTGCGGTATGTATTAATCCTAATGATGAGAGATATGCTCATTTAAAAGGTAAGCATGTAATTGTACCGATCGTTAACAGAGTAATTCCTATTATCGAAGACGAATATGTTGATATTGAATTTGGAACAGGAGCCTTAAAGATTACTCCTGCACACGATACCAATGACTATGAGATCGGGCAGAAACATCAGCTGAAAATGATTGATGCATTAGATGATGACGGGAACCTTAACGAACACGGTCTTCATTATGCAGGACAAAACAGATTTGATGTAAGAAAGCAGATCGCGAAAGAATTAGAAGAAAAAGATCTTTTACTAAAAGCAGAAGATTATGTAAATAAAGTAGGAACATCTGAAAGAACTGGGGCAGTTATTGAACCTAAAGTTTCAGTACAATGGTTCCTTAAAATGTCTGAAATTGCTAAACCGGCATTGGATGTAGTAATGGATGATGAAGTCAAATTCTATCCGGATAAGTTTAAAAATACTTACAAGTACTGGATGGAGAACATCCGTGACTGGAATATCTCCCGTCAGCTGTGGTGGGGACAACAGATTCCTGCGTTTTATTATGGAGACGGAGAACATGATTTTGTAGTTGCTGAAACCAAAGAAGAAGCTTTAGAATTAGCAAAACAAAAGACAGGAAATCAGGACCTGACTATAGAAGGTCTTAGACAGGATGATGATGCGTTAGATACCTGGTTCTCTTCATGGTTGTGGCCAATGTCTGTATTTGATGGATTACTTGATCCTGAAAATAAAGATATCAATTATTACTATCCAACTTCTGACCTGGTTACAGGACCGGATATTATTTTCTTCTGGGTAGCGAGAATGATTATGGCCGGATTGGAATATAGAAAAGAAGTTCCATTTAAGAATGTTTATTTTACAGGAATCGTAAGAGACAAGCAGAGAAGAAAGATGTCAAAATCTTTAGGAAATTCTCCGGATCCGCTTGAGCTAATGGATAAATATGGAGCTGATGGAGTTCGTGTAGGGATTCTACTGAGTTCTGCAGCAGGAAATGACCTTCTTTTTGATGAAGATTTAATGCTTCAGGGAAGAAACTTCATGACAAAGATCTGGAATGCTTTCCGTTTGATCAACATGTGGAATCATGAAGACAAACCTGCAATCGCTACAGATCACCAGGCAATCGAATGGTTCGAAAATAAATTAAATAAAACGATTGTTGAGATCAACGATCAGTTTGAGAAATTCAGAATTTCTGATGCCCTTCACTTGATCTATAAATTAATTTGGGACGATTTTTGTGGTTGGTACCTTGAGGCAATTAAACCAAACTACGGAGAAGGTATTTCTAAAGAAGTTTATCAAAAAACAATATATTTCTTTGAAGAGCTTATGAAGTTACTTCACCCGTTCATGCCTTTCTTAACTGAAGAATTATGGCAGACGATTTCAGAAAGAAATATTGAAGAAGCTTTAGTGATTGCTCAGCAGAAAGAAGCAGGTGCATTTGATGAAGCTATCATTAAAAATTTTGAGACTGCAGCAGAATTGATCTCTGGAGTTAGAAATTACCGTCAGACAAAAGGAATTTCACCAAGAGAAGCTGCCGAGATATATACGAATGCTACTGAATTTGCAAATGAAGCGGTAGTAAGAAAGTTGGCAAACGTATCTGAAATTCATTTCGGAACGAAAACAGATAAGCCAAGTTTTACATTCCTTGTTGGCGCAACTGAGGTTTCTATTCCTTTAAGTGAAAACTTAGATTTAGGAGAAGAAAAAGCTAAAACTGAAGAAGAATTAAAGTATCTGAAAGGATTCTTAATTTCAGTAGATAAAAAGCTTTCCAACGAAAAGTTTGTGGCTAATGCTAAACCTGAAATTGTAGAGGTGGAGCGTAAGAAACAAAAAGATGCTCTTGACAAGATTGCGATCTTGGAAGAGAAGCTGAAAAGTTTATAAATTTACAATAAAGACAATGCGTTGTCTTAATATCAGGCTGGGTACAGATGAAAACTTGTATCCAGCCTGATGGTTTAAAGAATAAATAAAATGACACATATAGAAAACATAAAAAAGCTATTTTCGAAGGACTTTGTAGAAAATCCGTTATTAGAAAGCTTTGAAGTAGGGAAAATTTATCTTTCCAGTGGAAAGCTGGTCGCTTGTGATCCTTTAATCACTAATGATATGCTTCCATTTTCTACAGAATTTCCAAAAGGAGAATTTTCTGTGATGCTGCATAAGGAAAGAGAAAGCAATTGCGTAGCCTATGCGGAAATTATTTTCAATACTAAAGAAATTAAAGACTGGAAGCTCGCAACTACTGCGGGACAGAATATTAAAGAACTGGCAGAAGGGGAGGTTTTTGGATATCCTGTAGAAAGCGGTATGGGCTGTTTTATGGATGTGGATACTCAAAATAGTCTGAATGAATTGGAGCAGAAACTTTATCAAAACAAAGGTGGAGACTTCATGGGAATTTATGAAGAGTTTTTCCATGGACATTTCTTTGATGAAAATGGTGCAATAGATCAATATGCATTTCTAAAGCCTTCAGAAGCTCATCCTGGGACAATATTTGCTTTTGAGACCGGATATGGGGAAGGTTTTTATGCCAGCTACATTGCTTTTGATAAAAATCAATCGCCAGTGAAGATTATTACAGAATTTATTGAAATAAGTTAGGTAAAATTAGTTATTTTTGGCATGGAATTTAGTCTGTTATAATTTTTAAACTAATATCAAAACACAATGAATTTCTCATCAGAACAACCAAAAATTATCGTTGTAGGCAGCTCCTCAATAGATCTTGTTTTGGAAACCGATAAACTTCCCTTACCTAACGAAACGGTTCTAGCTGTTAATTCAGAAAGCTATTTTGGTGGAAAAGGAGCCAACCAGGCAGTAGGAACTGCAAGATTGGGAGCCAGTGTTTATTTTATAGGTTGTGTTGGAATGGACCCTTTGGGACAGCAGATCATGAGAAATCTGGTGGGGGAAAATGTGAATGTAGGCTTTGTACATGAAACAGATAAAGAGTCAACAGGAACAGCTTATGTAACCACTTCTGAGGGAAATGCCGCTATTGTAGTGGTCCCTGCTGCCAATAAATACCTTAATAAATCTCATATTGATGAGGCTGACCGTTATTTCCATACTTCTGATCTTGTCCTTATACAGCTTGAGGTTTCGATGGATGTTGTGGAATATACAGTGAAAAAGGCTAAAAAATATGGTAAAAAAGTAGGACTGTATGCTTCTCCTGCTATGAGGGTGAGTGATGAAATTTTGGAAGCGGTAGATTTTATTGTAGCCAAAAGTAATGAACTGTTTATTATTTTTGGTGAAGAAAAAAGAGAAGAAGTCCTTAAAAAATATTTTAATAAAGTATTTGTAAGAGATGATACCAATTCTACCATTTATTTTGACGGTACAGAAATGAAGTATTACAGGAAGAATAAAGATAAAACTGTTTATAAAATGGGGATGGGTGATGCATTTACTTCAGGATTTGCAATTGCACTTTGCCATGGGAACTCTGTTGAAGACTGTGTGAAATTTGGAAATGATGTTTCATCCCGGGTTTCCGGAAGTAAAGGATCACAAACTGGCTTACCAAGAATGTCAGATTTCTTTTCTTAAAGCTATTTACGGCATATCGAAAGTTCAAAACTAAACATAATAATATACTGAAAATGTCCACTTTTATAGTGGATTTTTTCTTTTCATCCTATGGAAAAACTAATACTTACCACAGAAGATCATGCCTCCCTGACTGTTCATCTTTTTCAGCCTGAAAAAAATAATGGAAAATTATTGCTTATTAACTCTGCAACGGGAGTTAAGCAACAGGTCTATTTCTCTTTTGCAAAATACTTTTCGGAGCAAGGGTTTACTGTGATTACTTATGATTACAGAGGAATAGGACTATCTAAACCGGAAAACATGAAAGGTTTTCATGGGTCTATGAGAATTTGGGGTTCACAGGATTTTAAAGCAGTGACAACTTATATTAAGAATCAGTTTCCTGAGTATAGAAAGTTTTGTCTGGGACATTCTGTAGGAGCTTTAATTTTAGGAATGAATAAAGATTCTGAAATGTTTGAAGAATTTATATTTGTAGGAACCCAGAATGCCTTTGTAGGAAACCTCAGGCTAAAGACAAAAATTGAAGCATACCTCGGGTTCGGAATTGTACAGCCATTAACCACCTCATTGCTAGGATACTTTCCTGCCAATTGGTTCGGGCTGGGAGAAAGTCTTCCAAAAAATTGTGCATATGACTGGAGAACCTTAATTTTAAACAAAAAATCAACCAACAGACTGTTGGAGAAAATTGATGATTATTCTAAAAATTTAACACAGAAAGTATTTGTAGTTCGTGCTGAGGATGATGTATGGTTAACAGAAAAAGGAGTTCTGAGCCTTTTAAATAATACTTATCCTAATCTTAAACCTACGTATAGACTGGTGAAAACTGCAGAGTCTGAGAAAAAAGAAATAGGTCATGTTAATTTTTTTAGAAGCTATAATCACAAGCTCTGGGATATTATTTTAAATGAACTGATAGATTAATGAAAAGTACAATTAACAACACTGTAGAATTTGTAAAGGAAAAACTAGAGGGTGCAGAAGCAGGACACGACTGGTTCCATATTGAAAGAGTATGGAAACTTGCTAAGAAAATAGCTGAAACAGAAGAGAATTGTGATCCCAATGTAGTAGAATTGTCTGCATTATTACACGATATCGCAGATCCTAAATTTCATAACGGAGATGAAACCATAGCTCCGAAAATATCCAGAGAATTTTTAGCAAAGCAAAATGTTCCCAATGAAACCATTGAAAAGGTTTTATTTGTGATCGAAAATATTTCATTTAAAAACAGAAGTCAGGCACCTGCCGATCCATCTATTGAACTACAAATTGTGCAGGATGCTGATCGTATTGATGCTATTGGAGCCATAGGAATTGCCAGAACATTCAATTTTGGAGGGTTTAAAAATAATCCGATGTATGATCCCAACGTCCAGCCTGATCTCCATATGTCGAAAGAGCAATATAAAAAGTCTAATGGTACAACCATCAATCATTTTTATGAAAAATTATTGTTGCTGAAGGATCTGATGAATACCGAACATGGGAAAAAAATGGCACAGGAAAGACATGATTATATGCTGAATTTCCTTGACCAATTCTATAAAGAGTGGAATGTAGATTAGACATTCTCTTAAAAAATCTGAAATCAGTATCTTTGCAGTATGGTATTTTTCATTCTTGTTATCTTTTGGGCGTGTATATTTTCCTTGATTTTATATAAAGTAAAATCAGGAGGAATGGCAAAATGGGCAAGACTGTTCCGTATTGTAACAGTAGTTTCTTCCATCTCAATTTTTACGTATTGGTTTATAAAGAAAAGTGCTGTGGCATTTGTGGATAACTCTGTAGGACTACAAGTTGTTAATAAACTTCCTCAAGCATTGGATTTTTATCTTATTAATGTCAATAAAATTGATAATACCACTAGCCTTGAACCTAAGCATATTGGGAAAATACGTCCGGAATATTACAGGATAGAATATCTGAAAATGGACAAGTCTGATGAGTATTGGATTGTAGGTTATCTTGGAAAGAAAAATCTGGTGTATTTTTCACAGCATTCTGTTCCTAATAAGAATATGGATCAGATTGTGGAAGTACAGAATTATATCAACCAAAGCATGAAACTGTCTGAGGCTGCTAAAAAACAGGTGGATGCTTACAATTATGAAAATACAAAGCTGGGAATCTGGATTACATTGGACTTTCTGCTTTTATTTCTCAATCTGGTATTGCTTCTGAAGAAAAATAAATAAGTTATATATTCTCTCGCAGATTTCACAAAATCTGCGAGAGTTTTATTATTAAGGATAATCCAGAAGGTGCATAATCTGTTCTTTAAATTCCTCAGGACATTCTTTTACTAATTTATCTTTGTTCTGTTTACTAATCTGATGAGGTTCCAGCCATTCAATTTTATTGGAGTTCAGGCTATGGCTATCATATACCCTTTTTATAGTATGGTCTTCATAGAAGGTGTATTCGTCGCCAAGCCAGTTGCTGGAGACGCTGATTGTACAAATTTCCTTTTTCATGACATTGATTTTTTTAAGTATACCATTATTCACTATGAATGGGTATTACTCTAATTTATAAAATTTTCCGTTATGAAAAGGCTTTTGTTGTAATTTGAACTGTAAATTAAAATTAGTCTATTTAAAATTTTAACTAAAATAAGCTTCCCATATTTTCAGTGGCCATTTGAGGAATATGGATTTCTGTTTTCCATTCTTCATTCATTTTTTTGATGAAATAAGCGGAAAGAAGTGGAGAGGCTTTTTCAATATTCTGATGGACAAAGAAATAGAGATTCTGAAGCCCGTCTTTTTTCCATTGAGTAAGGTGTTTTAACCAATCATCCAGTCTTTCATAATCACTTTCTGCATTGGCTCCTACATATCGGATAAACGCATTGGGAGTGGTAAGGCGCATGTGAAGCATATCTCTTCTTCCGGCGGTATCTACAATAATATTAGTGATATTATAAGTTTCAAAAAGCTCACAGGTAGTGTTTAGAATTTCTTCATCAGTAAACCATTCCGTATTTCTGAGTTCTATAGCAAGAGGAACTTCTTTAGGCCATTCTTTTACAAATTTTTCCAGCCTGTCATAATCTTTTGGTTTAAAGTTATCATGAAGCTGAAGGAAAGCCATTCCAAGTTTTTCATCAAAATTCATCACGGCTGATGCAAAATGGGTAACGGGATCTGTAACGTCAATCAGTCTTCTGAAGTGAGAAACAGTGTTGGTAATCTTAGGAAAAAACTTAAAATTTTCCGGAGTTTTTTCTTTCCAAGTTTTTACCTGATCCGGAGTGGGCATTCCATAAAAGGTAGCGTTTAATTCAATGGAATTAAATTGAGTGGCATAATATGTTAACTCATCTTTGGTTCCTTTGGGATAGAATCCTTTAAGGTCCGTTTTGTTCCATTTGGCACATCCGATTGAAATATTTTCCAGTCCTTTTTTATTAAGACTTAAAATTTCTTTAGTTCTGGAGTGATCTTTAGGAAGGGTGAAGTCTATTTTTGATGGGTCTTCTACTTGTCCGAATTTCATATTAAGCGGTTTTAATGTTTAAAATTAATCATTTTTTCACTGTATTTTCATAGAAAGGGTATAAAATGAAGAAGAAAATTACATGAACATTAAGCTTTTTTTAAGGAAATGTTAAACTTTATGTTACGCAATGTTAATTCTATGTTACCATACTTCATCTTTCCTCAATCTAATTTTGCAACAAGTTTTGTAGCAATAAAAATATGAAGAAAAAATTGATCTGTGCTTTTGCTTTATTATCTTTTGGATTTGCATTCTCACAGGAAACCAGCTCTAAAATTTTTGGAAGATTAAAAGGTGTTTCTTCTGAAGTTACAGTAAGGGTAGTACATATTCCTACCAATAGTACCTTTGAAACCAAAAGTAATAGTAAAGGACAGTTTAGTTTAGATAATCTTCAACCGGGAGGTCCTTATAAATTGGAGATATCTGACGGGTCACAGGTTATTTATGAAAATCCTAATTTACAACTTTCATTAGGAAACAACGATCTTCCGGTGGTAGAAGTTGGAAACAAGGAAAAGACCATTGATGAGGTGAAGATTACCTCGAAAAAGACTAATGTAAAATATGGAGTTGGGATTAGCCAGGCGCAGATTTCAGGGCTTCCCAATATTAACCGGGGGATCCAGGATGTTACCAAATTAGTTCCTCAGAGTGCCAACAACTCTTTCAATGGAACCAATTTCCGTTATAATAACGTTACGATTGATGGTTCGATCAACAACGATGCAATTGGTTTCAGTCCTTCATTAGGAGGCCAGACCGGTACTTCAGGGATGCCTGGAAGCAGCACGCGTTCCAATTCAATTAGTTTGGATGCCATTCAGGATGTACAGGTGTATATTGCTCCTTATGATGTGAAGCTTGGAAATTTCCTTGGGGGAAGTATCAATGCGGTAACCAGAAGCGGAAGCAATGACGTTACGGGTTCTATGTATGTGTATGGTAGAAATGCAGCAATCACAGGAAGAAACAGAGTAGGTGATAATTCGAAAATGCCAAGTGATTTCTCTGATTTTATTTATGGAGGAAGAGTAGGGCTGCCAGTAGTGAGAGATAAAGTGTTTTTATTCACAAATCTGGAATATACCAAAAGGGTAGATCCGATATTTTATAACGCCAATGATCCCAATGGATTGATAAACGAGTCTGTGGCTCAGAACATTTCAGATTTCGTGCAAAAGAAGTACGGATTCAATGTAGGAAGCTTTAACGGTTACAATAACTTTTCTGAAAGTGCTAAGCTTTTTAATAAGCTAGACTGGAAGATCAATGATAAGCATACTTTATCCATCAAAAATAATACGGTATTTTCCCAGGCATCCAACCTTGAAAGAGATGGTGCCAATTTCAGATTTTCAAGTATGGATTTTGTTCAGAAAAATACGGCTTCTACAACTACCCTTGAATTGAAAAGCCGTTTTAATGATAGATGGAATAACAATTTAGTGGTTGGTTATTCTTCTATTCACGATTATAGAGATCCTACTTCTGCGAATGCGATGTTCCCGCAGGTTGAAATTACCCATAACGGCGGAACTATTTTGTTAGGAAATGACAGAGAAGCTACTGTTTTCAATATGAAGCAGAAAACTTTTGAAATTACGGATAACCTTACCTATAAAACCGGAAATCATACTTTCTTATTAGGAACTCACAATGAGTTATATAATATCAATTATGGATTTGTAAACGCCTTGAATGGAAGAATATCTTATAAGTCACTAAATGATTTTTATAATGGTACACCTGCAAGGATAAGAGGAACCTATCCTTTTAACGGAAACAGCAGACAAGAGCTTTTCGACAATCCTTATGCGCAATATAAAGTTAACCTTCTTTCATTATATCTGCAGGATGAGATCAATTTGGGAAGAGTGAGACTTTCACCGGGAGTAAGGGTTGATTATACAGATTTACCTAATAAGCCCCAATTAAGTCAGGCTGTTAATAACTCTCCTCAAGACCCTTATTTCGGAAATACTTATAGTTATACTCCGTTAAGCCAGCTAACCAATAGTTATCTTAACAAGCCTACCTTATCTCCAAGACTTGGGTTTACCATCGATGTTACGGAAGACCGGTCTATGGTATTAAGAGGAGGTTCGGGTATTTTTGTAGGAAGAATCCCATTTGCATGGTTAGGATATGCTTATTATAATGATGGAGTAGGTTTCGGAAGCTATGATTATAATGCTCCTACTACTGCACAGATTGCTGCTAACGGAGATCCGTTGGTGGGAGCTAATTTCCCGAAGTGGCAAAATTCTTCAAAAGTACAGGTTGACCTTATTGATAATAACTTTAAGATGCCAAGAGTATGGAGAAGCTCCCTTGCATTCGATTATACCCTTTCCGGATATAAACTGACATTAGAAGGGATTTACACCAAAGTATTGTATGACCTTAAATTCCAACAGGTAAATAAAACGGATAATGTGACCTACTACAGTTATGATGTTAATCACGAAATGCCGATTTATACAACGAATATCAATAGTAATTTTTCTAATGCATATCTATTATCCAATACAAAAGATGGGTACCGTTACAACCTGACGGCTCAGATTTCAAAATCATACAATTTCGGATTTAATTTCTTTGCAGCCTATACGTATGGTGATGCGAAAGATATAACGAATGGTATCAGAAACTCGATGGAAAGTAACTGGCAGATGAATCAGTCTCTGACTCCAAATGATCCTAAGTTGACAACTTCCAATTTTGCCATCAAGAATAGGATCGTAGCTAACCTTGGATATGCGTTTAATATTTCCAAATCTAACAGGTTATCTACCAATGTATATTTTAATGCTCAATCAGGAAACCCTTTCTCATGGGGATTTATAAACAGTACAATTGCCAATACGGGGCAAGCGGCAGGCCTTGCTTATATCTTTAAAGATGCTGCTGAAGCGGCTAAATATATTGTTCCTATAAAAGATGGATCAGGAAATGTACTGGTAACTGCTCAGCAACAGGTTGCAGATTACGAGAACTTCGTTAATAACAATGATTACTTGAAATCAAGAAGAGGAAAGTTTACCGAAAGAAATGGAGATACCACCCCTTGGAATATTCAGGCAGATATCAGAATTATGGATGAGATCAGATTGAGTGAAAAATCTAAGAACAATATCCAGATCTCTTTAAGTATCATTAATTTCACTAATTTATTGAATAAAGATTGGGGTAAAGTGTACTTTGTTCCTAATACTTTCAACTCTACCGCCAGCGTAGGGCTTACAAAAGTTGGAAATGTGGCACCGGGACAACCTTCAGCCGGAGATCCTACTTATACCTTCAAAACACCGGGATCTGCTTATACAATAGATCAGTTTGCATCAAGATTCCAGGCTCAGATAGGAGTAAGGTATAACTTCTAATTACTACTTTTTTATATTACTCAATATACTTCTTTTTCAAAGGTTCGGATTTTCTTTCCGGGCCTTTTTTGCTGTGTACAATAAAAGAAGAAATAATATTACTTAATACTAATTAAGCAATATTATCTCTTCCATTCCATCAAAAAAAGATCTTTTTTGATTATTTATTTTATCGTTTGTGTTACCATTCTGTTTGAAATGGCAGAGTAAATACAGCCGGTAGTTTTTAAACTGACAGTAATTGTAGCCGGAACAGATCGATAAGCAGTGTCACCATAAGGTTCAACAATTTTACCATTGGAATCTTTCACTGTTCTTCCTTTTACTGTATAAGTCATAGTTGCTGTTCCGGTAAATCCACTTGAAGGACTGAATGTGACAATACCTGTTGACTTGTTGTAGGTCCATGTCCCTTCAGTAGTTATTTTTTTACGGTATAACGTAAGATCTGTATCGCTGGTCTTAGCAAAACTGAAGGTTGAATAATCAATATTGGTATTGCTTCCAGTGGGGGGAGTCGTAATGCTGATAGGACCTTTGTAGGCTATATCATTATTGAAAACCGGGATATTAACTGATTGAAACTTACACGTAGAAGCTGCATCATCATTTGTCACTGCTGAATAAGGAAGTGTTAATTTTACATTTCGGATAATATGTTGCTGGAATGCGGCACCCGTAGAAGCTGCAAAACCTAGCTTTAGAAAGGCTGGAGTTGTTGCATTAAGCGTTTGGGAAGTTGCAGCGCCTTCTGTATCCGAACTATTAAAGTCAGTAGTTTGAGGATTGGCATTTTCTGTATAAGGTACGGAGGTTTTATAATGATAATAATTGATGACATTAACAGGTGTTCCGTTTTGTGTTGTCTGGATATCAACTTTTATATCAAATCCGTCTGTGGTGGTACTGCTTATAAAATGGGGAATCAGGTCAAGGTACACTTTTCTGAATTCTCCAGCATTGTTTCTAAGATCAAACACTGACGAAAGGGTGTTGGAAGTAGTCAGGTAGCTTCTGTCAGTTTGTAATACCCTGCCCACAGTTCCCGAATTGCTTAAAGTAGATCGTGTAATCAGAACAGGATATCCTGTAAAACCATCTCCTAACCCTGTTGTATTGATCGCAGCGCCTTTTGCACCCCTTAAGGTGACATGACTTGTGGGTTGAGACCAGGTTACCCCTGCAATTCCATTTACCCTTGATTCACCCTGAAAACGCTTGGATTTAAAATTCCCAAACTCATCCAGTGCAATCCCGAGATAAGCGGATGATAAACCTGCCTTTCTCTGACTTGCGTAGGTATTCTGCGCTCTGTTATATGAATAGCCAAGGCCTGCTCCCGGAGCACCAATTGTAGGGCTTGTCACGGCTCCGTCATATAAGAAAAAAGATAAACCGTCTCCATAAGTACCACTTAAAGGGGTCCCGTTTTTCATATCATATTCAAACTCAACATGAAGTCCGTTTACCGAAGTAAACGTCCTTCCATTGATAAATAATCCTCCAAATTGCCCTGAGCTTGCAGGAGTAAGTTGCACTCCTGTAGAAGTATGGGAGGCATTTCCCTGTATCGTAAGTTCAGAAGCTGAAGCTGCATTCATAAGTGAATTAGAATAGGAATAAAATCCATAAATACTTGCGACTTCAGTACTGTCTGTCTGTGCATACATAAAGTTTGTAAGCAATCCAAAAACCAGGCTCATCAAAGACAGCCTTTTAAAATTCTTTTTCATGGCTGCTTATTTTACAACGAATACGATGTTGATGAAAGATGCTGAAGTTGCATTTGATAAAACATCATAATTCAATACACCTGTGCTGCTGACGCTGTTTATTTTAAAAACAGATGGGTCATAGCCTGTCACGTAATAATATAAATCTGTTGCATTGGGGAAAAAAGGGATTGAAGCCGGAGCAGATGCACTTCTTGCATTTGTTGGGACATTCGAAAACTGATTTTTATACAATGTGTACAGATCTTTCGTTTGGCCTGTTGAAGTTGTTGTGGTGTCAAAAACAACACTCGGCATGTAGAAAAATTTGGATACATACGGAGAAAGACAGGTCCAATCCGGGGTTGCAGGGGTTCCTACATTTTGGCTGATGCATTTTTTGTTGGCATCAAAAATAATAAGTCCCGTAGCTGGATTGGTAATAGCAGATAGATTGCTGATTCTTGGTAGAAGTACGCCTCTGGAAGTACTTGTAACATCTAAAGCTGCGCTTTGATCAGGAGTAGTAGTATTGATTCCTACCTGTGCGTAGAAAGTAATACTGGCCATAGCCATCATTAGGGTAATAACTTTGTTCATTTTCGAAATAATTTTTTGTGTTTATATTGTAGCAATTTTTGCTAAGAGTAATTCGTTATCTGAATTTTATTTTTTGTGTTTTTAAATTAAAGGAAGAATTAGAACACTCTATATTGTGTTGTATTGATGGTGTATTTTTTTCTCTTTATGTTGTGTTTTAAAAAAATAATCAGTTGTAATAATTTGTTTCCCAATCACCAAAGAGTTTATTAATTTAAAGAGAATACAATCTTTATTTTGTATTAAATTTATGTTTAATAATAAGCTTGATTGTTAGTATTTTATTTGTTAAAAACTGATTTATTTGGTTTATCTTCAACAAATGTAAATAAAATTACTTCATATTAATAATAGAAAGTCAATGATATAAGGACTTGATTCACTGTTTGGGGAGCGAAGGTCTGATATTTTCAGTATTAATAGATGATTAAATAAAAATAAGTTTTTTAAACCTAAATGTTAAATTTTTGTTAAATTTTGATTATAATAAAAAAGACACGCTAAAAAGCGTGTCTTACTATATAGATGTTTATTATTTGTTCCTCTATGCCTCGCAGCTTGAACAAGATACAAAGTTCACCATCATTTCTTTTGAAACAGAAGAACTTCTTTGGTAGTAAAGTGTTTTTACTCCTTTTTTCCAAGCCTCAATATAGAGATAGTTTACATCTTTTACGGGCATTGTAGAAGGAATCTGAAGATTCAATGATTGTGCCTGGTCAATGTACTGTTGTCTTTGTGCAGCCTGAGAAATAACTTCCATCGGAGAGATTTCCTTAAATGTTTTGAATACTGCCTTTTCTTCAGGAGTAAGCTCATTCAGGTGCTGTACAGAACCGTGGTTCAACATGATTGTTCTCCATGTTTCTTCGTTATCTAAGCCTTTTTCTTTTAATAATTTTGCCAGGTATTTGTTCTTACGCATAAAGTTTCCTTTAGCAAGACCTGCTTTATAATAGTTAGAAGAGAAAGGTTCAATTCCAGGAGAAGTTTGTCCTAAGATGGCAGAACTTGAAGTGGTAGGAGCAATAGCCATTGTAGTAGTATTTCTTAATCCGTATCCTTTCAGTACGTCCGGCTCTCCATAGATGTTGGCTAACTCTCTTGAAGCCTGCTCAGCCTGTTCTTTAATGTGTCTGAATGCTCTTGCATTGAACTGAGTTGCTTCAAAACTTTCAAAAGGAATCATGTTTTTCTGTAGGTAAGAATGGTATCCTAAAACTCCTAATCCAAGAGCTCTGTGACGCATGGCGAAGTTTCTTGCTCCTTGTAAGTAGTAGTTTCCTTCAGTTTTATCAATGAACTCAGATAATACAGCATCCAGGAAGTATACCGCTAATTTAACAGCATCGGTATCTTTCCACTCATCATACAATTCAAGGTTCATGGAAGACAGACAGCAGATGAATGATTCTTCCATGGTGGAAGGAAGCATGATTTCAGAACAAAGGTTACTTGCGTTTACCGTCATTCCAAGGTCTTTATACACCTGTGGTTTGTTTCTGTTGACGTTATCGGTGAAGAAAATATAAGGAAGGCCTTTTTGCTGGCGGCTTTCCAATACTCTTGCCCAGATTTTACGTTTGTCCATATCCCCATCAATCATATCCTGCATCCAGTAATCCGGAACACATACTCCCGTGAACAGGTTTTGAATAGGGCTACCGATATCTTTAATGGATAAAAATTCTTCAATATCTCCGTGGTCAATGTCCAGATAAGCTGCAAATGCTCCTCTTCTTACGCCTCCTTGAGAAACAACATCCATTGCTGTATCAAAAAGCTTCATGAATGAAACCGCTCCGGAAGATTTTCCGTTATCTGTTACAGCTGTCCCTCTGTTTCTAAGTTCTCCAAAATACCCTGAAGTTCCTCCTCCGATTTTTGTCTGCATGATAACCTCACCCATTTTATGAGTAATTCCTTCAATGCTGTCCGGAATGTGAGCGTTGAAACAAGAGATGGGAAGACCTCTCTCTGTTCCCATATTAGCCCATACAGGAGAAGAGAAACTGATCCATCCTTTTGTAATCATTTCTTTGAAAGCGGGCTGAAGTTCCGGCTTATATAATCTTTTTGCAGCAGCAGTGGTAATTCTGTCGATAGCTCCGTCTACCGTTTCACCTTTCAACAGATATCCTCTGTTCAGCATTTGCTCAGACTCTTCATTGAGCCACCATATATTTGAATTTTGCTCTTCCATAGATGTTATATTTTCGAATTCCGGAATGAGATTACCACTCCGGAATTTTGTTTTTTTTATATTATTGATTGTAAAAATTCTACTTTGTGAGAGTCGTTCAACCCACTTTCATCTCTTACTCTTTGAAATTCCTTAAAAGACGGAATATTCAAAACTTCATGCTGAACTTCTTCATTGATGTAGTTTGAATAATGTAGAAATGTAACGCCATCCTCCTTTACGAAAACCTTATATTCAAATGCTGACTGATCCAGGTTTTTGAAATCTTCCAGAAACTTTTGAATATTGGCTTTATTTGAAGAAACAAATTCAGGTTTTACGGTATAGCTTACCATTACATTAATCATATCTATTTGTGTTTATTAAGTCAACGGTTGTTCTGTTTTTTGAAATATAAGAAATTTTTTGTTCCTAATACTATCAGCTTTGACGCTCGCTTCGCTCGCGCCTTTACGTTAGAACAAGTCGTTTGCTGTAATACTCTTATCGTGTTTTGTATAGTCTACAGGTCTTTTTGCAAAGAAATCATCTAGTGAATTAGCGAAAACTTCTTCTTCGAACCATACCATTGGTCTGTATTGTTCCGGAGTGATGTTGTATCTTGTTTTCATGTTGATTTTCTTCAAGCTGTCATCCACGCGATACTTCATGAAGTTTAATAGATCTTCTTTGGATACGTTGTCGATTTCTCCTAATTCGAAGATCCAGCTAAGGATATCTCCTTCTTTTTCGATCGATTCGTCTACAAGGGTGTAGATATCTTCAATATCGCTTTCTGTTAAAAGGTCAGGCTGTTCTTCACGGATCTTGTTGATCAGATAGATTCCTGCGTTAGCGTGAATTTGCTCATCTACAGAAGTCCATGCGATAATATTGGAAACATTTTTCATGAATCCTTTGAATCTTGTAAAAGAAAGGATGATGGCAAACTGAGAGAAAAGAGAAACGTTTTCTACCAAGATACTGAATAGCAATAAGGCAGAAACATATTCTTTTGGAGTAGCAGAGTTAGCATGTTTTAAGGCATTTCCAAGGAACTCAATTCTACCTTTTACCGCTGGAATTTCAATGACATTAAGGAATTCGTCATTATATCCTAATACCTCCAGTAAACGGGAATATGCTTCAGAATGACGGAATTCGCATTCTGCAAAAGTAGATCCTAATCCATTGAATTCCGGTTTCGGAAGGTGGTTGTATAAATTCCCCCAGAATGTCTTTACAGACACCTCAATCTGTGCAATGGCTAAAAGCGCATTTTTCACAGCATTCTTTTCATGTGGTTCCAACTGCGAATGAAAATCTTGTACATCTGCAGTAAAGTCCACTTCCGAATGTACCCAAAATGATTTGTTGATGGCTTCTACAAATTGAAGAACCTCCGGGTATTCAAATGGCTTATAGCTTATTCTCTTATCAAAAATTCCCATATTAAATATCTTTATAATTAAATAATTCAGATCTCTGTGGATAATGTTCAGAAGGTGTGTAACTTTTTGTTTTTGTGGTGGTTGTGAATTTAAGTTATTCACACTGCAAGTTTTCGTTTCTGAGCAAAATCTAATGACAAAGTTCGAAAAAAAGAACTGATTTTGAAAGAGGTAAATACTAATAGACTGACTTTTAGCTGTAAAAGTTTTCCACATTTACATGAAACAGGCTCGAATAATAGGCTAGAAGGGTATATAGAGGATAAATACATGGAAAACTTAAGTTACAGTTAAACAAAATTTGATAAACTATTTTAAATAAAGGCTTAAGGTGTTAAACAAAAAAATATTTGAATAAATTTTCATTCTTGTAACAATTTGAAAATATCATCTACTTATTGGGTATAAAACATACATCACTTAATGCTAGTAATTCAGGATTTACACAAATCATACGATACGGGAAAAAGTAAACTTCATGTTTTGAAGGGTATTAATCTGGATATTTCAGAAGGAGAGTTTGTTTCCATCATGGGGAGTTCCGGTTCCGGAAAATCTACACTTCTTAATATTATTGGTATTCTGGATGAAAAAGACTCGGGAACTTACGAATTGGATGGCGTTCCTATTGAGCATTTATCAGAAGTAAAAGCAGCAGAGTACAGAAGTAAATTTTTAGGATTTATTTTCCAGTCTTTTAATCTTATCAGTTATAAAACAGCGCTTGAAAATGTAGCACTTCCATTATATTACCAGAATGTGCCAAGAAAAGAACGTAACCAGAAAGCTTTGGAATATCTGGAGAAAGTAGGTCTTACACAGTGGGCAAACCACCTTCCCAATGAACTTTCAGGAGGACAGAAGCAGAGAGTAGCAATTGCAAGAGCACTTATCACAGACCCAAAAGTAGTATTGGCCGATGAGCCTACCGGAGCATTGGATTCAAAGACTACGCATGATATTATGAAACTTCTTCAGGATATTAATAATGAAGGAAAAACCATCATTGTGGTAACTCACGAACCGGACGTAGCAGCACAGACGAAAAGGAATGTAATTCTGAAGGATGGTGTCATTGAAAGCGATGAGTTTATTAAGCAGATTGTGCTTTAGACAATTTGATAATTTGAAAATGAGATAATTTGAAAATTGAATGATTTTATTCTTTTGATTTTTCAATCTTTTAATAGTAATAAAAATGTTTGACCTAGATCGTTGGCAGGAAATATTCAGTTCTATCCGTAGTAATGTACTTCGGACGGTACTTTCGGGATTTACGGTAGCTTTGGGGCTGTTTATTTTTATTGTACTTTTTGGAATAGGAAAAGGGCTTCAGAATGCTTTCTCAGAAGGGTTTGCAGGAGATGCCAAAAACCTGATTACCATTTATACAGGAAAAACAACTTTAGCCTATAAAGGATTACAATCCGACAGGACTGTAAATATGAATAATGATGACTACAATTTTCTTGTCAATACAGATAAAGAGAAAGTAGATGCAGCCAGCCCAAGGTATGCTACCAATTTAATGGTAAAATATGGTAAGGAGAGTGGTCTTTATCAGGTGCATGGTGCAGAACCGGGAGAGCAGGTTATTGAAAACAGAAAGCTTGTTGATGGAAGGTATATTAACTCCTTCGACTTAGCAAGAAAACAGAATGTAGCCGTTATCGGAAGAATGGTTCAGAGAGACCTTATTAAAAATGGAGGTTCCATCGGGAAGGAGTTAGATATTAACGGGACAATGTTTAAAGTTGTAGGGGTATTTTCAGATGATGGTGGAGATAGAGATGAAAGACATATTACGGTACCCATTACTACTTTACAGCAGATGAAAAAAGGCTCTGACACTGTGAATACGGTTTATATTGCCTATAATGATAAACTGCTGAACCCTCAGGATGCCATTAAATATGGAGATGAACTGAGAGATAAGCTGAAAGCGAGAAAAAATGTTTCTCCTGATGATGAAAATGGAGTCCGTGTCTGGAATAATGCCAAAAATATGAATGATACTTTCACTTTTATGGCAGTACTAACTGCAATCGTAGGGTTTATTGGCTTGGGAACTTTATTGGCAGGTATTATCGGGATCAGTAATATCATGGTGTACATCGTAAAAGAAAGAACCAAAGAAATTGGAGTACGAAAAGCCATAGGTGCAAAACCGGCAGGAATTGTTGCCCTGATTGTTCAGGAAAGTGTTGTGATTACAGTAGTCTCTGGATTTGTAGGAATAGGAATAGGTGTCTTAACATTAAACCTGATTGGTGATAGCCTAGAAGAGTTTTTTATTAAAAGTCCAAGTGTAGGCTGGGGATCCATCGTTATGGCATTTGTTGCATTAGTGTTCTCCGGATTGATTGCAGGATTTGTTCCGGCATACAGAGCCTCAAGAATTAAACCGATTGAAGCATTAAGAACAGAATAGTAATTTGAAAATGAAATAATTTGGAAATGCAGTAATGATGACAGTCTGTTGATTTACTCTTTTACAACTATTAATAATTTATAATTCAGAAAGGTGAATATCATATTTAAAAAAGATACTTGGCAGGAGATCTATTATTCATTGAGGAATAATAAACTCCGTACATTTCTTACCATGATTGGAGTAGGATGGGGCATGTTTTTGTATGTAAGCCTTCTTGGGGCAGCAAAAGGCATGGAGAATGGTTTCGATAAATTGTTTTCCGGGTTTGCTACCAATTCCATTTTCCTGTGGGCACAGAAAACATCTATTCCATATGAAGGATTTCCAAAGGGAAGAGATGTTCATTTGAACTTATCTGATATGGAAATGCTGAAAAAGAAATTGACCGATATTGATTACATATCACCACAAAACGCAAGAGGAAGCTTCACAGGAACCCCAGGTGAATCCATGTCAAGAAACGGAAAAAGTGCTACCTATTCTTTGACGGGAGATTATTCTGTAGGAAATAAAATTTCAGAAAAGAAACTTATTTACGGACGCTACATCAATGATGCAGACGTTTCTGGAAATAAAAATGTAGTGGTTATTGGTGAAGAAATTTATAAGAACCTTTTTGATTCCAAGAAACAAGAGAATCCAATTGGAAAGTCGATTAACATCAAAGGGTTGTTTTTTAATGTAATTGGAGTTTTCAGAGTGAAAAAAGGAGGTGGTTTTGAAAGTGACCAGAGTGCTTTTATCCCATTATCTACTTATACTAAAATGTATAATGCAGGAGATCAGATTGATCTGTTTGCTATTGTAGGGAAGCCTAATGCTAACCTGAATACCCTGGAAGATCAGATAAAACAAATTTTAAAATCAAAAAATAAAGTTTCTCCCGAGGATACCAATGCTTTCGGAAGTGCTAACGTTGCTAAAGAATTTAAAAAGCTGACAGGTTTTCTTACTGGGATGCAGCTTTTGACCATTATTGTAGGAACATTGACGATCCTTGCCGGAGTTATTGCCATTTCAAACATCCTTTTGATTACCGTAAAAGAAAGAACAAAAGAAATAGGTATCAGACGGGCATTAGGAGCAAAGCCAGCTGAGGTAAGAAACCAGATCTTGCTTGAAAGTGTTGTCATTACGCTCTCTTCCGGATTGTTAGGATTTATGTTTGGAATCTTTGTGCTGATGATTTTAAATATAGCTACTCAGGGACAGGACTCATTTCCTTTTTATAACCCAACGGTAAACTACGGGAATGTATTTGCTGCCATGGCAGTAATGGTCATATTGGGATTAATTATCGGGATGATCCCTGCACAGAGAGCAGTAAAGATCAGGCCGATTGAAGCATTAAGAACAGAATAATAATTTGAAAATGAAATAATTTGAAAATTTGAAAATGATCAGAACCATGGGGTATTAATCTTTTAATTTTTAAATCTTTCAATCCTTTAATTAAAAAATAAACTATACATATGAAAAAGAAATTCACCTGGAAAAAAGCCATTTATATAGTCTTGGGGCTTTTATTTGCAGTGGCATTGTTCTCAGGGATTGGTTATCTTGTGAAATCGAACTCCAAAGAAAGCGAGGCTTTCCTTACCCGCAAACCGAGTATTCAGAATATGGATGATAAGGTAATGGCCACCGGAAAAATTGTTCCAAAGGAAGAAATTGAAATTAAGCCCAATATTACAGGGATTATCGATAAAATTTTAGTAAAAGAAGGAGACAGAGTAGAAGTAGGTCAGCTAATTGCTACCGTGAAAATTGTACCTAGTATTTCTGAAGTGAATGCTGCTCAGCAGGAAGTTCAGAATGCACAGATTCAGATCAGCAATGCGCAGATGAATGTTGGGAATATGCAGAAGCAATTTGAGATGCAAGATAAACTGTATAAGCAAGGAGTAGCTTCAAGACAGGAGTTCCTTAATGCCCAGCAACAATTATTCTCTCAGCAGCAGACTCTTAAGAATTCCCAGCAGCAGTTGAATACCGCACAGAAAAGATTGCAGATTGCTAAAACCGGAGCTACTCCTGAACTTCAGGGGCAAGGTTTGGCAACCACACAAATTCGTTCCAAAGCTTCAGGAACAGTTCTTGAAGTTCCTGTAAAACTGGGAAGTCAGGTAATTGAAGCGAACAACTTTAACGCAGGAACTACAATTTGTTCAGTAGCAGATTTGAATTCCCTGATCTTTAAAGGAGAAATTGATGAAGCTCAGGCTGGAAAACTGAAACAAGGGATGGATATGAATATTGTTATCGGTGCCTTACAGAATAAAACTTTTCCTGGTAAACTGACAATGATTGCTCCCAAAGGAAAAGATAATGCCGGAACCATCAAGTTTCCGGTAGAAGGAAACGTAGATAATCCTAATAATGAATACATCAGAGCTGGATTCTCAGCCAACGGAGAAATCGTGTTAAGTTCTCAGAAAAATGCTTTACTGCTTGATGAATCTCTTGTTCAGTATGAAAAGAAGCAAGGGAAAGATGTCCCTTTTGTAGAAGTAAAGCAGCAAGACGGGAAATTTAAGAAGGTATACCTGAAACTTGGAGCTAGTGATGGAATTAATGTTCAGATTCTTCCGGGATCAAATATTACAAAAGATTCAGAAGTAAAAGTTTGGAACCCATCCGATAAAGACAAAGAAGAGTTGAAAGAAAAAGCGAAAGCAAAATAATAAACTACACTATACATTTTAAACTGTAAGATCCCGGAGTATATACTTCGGGATTTTTTTTTGAATGAAAAACCTTAAGGTACAGGTTGAAATGATTCATCAAAAAATTAAATCAGTTTAAAATGTTCTGCTTTTTTATGATAAAGTATTGCAATATGTAATAAATATGAAGTTTAAAATGTCTTATTTTTAGTTTTAAATTATAATCATGAAGAAAAGCAGTCTGATTCTTATTCTTTTTATCATTGTAAAGTTTATTCTTCAATATACGTTGGTAAGTCCCGAATACGATTTGCAGCGAGATGAATACTTGCACCTGGACCAGGGAAATCATATTGCCTGGGGGTATATTTCTGTTCCTCCTGTGAGCTCGTGGATATCATGGCTGATAAAAGTATTGGGTGATTCTGTATTTTGGATCAGGTTTTTTCCGGCTTTATTCGGAGCGTTGACGATAGTGGTTGTCTGGAAAGCTGTCGAAGAATTAAAAGGAGGGCTTTTTGCTTGTATTCTTGCTGCTTTAGGGCTATTGTTTTCCTCATTACTTCGCTTGAATATGCTGTATCAGCCCAATTCACTGGATGTTTTATTATGGACTTCCTTTTTTTATATACTGATAAAATATATCAATACTGAAAAAGTAAGTTGGCTATATTGGGGGGGAGTCATTTTTGGGATAGGAATCTTGAATAAATACAATATCGTTTTTCTAGCATTAGGATTTTTACCTGCCCTTTTACTAACCAAACAAAGAAGAATTTTTGCAAATCCTCATACTTATGGAGCTGCCCTTCTAGCTTTGGTCATTATTTTCCCCAACCTTATTTGGCAGTATCATAACGGCTTTCCGGTAATTCATCATATGAAAGAATTATCCGAAATCCAGTTAGTGAATGTCAACCGGTTCGACTTTTTGAAATCACAGCTTTTATTCTTTATTGGAGTAACTTTTGTTATCCTGTTTGGTTTTTATGCTTTGTTGTTTTTTAAGTCTTTTGAGAAAATCAGGTTCTTCTTCTGGGGGTATATTATCACCATATCAGTATTTATGTTTTTTAGAGCAAAAGATTATTATGCAATAGGTATTTATCCTATTTATATAGGGTTTGGAGCGGTTTATCTTGAGAATATTTTGAATAGTGGATGGAAGAGATTTCTCAAACCTGTTTGTATTTTACACCCTATTCTTCTGTTTGTACCTATATATAATTTAGCATTTCCTAATAAAACTCCAGAATCTATAGCGGAGAATCCCGAAGCTTATAAAAAGTATGGACTTTTGCGCTGGGAAGATGGTAAAGACCATTCCTTACCTCAGGATTTTGCAGATATGTTGGGATGGAAAGAACTGGCTCAGAAAGTAGATCAACAATATACGCGTTTGTCAAAATCAGGAAACACCTTAGTACTTTGTGATAATTATGGGCAGGCGGGAGCAATTAATTTCTATTCTAAGCAGGGAATAAAGGCGGTATCGTTCAATGCAGATTATGTCAATTGGTTTGATTTAAGTAAAAAGTATAAAAATCTAATTAGAATCAAAGATAGTGCAGAAGATGAATTAGAAAAGACAGGTGCTTTCTTTAATCATTCTGTAATGGCGGATTCTGTTACCAATCCATATGCAAGAGAAAAAGGAACTGTGATTTTTAGTTTTGAAGACGCGAAAATTGATATACGAAAGAGACTTAAAGATGAAATAATTGAAATAAAAGATCGATGGAAAAAATAAACTTTGATGTAAAGTAAGATAATATAAAAAAAAAAATAACGCAATCAAGTTGCATTAATGAACTTTTGTTGTAGCTTTGTATTTGCAATAAATTATATCTCAACAGAAAATATGCAAAGCAAAAATTTTGATGTTATTATCATAGGAGGAAGTTATGCCGGTTTATCAGCAGGAATGGCTTTAGGAAGATCTTTAAGGAATGTTTTGATTATAGATCATGGGAAACCATGTAACAGGCAGACTCCTCATTCACATAATTTTATTACCCACGACGGAAAAACGCCAAAAGAAATCAGAGAGCTCGCTAAAAAGGATGTGGAAAAATATAAAACAATTCAGTTTTATGATGGTAAAGTAATGAGAGTAGGGAAGAATACTGATGATTTTTATGTAGAGCTATCTTCTGGTGATCAATTTTATGCGAGAAAGATCATTTTAGCTTCGGGAATTAAGGACATGATGCCTGATATTCCGGGGTTCACTGAATGTTGGGGAATTTCTGTCATACACTGTCCCTATTGTCACGGTTATGAAGTCAAGAATGAAGTAACGGGAATTCTCTCTGACGGAGATATGGCGTACGAGTTTTCTAAATTGGTCTTTAATTTAACAAAAGAGTTAACCTTATTTACGAACGGAAAAACTAAACTTACCAGTGAGCAGATTGGGAAATTGAAGCAGAATAAAATCAAGCTTAACGAAGATGAAATTAAAAGTATTGAACATGAAAACGGATATATTCAAAAACTCATCTTTACCAACGGAAAAACAGTTTCTTTAAAAGCTTTGTATGCGAAAATTCCTTTTGAACAGAATATTGATGTGTCAGAAACTTTAAGTTGTGAACTGACGGAACAAGGCTTTATTAAGGTAGATTTTATGCAGAAGACATCAGTTCCCGGAGTTTTTGCCTGTGGTGATAATGTAACCATGATGAGATCTGTAGCGAATGCTGTGGCTCAGGGTAATTTTGCCGGAGCAATGGTCAATAAAGAGCTCTCAGAAGAAGAATTTGGATACAAATAATATACTGATCTGTATGAAATGTAATATGGAAAACTACAGAAGACCGTTGATTGAAGAAAATTTATAAATAGGCAATATTTTGAAGCTTTTATAAAAAATCAGGTCTAAAATCATATTTTTTGATGCCAAAATCTCAACGAAAATTCCGTACATTTGGGGTGGAAAATTTCAAAAACTAAAAGTAAAATGGATATTATTTTCGACCTGATTGAAAAGGAAAGACAAAGACAGGCCCATGGATTAGAGCTTATCGCATCAGAAAACTTTGTTTCTGAAAACGTGATGAAAGCAATGGGAAGTGTACTGACAAATAAATATGCTGAAGGGTATCCCGGAAAAAGATATTACGGAGGATGTGAAGTAGTAGATGAGGTTGAAACATTAGCGATCAACAGAGCAAAGGAACTTTTCGGAGTAGACTATGTAAACGTGCAGCCACATTCCGGATCTCAGGCGAATGCAGCCATTTATCTTGCTGTTTTGAAAGCGGGAGATAAGATCATGGGAATGGACCTTTCTATGGGAGGACACCTTACTCATGGTTCTGCAGTTAACTTCTCAGGAATTCAATATCAAGTAGTTTCTTATGGAGTAGAAAGAGAGACTGGTCTTATCGACTATAACCAAATGAGAGAAGTTGCTTTAAGAGAAAGACCAAAAATGCTTATCGCCGGATTCTCTGCTTATTCAAGAGATCTGGACTATGCTAAATTTAGAGAAATTGCTGACGAAATCGGAGCAACACTTTGGGCAGATATTGCTCATCCTGCAGGTTTAGTAGCTAAGGGATTATTAAACTCTCCATTTGAACACTGCCACGTAGTGACCACTACTACTCATAAGACCCTAAGAGGTCCAAGAGGAGGAATGATTATGATGGGGAAAGATTTTGAAAATACCTATGGCCACAAAACTCCAAAAGGAGAAACAAAAATGATGAGCCAGGTATTAGATGGAGCTGTATTCCCAGGAATTCAAGGAGGTCCGCTAGAGCATGTAATTGCTGGTAAAGCAGTTGCTTTCGGGGAAGCTTTGGATGGTCAGTTTGAAACTTATGCAAAACAGGTGAAGGCGAATGCTCAGGCGTTATCAAAAGCAATGATCGATAAAGGCTTTGATATCGTGAGTGGAGGTACAGATAACCACTTAATGCTGGTAGACCTTAGAAATAAAGGAGTAAACGGTAAAGAAACAGAAAAAGCATTAGTGCTTGCAGATATTACATGTAATAAAAATATGGTTCCTTTCGATGACAAGTCTCCATTTACAACATCTGGTATCAGATTAGGTACAGCTGCTATTACAACAAGAGGACTTAAAGAAAATGATATGGAAACTATTGCAGGATTAATCTCTGAAGTAGTGGATAACATCAAAAATGAAGAAGTTCTTGCATCTGTAAGAAAGAAAGTAAATGAATTAATGGAAGGTAAAGCATTATTCAACTACTAATATAAAATATAATATACTATAAAGAATGGGCAGAAAGCTCATTCTTTTTTTATTCACATGGAAAAGAAATCTTTTACTTTTGATGAAATCAAGCAGAAACTGATCAGTTATTGTGTGTATCAGGATCGCTGTCATGCGGAAGTGGAGCAGAAAATGAGAGAATTTCTCCTGATTGAAGAGGCAAAAGAAGAAATTATTCTCTATCTGATGAAAGAAAATTACCTCAATGAAGAAAGGTTTACCAGAAGCTATATCAGAGGAAAATTTTACATTAAACATTGGGGAAGGAATAAGATCAGAATGAACCTTAAGCAGAAGCAAATCTCTGAAAAACTGATCAGTATGTGTTTTGATGAAATATATGAAGATGATTACATCAAAACGATCACAAGAATCTATGAAGACTATTCTTCAAAACAGAAAGGATTGCAGGAATATCAGAAAAAAGTGAAGACTATAAAATATTTAATGAGCAGAGGCTTTGAATATGAGAAAATAAATGATATTTTTGACTAAATATTGAATAAAATTTAAAGTTATCTTTTTTGAGCTTTAAAAAATTAAGAAAGAGTATTATGGGTAAATATCACCCTTAGCTGAATTTTTATGGTATGATTTTTGTCAACCATTTGCTCTATTGATTGACTCCTAAAGGTTTCATAAAATAGTTAAACATCAAATTTATTTTTGATTTCAGTATCTAAATAGAATTTTATTTTATTTTTGCATGATTGTATCGAAATTATCATTGGTGGATAATTGGATCTTACACTAATTAAAAATATGGACACAAATATAGACAATGTACAATTCTCTTAGAAAAAAAATATTTGGAGGAGATAATGTTGTCAATCTCTCAGACGTAAGATATCTTCCTAGATGGATAATATTGGTAATAGATATTATTATTCTGGTTATATCTCTATTTCTTTCTACTTATATTATAGAAAAAATTACACAAAAAGAATTTATTTACCATCAGGATAAAAGTATTGTTTTTGCTTTTATAATCTTGGTGAACACTTTCTTTATGTATATTTTTAAAACGTATGCCGGGATCATCAGGCATTCAACTTTTATAGATCTGTTCAAATTACTTGTATCGTGTTTCAGTACGATGTTTGTTGTTGCTACAATTAATGTAGTATACTTTTGGACTACAGGTGGAAAGTTTATTTTAACTCCTTATCTGGTACTGTATTTTGTGATCTCTTTTATGGGATTATTTCTCTTTAGACTTTATGTTAAAGAATTTTTTCACATTGTAAGAGAATACAGAAGAAGTGCATTGAAAAAACGGATTTTAGTACTGGGAATTGATGAACAATCTATTGCTATTGCAAGAGCCATTTTAGATAACCCCAATCTTCCTTATCAGGTAGTTGGTTTTTTAACACAGAGAACCGATTCAAAAAGAGCATCATTGCTTGGAAAGCCAATCTATGCAAAAGAAAAGATTGAGACTAGCACAAAAGATGATCTTGTTATTGACGGGGTTATTATTGTAAAAGAAATGATGGCAAAGGATGAAATGAATTCCTGGGTCAATTTATTTTTAGAGAAAGATCTGAATGTATTTAAAGCTCCTTCTGTTCAAAAATTGAGAGATAGTGATTTAGGCGGATCAATAAGAAATCTTCAAATTGAGGACCTTCTTAATAGAAAACCTATCAAGATTGAGAACGAGGAAGTTAAAAGCAGACATTACGGTAAAAATGTATTAGTTACCGGGGGAGCTGGTTCAATAGGGAGCGAAATTATCCGACAGGTAGCTCAGTTTACCCCTTCTTTGATTGTTGTACTTGATCAGGCTGAAACCCCATTATATGATATTGAACTTGAAATGAAGGAGAAATTTCCTCATATCAGATTTAAATTTGTATTAGCTGATGTTTCCAATATTCACAGAATTGAGCCGTTATTCCAGACGTATAACTTTTCAATGGTATACCATGCTGCAGCTTATAAGCATGTTCCTCTTGTAGAAGATAATCCAAACGAGGCAATCCGTGTAAATGTTTTAGGATCAAAAAATATAGCTGTTTTATCCAGTCGTTACAAGGTCAACAGATTTGTAATGATTTCAACAGATAAGGCGGTAAATCCTACCAATGTAATGGGAGCCTCCAAAAGGGCAGCCGAATTATTTGTTCAGTCTTTACAACACGCTGAAGGTAATACAACAAAATTTATTACCACAAGATTCGGAAATGTTTTGGGGTCAAATGGATCTGTTATTCCTCATTTCAAAAAACAGATTGAGGCAGGTGGGCCTGTTACCATCACTCACCCTGATATTGTAAGATACTTTATGACCATTCCTGAAGCATGTGAACTTGTTCTTCAGGCTGGAACCATGGGACAGGGAGGGGAAATCTTTGTTTTTGATATGGGTGAACCCGTGAAGATTCTTGATTTAGCAAGAAGAATGATAAAACTATCAGGTTTTGAGCCTAATATTGATATCAAAATTATTTATACTGGATTAAGACCAGGGGAAAAACTATACGAAGAACTCCTAAGTGATAATGCAAAAACGCTTCCTACTCATAATGAAAAAATTATGGTTTCTAAAGATCCTACCATGTCGTTTTCGGAAATAGAACGTTTGGTAAATCAGATAACGGAAGCCTCTGTAATGCAGGAAAAAGTAGAAGTTGTTAAGATTCTTAAGCTTATCGTGCCAGAATTTATAAGTAATAATTCTATCTACGAGGTTTTGGATAAATAGGAAAAAATATAAATGTATATTTGTACAATTTTAAAATATGAAAAGTAAAATATTAGGACTGTTTTCTATACTCTTATTAGTATCATGTAAGGTTAAAGATAATGCTCAGAATGATTTAAACTATATGCAGAATATAGAACAAGTGGCTATTGAATCATCTGCAAAAAATTCTGGTAATACAATACAGACAGGAGATCAGCTGGTTATCCTGATTACCGCTAAAGATATGGATGTAGTAAAGCCATTTAATCAGAGCTATTCTTCTTCTGAAATGGTTCAGCCTAGTAATACCAATGCAGGAGGCAATATGCCTAGCCAGGGAACAACAACGATAACAGGACCTACTTATATTGTAGATAATAATGGTAATATCGATTTTCCGGTTATTGGTACAATTAATACAACAGGTAAGACACTGATTGATGTTAAAAATGAATTAAAAGAAAAAGTAAGCCAATATGTTATTAATCCAACTGTAAGTGTAAGACTTACTAACTTTAAAATTACAGTACTTGGGGAGGTTAACAGGCAAGGAGATTATACCATTACTAACGGACAGGCAACTATTTGGAATGCTTTAGGACTTGCTGGTGATTTAACCGGATATGGAAAAAGAACAGACGTATTGGTGGTAAGAACTGAAGATGGAAAAGTTACTCATGGTAGAATTAATCTACAGGACGCTAACTTGATTAATTCTCCGTTTTTTAATTTAAAACAAGGTGACGCCATTATTGTTCAGTCAACTAAAGCAAAAGAAATAGTATCAAGACAGAATCCTAATACAGGACTTTACCTTACTGCTATTTCTATTGGTGTGACAGCTCTTGCTGTTGTTATTGGTTTGTTTAAAAAATAAAAGTTACGTAATTAAACTATCAAAAATAATATTGTTAATTTAATTATTTGAAAGAATCACAAAAAATGAAATCATATAATATAGCCATTATAGGACAAGGGTATGTAGGATTACCTTTGTCTTTGGAATTTGCTCATCATTATCCGGTTTTGGGTTTTGATATTAATACAGAAAGAATTAATGAGCTTAATAATGGTCATGATACGACATTAGAAGCGGATATTGATAAACTTAAAGATTGTTTAAACCGTTATAATGAGTCAAAAGGAACTATTGGTTATAGAGGAACAAGTAATATTCGGGAAATTGCCGACTGTAATGTTTTTGTTGTAACAGTACCTACACCTATTGATAAATATAATGCTCCGGACCTGAACCCATTGCTTACAGCTTCAAAGATGCTGGGAGAAATTATCAAGAAAGGAGATATTGTCATATATGAATCTACTGTTTTCCCTGGCTGTACTGAAGAAGAATGTGTTCCAATTCTGGAAAAATATTCAGGATTAAAATTCAATGAAGACTTCTTTGTAGGATATTCCCCTGAAAGAATCAATCCGGGAGATAAAATAAATACCTTAACCAGTGTAATGAAAGTCACTTCCGGATCTACAGCTGAAATAGCACAGGAAGTTGACGATTTATATAAAAAAATAATTACAGCAGGTACTCACAAAGCACCTAGTATTAGAGTAGCAGAGGCTTCAAAAGCGATTGAAAATGCTCAACGAGATGTAAACATTTCTTTTGTTAATGAGTTGGCCCTTATCTTTGATAGAATGGGGATTGATACCAATGACGTTCTTGAAGCAGCTGGAACAAAATATAATTTTCTGAAATATAAACCTGGCCTTGTTGGAGGACACTGTATTTCTGTAGATCCATATTATCTGGCACATAAAGCTGAGCAATTGGGCTATCATCCGGACGTTATATTATCAGGGCGTAGGGTAAATGATTCAATTGCAAAATTTATAGCATCAAAAGTGGTAAAATTGCTTATAGCTAAAGGAAATGTTATCAAAAATTCTCAAGCTTTAATTTTAGGAGTAACTTTTAAAGAAAATTGTCCTGATGTAAGAAATACAAAAGTGATTGACATTTATAATGAATTAAAAGATTATGGGGTAGAGGTAGATATTTTTGATCCGTGGGCAGATAAAGAAGAAGTAAAACATGAATATGGGGTAACTATTCTAGATCAGTTTAAGGAAAATAAAAAATATGATTCAATTATCATTGCTGTATCTCACAAAGAATTTCTCACATTAGATTTTGAAAAAATAAAAAAAGAGGATAGTATTATTTTTGATACTAAAGCTTGTATTGATCGAAGTTTAGTAGATGCAAGGCTCTAATTATTAAAAAACTAATTAATATGTGTTGTTAAAATAAGACAACATAGCAAATTGTAAAATTTAAAACTAAATAATGGATAATCCAGTTATTGAAGGATCAGAAAAAGAAATTAATATTCAGGAGATAATTAAACCCTATTTGAGAAACTGGGTGTGGTTTATTATTGTTCCTATTATATGTTTAGTTGCAACTTACTTTTACTTAAAGTTTGTTACACCTATATATAATATTCAGTCATCCGTTCTTATTAAAGACGCTAAAAAAAGTCCTACTGTGGGAGGAGGTGAGTTTGGTGTTTTACAAGACTTATCTGGTTTTGGAGGAATGGGAACAAATAGTATTGAGAATGAAATAGAAATTTTCAAGTCTAAAAAACTTATGTATGAAGTGGTAAAGCAGAATAATCTGCAGACTTCAATATATACAAAATCCAAATTAAATGATGAGGAACTCTACAAAGAGACATCTCCTATAACCATTCAAGTTATTAACGAAAAGGAGTACACCCAAAGAATAACACCGGTAAACATTAAAATTTCTGGTCAAAATATTGTTTTAACAAGTGATAGCTTTCCGGAAATTAAAACACAGTTCAATAAAACAGTCAGCTTACCTTATGCTAATTTATTGATCATCAAAAACCCGATGTACAATAAGTCTAAAGCTGAAGATCTGAGTAATATACATTTTATCTATTCTACTATAGAAGGTACTGTGAATTATTTACAGAAAATATTAAATGTAAGCTTAATTAATAAAGAATCAACAGTTATTAATTTATCATTGAATTATGCGAATGTAAATAAAGCTAAGGATATTGTAAATACTTTAGTAAAAGCATATAATAATGATGCTATTAGTGATAAGAATTCAGAATCAAAAAAGACTAAAGATTTTATTGATGATAGAATAAATCTTATATCAAAAGAATTAGGGCAGGTTGAAAATGAAAAAGAACGTTTCAAATCGAGCAACCAAATTACCGATTTATCAACAGAAGCTAAAATAAGTCTTGAAACATCAGCTGAAGCTAGATCAAAACAAATTGATTTAGAATCTCAACTTGAGCTTACCAATGCTTTAATCGATTTTATGGGAAGGCAAAATAATACTCAGATATTACCTTCCAATGTCGGATTAAATAATACCGCCGCTGCTGCTAGTATAACAGCATACAATCAGCTTGTTTTAGAGCGAAACAGATTACTTGAAAATGCAACTCCTCAGAACCCTGTGGTCATAGATCTTAATAAGCAAATATCTTCTCTAAGAGGCTCTGTTATGGAAAGTCTATTGAAGAATAGAACAGGATTGCAATTAGCTAAAAATCAATATCAGGGCGAACAAAATATAATAAGCTCAAAAATCACCAAAATTCCTGCACAGGAAAAAATGTTTAGAAGTATTGAGAGACAGCAACAGATAAAAGAGAGTTTATACCTGCTTCTATTACAGAAAAGAGAAGAAACGGCAATTTCATTGGCAGTTACAGCAAATAAAGCCAGAATTATAGACTATGCTTATGCATCACCTGGTCCTGTAGCTCCTAAAAAAATGCTTTTCCTTGCCGGAGCATTATTGTTCGGACTTCTTTTACCTGTTATTATTATCTATCTTAAAGAAATGCTTAATAATAAGATTAAAAGTAAGCATGATTTAGAGAAACTTTCTCATGCTTCTGTATTAGGAGAATTACCAAGCGTTTTAAAGGGAGATCCGGATATTGTACAGGTTAATGACCTTTCACCGATGGCAGAAGCCTTCCGTATTTTAATTACTAATATGAACTTTTTATTACCTAAAAAGGATCATGGAAAAATTGTTTTTGTTACTTCTTCGGTTAAAGGAGAAGGAAAGACTTTTGTTTCTGTTAATTTAGCTTTGACTTTAGCAACGCCTAATAAGAAAGTGATTATTATAGGTTCAGATATAAGAAACCCTCAGCTTCAACGTTACAATACATCGAGAAGGGGCTTAACTGGTTTGACAGAGTTTCTGTATTCAGATCAAACCAAAGTAGAAGATATAATACATGTCACTTCATTTAATCCACATTGCGATGTAATTTATTCAGGAATGATTCCACCAAACCCAACAGAATTACTAAGTAATGGAAGATATGAATTGTTGTTAAATCATTTGAGAACTAAGTATGATTATATCATTATAGATACTGCACCTCTATTATTAGTAACGGATACGTTCTTATTTGCAGACTTAGCTGATGCCACATTATACGTTACAAGATCAAGATATACAGAAAAATCTCTTATTGAGTTTGCTAATAGTAATATTGATAACCATAAAATTAAGAATGTAGGTTTTGTGCTTAATGATGTGGATAAAAACCATTATGGATATGGTAATAAATATGGCTATGGTTATTCAGCGAAGGAAAAAACCTGGTTGGAAAAGATTAAAGAGAGACTATAATGACTAAAATTATTAATATTATACTTTCTGGGGGAGTGGGTAGCAGGCTTTGGCCCTTATCCAGAAAACACAGGCCCAAGCAATATCTGAATATTTTTGGAAAAAAATCTCTTTTTCAATTGACAGCAACTAGAAATATAAGTCTATGTGACCGTTTGACTGTGATAGGGAATACAGATAATTTTGAATTGTCTTCGGAAGCTTTACAAGAGATTAATATACAAGAATATCAGCAAATAGTAGAAGCTTCACCCAGAAACACTGCGGCAGCCATAGCTTTTGCTGCATTTTCAGCAGATAAAGATGATATTTTACTCATTACGCCCTCTGATCATTTAATAGAAGATGAGGAAGAATATGCAAGATCTGTTAATGAAGCAATTCAGCTGGCGAAACAGGACTCGATTGTTACATTTGGATTAGTTCCTACTAAACCGGAAACAGGTTTTGGCTATATTCAGGTGGACGGTAATAACGTATTAGGATTTCGAGAAAAACCTAATCTGGAAACTGCCCAGGAATTTATACTAAAGGGTAATTTTTTATGGAATTCAGGGATGTTTTGTTTTAAGGCTGGCATTTTTTTAGAAGAGCTTAAAAAATACCAACCTGAAGTGTATACAAAGTCCGAAATTGCTTTTAATGCAAGAATAGGGGATAAACTACCTCTTAGAGAAAGCATGGATATTCCATCTATATCTGTAGATTATGCAGTAATGGAAAAGACTGACCGGCTTAAAGTCGTAAAATCAAATTTTAAATGGTCTGATATGGGATCCTTTGAGTCTCTGTATAATTATTTAAAGAACAATGGACATCCGACGGATGAAAATGGAAATATGGTTATTGGAAGCAATATACATACAGAGTTTTTAGGAATTAAAAAAAGTATTTTGGTGGTTACCGAAGATGCTATCTTAGTTTTGAAAAGAGAGAAGTCCCAAGATGTGAAGAAGATTTGTGAGAATGTTCCTGCCAATCTGCAATAGTTTTGCTGTTTCATTAATGCATATATAGAATGAGAAAGCAAATTAGTATCTTGTTTTTTTTGAAATTACTCAAGATACCTGTTAATTTAGTGCTGCTGTCTCTTACAGCGCGTTACTTTGGAGTAAGTATAGAGAAAGATATTTGGTTACTTGCTTTTGCAACCATTACAACTCTTGATCTTGCTATTTGGGGTCCAATAAATGAAACATTCCGAACAAAATTTGTTTTCCTAAAAGAAAAAGAAAATGATGAGTACGCTATCAGAAAAACGCAATCTCTTTTATTTTACTTTATTTGTTTCTCAGTTCTGGGGATAGTACTGATTGTATTATTTAATGCATTTTTTGCTCGGATTATTGCGCCTGATTACAATGTAGCTCAACTGGAAATTCTTCAGAAGATGCTCATTTACGTAGCACCAGCATTATTATTCAATCAATTAATGCAAATAGGGATAAGTATCTTAAATGCCTATGAAATTTTTTTTGTAGCAGAAATATCAAGTTTTTTTTCAAATATATTGAATATAGTATTGCTGATATTATTTGTTAATCAATTCGGAATATATGCATTAGCAATATCTTATTATATATCAACCGTATTACT
Source organism: Chryseobacterium sp. Marseille-Q3244 (assembly GCF_940807095.1). Taxonomy (NCBI): domain Bacteria; kingdom Pseudomonadati; phylum Bacteroidota; class Flavobacteriia; order Flavobacteriales; family Weeksellaceae; genus Chryseobacterium; species Chryseobacterium sp. Marseille-Q3244. Next base: position 2,809 of record NZ_CALNWX010000010.1, on the reverse strand, counting down.
GATATTTTTTATTCTGTTTTATTTTTACAGGAAAAAAATTCCGCTCTTTAAGTATCGCTGGAACTTTAAGTTTGATGGATTCAAAATGTTTTTTCTTTTTGCTATTCCATTTTTTCTACCTTATTTTTTTGGACAGATTAATACCTTATTAGAGAAAATATTTGCAGCAGAATTAGGAGCTGGCTCAGTTTCTATTTTAGATTTCTCTAACCGTGTTCCAATGTTACTGTACAGTATCGTACTGAGTGTTGTAACTACTGTTGTTGTTCCCACATTGTCTAAATATTATATACGTTCTGAAAAGGACAACTTTAATAGTGAGTTTAAAAAAGTATTTCATTTAGGTATTTTATTAATAGGATTGATTATTGCTTTTCTAATGGGGGCTGCACCTGCAGTAATTGATTTTCTTTATAATAAAGGAAGTATTGCTCATGAACAGCTGACAACCATTTCAGAAATGACTGTTTTATATGCCGCAGCATTAATTGGTTTGTTCTCTTATATCCTGTTTGGAATGAGTTTACTGGCATCTGAAAAACAGAAAATTTATGCATTAATGGGAATGCTTACACAAATTCTGGTTGTAGCGCTTAATTTCTTTTGCAGACCGCTCTTAGGAATTTATACTTTTCCGATATCAATTGCTATTGCCCATGTTTTTTTCGCATTCCTGATGAGCCAGAATTATCCATTCAAAAAAGAACTGAAGCTGGAGCTCTTTAAATATATCATATTCACAACTGTACTCTGCCTTATCATGTATTGTGCAGGAAAATATGTTATTATTGATAATTCACTTCTAAAGATGATCTGCATGGGAGCTTTATTATGCGTTTCAGCATTTGGATTAAGTGTAGTGTTAAAAATGGAAGAGCGGGAAATAGCCATCAATGCAATCAGAAGCAGAATAAAAAAATAAATAGTAAATCATTAAAAGAATTCAGCTGCTTTATATTTGTAAGGATTTTAAGTAACTGGAACAATGAAGGAACGAGAAATGTTACTTCGATAATTCAAAAAATATAGTATGGGGAAAAAGAAATTTCATTGTATATTTCCTATCGGACAAAATGTACACCTGGTAAAAGATGTGGGGATGATTCCTTACATGTTGCAAAAGGAGGGGTACTATGAGTCTTACATCTCATTCTATGAAAAGCCTGAAAACTTGCCTTATTTAAAAAATGAAGTTAAAGGGTTACATTATAAGCCGATAAAAAAAGTTTTTAAGAATGAAGATCTAAATATTTTTCTTTTTTTGCTTTTCAATTTCTGGAAGATGAATTATGTAATGATGTTTCATCCTTCTTTCAGAAAAATTCTCATCGGTTTTTTATTTAAAGTATTGTCCTTTAATAGACTGAAATTTTACTTTAAAATGGATGCCAATGACACTCTGTTAGAAGAGAAGTTCTATCCAGAATCTGTTAATTATAAACTTAGAAATTTCTTTTATAATAAAACAGGAAAATTTACAGTTGAGACCAAAAAAGTTGCTGACTTTATGAATGAGTTTTCATACATAAATGTAAGTTTTCTTCCAAATGGATTTATAAAAAGCCCGGAAAATACTATAACAAAGGAGAATAGACTTCTATGGGTTGGCAGAGTGGGTGCAGAAGAAAAGGGTATTAACTATTTATTGTCTGCATTGTCGAATATTGATCTGAAAAACTGGAAAGTAGATATTGTAGGACCCTATGATAGTAGTTTCTCAGAGACGATTGATAATTTTTTTTTAAATGCTCCGGGTTTAAAGGGAAAAATAGAATTTACTGGCAATATTTCTAGTCGAGAGCTTTTAGACATATATTATGCTAAATCAAAAGTCTTTGTTTTAACATCAAAATATGAAAGCTTTGGCTTGGTATTGGTAGAAGCACTCGCACATGGGAATTTTTTAGTATCCAGCGATTTATTACCAGCACAGGAAATTTCAGGATTTGGTAAATTTGGTGAATTATTTCCTGTAGGTGATTCTCAAAAATTAGCCTCCATTCTTCAGAGTATTATAGATGAGAAGACGCACTTACCTTCTAAGGAAAGCATTATTGCATATGCAGATGAAAACTACGATTGGAGTGGTTTGGTAAAAAAATTATATGAATTATTGGAATCAAAATAATTTAAAAATGCAGAATTTAGATTGTTCTATTATTATTGTAAATTATAATACTTGTAAGCTTACACTTGAGTGTATAGAGAGTATTCAGAAATTTTCAACAGGGTTTACCTATGAGATCATAGTAGTAGATAATGCTTCTAGTGATGAATCTTCAGTAATTCTTCCGAAAACAGAAAATATCAGGTTTATTCAATCCGGGAATAATCTGGGGTTTGGCTTTGCCAATAACCTGGGAGCTAAATCTGCAAAAGGAGAATTTCTTTTTTTACTAAACTCTGATACAATTTTGCTGGATAACTCTATCAAAAAAATGTTGGATTTCTATGTTGCGAATCAAAATATATTGAATATCGGAGCGTTGGGATGTATTTTAACTGATGAGGATGGACGTTTTATAAATAGTGGTGGTTTTTTTCCGAAAGCAAAAAATTATATCAATACCTATTTTGGAAAAAATTTAAAAGAATTTGAAATTTCAACAAAAAATGAATTTCAGGAAATTGATTTTGTGACAGGAGCTGATTTATTGATCTCAAGACAGATTTATGAAGATATTGGAGGGTTATATAGTTATAAGTACAATGGAAAGGAGCTGCAGGAGACTGGTATGTATGATTATGGGGCTAGGATGTATATGCCGGATTTAGGAAGATGGGGTGTTGTGGATCCTTTGGCGGAGAA
>NZ_CALNWX010000009.1:167500-186114 GCF_940807095.1 Chryseobacterium sp. Marseille-Q3244 | reverse complement strand
AACATTATAATGACTTCGGTAGGTGCCGGAATGAACATTAATGCTATCGTTTACAGATTTCCTTAAAAATAATTTTAATTAAAAATATAAAAAAGCACAAAGGAAGTCTTCTTTTGTGCTTTTTTTGTTTATATATCTAGGAATTTATTAATTTTAGAACAATTAGTTCTCTTAATAGTTTTTATTACCTTTGGCATCAATATGTGGTGATATATTTTTACTGTTTAAGACTACCACACTCAAAAAACAGAAGAATAAAACTAATAATCTGATATATGCAATTGAAAACGTTCTTAGCAATTCTGCCTTTCTCATTCATTCAAAATTTTTATTCTCAGGATATGAGAATAGACTATAATCTTGTTTATAAGCAAGACACATTAAGTTCTGAAACAATATCCAAAAAAATGGTACTCCTCGTCAAGGATGGAGAATCCAGATTTTGCACTGAAAAACAATATCAGGTAGATTCTCTGAGAAGTATTGGCTTTTATGGTTTTGCCGTGGGAGATCATGTTTTTGATGCCGTAAGAGATAAGCAGAATAGAAGCTCAAGGTATTACTATATATCAGCCGATGCATATAAACTGACAGAACCTATACAGTTGGACTGGAAAATAGAGAAAGAGGTTGCTAAAAAATATGGTTATAACTGCCAGAAAGCTACATTAAACTATAAAGGAAGAAAATGGGAAGCTTGGTTTACACAGGATATTCCATTGCAGGAAGGCCCCTATGTCTTCAAAGGATTACCAGGCCTGATTGTGGAGATGGAAGATAAAAGCCATTCCTATAAATTCTCCTTTTCAGGGTTGAAAAAAAGCTTTCACAAAATGAGCTTTGAGAGCTTGGGCTTTAAGCGCGTAGATGTTTCAATGAATAATCTTAAAAAGGTAATGCTGGACTATTATAATGATCCGTTTCGTGAGATGACCTCTGGAAATGTGAAAGCAAAATTTAAGGATGAAAAGGGAAATGAAATAGAACCCAATTTTAGGGAAATGACAAAGAATGTACAAACTTCCCTGAAAAAAAACAATAATCCAATAGAATTATCAGAAGCGATTAAATATCCATAGTCGTTAAAAACAATTTATTTTAACCTTTAATGCTGTATTTGGAGGTTAAATTTTTATATTTGGGGAGTTTCAAAAATTAATAATGATATTTTCTTTACAAGGTACTGTTCAAGAACTTACACCTACCTATGCAGTAATCAACGTACAAGGCGTTGGATACTATGTGGGGATCAGCTTAATGACCTCACAGACACTTACTTTAAATCAGCAAACTGTTTTATTTATTCAGCAGATCATCCGTGAAGATGCTCATCTTCTGTTTGGCTTTAACACTCGTTCGGAAAAAGAAATGTTCAATCTGTTAATAAGCGTTAATGGAGTAGGAGCAGTTTCTGCACTTATTCTTTTATCCACACTAAGCCTTGATGAGATTGCTGCGGGAATCCTTTCAGGAAACAGTGCACTCATTCAGAAAGCCAAAGGAATAGGAGCCAAAACAGCAGAAAGAATTATTGTTGATCTTAAAGATAAAGTACAGAAATTCAGTGGTCCAGCGGAGAATATTTCGTCGATGGTGAATAATAAAATCAAGGAAGAAGCGTTATCTGCATTAGAAGTTTTAGGAATTCCTAAGCGAACCAGCGAGAAGATGGCAGATAGGATATTAAAGCAGAATCCTGACCTTTCGGTTGAAGAATTGGTTAAACAAATTTTAAAAAACATTTAACATTTGGTGGCGAATAATAAGCATTTTAAAATATTTTTGTTCCTGTCGTTCCTGTTTATGTCTGTAAGTGCTTTCGCACAGCAGGCAAAAGACACAACGATCATACGAAAGCAATATGAGATAGCAGACCCCACGAGGTATGAGGCCTATTTCGATATCAAAACCGGGATGTACTATGTATATCCCAAAATTGGAAATACCATTACCGGTCCTCCTACTGCCATGTCTCCCGAAGAGTATAAAGAATATGTACTTGCTCTTCAGACCAGGGCATACTATAAGGAAAAATCGGAAAAATATAATCTCCTTTTTAGAAAAGACAAAAGTGATGCCAGAAAGAGAGGATTGATTCCTTCAGTGATGATTAACAATAAATTATTTGAAACCCTGTTCGGGGGAAATAAAATTGAGATCATCCCTTCCGGATATGCGTCCATTGATTTTGCAGGACTTTACCAGAAAATAGATAACCCGCTGATCCTTCCACAGAACAGGACCAGCTTTACTTTTGATATAGACCAGAGAATCCAGCTCGGATTATTAGGGAAAGTAGGAGAAAACCTTCAGTTGAAGGCCAATTATGATACCCAAAGTGGTTTTGCCTTTGAAAACAGGATGAATCTTGTGTGGCAGGCAAAAGGGAGCTGGAAAGACCTTCAGCAGAAAGGTCTTGGAAATGTGGATAAACCTAATGAAGGCGGCGAAGATAAAATCATTAAAAGAGTTGAGTTTGGTAACGTAAATATGCCTCTTTCAACAAGTTTGATCCGTGGTTCACAGTCATTGTTTGGGGTGAAAACAGAATTCCAACTAGGAAAAACTTTTGGAACGGTTGTCCTTTCCCAACAACAGGGTGAAGCCAGAAATATTGTCGTACAAGGAGGTGGGGTAATGAATAACTTTAAAGTCAGTGCCAATGAATATGAAGAAAATCAGCACTACTTTTTAGGGCATTATTTCCTTGATAAATATGATAATGCATTACTTAATTATCCACAAATCAATTCAACAATCAATATTACCAGACTTGAAGTTTGGGTATTGGATCAAGGAAACAGTAACCTGGCTTATCAGAAAGGAATTATCGGGATCAGGGATCTTGGTGAAGGAGGTGGTGTACTGCCGGATAACTCCGTAAATAATTTATATGATGATATTTCCGCAAAAGCAGGGACGAGAGAAGCCGGTAAAGATTATAATGGCGTTTACCAGGGACAAGTATTTGGGGGATCACAACCTTATATAAACGGTGAGCATTTTATCTTTAATAGCAAAGCAAGGAAACTGAATGCTAATGAATTTACATTCCAGCCACAATTAGGATATATTTCATTGAATCAAAAGCTTAATGATCAGCAGCTTTTGGCTGTTTCCTATTCATATACGGTAAATGGAAGTAATAAAGTATACAAAGTCGGAGAATTCTCAGAAGAAAGCCCGGTTTTGATTACTAAAGTATTGAAAGTGAACAACAGTGTAGATGTATCTTCTCCAATGTGGAAACTGATGATGAAGAACGTTTATTCTTTAGATGCAGGTCAGGTATCTCCTGATGGGTTTATTCTTAATGTATATTATAGAGATCAGAAAACCGGAGGGAAGGTAAATTATCTTCCGGATACTTCTGTTAAAGATGTCAATCTATTGAAATTACTGAACTGGGATCGCCTTAATATGAATGGTGATATTCAGAACAATAAAGATGGTACCAAAGGGGACGGGGTTTTTGACTTTGTTAACGGAATTACAGTGAGACCGGAAACCGGAAGAATTATTTTTACCAAGGTGCAGCCTTTTGGTGATTATATGCAACAGGTATTAGGAACCAATGACCCACAATATGTTTTCCATGATCTGTATGATCAGATAAAGCCTACGAATGGTCAAACCATAGTTCCTCAACGATATACCATTGAAGGTCGTTACAAAGGGGTGCAGGGACAAGGTATTTCTCTAGGTGCTGTAAACGTACCTCAAGGATCTGTAAAAGTTTCTGCAAATGGAGTACAGCTTTCCGAAGGGGTAGACTATACCGTAGACTATATGCTTGGTACAGTAACCATCATCAATGAGAATGTAAAACAGTCTGGCCAGGCCATTAATATTTCCTTAGAAAACCAACTTACATTCAATACTCAGAGAAAAAGATTCCTGGGATTGAATTTGGAAAGAAGATTTAATGAAAACTTTATTTTAGGAGGAACCGTTATTAATTATTCAGAATCTCCACTTACCCAAAAGGTAAACTTCGGGCAGGAGGCTGTAAATAATACAATGGCGGGGATTAATTTGATGTATAATAATCAGGCTCCTTATCTTACAAGGTTTACAGATAAACTTCCACTGATAAAGACTGAAGCTCCATCTAATATCAACTTTAAAATGGAGGCTGCGTATCTTCTACCTGGATTGAATAAGGCAACCAACAGCCAGTCTTATATTGACGATTTCGAGCAGACAACTTCTAAAATATCTTTAAAGGAACCCGCAGCCTGGAGTTTAGCCTCAAGGCCAGAAAAGAATACAGAACCTCCTTTCAATATTCCGCCAACAAGTGATGATTTAACAAGCGGCTATGGAAGAGGGTTATTATCATGGTATAATATTGACCCAAGATTCTGGGGAGTTGGAGGGAGAGCTCCTGGAGGAATTACACCACAATCGGTATCCAACCATGCATCAAGAAGGGTACTACTCTCTGAAATTTATAATAACAGGGATTTTGTAGCCGGAGATCAAACCTATACCAATACTTTAGATATCTCTTTTTTTCCTAAAGAAAGAGGACCTTATAACGTGAATCCAGGAACAGAGCCGGCGGTTAGCAGATGGGGAGGAATTATGAGACCTATCAGTGTGCCTAACTTTGTAAGTTCAAATATTGAATATGTTGAATTCTGGATGATGGACCCTTATGCTGATGGTAATAAACTGGGAGATAATCCAAAATTATTACTACACTTAGGAAATGTATCTGAAGATATCCTTAAAGATGGGAAAATGTTGTACGAAAATGGACTTCCTGCACCAGGAGTAGTATCTAGTACAACAACTTCCAATTGGGGAGTACAGCCAAAACAACCTCCTATTTTATATGCTTTCTCTACTGAAGGAGATGGAAGAAAAGCGCAGGATGTAGGATATGACGGTTTGAGTTCAGACCAGGAAGCAATGAGATTCGGAAATACCTTTGTAAACCCGGTAACAAATATTGTTGACCCTGCAGTGGATGACTTTGTATTCTATTTGTCAGATAAATTTACAGGTAGTCAGGCCGCTTCATTGGTGGAGCGTTATAAATACTTCAGAAACCCTGATGGAAACTCAGAAGCAAATTCATTGAATGTGGCTTCACAGACTCCGGACGCAGAAGATATTAACAGAGATTATAACCTGGATCAAATAGAAAGTTATAATGAATATCCAATAAAATTAGATCAGGCCAGCCTTTCATTAGGGTCAAATAATATTGTTGATGTTAAGACCGTAAAAGCTGTTTTCCAGAACGGGCAGTCGGGTGATGTGAAATGGTACCTTTTCAGAGTACCGGTTTCCAATTTTGATAAAACGCAGGGAGCTCATAGTGAAACAGTACTTAATAATGTAAGATTTGCAAGGTTAATGCTTACAGGATTTGAAAACACGTCTACTTTGAGATTTGGAACAATGGATCTTGTAAGATCAGATTGGAGAAAATATCCTAAGACCCTTGCTGCTTATTCAAATGTACCATTAGATCCAGCTTCGAATGAAGGAGTAACAATAGATCCAGAAATTGGGAAACTTGAGGTAGGAAGTGTGAATATAGAAGAGAATGCTCTTAATCAGCCTCCTTATGTACTGCCTCCTGGAATTGACAGACAGGTATTAAGTGGAAATGCAGGAGCACAAAGACAGAATGAGGCGTCATTATATATGAAAGCTAAGGATGTGGAAGCTAGTAAAGCTCAGGGAGTATTCAAAAATACAACCTTAGATATGAGAAGATATAAAAAACTAAAACTTTTTGTACATGCTCATGATCCAATAAATAGAGATATTAATGTAGGTAAAATGGATGAAAAAACTAAATTCTTTATTCGTTTTGGAAATGATGCTACAGATAACTACTATGAATATGAAGCTTCTTTGAAACTTACTTCAACTTCGGCAACAGCTCCTATGGAAATCTGGCCAATGGAAAATGAAGTGAATCTTGAGATTCAGAATTTTGTTGATGCCAAAATCAGAAGAGATAAAATGTATGCTGATAAAATTATGCAACGATTTCTGGATCCGAATTTTGAAGCAGGAGATAACTATAAAAGGATTTATGTTAAGGGACGTCCAAGCTTAGGAAATGTGACAACCATTATGGTTGGTATTCGAAATGGACAGGAAAGAGGAATAGGGACTTCTATAGATAGAATTTTATGGGTTAATGAAATTCGTCTTTCTGAAATTGAAAATGATGGTGGATATGCAGGAAATGCAAGCTTAAATTTCAACTTGGGAGATTTTGCAACCGTAAATACCAATGCCTCTTATACTTCAGTAGGATTCGGAAATATTGATTCTAAGCCGGCAGAGAGAAATCAGTCTACTCAGTCTGCGTTCAGTATCAATACAGCAATTAATGTTGATAAACTTTTACCGGAAAAAACAGGGGTAAAGATTCCATTGAACTATTCTTACTCACAAACAATAGAAGATCCGAAGTACAATCCTTTGGATACGGATGTTGAATTTAGTAAGGCTCCAAACAGAGAGCAACTGAAAAAAGTGGCAAGAACATATACGCAGCAAAGAAGTATTGGAGTTGTTAATATGCGTAAAGAAAGAGTCAATCAGAATAAAAAGCCTAAGTTCTATGATATCGAAAACGTTTCAGTAACTGCGGTATATAATGATGATTATTTCAGAGATATTTATACAAAGAGAAATTACAGACAGTATCTGAGAGGGTATGTTGATTACAACTATACTTTCAAACCATGGGTAATTAAACCTTTCAATAAAATGATTAGTGATACTGCCAAGTCTACTAAATACCTGAGATGGGTAAAAGAATTTAATATCAATCCTATTCCAACAAGATTATCTTTCAGAACAGAGGTTGACAGAAACTATAACGAACTTGAGTTTAGAAATATTGAAGCTATTTTAGGAGGGAATACCGCAGGAGACATGGAAGCGATCAGAAATAGAAACTTCTACTTCGGGTGGCAATATGGTTTAGGATTCAATTTTACAAAATCATTAAAACTGGAGATTAATTCAGCAACCAGAACGCTTAACGATAACATTGACGTAAATACGATGAATAATAAAGCGATTTTCGGGAATGTATTCAGAGCGGGTAGACCGGTATTGTATAATCACAGAGCACAATTGAACTATAAGCTGCCATTCCAATATTTGCCTTATCTGGACTTTATTGATGCGGAAGTAGGGTATGGATTTACTTATAACTGGAATGCAAGATCTACAGCCTTACTTTCAAGCCCTGAAGGAAGCTTAGGATCAATAGGTCAGAATACCAATGTAATCCAGGCAACTGCATCGGCAGATATTCCTAAATTCTTTGGACAGTTTAATTATTTCAAAAATATTAATACTAAACTTCAGAAGCGTAAGCAGGAAATGGATTCCCTGAACAATGTATATACAAAGCAATGGGAAAAGAACAGATACGCATATAAGAAGTATAAATTCAAAAATAAACTTACGGTACTTCAAAGTGCAGCCTTCTTCCTGACTTCATTCAAGCAGTTGGATGTAAGCTATACTGAAAACAACGGAACAGTGCTTCCAGGTTTATTATCAGCTCCGAACTGGTATGGCTCTGGTCAGACATTGGGAGGACCTACCATCGGATTCCTGCTAGGATCTCAGGCTGATATCAGAAGAACAGTAATGGAGAATGGATGGGTAAGCAGCTCTAATTATATGACTGATGCCTATGTAAGAATGTCCACCAGAGAATTACGGGCTAATTTACAGATGATGCCAATGAATGATTTTAGGATTGACCTGAATGTGTTGCATAATTTCAACAGTAACTTTTCGCACTCAGGATTTAACTATGTTAATCCAGGAGGGGTTTCTGACCCAAGTTTTACATTTGCAACCGATATGATTACCTATTCAAATTCTACAATGCTGATTAGCTCATCATTTAAAGATGGTACAGCAGTGTATCAGGCAATCAGGGAAAATGCAATGAAACTTTCACAACAGCTGGGAGGACCTAATGCAGAAATAGGAAATGATGGGTTTGCTAAACATTATAGTATTGCAAACGCTTATGTATTAATTCCTGCATTCAGAGCAGCTCTTGAAGGAAAGTCCGTTTCTCCGATAGGAAATCCTAAAAAGGCAGGAATGCCATTACCGAACTGGAGAATTACCTATTCAGGATTAAAGAACATTCCAATCATTAGTGGGCAGTTCACGAAGTTTGATATCTTGCATGGTTATACAGCTACCTATACTGCAACAGGAATTCAAAGTAATATTGATTACCATAGTAACCCTGGTGGATATTATCAGACCGTAGACGATGCCGGTACTATTAAACTGAATGATGGGGATAAGATTAACCCTTATACTTTTGCTCAGGTAGGTTATGTAGAGTCTTTCTCTCCACTTATTGGAGTGGATGTTACCATGAGAAACAATATGCAGTTCGGGTTACAATACAACAAAAACAGAATGATGGTGCTGGGATTAGTAAACCATACCCTGACTGAAGATTCTAACTCAGAATACGTAGTAAGATTAGGATATATTGTCCGAAACTTCAGATTAGGAACTGCCAATGTAAGAGGAAGAGGAACCAGAGGAAAAGGAAGTGATCTTAACATCCGAGGAGATATTTCACTAAGAGATAGTAAAACTTCTATTATGAATATCCTGTTAAATGATTCACAAATTACAGGAGGGCAGAGGCTTCTTAATATCAAGCTTTCCGCAGACTACAATGTCTCCGAAAACCTGAATCTGAGAGTCTTCTACGAACAGATGACTTCAAAATATAAGATCTCAACAGCCTTCCCGTTGTCTACGATCAGGGCAGGGATTTCCGCAACATTTACATTCGGAGAGTCCGGTGGCGGATTCTAGATAATAATATGAATTTTATAATAAAGCCTCTTTCTGAAAGAAAGAGGCTTTAATTTTTATTAATAATACTCTGATTGTTGAATTAAATGTTAATTTTATAGGTGATTAAACAAATAAACTAATAACGATGAATAAGATTATCCTATCTTTTCTTACTCTAGCGTCAGGAGTTCTTATGGCGCAAAGCCTGACCCCAACAGTTTCTATTTCAGCGGCAGGATCTGCAGATAATTTTAAGGGAGGTTATACCTTTGCTTATGCAACATCGGGAACACCCTGGAATGGCCCTCTCTTAAGTTTTGGTGGATTTAATAATAATTACGATGCCCAATTAAACACAGACTATGGTCCCAATGGAGGAGAGCATATATCATTTAGAACAAAAAATGGAGATGCAAACGTTTGGAATTCTTGGAATGAATTAGCAACTAGGGGAACTAATAATTTTACGGGCAAACAATCCATCATGGGAAACCTTGGTATTGGTACCGGTGCACCTTCTGAAATGCTAACTGTTTCTGGTGGTCATACGGGCTCTATGATTTTATTGAATTCGTCTGGTGATGGAGGAAATAGTCCTGCCAATTTAACGCTTTGGGCTTCAGAGCCACAAGAAACGTATACAGGAGTAGGAATTGGTAACAATGTGAAAAACTACAACAGTACCAATAATCAGGTTTTTCCCCGTATAAATGCTAGTACTGGAGGTTCTTATATGAGATTACTTGATAATCAGATCCACTTCAATATAATTTCTAATACAGGAGACAATAAGAAAATAGCTACTTTGGCAAGGGATAGGTTTGATGTAAGTGGTTCTCTATCTTCTCAAATTAGCTCAAATGAAGGAGGTGCTATTATTTTAGAAAATCCAACAAAAACAGCCGCCAACATGGCTAGAAAATGGGTGCTTTATAATATGACTGGAGGTTATGGAAATTCTTTACAATTCTGGAGCTATTCCGACGGAGGAGCCTATGGAGCAAAGCTTCTTCTTTCCGATGCGGGAAACATGGCATTACAAGGTAAATTTGAAGCAAAAGAAATTAAAGTAACCCTTACCCCAACAGCCGACTTCGTATTTGATGAAAATTATGATTTACCAAAGTTAGAATCTGTTGAAAAGCATATTAAAGAGAAGAAACATCTTCCTGAAATAGCCTCTGCAAAAGAGATGGAAAAAGAAGGGGTAAATGTAGGAGAGTTCCAGATTAAGCTACTACAAAAAATAGAAGAACTTACCCTGTACACGATTGAGCTGAATAAGCAGGTGAAAAAGCAAGCGGAAGAAATTGAAGCTTTAAAAAAATCAAATAAATAATATTCTACTACATTGATATTGGAACATCCACTTAATGAAAAACAAATGATGAATGCCAGAGTGAGTACCTGGATATGAAGTAGTTTTTATTTCGTGAGTTGGTAACCAGGAAATATTACATTAAAAGAATACGCAATAATTATGAAAAAACTAATATCCATGGCTGTAGTATTAGCAGCACAAATTTCTTTTGCACAATTATATACCCCTAATGGTGGTATGAATGCAACCTCTACTCCAGGATCTACAAATGTAGGGATAGGAATTCATGACCCTCATTCTAATTTAGAAGTAGCTGATCAAAACGGAGGTAAAATAATAATATCAACAGGTGGCTGGAGTGCATCATCAGCTAATCCTAAACTTCCCATCTTAGAATTTGCCGGATATTTGAATTATCCTAAAGTAAGATTGATGGCAACTGAGGAAACAGGAAATACAAATGGATCTAGATTTTCCATTTTAGTTAACGATAACACAAGTGCTACAAATCTTGTTGAAAGATTTTTAATTCTCCAAAACGGAAATGTAGGATTGGGAAATTCACAGCCAAAAGAAAAACTAGATGTTTTAGGTAATATTTTAGCCGGAGCTACCCATTCAACAGAAGGAATCAATGCTTTTGCGATAAGATATGAAAACGGATCATTAAGTAACTGGGGATCATTGAGAAGTTCAGCCGCAACTTATATGAGCTTTGGTACTAAAGCAGATCCTAATACGGCAGACGGATGGCTATCTTCTAATGGAACGCTAAATTTTTCCAAAGTTGCTATGACAATGAATAATGAAGGAGTAAGATTCTTAAGTTCACCAGCACAGGCTATTCCTTTAGATACTCCTATAACAATGAAGGAACTAATGAAACTTTCTCCAAACGGTAATGCTTCATTACAAGGCAAATTTGAAGCAAAAGAAATCAAAGTTACCCTCACCCCAACAGCCGATTTTGTATTTGATGAAAATTATGACTTACCCAAGTTAGAAGCCGTTGAAAAACATATCAAAGAAAAGAAGCATCTGCCTGAAATAGCTTCTGCAAAGGAAATGGAAAAGGAAGGGGTAAATGTAGGTGAGTTTCAGATTAAGTTGCTACAGAAAATAGAAGAGCTGACACTGTATACCATTGAGCAGAATAAACAGCTTAAGAAGCTTCAGGAGAATAATGATAAGTTAATGAAAGAAGTTTCTGAACTAAAATCTAATAAAAACTGATTAGAACATGAGAAAATTAAAATATACTTTATTTATATTCCTGCTTTTGATTAGTTTTTTCAAAAGCCAAGTAGGGGATAACGGATACCCATTTTTGTATGAAAAATTAACTTCTGAACGCCGTATTACAACCAGAGAAGAGTATAAAGACCATTTGGGTAACATTATTCCTTTGTTGGAACTAAAGCAGAATGTTAAAGCTTTTGAAACAGATGATGTTAATAATCAGCAAATAATAGATGAGGTTGCTGGTTTGAAAGATAAAGATTATATAAATCAAAATATTTACGGCAAAGCTGTTTATAGAGAAATTAATATTGCAGATGATAATAATAGGATTGAGTATGATGGAAGATATTATTACTTATATAAGGTTAAGTCGTCGGATGCTAAAGCACTGCAAATCTATTTTAAGAAATATCTTTTACCGAAAGATAGTAAGCTTTTCCTATATGCAGAAAATGGATTTGTCTTAGGAGAATTTAACGATAAAAATAATCCAGACCCTAAAAACAAAGGATTAGAATTTGGGACACAGCCAATACCCGGAAATACATTTTATATTGAACTTTCTTATCCTGTAAATAGTAATAATAAACCTTTATTAGTTACTGAGAAAGTTATTCATTCCTTTACAGATTTTTATGGTGGAGTTTATGGCACAGCAGGTAATTGTCATAAGAATATAGCATGTGGATTTACAATTGATAATAAGTCAAGAAATATAAAATCTGTTGGATTGATGTTATATCCGATATATCAATGGGGGACAAACACACATACTTATTCCGCAAGTTGCTCAGGAAACCTAATGAATAATACTGCTCAAAATGGAGAACCTTATTTTTTGACAGCTGCTCATTGTATAGGATATGAAGCTGCTAATAATAATATCAATTGGAGTACAGAATTAATTACTTTATTTAACTATGAAGCGTTAAGCTGTACAAGTAGTGGAACAGATGCCCCAGCTGCATTATCCAATAATTCAGTTTTCGGATGTACCTTGTTAACGCAAAGTCCGGCTACTTCTTTAGATTATGCTTTAATAAAATTGAATACAACAGCGAGTGCCTTAGCTCAATATAAAATTTGTTATGCTGGCTGGGATAATAATCCTAACGCATATTCGGTAAATCCTACGAATGCATATTCAGTACATCACCCCAAAGGTGATGTGAAAAAAATATCTATGGTTCAGGAATTAAATCCTGTGATAAGTAACCAGCCTATACTACAATCAGGATTATTCGGATATTATGCTGTCCCGTGGCCAACAAATACATCAGGAACATTTTTACAGAACTCCTGGAGAAATGGTATTGTAGAGAAAGGGTCTTCCGGATCTCCATTATTCAATAGTTCCGATAGGTTAATAGGATCTTTATCAACAGGTCCTGACCCTAACCATTTTAATTGTAATAATCCGGATATTTATAGCAACAAATGGTTTACTTATTATTCGAGATTTTCTAATAATTATTATACCATGTCTCCGTGGCTAAATCCTAATGGAACAAACGTACAATCTATAGGACCATATTGTCCATCTTATATTCAAGTTGGTGCTCCTATTATTGTTAATCCAGGAGGTGGAGGAGGAACCCAACCAACAAATTGGGAAGATGAACCTATTGATATAAACGGAGAAAGAGTTCATCCTGCCAATACATGGGGTAAAAAAATCTATTTAAGAGAAAAAAATGGATCTTATAATTCCCTACAAGAGGTAGACACAAATTTTTATTATTATAGATCAGTCATGTCTGCAAACCAAAATACATTTGCCATGAGTGAAAACCTATATGATATATACTATTTTAATATAAACGATTTTTTATCTAAGTTCCAGCTTTGGGGAATATATAAAATAGTTGATTGTAATAAAATTAAGTATATAAAACCTGCCAAAATAACAATAAAAAATCCTGGAGTGACTGGTGAAATCCATGATTGTTTGATAGATGTTGTAGGGGTTACTAATGACAGAGTTCATATTCTTATTGAAGTTTGGAGAAGGAATGCTGCATTTGATTTGTATAAAACATACGAACTTCAATCTTTTAAAATAGTAAATAATGAACTCGTATTTGAAAATTATAAAACACTTTTTTATGATCAGCAAAACCTTAATATTTCAAAATATTATGATTTTGATAATGGGCATTTAATGCTATCCGTAAGTCATAATTCAAATTTGTTAAACAAAATATATTCGTGCTATTACAATGAGCAGAATGGTACCTGGTCAATGGATGCCAATCCAATACCGAACGGATCTACTGGTGTATTTACAAAAATTGTAGGAGATAAAGTTTTTATACAACCATCAGGACAAAATAAAGTTGATATTTATAATCTTGCTTCAAATTCACCCGCATTTAGTTTGAAGGCATCATTGTCTAATCAATTTTTATCTGTTCCTGGAACAAATGGAGTAGGTGATCGTTTATCTATATTTAAAAGATCAGATGATGTATATAATATTGTCTATAAAAATACTAATGGTGTTGGATTTTATGAATTTATGCAAGTGAATTTATCAGGAAATTCAGCCACTTCTTCTCATATTACAATGCCGGCAGACTTTAGATACGTCTATGGTTCTGGGTCTAATTTTATTATAAAAGATAAGGAAATTATTAAATTAACTAATGTAGGATGGGCATCAAATGCGAGTAGTGAATATGGAAATCATTTCTATCAAAATTACATAAAAGATGGTAGTGGAAATTGGATAAAAGATAAAACATTTCCACTTAAATGGAAAGATATCGGAGCATTCAATAACAGATATATAATCAGTTCTGATGATTATTATAATAATAGTACTGGTCCAAAGCGCAGGATGTTTAGTATAAGAGAAATTGATTATATAGCACATCCGTATATTAGGTATGATGATAATGTATTTTATCCAGCAGCTTATCACCGTCCAAAAAAATTAGACAACTATTATTTTAGTGCGGGTATTGTTGTTAATGGAAGAGAAGAATTTAAAAATATAGCTGGAACTAGCTTAAACAAATTCTTATATAGATCTCCTAATTTAGGATATGATTTTAATGCTACAACTTATGATACCAAAACCGTCATTTTAGATGATAAAACACAGAAGTTGACGGGGTACAAGAGTGTGGCTATACACGGGAAATATTCTGTTGTAATGAAACCTGGCTTTAGTGTTTCTGCTTCAACCGGGGTAGAATTTACGGCAAAAGCACAAGCTCCTTTGCCAGCAGATATTCCTGCATGTTCTCTTACCTTTGATGATATGCTTAATCCTCAGATAACAGAGACACCTAATGAAACACTCTATCTTAAACAGGTCGGCGTGAAATTAGGAAATGAACCTTATTACGGAGAAATTGTACTTAATGGTACTCTTGCAAACCAGGAAGTCGTTATTGACAGGGCCGTGAAGTTATATCCAAACCCTACCAAAGATATATTGAATATTGACTTTAATGGGAAAAAGTTCAAAACATTAGACGTATATTCATTAGATGGTAAGAAAATTATGACACAAGATTTATCATCCTTGAATACTATCCAGGTAAACTTATCTCAATATCCTGCCGGAATTTATATGGTAACCCTCATAGATTCAAATGGAAAGAACTATCCAAATAAGATTATTAAAAAATAATTATTTAATCCAAATCGCTGCTTTTGCAGCGATTTTTTTATTTATAACCAAAATTTATTGAAGATGCCTATTAAGGCTTTGAACCTTTTATAATTTTGAATACATTTGTAGAAAATAAAAATTAAAAAATGAACACACCATCAGAATTAAAGTACACTAAAGATCACGAATGGATCAATATCGAAGGTAATGTTGCTACAATTGGTATTACAGACTTTGCTCAGGGAGAACTTGGAGACATTGTTTATGTAGACGTAGATACAGTAGATGATGATCTTAATGGTGGCGACGTTTTCGGAAGTGTAGAAGCAGTAAAAACTGTTTCAGACTTATTCTTACCTATTGCAGGAAAAGTTATCGAATTCAACTCAGAATTGGAAGACCAGCCAGAATTGTTAAATACAGACCCTTATGGAGACGGATGGATCATCAAATTAGAAGTTGCTGATGGAGCAGACCTTTCTGAATTACTTTCTGCAGACGATTACAAAGCGATCATTGGATAAAATTTCAAAAATATTTAGTAAGATATTGCCCATTTATTGGGCATTTCTTACTTATATGCTTCTCAAACCCGGAGAAGAAAACCAAGAATATTGGTTTATGTTCAGTGGTATCGATAAAGTATTGCACATAAGTATATTTGCCGCTTTAGGATTTTCTTTCATTGCCGCATTTCCCAAAATAAAATTTTCTTACTTCTTTCAGATTATTCTTATATATGGATTCCTTACAGAGATCCTTCAGGAAGAAATGGGATTGGGCAGATCTATGGAAACACTGGATATCGTCGCAGACACTGTAGGCTGTCT
The DNA here is from genome assembly GCF_940807095.1 of Chryseobacterium sp. Marseille-Q3244. Classification (NCBI taxonomy): domain Bacteria; kingdom Pseudomonadati; phylum Bacteroidota; class Flavobacteriia; order Flavobacteriales; family Weeksellaceae; genus Chryseobacterium; species Chryseobacterium sp. Marseille-Q3244. The sequence continues at coordinate 170,267 of NZ_CALNWX010000009.1, read as the reverse complement.
CATAGGCTACTTTACCTATAAGCTTTTGATTAAACGATTTTTCTAATTCTATTTTTAGAAATTAGACTTTCCTGGATGAGGTCCCTTACCTTTCTTTCGTCCTTTTCTTTTTAGAATTCTTAAGCCATTCAATTTATTCCGGAGCTATTTCCCGCTATCCACTCTTACTCCTCACGCCTTTACCCTCCAAGGCTCAAACCCTCCATCTCTCCAAACCTTGTTGCGGGGTAACCGTTACTATCGGGGCTAGGGTAGTGGACATATATTATAAATAATGAGTAATAAGTAATAGAGGATGTTTTTTATAAAAACCTGTCTTCTTATATATAAGTATACATCCATATCTCCTGAAGTCTTTGTCATTGGTGACGTTTAATCTTCTATTCCGGTAAGAACTCCCGCAAAAGCTACCTATTCCTTTAAGAAGATCGAGTGACTCTTTCAATTAGATATACCAGAAAGCTACTCACAATACAACCAGCACTATCATCTGTGAAAATCCGTGTTCTCCGTGAGAAATAAAAAAAACACTGCGTTTTTCTATAAAACAATCTTAGAGAATAACCCTCAACCCTCATATCCTCCAGTCTCTTTATTTATTTTCTCTGCACCATTTTTGTCATCCTGTAAGGATCTCAACACCGCATTATTAAAATAAACCTTGATCTATAATTTCCAACGTACAAAAGTCCATCAATAGGAGTGGGCTTTAGCCCACTCAAATAAAATAAACGCCCAGCCATTGGCTTTAGCCCAAACCTATTTCAAAATAATTCTGAAAACTTACCCCATGTATTATATATAATGTATACCTTCCATTACCCATTACCCATTACTCATTACTCATTACTCATTACTCATCATTATATAGATGGTATATCATATAAAAACACACCCATTTCTCCCCAACTTTCATCCCCTTGGATCCTTTCCCTCCAATCCCCAAACAAATGTTTAAAATTTTTCTCTCATAGTACCAGTGCTTTAAGGATAAAACATTACCTGAATATGAATTTTATGTTAAATAAACTTGCGTGAAATGGATGAAGTTTCTATCTTTGCCCCACTGAAAAACGAAAGGGATTCAGTAAGCGCAGAAGAGCTTTTAAATAAGCATAAACATTATACTTTACGAAAGAGACAGACGAAAAAAAAACTTTTAATTTTTAGGATTTAAAAGTTGCAAGTTAAAATAAAGTTTGTATCTTTGCAGTCCCAATTAAGGGAGCGCAGGAGTAGAGGGATTGAGGGTTAGGAAAGAGATTAAGGTTACTTAAAAAACTTTAAAATTTTCTTTCAAAACATTTGGTCGAATCAAAATAAAGTTTTACTTTTGCACTCGCAAATACGGAGCGACACTGACAGAAAGATTGCTTCGTTGAAAAGCGGAAGATATAAAGATCATTGACATACAATATAACAACCAAGTAAGGAAAAACTAAAGCGTTAAAAAACTTTGAGTGAGTCAGACAAACATACAATGGAGAGTTTGATCCTGGCTCAGGATGAACGCTAGCGGGAGGCCTAACACATGCAAGCTGAGCGGTAGAGATCTTTCGGGATCTTGAGAGCGGCGTACGGGTGCGGAACACGTGTGCAACCTGCCTTTATCAGGGGGATAGCCTTTCGAAAGGAAGATTAATACCCCATAATATAAGAAACGGCATCGTTTTTTATTGAAAACTCCGGTGGATAGAGATGGGCACGCGCAAGATTAGATAGTTGGTGAGGTAACGGCTCACCAAGTCTGCGATCTTTAGGGGGCCTGAGAGGGTGATCCCCCACACTGGTACTGAGACACGGACCAGACTCCTACGGGAGGCAGCAGTGAGGAATATTGGACAATGGGTTAGCGCCTGATCCAGCCATCCCGCGTGAAGGACGACGGCCCTATGGGTTGTAAACTTCTTTTGTATAGGGATAAACCTACTCTCGTGAGAGTAGCTGAAGGTACTATACGAATAAGCACCGGCTAACTCCGTGCCAGCAGCCGCGGTAATACGGAGGGTGCAAGCGTTATCCGGATTTATTGGGTTTAAAGGGTCCGTAGGCGGATCTGTAAGTCAGTGGTGAAATCTCACAGCTTAACTGTGAAACTGCCATTGATACTGCAGGTCTTGAGTGTTATTGAAGTAGCTGGAATAAGTAGTGTAGCGGTGAAATGCATAGATATTACTTAGAACACCAATTGCGAAGGCAGGTTACTAAGCAACAACTGACGCTGATGGACGAAAGCGTGGGGAGCGAACAGGATTAGATACCCTGGTAGTCCACGCCGTAAACGATGCTAACTCGTTTTTGGGGCGCAAGCTTCAGAGACTAAGCGAAAGTGATAAGTTAGCCACCTGGGGAGTACGTTCGCAAGAATGAAACTCAAAGGAATTGACGGGGGCCCGCACAAGCGGTGGATTATGTGGTTTAATTCGATGATACGCGAGGAACCTTACCAAGGCTTAAATGGGAAATGACAGGTTTAGAAATAGACTTTTCTTCGGACATTTTTCAAGGTGCTGCATGGTTGTCGTCAGCTCGTGCCGTGAGGTGTTAGGTTAAGTCCTGCAACGAGCGCAACCCCTGTCACTAGTTGCCATCATTAAGTTGGGGACTCTAGTGAGACTGCCTACGCAAGTAGAGAGGAAGGTGGGGATGACGTCAAATCATCACGGCCCTTACGCCTTGGGCCACACACGTAATACAATGGCCGGTACAGAGGGCAGCTACACAGCGATGTGATGCAAATCTCGAAAGCCGGTCTCAGTTCGGATTG
>NZ_CALNWX010000009.1:160000-162500 GCF_940807095.1 Chryseobacterium sp. Marseille-Q3244 | reverse complement strand
AAATAAAGTTTGTATCTTTGCAGTCCCAATTAAGGGAGCGCAGGAGTAGAGGGATTGAGGGTTAGGAAAGAGGTTAAGGTTACTTAAAAAACTTTAAAATTTTCTTTCAAAACATTTGGTCGAATCAAAATAAAGTTTTACTTTTGCATTCGCAAATACGGAGCGACACTGACAGAAAGATTGCTTCGTTGAAAAGCGAAAGATATAAAGATCATTGACATACAATATAACAACCAAGTAAGGAAAAACTAAAGCGTTAAAAAACTTTGAGTGAGTCAGACAAACATACAATGGAGAGTTTGATCCTGGCTCAGGATGAACGCTAGCGGGAGGCCTAACACATGCAAGCTGAGCGGTAGAGATCTTTCGGGATCTTGAGAGCGGCGTACGGGTGCGGAACACGTGTGCAACCTGCCTTTATCAGGGGGATAGCCTTTCGAAAGGAAGATTAATACCCCATAATATAAGAAACGGCATCGTTTTTTATTGAAAACTCCGGTGGATAGAGATGGGCACGCGCAAGATTAGATAGTTGGTGAGGTAACGGCTCACCAAGTCTGCGATCTTTAGGGGGCCTGAGAGGGTGATCCCCCACACTGGTACTGAGACACGGACCAGACTCCTACGGGAGGCAGCAGTGAGGAATATTGGACAATGGGTTAGCGCCTGATCCAGCCATCCCGCGTGAAGGACGACGGCCCTATGGGTTGTAAACTTCTTTTGTATAGGGATAAACCTACTCTCGTGAGAGTAGCTGAAGGTACTATACGAATAAGCACCGGCTAACTCCGTGCCAGCAGCCGCGGTAATACGGAGGGTGCAAGCGTTATCCGGATTTATTGGGTTTAAAGGGTCCGTAGGCGGATCTGTAAGTCAGTGGTGAAATCTCACAGCTTAACTGTGAAACTGCCATTGATACTGCAGGTCTTGAGTGTTATTGAAGTAGCTGGAATAAGTAGTGTAGCGGTGAAATGCATAGATATTACTTAGAACACCAATTGCGAAGGCAGGTTACTAAGCAACAACTGACGCTGATGGACGAAAGCGTGGGGAGCGAACAGGATTAGATACCCTGGTAGTCCACGCCGTAAACGATGCTAACTCGTTTTTGGGGCGCAAGCTTCAGAGACTAAGCGAAAGTGATAAGTTAGCCACCTGGGGAGTACGTTCGCAAGAATGAAACTCAAAGGAATTGACGGGGGCCCGCACAAGCGGTGGATTATGTGGTTTAATTCGATGATACGCGAGGAACCTTACCAAGGCTTAAATGGGAAATGACAGGTTTAGAAATAGACTTTTCTTCGGACATTTTTCAAGGTGCTGCATGGTTGTCGTCAGCTCGTGCCGTGAGGTGTTAGGTTAAGTCCTGCAACGAGCGCAACCCCTGTCACTAGTTGCCATCATTAAGTTGGGGACTCTAGTGAGACTGCCTACGCAAGTAGAGAGGAAGGTGGGGATGACGTCAAATCATCACGGCCCTTACGCCTTGGGCCACACACGTAATACAATGGCCGGTACAGAGGGCAGCTACACAGCGATGTGATGCAAATCTCGAAAGCCGGTCTCAGTTCGGATTGGAGTCTGCAACTCGACTCTATGAAGCTGGAATCGCTAGTAATCGCGCATCAGCCATGGCGCGGTGAATACGTTCCCGGGCCTTGTACACACCGCCCGTCAAGCCATGGAAGTCTGGGGTACCTGAAGTCGGTGACCGTAACAGGAGCTGCCTAGGGTAAAACAGGTAACTAGGGCTAAGTCGTAACAAGGTAGCCGTACCGGAAGGTGCGGCTGGAACATCTCATTTTAGAGCGTCTTAAAGACGATAAAAAAATTAGTATCGCAAGATACAGAACTTACTTAAAGTTCAAGCTTTAGTTTTTTGTTTGGTTGATTATATTAAAAATACAAAACCCACTAGAAATTAGTATTAGGGAAAGAGATTGGGGAATGAAGAGGAGCAAGAAGTATTACTTATTACTCATCACTAATTACTCATAACAGAGTCTCGTAGCTCAGCTGGTTAGAGCGCTACACTGATAATGTAGAGGTCGGCAGTTCGAGCCTGCCCGAGACTACTAATTATAAGACGGGAAGATATAAGACATCAGATGTCAGACCATAAAGTCTGTAATCTGAGATCTAAAATCTGAAGTCTACTAGAGGGGGAATTAGCTCAGCTGGCTAGAGCGCCTGCCTTGCACGCAGGAGGTCAAGGGTTCGACTCCCTTATTCTCCACATCGATGGTTTAATTTTAAAAAAGCAAATAGAGCCAAAAACAATATTTGCGAATTAGATCAGAAATAGATAAAGATCATTGACATTAACGGTAAAGACATCACAAAGAGATAACCGAGCACTTTCGAGTGCCGAGTTTATAAAAATATCGATAGACGAGAGTTTATCAAAAAAATACTGAACTAATTTAATATTAGGAAAGAAATCGTTAAGGGCGTATGGCGGATGCCTAGGCTTTCAGAGGCGACGAAGGACGTGGTAAGC